>NZ_JAJOIL010000024.1 GCF_021209385.1 Seleniivibrio sp. | reverse complement strand
CAGCCCGGTACTTACCGTCGATTTCCCTGATAACATAACCCTCAAGCTCCATCTGCACAAGGCTTATTGTGACACTGCCGATATCCATCCCTGAAAGGGTGCTGAGTTCATCCGGGTTCAGCATACCATTCTCTAGTAACGAATAGAGTCTCGCGTCATCTGGGTTACCAAACTGTAGCCCAACAGGTTCGGGCTTGTCAACCTCTTTAAGACCGTCGATGCGGTAGCGAAGTTCATCCAGAATATCGTAATAGCTCTCTGTAAGCCTCGCTCCGTCCTTTATAAGTTTGTTGGTCGCACAATTTTTTGACATGGGAAAGGCTGGAACTGCGTACACCTCGCGTCCCTGTTCAGCGGCGTAGCGGGCGGTTATCAGGCTGCCGCTGCGTGCCGATGCCTCAACAACGATAACGCCGTGGGACATGCCGCTTATGATACGATTTCTTTGGGGAAAGTTTGCCGCAAGTGCGGGCATATCTGAGAAAAATTCCGTGATTATGCATCCGCTTTTAAGCACTGTGCCTTCGTATCTTTTATTAGCTTCCGGATAAAAATGGTTCATGCCGCAGCCCATGACAGCGGTGGTGAATCCTTTGTTCACGGCGCCCGCGTGGGCGTATACGTCAATTCCGTGGGCGAACCCGCTGACAACGTTAAAGCCTACCTCTGCCAAGTCCTGCGAAAGTTTTTTGGAAAAATCACAGGCCTGTCTGGTGGCATTTCTGGAACCAACAACAGCGATTGAAGGTTTTAAAAGAGCCTCGCGCCTGCCGCGCACAAAAAGCAATGCGGGCGCACCCTCTGTTTCCTGCAGAAGGGGTGGGTATTCGGAATCGTCTATACAGATTATGTCCGCGCCTTTTTTGTCTGCGGACTCAAATTCTCTTTCAAGGAGACGCTCGTCTATTTCTGCGGTGATGATGTTCTCCGCAACGTCCTTTTTTATGCCAAGTCCGGTTAGCGAACCGTAATCAAGCGCAAAGGCATTTTCAAGGGTTCCGCATGAAGCATATATCTTAGATATCGCCTGATCGGTTATCCCTTTGACACATTTCAGCTTTAGTGTGTTGATCGCCTTTGTACTTATCAATTATCTAGTCCGTGATGTACGCTGTGAGCAGTTTTATACAGGGATATACAGCCTCGTCCGGCACTCTGTATTCCTTGTTGTGCAGGGGCGGCTGATATCCGCCTGTTGAAACACCCTGCCAGATGAACGCACCGGGTATCTTTTCAAGATAGAAAGCGAAATCCTCACCCCCCATACTCTTCACATCGAAAGAGGATACGGGGATATTTTGGTTGATGCATGTCTGACGCAGCTTGTCCATTAATCCTTTGTCGCACCTTACGGGCGGTGTGCCGTCGCTGACGGTGAATTCGCCCGTGACACCGTAAAAATCCTCAATGGCTTTAAGGCGCGTGCGCATGGTCTTTTCTATCAGCACCTTTACAGCCGGATCGAAATGGCGGAAGGTTCCGTGCAGTTCAACGGTTTCCGGCAGAATGTTTGCCGCTGTGCCGCCGTTTATCATGCCGAAAGAGATAAGCCCTGTCTCCACTGGATCTTTCATGCGTGTGATGATGGTCTGACAGGACATCACATACTCGCAAGCCGCGGTAACTGTGTCCGTGCCGAGGTTCGGGTGGGCAGCGTGGGTGGATTTGCCCATGATTTTTATGTCAAAGTGGTTTGAACCTGCCATGCAGTCGCCTGTGATGAGTGCCACCGAGCCCAGTTCCGCATCGGGTCCTGTGTGGGTGGCGAATATTTCGCTGACGCCTTCAAGACATCCCGCCTCTATCATTGTCACGGCTCCGCCTATGACCTCTTCCGCAGGCTGGAATATATAGCGGATGTTGTATTTGAGCTTTTCTTTGTTCGCTGACGCGTAATCCAATACCCCTAAAAGGGTCGTCATATTCGCATGGTGTCCGCAAAGGTGCTTATATTCAGTTTTCTCTGCGTTAAAGGGGAGTGCGTCCATGTCCGAACGCAGAGCTATTGTTTTATCTTTTCCGGCGTCAATAGTGCCGAAAATACCTGTGCCAACGGTTTTGTATTCTGTCAGTCCCATGCCGTTCAGACGGGATTTTATATATTCCGATGTCTTGTGTTCCTGAAATGAAGGCTCCGCTCTTTCAAAAAGTTCTTTAAGGTCAAGCTGTGCCTGTTTTGCATTGATTGTTTCCATTGAGTGAGATCGCTTCGTCACTTTGTTCCTCGCGAAGACATGCTGTTGTCTCTGCGAGGAGCGCAGCGACGCGGCAGTCTTTTTTTTATATAATACCCACCCTTAGTTTTAATTTAAATACCTATTTATAATTTCTTCATTTTTGCTTAATATAATCAGATGGACAGCATCAACCTTCTGAAAAAACTCCCTAAAATGGATAAAATACTGAACGATGAACGTTTTTCAGATTTAAACCGCATCATTCTGAAAGAGGCGGCTGCTCGTGCCGTGGCATCTGCGCGGGCGGATGCCGAAAAAGGGAAAGAACCTGATGTTGAAAAGATACTTACCGAAACATCAATCATATATCGAGACATAGAGAAAGGAAGCCTGCGGCGTGTGATAAACGCAACAGGGGTTCCCATACACACCAATCTGGGGCGGTCGCCTCTGCCGGAATGCGCGGCGGACGAGCTTAAAAAGGTTGTGTGCGGCTATTCCAATCTGGAATATGACACCCACACCGGAAAACGCGGCGACAGATATCACCACGTTTCCGAATACCTGCGGATGCTGACAGGCGCGGAGGATGCCGTCGTCGTCAATAACAACGCATCCGCAGTTTTTCTGGTGCTGAACACCTTTGCCAAAGGGAAAGAGGCGGTTGTCAGCCGCGGTGAACTCGTTGAGATAGGCGGTTCGTTCCGTGTTCCTGATGTGATGAAACAGAGCGGTGCCAAGATGGTTGAGGTCGGCACCACGAACAAGACACGCAAAGCGGATTATGACAACGCAGTCACTCCTAAAACCGCCGTCATGATGAAGGTTCACAGGAGCAACTACGAGATAGTAGGTTTTTCCGAAGAGGCAACGCTTTCGGATGTTGCGCAATCGGCTTGCGATGCGGGATGTGTTTCATATTACGATGCCGGAAGCGGACAGTTCATCAAGCATCTGCCGGACGAGATATGCCGTGACAAGACGATCCCCGAAGATATCGCTTCGGGCTTCGATATCGTTTCATTCAGCGGTGACAAGATGACGGGCGGCTGTCAGGCAGGAATAATCGTCGGTAAGAAGTCTCTGATACATAAAATTAAAAAGAATCCTCTCATGCGCATGCTGAGGGTGGATAAAATGACCCTTGCAGTTCTGCAGTCGGTTTTCAGACTGTATCTGACGGGTAGGGCGAACGAAATTCCCGCACAGCGTATGATATCCGAAAGCATAGAGAGTATAGGTCTGCGGGCGTCAAAGCTTGCGGCACTCACAGGCGGCGAGATTATCGCCACAAAATCCACAGTGGGCGGCGGGAGCTGTCCTCTGGCGGAGATGAAATCTTTCGGCGTTGCCGTGAGCGTTAAAGGTGTGTCGGAATCCGCTCTGGACAGACATCTGCGCAGGTGGGAAACACCCATAATAGCCCGTGTGGGCGAACGCGTATATTTTGATGTGAGAACCCTTGACGAAAAGGATTTCGGTATCATCTTAGATGCGCTGGGTGCACTCAAATGAAAAAAAACGTCATAATGGGAACCGCCGGACATATTGACCACGGTAAATCCTCTCTTGTCAAGGCATTAACGGGAAAAGACCCCGACAGGCTTCAGGAGGAGAAGGAAAAGGGCATAACCATTGAGCTTGGGTATGCCGGACTGGAGCTTGAAACGGCTCTGGTGTCCTTCATAGACGTTCCCGGACACGAAAAACTTGTTAAAACAATGATAGCAGGCTCGGTTGGGTTCGACTGCGTGCTTTTCTGTGTGGACGGACACGAAGGAATTATGCCGCAGACCCTTGAGCATTTTAATATTATAAAGACCATCGGCATCAGGCATGCCGTTGCCGCCGTTACAAAGGCGGACATATGCACCGAAGATGAGATGCAACAGACGGAAGATGCCGTCAGAGAGCTTTTCAGCGGGAGCGGGATGACGCTGACAGCCGTTTTACGCACATCCGTTAGCGACAGCGCATCCATAAATGCACTGAAACAGGCTGTTTCCGACTGTGCTGTTCGCGTTACGCCAAAGACCCAGAACAGGTGCTATGTTATGCGTGCGGACAGGGTTTTTAACATAAAAGGACACGGAACCGTGGTCACGGGAACGTCTCTTTTCGGAAAGATAGCAGTAGATAATTCAGTTTATAATCTGAGAACCGGCGAACGGTCACGCGTGAAGGGAATACAGGTTCACGACCGTTTTGCGGAGAAATCCGTTGCCGGACAGAGAACCGCTCTCAACCTGTCGGATCTGTCTGTGGAACATGTGAAGCGCGGCGACATCATCAGCGAGAACAACCAGATAGCTTATACTAACGGCATCTATGCGGTTGTTCGCGCTTTCGACGGCTGTACAGATTCGGAGCTTATACGCCATAACAGAACATATCCTGTGATTCTTGGGTCTGAAGTGTTTGAAGGCAGAATGATATTTTTTGATGAAAAAGTGCTTGCCGCCTCGGAAGAGGCGATATGCTTCATAAAATTGGATAAACCTGCGGTGGTTTTTTTCAACGACCCGTTCGTAATCCGCTCCGCCAGCCCCCAAAGAAGCGTTGCGGGTGGAAGGGTGCTTGGTCTGGAACAGACCTATCCTGACAGAAAGACAAGCCGCGAGATAATAGGGCATCTCAGCCGTTACGATTATGATGCGGCAATCAGCGCCATCATGCGCACATATACATGCGGGTTCTGCATGAACGAACCCATACAGTTTTCCGGTCTTTTCCGCAGCGAACTTGCGGATAAGCTGGCTCAGCATAATATTGTTAACTACTACGGTTTCCTTATGGATGCCGGAAAGATAGACGGAATTGTCAAAGATTCACTCAGCAGACTGCGGGAGAACGGTTCGCTCGCCATAAACAGGCTCCGGCTCGAATGTACACTGCCTGAACAGGTTAGCCATGATATTATAAACCGTATCATCGAAGGCGGTCAGAAAATGGGCTATGTTTTTGACGGACATATGCTTAAGCTGAATCTTAAGGATCCTTTTCAGGACGAGGCAATGACCGTGCTTTCCGCTATGAAACAGGAAGCGGCGCTTTCAAACCCTGTGCTTATTTCCGAAAAAACAGGAATGAGCGAGGAAAAGGTTCAGAAATGTTTGCAGTATCTCTGCAACAGAAGTTTTGTTAAGCGGGTGGACAGGAACGTTTTTCTCACTATGGAACTGATAAACAGCTTTACGGAAAAAGCCGAGGCAGAGGCTAAAAAGAGCGGCGGTGTGGAAATGAACCGTATGAAAGAATGTTTTGATCTGCCGCGCAAACTGCTTATACCTCTGATGGATCAGTTGGATAAATCGGGGCTTTTTATAAACCGCAACAACATGAGGATATTAAAAAACAGATGAGTTTTAAACTAGTTTCAGAATACCGGATGGCTGGCGACCAGCCGGAGGCAGTGCGCCAGCTTGTGGAAAACTACAATGACGGTGCAGACGCGCAGGTGCTTCTTGGCGTTACAGGTTCAGGAAAGACATACACCATGGCGAACGTCATTCAGGCACTGAACGTTCCTACGCTCATAATCGCCCATAACAAGACCCTCGCTGCACAGCTTTACGGTGAATTCAAAAAGTTCTTTCCTGAAAACGCCGTGGAGTATTTCGTCAGTTATTACGATTACTACCAGCCGGAAGCGTATAAACCGCAGACGGATACTTTCATAGAGAAGGACTCATCCATTAACGAGGATATCGACAAACTGCGCCACAGCGCCACCAGAAGCCTTCTGGAACGCCGCGACGTCGTTATTGTAGCGTCTGTCTCCTGCATCTACGGTCTCGGTTCTCCTGAAGCGTATTCCGGTATGCTTGTGGTGCTTGAAGTGAACGATACGGTGGAGATTGACAGCATCCTTGCGAAACTGGTGGAGATTCAGTACGACCGAAACGATTACGACTTTCACCGCGGCACATATCGCATGAAGGGTGACACCCTTGAGGTTTTTCCCGCCCATGAGGACAGCGTTGCATACCGCATAGAGTTTTTCGGGGACGAAGTGGATAGAATTTCTGAATTTGATCCGCTGACGGGCAAGACCATCCGCAACAGACCGAAGATAGCTATCTATCCCAACACCCACTATGTCACCACAGCGGTGAGCCGCGACGATGCAATAGCGCAGATTAAGAGCGAACTTGCGGTTCGCACCACACAGCTGGACAACGAGCAGAAGATTCTGGAGAGCCAGAGGCTTACCCAGAGAACCATGTATGACATTGAAATGATAATGGAGACGGGATATTGCAGCGGCATTGAGAACTATTCCAGATTTTTCGAGAACCGCAAGCCGGGCGATGCTCCGCCGACACTTCTCAGCTATCTCCCAAAGGATGCGCTGGTCATTATAGACGAATCACACATGACCGTTCCGCAGATACGCGGGATGTACAACGGCGACAGAAGCCGCAAAACGACGCTTGTGGAGTTCGGTTTCCGTCTGCCTGCCGCTTTGGACAACAGACCCCTTAAATTTGAGGAGTTCCGTGAACGGGTGCATCGTGTTATGTATGTGTCCGCAACACCCGACGAATATGAGATAAACGATTCTCAGGGGCTTCTTGCCGAACAGATCATCCGCCCCACTGGTCTCATCGACCCGCCCATAGATATCCGCCCGTCCAGAAGTCAGGTGGACGATCTTTATGCGGAAGTTGTGAAGGTCACGGCGGAGGGCGGCAGAGTTCTTGTGACCACGCTCACCAAGCGCATGTCGGAGGAACTTACCAAATATTACGACGGAATGGGCGTTCGGGTGAAATACCTGCACTCGGACATAGACACTATAGAGCGTATAAAGATTCTGCGGTCGCTCAGAATGGGCGAGTTTGACGTTCTGGTGGGGATCAACCTTCTGCGCGAGGGTCTCGATCTGCCGGAAGTTGCACTGGTCGCTGTGCTGGATGCGGACAAGGAAGGATTTCTCCGTTCGTCGAAGGCACTTATCCAGACTGTCGGACGTGCTGCGCGTAACGTTAACGGACGTGCTATATTCTATGCGGATACAATAACCCGTTCGATGCAGGTTGCGATTGATGAAACCGCACGCAGGCGCGCGAAACAGCAGAAATATAACGAAGAAAACGGCATCACACCCCAGTCTGTTAAAAATGAGATATCAAACATTCTTGAATCTATTTACGAAAAGGATTATGTAACGGTTGATATTGACACAGATATGGGTATAACATTATCGGGAAATAAAGAAAAAGATATGGATAAACTCAAAAAGCAGATGCAGGAACACGCCAAAAACCTTGAATTTGAAAAGGCGGCGAAGATACGCGATATGCTGTTTGAGCTTTCAGTGAAATAGAGGATATATGAAATTTAATTTTAAACAGTTCGACCTGAAAAGCCTTACGGCGGGGCAGATAGTCATTGCCGCCGGACTTGCAATGCTCGCCATATGTTTTGTCGGCGCGCTCAGCCTTGTTATCTATTTCTTTATGATGAGCCGCGAACTCCCCTCGACAGAGGAACTGAAAAACTATAAATATAAAATGCCCACAATGATATACGATCGCAACGGTAAGCAGATCGCAGAACTGGGCGAAGAGCGCAGATATCCTGTTGCTATGGATCAGATACCTGAAAACCTCCAGAATGCAGTTGTTGCCGTTGAGGATGCACGCTTTTATGAACACGGCGGCGTTGACATGATGGGTATCATGCGTGCGTTTGTTACAAACATCCGCGCCGGAAGGGTTGTTGAGGGTGGAAGTACCCTGACCCAGCAGCTTGTTAAGATACTTTATCTCACACCTGAAAAGAAGCTTAAAAGAAAGGTTAAAGAGCAGATACTTGCCTATAAAATCGACAAGGCGCTTTCCAAAAAAGAGATACTTCTGATGTACCTGAATCAGGTTTATTTCGGAAGGGGTTCGTACGGTGTTCAGGCGGCAGCACAGAACTATTTCGGAAAGGACGTTGCAGACCTTACTCTCGCAGAGTGCGCCATGATAGCCGGTATCCCGAAAGCACCAGGCATCTACGCTCCGCACCTCGGACTTGATAAATCCATCAAACGCCGCAACCACGTCCTTTACCGCATGGCGGAAGTGGGCTACATCACCGAAGCTCAGTATAAGGAAGCCGCAAGGGAGATGCCCGTTATCGTTGACAAGGTGCCTCCGAAAAACCTTCTTGCCGGCTATTTTGTTGATTACGTTAAAAAATATCTTACCACAGTGGAGAATATAGAGGATATCGACAACTCCGGTATGGCGATATACACCACACTTGACCTTGATATGCAGCTTAAAGCGGAAGAAGCAGTTAAAGAAAACCTGCTGGAGCTTTCCGAGCAGACAGGCTATTACGGTCCCATCGCAAAATTTCTGCCGGAAAACGGCGATATTGCCAAACAACTTAATATGGACAAGACATACCTTGCTGAGCTTGGCTTTGAAAGAGCGCTTGTTACGAGAGTAACACAGTCTACCGCGAACATAACCACGCTTTCCGAGGAATCCCAGATACGTCTTGAGGACAGCAGGTGGGCAAGCCCCGCTGATGGCAAAAGAGGCAGACTGAACAGCTTTGCTGACATCCTTCACGATAACGACATCATCTATGTTAAAAAGAAACACGACCGCTACGTTCTGACACAGGATCCGCCCCTTGAGGGAGCTATTCTTTCAATATCACCTGCGGACGGAGGCATATACGCCATGGTGGGCGGTTTCGACTACAGACGCTCCATGTTCAACAGAGCATATCAGGCGAAACGTCAGGCGGGTTCACTTCTGAAACCCATAGTCTATTCGGCGGCGCTTGAAAACGGCATGGACATGATGTCACAGGTACTCGACGCACCCATAGAAAAACAGCTTAACGAAGAGGGAGAGGTCTGGAAACCCAGAAACTCGTCAGGCGAATATTTCGGAAACACCACGCTGAAAGATGCTCTGACACACTCAAGAAACCTTGTTACCATAAAACTTGCTGAACAGGTGGGCATAGGTAAGATCATCGACCTTGCGCGCAAGTTCGGTCTTGAGGGTGAGATGCCCAGAGAGCTTGCGGTCAGCATCGGTTCCGGTTCAGTCACCCTGCAGGAAATGGTTTATGGATTCAGTGTTTTCCCCAACATGGGTGTCAGACACAAACCCTATTGCGTGACAAAGATTGTGTATCCGGATGGTAAAAAAGTTGAAGAATTTGAGCCTTCGGAATCCATTCCGGTTATAAAAGAGAGTACTGCACAGATAATAACGGACACACTCATAAACGTTGTTGACCACGGCACGGGCAGACGCGCACTCGCCATTCCCCGCGTTGTCGGCGGCAAGACAGGCACAACAAACGACAGCAAGGACACATGGTTCGTAGGTTTCATGTCAGACCTTGTTACAGGTTCATGGGTAGGTTTCGACGACTTCAAAGCTCTGCCCAGAGGTGCTTCCGGTTCAAATGCGGCTTTGCCCCAGTGGCTGCGTTATACAGGCAGAATATACACGCCGTTCGGTAAAAAAATGTTCCCCGTTGCAAAGGACGTGTCCTACTTCCGTGTGGATGCGGAAACAAAACAGATCACGGACGGGTACAGCGACGAATTCACATTCGAGCCTTATGACCGCCCGATGAGCATAACGGAGTAATTAATATATGAGCGATTGCAGTGTCAATGACCTGAATATCGCCTTTTTCGAGCTGCAGGACGGCAGGGTCGCAGATATGAACCCTGCCGCGGAAAAACTTCTGCACCTTGCTTACGAGGCGGGTATCAAGGATTTCAGAAAGATGCTGGCGGAAAGAGTTTCCGCTGGGGACGTCAGCATAAGACTTCAGCACAGAGAGTTCGGTATAAAAGTGATAACCCCTTCAATGCCGCTCAGAATTCTGGTTTTCGGACTTGACGAGTTCCGTCCCAGCCTTGAAGAGCTTTTTGATATCAGCTCTTTCCAGCATGAGATGAAAAATCCGCTGACCGTCATTGACGGCACATCACAGCTTATTCTTGCGAAAGCTTCCGACGACTATATTAAAAAATGCGCAGGAATAATACTTAACGAAACACAGAGAATTAAGCATATGCTTCAGAATATCAGACTGCTTTCGGGAATGGTTCTCGAATATGCCGAGTTTGAAGTGAAAAGCTTTCTGGAGGAGATGCTTAACTCGCTGTCAGTACTGTTTCCCGACATAAAGCTTTCCGTTCAGGTGGAGCCTAATTTAAGCTCACTTTATGCAGATAAGAAGAAGCTTTTCATGGCGGTGAACAACATCCTCAAAAACGCCTGTGAAGCACAGCGCACAGGGCAGGTTGCTCTGCACATAGGACTTGATCCCACCATAAAATATGTGTGCAAGGCGAGCGGACAGGCTGTTCCTATGATGAAGATATCCATAAGCGACACCGGTTCAGGAATACCGGAAGAGACCCTTACAAAGCTTTTTACACCGTTCTTCACAACGAAGAACAGAGGTACGGGGCTTGGGCTGGTCATAGCGAAAGAGATAACGGAAAAACATAAGGGACGTATTGAGGTGCAGTCTACGGTGGGGATGGGGACGACGTTTAGTATCTACATTCCCATGATCAACCCCTAGGTTTCCGTCAATATACTTCGTTCTGCGGCGTCAACAGTCACTCACTCGCAACACGTACAGCGTAAGTACGCTTTTGCTCGTATTATGACAGTTTCCTTGCATAACTCGCATCTTGCCGGAAACTTAACTGCTGTACAATAGACTCCGCCTTGTACTGCTCGCATCGAAACAGCGATTGCGGAAACATACGTCTTCGCGAGGAACGCAAGTGACGAAGCGATCTGTTTGAACATCATAAAAAAAAGCCCGCTCAGATGAGCGGGCTTCCTTGTGTTATTCCATGCCGTTCTTTTTAAGGAAGGGTGCGTATTTCTTGTCTTCCACCATGATGTGGTTTTTCACCCAGTTCTCAAGGAAAGAGATGATGTTGAACCCGATGACTTCTTTGCCGGAATCAAGTTTTGCTTTGACCTCTCCGACGGTCTTTTTCAGGTTCTCATGTATCTCTCTGTGCTTTGGGAAATCGGGATAGCCGTATTTTTTGAACGCTTCCTCTTCTGTGTTGAAGTGGTAAACCGTGTATGATACAAGTTCGTTGAGTATTCTGTCGATGGTCGATCTGACCTTGTTGTCGCGGATGGCATCGTAAAGCAGGTTGATGAGTTCGATGAGTTTTTTATGCTGATCATCGAAAACCTTTATGCCAAGCTCAAGGTCACTGCTCCATGGCATATATACGTTCATCTTGTCAGATTTGTATTTTTTAACCTTTCCGCCAAGTCCCTCTGCCAGATCCACAAGGTTTTGTCCGGCGCTGAACGATTCTTCCACTGTTGTAACTATCTCAGATGTTTCAGAGCTTATTTCGGTTGTGCTTTTTGTAACGTCTGCCAGCGCAAGCGATTCTTCCTCTTTTGAGTGCACGATACCCTCTATCTGCTGGGAAACGTGCTGTATATTGCTGTCTATTGCGTCGATGGACGCAACGGATACGGTTGAGAGTTCTATGCCTTTTTCAACCATATCAACAGAGCTTTGAACCGATTCGGAAACTGTTTTGATGCGCGTCTGGAGCTCTTTGATGACGTCCTCTATCTTTTTTGTGGATTCGGATGTCTTGCCTGCCAGCTTACGGACTTCGTCGGCAACAACAGCGAAACCTTTGCCGTGTTCGCCTGCTCTTGCCGCTTCTATCGCCGCGTTGAGTGCCAGCATATTTGTTTGCTCCGCAATATCGTTGATGGAGATAACTATCTGTCCGATCTCCTGCGACTGCTTCTGAAATCCGGAAACAACGTCAACAATGGAGTTTATGCTTCCCGCTATCTCCTCCATGCTCTGTTTGCTCTTGGAAACTATGTTTTTACCTTTAATCACATCCTCGTTGCATTTGCGGATGCTTTCAAAGGATGTACGGCATTTCTCAAGCACGCTGTAACCGGTGGAGGTGAGTTCCTCCGCGGCAGAGCTTACGCTTACCACGTTATCGTTCACGATGCTTATCCTGTGCCCGACGCTGGTATATATTTCCATCAGGTTCTTGGAAGCACTTTTAATGTTGTTTGATGCAAATCCGAAGCTTGCTATTGTTGTCTCGAAATCTTCAACAGCAGAGTTAATGGATTCCCCCAGCTCCGGCATTGCCTGCGCGGTTTTTTCATCAACTCTGATTCTGAGATCTCCTCCCTTTACACTTTTCAAAACATTTGATATGTTACTGACACCGTTGGAATATGATCCATGGAAAAAAAGTGCAACCACTGATGCAATGATAAGACCGAAGATGAGCAGACCGATTGAAAACGTCAGAACTGTGCCGGAAGAATCTTCAAGCATTGCTTTTGCCGTTTCCGGCTCCATTTTTAATGCCTGAGAGATTTTACTGTAGTTAAACCAGAAGATAAGAAGAGCTGTGAAGCCCTGTAATAAAAGGACGAATATGACCTTCGCCATCAAATGGTTAGATTTTGACTGACTCATTGTGACTCCTGAAAATGAATAAAATAACAAAAAATATTAACCTATATAATCTTTAATGTAAATAAATCTGTTAGTTTATTTTCAGAATAGTGTAGAATATACTAAAAATGGTAGTTTTTTTATAATTCATAAACGTGAATTTTTGCTAAAATTGTAAATTAGGAGGCAAAATGTCTTTTATAGATACAGAAAAACTCGAAAAAGAAATGTTCAAAGGGGCTAAAGCCCGTTTTGTCCATTCGGACAACATGACCATGTCACTGTGGCGTTTTGAGCCCGGCTCGGAGCTTCCGGAACATTCGCATCCTCACGAGCAGATGACAAAACTGATAAACGGCGTGTTTGAGCTTACTGTCGGTGATGAGGTTAAGGTGCTCACCCACAGCGATGTTGCGATGATCCCGTCAGGCGTTTCTCATAAGGGCAGGGCTATAACCGAGTGCGAGCTTCTTGATGTGTTTTACCCTGTGCGTGAAGACTACAGATAGGTTGTGTCCCTGTCGGCTTCCGGCAGGGAGATGTGGAAAGTTACTCCGCGTTTTGAACTTTCAAAGGTTATCTTTCCGCCCATGTTTTTTTCTATGATGATCTTTGAAAAATAAAGCCCTATACCTGTGCCTTTGCCTTCGCCTTTTGTTGTGAAGTAAGGCTCGAATATCTTTTCGGCTATGCTGTCGGGTATTCCTGTGCCGTTGTCTTCAATTGAAACCACGGCTATCTGGTTCTCTGAGTGGCTTCGTATTGTTATGCATGGGTTTCGTACCTTGTTTTCTATGAGTGCATCTTTGGCGTTGGTGATGATATTCACCAGCACCTGTGAGTATTCACCCGGAACTCCTTTTGTTTTTCCGCATGTTTCAAGTTCTGTCCGTATCTCTATGTGGCTGTTTTCAATTCCGGCTCTAAGAAGTGTGAGGCTCTGTTTTATGCAGTCGTTGACGTCAAAAAGTATCTTATCTTTATCCGGCTTGAAAAAATCGCGGAAATTATCAATGGTGGCAGACATGTGCTGTATTATATCCAGACAGGTGTGTACCGATTTGTCCAGATATTCACTTGAAAGTTCTCCGGCATCCTGAGCATCCTGAATGTCCTGAATATAAAGTCCTATATTGTTCAGCGGCTGCCGCCACTGGTGGGCAATGTTTGACAGCATCTCGCCCATTGCGGCAAGTCTGCCCTGCTGGAACATAATATGCTCCTGTTCGCGGTTTTTTTCAGTTTCATCTTTGACCCGTTTTTCAAGTGATGCGTTGAGCAGTGTAAGTTCGACTGTTTTTTCCGCAACTTTTGATTCGAGTGTAATGTTAAGAGATCTGAGCTCTTCATTTTTGCGCTTTATCTCCAGATTGTGTCTGTCGATCAGTTTTTGCATACGGTTCGACATTACGAATGTTATGACACCCGCAAGAGCAAGAACAGCCGCGAGAAGCAGAAGAACCACCATCAGTTCTTTTGTGGAATTCTTTTTTTCGTCGGTCATTCTGTGATTGTACTCGTTCTCGAAATCCGTAAGATAAATTCCGGTGCCGATGTACCAGTTCCAGCCTTTTATGTTGGTGACGTAGCTGAGTTTTTTCTCCGGTTTCATTCCGGGGAAAGGAGGCATGACATATTCATAAAAGCCGCCTCCGTTTTTTGCGAGTTTTATCATATCCTGAACGATGAATTTTCCGTTAAAATCCTGAACATTCAGCATGAATTTGTTTCTTGCGGGTTTGGTCAGCGACATACCTGTGTAGTCGCTCATAAAGATATAGCCGTCTTCAGGCAGTTGAATGGATTCAAGCTGGGCTATCAGTTTTTTCTGAACCTCAACGATGAATTCGTCATAGTATTCGCCGTAACCTATTACCCAGTTAAGCGGTTTAAATCTGCGGAGCATAATGTGTTTTGATGGAGATAGGGTTCCGTCCGGTTTTGTCCATTCGACTTCAAATTCTGTTGTGTCGGAATATTTCAGCCGTTTCAGCGCCTCAATCATCTCCTGTCTGGGCTTGGCATTGGGGCTTCCCAGAATGTTTTTGCCTTCCAGAGACTTCTGATTAGGCATGCTTATAATATTGCCGTCCATATCAAAGATGAAGACACTGTTTTTACCCCACTTCATTCCTGCGAGGGTAGCTTTGATATCTTGTCTTGCATGGTTTTCACTCCGTGCCGCGGCATAGGCTGCCTTTGCAGCGGAGTATGCGAGGTTCAGTCTTTCGTTAATGCGTGTTTCAAGATTGTTCTGGGATTCCTTTATTACAAGCTGAACCTGCTGAGCGACGCTGTCCACTATCCCTTTAATGGTCATCTTCTTGCTGTCCATCAGGTTTTGCTTGTTTGTCCGTATAGCTTTTTCAAAGTTGCTGTGTTCTTCGATGACAAAACCAACGGCTATGGACATGATTATCACTGCGATCACGGCAAAGGTTGTCAGAAAATAATATCGCCTGAGCTTTTCCCTGTTTTGTGTCATTTTTTCACCGGTGTTTAATTTTACAGCCCTTTACTGCCTGGCGCAACCCGGATGTTTATATTGATTCCATATAAAATAAAGTATACATATTAAACATAGGAGGAGTTATGAAAAGAGCAATTGTAATTGTTGTTTGTGTGGTTTTCGCACTTTGTATTGCCGGCGGCGGAGCTTATTTTTACATATCAAACAGCCCTAGAAAAGTGGCTGATCCTCTGCCTATGCCGGAAAACGGAAAGGTGACTGTTGAAAACGCAGCCCCTCTGTTTTATGAAGGACTTCCCGCCGATTATTTCGTTGTTGATGTAAGAACTCCTCAGGAATATGAAAAGAAGCACACAGAGGGAATGGTGAACATCCCTGTTGCACTGTTTGAAGAGGACGGAGCCTGTGAAAAGATAATCCCTCAGCTTCCGGAAAATGAAAAGATAATTTTTGTTTGTCCGTTCGGTCCCCGTGCGGAAGAGATGTTCTATAATCTTACAGACCCCAAAAAGGACGGCGGATGCGGCATAAGCCCCGACGGAATGTATTATCTTATTGCAAAAGTAAAATACGGAAAAGACAGGCTTATTGTCAGATAATAGGGATTTCTGGTTGCTATCTTCCCGTTTGGAATATATTAATGATGTAAAATGCTTTAACAGGGTTAATATATGGATAAATTCATTGAGTCTATATTTGAAGAGATGAAAGAGGTGCAGACAAGATTTATCACTGAAAGCACCCCTGTTCTCATAGCCATAGCAACCGAAATCACCAAGTGTTTCGAGAACGGCGGGAAACTGCTTATCTGCGGAAACGGCGGGTCTGCAGCGGATGCACAGCATATCGCAGCGGAATTTGTGAACAGGTTTAAAATGGAGCGCCCGCCCCTTCCTGCGATAGCGCTTACAACTGATACATCTATAATCACATCAATAGGTAACGATTACGAGTTCAACGATATATTCCTTAAACAGGTGAGTGCGCTCGGCAGCGAAAAGGATATCATCTGGGGAATCTCAACCAGCGGAAATTCCGAAAACGTTGTCAGGGCTCTGCGCGAGGCGGACAGAATGAACGTCCGTATCATCGGTTTCACAGGACGCGACGGCGGAAAGATGAAAGGACTTTGCGATATTCTTTTCCAGTCGCCAACGGATAATACGCCGAGAATACAGGAAATCCACATAGCGGCAGCGCATATAATCTGTCAGCTTGTGGATGAGATGATGTTCGGCAAATTTTCCTGATGCAGAAGTTTTGCGGTCTCTGGGGATGTTCCTCCGTCTGGTATTTCTATAACAAAAGACCGGAGGGACGCGTTACTTTCTTTGTTGCTTCAAACAAAAGGGAATACGAGCTTATTCTTCAGGAAACCCGCTATTTCTTCTCCCGTTCTGCGGTTCTGGGTTTTCCCGAATACACTCAGGAACCTTTTGAAGAGGCACGCGTTCTGCCGGAGGTTATCTCCGCCCGTGCCGCTGCGCTTAATACACTTCTTAACTCAGATGCCCCCTGTATAGTGGTTACAACACCTTATGCTCTTCTGAAAGGTCTTGCACCTGTCGACGTTTTTAAGAGTTCCGTTATAAACATCAACGTCGGCGGAGACTATGACAGGCAGGAGCTTGAATATCTGCTGAACTACGCCGGATACGTTCATGTTGAACTTGTGGACGGTCCTGGTGAATACGCATTCCGCGGTGACATACTTGAAGTTTTTCCAGCGGATTTTGACAATCCATGTCTGATAGAATTTTTCGGCGATGAAGCGGAGCGGATTTCCCTTGTGGACAGAAGCACCCGCAAACCCTTGAAAACCATGAAACATGTGGTTCTGCTTCCGGCATCCGAAGCGCTGTTTGACGCGGAGGATATCAAAAAACGCATAACAGATAAAGATATACTGGATAAAACAGAGCTTTACGGCAAATACGCCGGATGTCACTGGCTTGCCCCTGCAATTTACGGGCGGATGTCCAATATACTCGAATACGCAGGAAACAGTTACAATTTTGTCTTTTTTACTGAGGATTATAAAACTCATTTCACGGATCTTCTTGCTCTGGCGGACAGACGCAAACCGGAAGGTGAATTTTTTATACATAATTTCATATCCCCGTCGCTAATCTATCCGGAATACGATGAACACGAGCGGATGGTACTGGCGGACATCGTGACAGAGAGTGCCGTCACTGTACCATACAAAAGCAGTGCGATGCTTCTCGGCGGGAAGAAAGGAAACGTTTATCAGTCCATGTCTGCGGCGATGGATATCATAAAGAGCCATACGGAGAACGGGTACCGCGTAATTTGCGCCATTGAGAGCGGAAAGCTCATGGAACTGTTTACAAACTTCTCCGTGGATTACGGTTACAGCGCACAGAAAATATCCGTCCATGCGGAAGTGACACATGCGGGACTGTATGTCCTGAACGAGAAACTGCGCGGCGGGTTTATAGATGAAAAACGTCTGCTTGCTGTGTTCAGCGATGAGGATATTTTCGGAGTTGCACGCAAGAAACCGAAAAGAGGTAAGAAAGAGGTCTATTCCACCTCTATCTCCGATCTTGAAAGCGGCGATTTCGTTGTCCATGTGGATTACGGTATCGGTATCTATAAAGGGCTGGTGCATCAGAGCATCGGCGGTGTAGAGGGAGATTTTTTACAGCTTGAGTATGATAACGGTGAATTTCTCTATGTGCCTTTGTCCTCCATAGGGCAGTTACAGAAATACATCGGTTCCGAAGGTTCCAGACCCCGCGTAAGTTCTCTACAGACCCAGACATGGAAGAAACTTAAGGCTCAGGCGCGTACAAGGGCAAAAAAGATAGCGTTCGACCTTTTACAGCTTTATGCCAAACGGAAGCTGGAAAAAGGTTTTGCGTTTCATGACGACGGTAAGATGACGGAGGATTTCGAGCAGCAGTTCGAGTTTGACGAGACCGACGACCAGCTCACTGCTATTCATGACGTTTATAACGACATGGAGAATCTGCTTCCCATGGAAAGGCTTGTTTGCGGTGACGTCGGCTTCGGAAAGACCGAGGTTGCGATGCGAGCCGCCTGTAAGGCAGTGGCGGGAGGCAAACAGGTTGCCGTTCTGGTTCCGACGACAGTTCTTGCACGTCAGCATTACCTGACATTTAAAAAACGTTTCGGCGAACTGCCTGTCAACGTCGATTATGTCAGCCGTTTCCGCACACACAAAGAAGTGCGCGACATTCTGGACAGGTTGTCCAAAGGGCAGATTGATATTCTGGTGGGAACGCACAAGATGCTCGGAAAGGATGTGGAATTTTCAGACCTCGGTCTGCTTATAATAGATGAGGAACAGCGGTTCGGCGTTTCCCACAAAGAGAAGATAAAAGCCATGAAAACCAACGTGGACGTGCTTTATCTTTCCGCAACGCCCATACCGAGGACTTTGCAGCTTTCACTCTCCGGCATACGGGACATATCTGTAATAGATACGCCGCCTGTGGACAGACTTCCGGTCATTACAAAGGTTGTGAAGAAGGACGAGGAGATAAAGATTGCCATTCAGCGAGAGCTTGAACGGGGCGGTCAGGTATTTTATCTGCACAACAGAGTAGAGGACATTGAGCAGGTGACTGCAGGGGTGCGCAGCATGCTTCCGGGAGCGCGGGTAGGTTTTGCCCACGGGCAGATGGACGCTCAGACGCTTGAAAAGATACTCATGGAGTTTTACGCAGGGGAGACCGACGTTCTTGTCTGCACGGCGATTATTGAGAACGGGATAGATATTCCAAACGTAAACACTATTGTTATAAACGATGCGGCTCATCTCGGACTGGCGCAGATATACCAGCTTAAAGGCAGGGTGGGGCGCTCAGTGCGTCGCGGCTACTGCTACCTTGTGGTTCCGAACTTTTCCGGTCTTTCGCTGGTTGCGCAGAAACGTCTTAAGATAATTCAGCAGCTTTCTGATCTCGGAAGCGGTGTTAAGATAGCCTTTTATGACCTCCAGCTTAGAGGTGCCGGCGACCTTCTCGGCGCCGACCAGTCGGGCTTTGTGGTTAAAGTGGGATATGAACTGTTCATCGCCATGATAGACGAGGCTGTAAAAGAACTGAAAGGTATCACTGACATTTTCACAGACACAGAGATAATAACAGCCGTTCCGCATTATATTCCTGCGGACTATATTGAGGATACGCGGCTCAGGCTGGACTATTACCGCAAGTTTTCCTATGTCGCCACAGAGGAAGAGACTGTCGGGCTTCTTGAAGAAATGGAGGGGATGTTCGGCGAAACAGGTGAACAGACCAGAAATTTTGCGCGCATAATGCTGCTTAAGAACCTCGCAGGCAGAGCGAACGTCGAAAAGATTTACATCTATTCAAATCGCATAAAAATGAAATTTACGAAGAACAGCTCGGTTCAGCCGCCTGTTCTGATGGACAGCGCGTCAAAATGCGGCGGTCTATTGAAATTCGACGACGAATTCACCCTTTCGCTTCTTTTTGAGCGGGCGGAAAAGACATTGTCCTCCGGTGCTGTCTTCCTTTCACTTATAGCCCCCGCAAGGGAATAAAGACTATTGCAAATTAGTTTGCTATTAAGTAATCTGTCAATATGAAGAGAATACCTTTCATTATCCTTATCATCGCCTCACTTTTCCTTTTCGCCGGATGCGGAAAGAAAGAGAAAGAGAGCGCCCATGAACCGGAAACAAAAGCCGAAGACACGGAAGACCTTACACAACCCTTTGTAACAATTAACGATGAAGTGCTTACCAAGGGCGATTTCAGAGATTTCATCTCCTATACGAACGCTATGATGGATCCGGAGAACAGAGACAACAAAGCTGTTCTGGAATCTCTTAAAGAGGATTTCGTGCGTCACAGACTGCTTCTGCATCAGGCGAAGAAACAGGGAATAAAAATCGACGAGAAAAAATTCACTGAACTGCTTGATACTTTCAAAAAAGAGCAGGGAGGACAGACAATAACCGAGATGCAGAAACAGTATGATCTGGATTTCGGAAAGATTGAAGAACTCCTGCGCCAGCGTGTTATCGTCACCGAGCTTTTAAGCGAGGAGACCGGGAACATTACAGTTTCCGACAAAGAACTTAAAGCGTATTATGAAAAACGCAAAAGTGAACTTTCGGACGTTGCTCTTGTTCATATACTCCATATAGTTACCGCCGATGAAAAAAAAGCGCGTGAAGCGCTCACTATGATGAACAAGGGCATAAGCTTTGCAGAGACTGCGCAGAAATATTCCATCGCTCCGGAAGCTGAACAGGGCGGTGATCTAGGCTATATAGATGTTTCGTCTTATCCTGACGTTTTTTCAGAGGCACTTAAACTGAAACCCGGCGAAACCAGCGGTGTGCTTAAATCCGAGTTCGGCTACCACATCTTCCATCTGGTGGATGTGAAAGAGAAGGTTAATTCATTCGATTATTATAAAGCTCAGCTTAAGGACGAGCTTTACGGAATAAAACAGGAAAAAAAGTTAAAGGACTATATCAATGGCTTATATGAAAAATCTAAGATTGTTTTCGCTGACGGTTCTTCTCTCAGTTCTGACCCTCAATAATGCGGGAGCAGAGGTCATTAACCGCGTTTTTGCGGTGGTGGGCGACAAGGTTATAACACAGTATGACGTGGAATCCATTAACCCCCAAAGACTTAAACTCATCTACACAAAATTCAAAGGCGAAGAGAGAAAACAGCAGCTTAACGATTTTTATCGTGAGAATATGGAGAACCTCATAGACAACTATGTCGTTGAGATAGCCGCTGCGGAAGAGGGTGTCCGTGTTTCCGATGCAGAAGTTGAAGGCGCGCTTCAGGATATTATGCAGAGAAACAATGTAAACAAAGAACAGCTCGAAGAGCTGCTTGCCGCACAGCACCAGACATATGAACAGTATAAATGGAAAATTAAGGTGGACATCCTCACAACAAGGCTGATGTCTTCTTATTTCCGTCCGAAAGTCGTTGTTACAGATGAAGATTTTAAAAAATACGTTATGGAACATGAAAAAACACTAGACCTTTCAGATATGTATGAACTGCGCATGATGAAACTTGGCTCAAAAGAGAAGCTGGATGAAGCTATGAAGGATTTTGAAGAGCATAAGAGCTTCCGTGACACAGCGATGAAATACTCCGAAGACAAACTGGCAGAAAACGGCGGTTATCTGGGATGGGTTGAGCTTGGTTTCCTTGATCCGAAGATTCGCGAGCTGATCGGCGATATGAAACAGGGAATAACAAAACCCCTTGAGGATGTTGACGGTTACAGGGTTTTTTACGTTGAGGGATATAAAGACAAATCCGATGT
The DNA here is from genome assembly GCF_021209385.1 of Seleniivibrio sp. Taxonomy (GTDB): domain Bacteria; phylum Chrysiogenota; class Deferribacteres; order Deferribacterales; family Geovibrionaceae; genus Seleniivibrio. The sequence goes on along the minus strand of NZ_JAJOIL010000024.1, from coordinate 46,624 downwards.
GGAGAGCGATAAAAAAGAGAATATTATAAGAGCAATGAAAGATGCAAAAGCAAAAAGCGCTTTTGAGCAGTGGCTGCAGGACAAAAAAGACGAGATATTTATCCAGAGGAAATATGCGGGTTGATAAGTTTCTTAAAGTGATGATGCTTATAAAGCGTCGCACAGTTGCAAACGAAATGGCGGACGAGGGGTTTGTGAAATTGAACGGACGATCGGCAAAACCTTCCGCTCAGATAAAAGCAGGCGATATTCTTGAGATTGACGCATGGAATATGTATAAAAAGATAGAAATCATTGCCCTGCCTGAAAAAGGAAGCGTCTCTAAACAGGACGCTGACAAATTCATAAAAACCATTGAATACAAAGTGAAAAACGATATATGACTAGAAGCCCCGCCAGCGGGGCTTCTTGCGTTATTGTAAAAATGTCACAACCTACCGCAAATGATTGTTTGAGTATTTTTTTTTATATGCTAATGTTTTTCTTATCAAACACACAGGAGGAATTCAGAACAATGAAAAAATTTCTCATTTCAGTCATTGCCGCTTCATGCATGACGACAGCATTTGCCTATGAAAAAGGTGAAATGTATATCGCACCAGCGCTCGGTTACCACTTCTTTGACGAAGACCACGATCTTGACGATGCTGCCGAGCCTGCAATCAGAGTCGGTAAGTTCCTGTCAGAGAGATATGCTCTTGAAGGGGAGTTTGCATATGCAAATGCAGACAAAGACAGCGGTGGAGAAGTCAACGCTACAACACTGAGCCTTAACTCTCTGATACATTTCAATCTGGACGGCGCTATCAGACCTTACCTGCTGCTTGGTCTCGGTGGCATGTTCTATGATGACGACCACGCCGGAGTAATCGGCGGTGTCGGCGCGAAAGTTCCTTTTAACGATACGGTAGGTCTCGACCTTCGCGTTAAGGACATGTTCATGACAGACACACGCAACGATATAGTTCCTTCCGTTGCTCTTACAGTGGCTTTCGGCAAACCTGCACCAGTTGTCGCAAAAGTTGCTGAACCTGTTAAAGAAGAGCCGGCTCCCGCACCTGCGGAAGTCGAAAAAGCTCCCGAACCTGCCGCTGTTGCAGTTGCTTCCGCAGACAGTGACAAAGACGGCGTTTATGATGATGCAGATAAATGCCCCGGTACACCTGAAGGCGCTCCTGTTGATTCTGTAGGCTGCCCTCTTGATTCCGACGGCGACGGCGTTTACGACTACCTTGACAAATGCCCCGGCACTAAAAAAGGTTACAAAGTTAACGCAGAAGGCTGTTTTATAGCTGCAACCCTGAATGTTAACTTCAAAACCAACAGCGCTGATATTGCAGACGGCTATGATCAGGAGATCAGCGATTTTGCTGAATTCCTGAAAGCAAACCCATCTGTACACGTTGAAATTCAAGGTCACACTGACAGCGCTGGAAAGGATGCATACAACCAGAAACTGTCTCAGAAAAGAGCAGATTCTATCGTTAAAGAGCTTATAAACAAATACGGCATTGAATCTTCCAGACTGACAGCTGTCGGTTATGGCGAAACTCAGCCCATAGCGCCCAACGATACTCCCGAAAACATGCTTAAAAACCGCAGGATTGAAACTGTCGTTAAATAAGTATTGATAGCTTATTAAGCTGCAAGACCCCGTTTGCCTGTCCGGCGGCGGGGTCTTTTTATTTCTATGGGCAGCGTACAGAAACGCCGCCGTCACACGCCGAACATATTTGGTAATAGTATTGTATGTTATAAGAATAAGGCTGCTTTACCCCCCCACAGGGTTCGCAGAGATGGTTAGAAATAAATGTCTTCGCGAGGAGGTTTAGCGACGAAGCGATCTCATTTGACATGCCCGTTGATATATCTGTGACTGTTTGCCTGAATATGGCATAAAAAAAGGCGGTTCCTGCGAACCGCCTTCTTATTATTTCTGTCTAAGCAGAGTATCTATTAACCACAAGTTTCGGGCTGATCAGAGTCAGCAGCGTGATCGAACAGATATCTGTATACGTTCTGGAAGTCTTCTTCAGTTTTGATACCTTCTTTGAACTTACCGCCGCAAGGAAGTTTTGCGCGGTTAGTGAAAGCGTCTTTCCACTGAGCCTGAGTCTTAGTGGATGCACCTTGTTTCTGGGGAAGAGTTGTGCCGTCAGCACACATAGTGTGGTATCTTTTCCACAGTCTTTTTCCTTTTCTTCCGTCGCCGCCGTTAAAATCGAAAGCAAAAACAGTTGAAGCTGTGAAAGCCAGAGCCAGAACCACTAACATGATTTTCTTGAACATTTCAACACTCCTTATAGCAACCAATATATTGGTTTATAGTCATATTTGAAGATATCACTATAACGACATAATTTCAAGGTTTTTTTTGTATACAATATACAGCTAATTCCCATGAAGATATTGATACTAATAATGTATTAGTTAAAATATGCAATAAGGATGTATGAAATGTCCTTTTTGAACCGAAAAATTTTCAACCACATTGTGTGTTAAACCTCGGGTATGCGTGTAATAATATAGGTATATCTTGCAATATTCAAAAATATGAGTTAAAAAAGATATAAATAGTATTAATACTATTCAGGTGTTGAATATGATATCGGAGGCAGATATGCAGAAACTCAGATTGTTTTATTGTATTGTCGCCGCGGCTGTGCTTGTTCCGGTCGCCGCGTTCGCCGCTTCGGCTGTGTCCGAGGGCGAAAGACTAGGCAGACCCTGCGCGGGATGCCATGCTACAGACGGTTATGCTCCTGGTGAGTACATTGCACGCATAGGCGGTCAGAACGCAGAGTATATGACAAAGGTCATGAAGGATTTTGCAGCGGGAAAACGCAAAGGCAGCGTTGAAATGTCTTTGCTGGCAAAAGGATACTCGGAAGCTGATCTTGCCGCTATCTCTGAATATTATGCAGGCAAACCGTGGAAGAACTCTACTAATAAGATCGATCCCAAGAAATCTGCGGCAGGTTTTAAAATAGCCAAAGAGAACGGCTGTTTCGACTGCCACGGAACGAAAGGGGAGGGGATGGACGCATATCCCAGAATCGGCGGGCAGAACTCAGGATACCTTCACGAAGTTCTGAAACGCTACCAGACGGGAAAGATAGAATCCGAAGAGATGGCGCTGGTGAAAGATATGTCCGACAGCCAGCTTGAAGCTCTTGCACAGTATTTTTCAGGCATCAGGAAATAAGGGGGCGGATATGAGCATTACAAGACGTAACTTTATAAAATACACCTTTGCGGCTGTTGCAGGCGCTTCCGTTCTCGGACATTCCGCCGTTGCTCCCGCGGCTCAGAAAACATCAGGTATCATAATGCCTAAGAAAGGCAAAAGGATAGTGGTTCTCGGAGGCGGCTGGGGCGGATGCACAGCGGCAAAATACGCCAGAATGGAAGATCCGAAGGTTGAGGTGATACTTATCGAAAGAGACCCCAAATTCATCTCATGCCCCATAAGCAACCTTGTAATCGGCGGTCAGAAAACTATGAAGGATATCACCTTCACACGCGACAAGCTGGCAAAGAACTACGGAATAAAAATAGTTTATACCGAGGCGACAGCTCTGGATGCGGTTAAAAAGACGCTTACTACCAAAGCAGGTACGATCGAGTATGATAAGCTCATTGTTTCACCCGGCATAAGCTATGACTACGATGCGATAGAGGGGCTGAACAATGCGGCGGCGATCAAAAAATTCCCTGCGGCTTTCAAAGCAGGGGCGGAAACAGTTGCTCTCAGGGAAAAACTTGTTGCCATGAAACCCGGCGGAGTGGTTGTTCTTGCGGTTCCCCCTGTGCCTTACAGATGTCCCCCCGGACCCTACGAAAGAGCTTCTCTTATCGCTAATTTCCTGAAAAAATATAAAAAAGGTTCTAAGATAATCGTTGTGGATGCAAACGACGACGTTACATCCAAAGGACCGCTGTTTAAAAAGGCTTGGGCGGATTATTACAAGGATATCCTTGAATATATTCCCGATGCAGCCGTTACAAAGGTTGACGCTTCCACTGGAGTTATTACCACCGAGCAGGGCGAGATAAAGTCAGACGTTGCTAACATCATTCCGACTATGACAGCCGGAAAATCTGCTTTTGACCTTGGACTTATGAACAAACCCGACGACAAGTTTGTCCGCGCGGATGCTTACACTCTTGAGTCCTATAACTTTAAAGACGTGTACGTCATTGGTGATGCCACCCACAACGGAGCTGTCGGCGGTGTGCCGAAATCCGGATATGTGGCAAACTCAATGGGCAAGGTCGCGGCAAGCGCTGCCGTCCGCACACTGAACGGTCAGGAGCCACTTGCGCCTTCTCTGATAAACACCTGTTACAGCATGGTTAATGATGACGAGGCTATATTTGTTGCCGCTTCTTATAAGTATGACGATGTGAGTAAGAGGATAATCTCCGCATCCGGCGGAACATCCCCCGAACGCTCCGTTCTCTTCGGAAAACATGCCGAAGACTGGGCGCTCGGAATCTGGAACGATATACTCGGATAAAAAAACAGCGGAGGCATAAAAACCTCCGCTTTTTCGTTTTCTAGTGTTCGTGGGTGCCGCAGCCGCATGAACCGCAGCAGCCGTCCATTGAAAGTTCCGTCAGAACTCCGTTGACGCTTTTGGGATGCACAAATGCAACTTTTTTGCCGTGTGCGCCGTCCATGGGTTCTTCGTTGATAAGTGTCGCGCCGTCCTCTTTCAGCTTTTTCAGCGCAGTCGTAATATTTGCGACGCTGTATGCAACGTGATGTATGCCTTCGCCTTTCTTCTCAAGAAATTTAGCGATGGGGCTTTCAGGACTTGTGGGTTCCAGAAGCTCGATATTACTTTCGCCGACCTTAACGAACGCAACTTTTACTTTCTGGCTTTCGACTTCTTCGTAGTGGTAGGGTTTAATTCCCATTGTTATGTAGAACTTAGTAGCCTCATCAAGATTTCTTACGGCAATGCCGATGTGGTCTATCTTCTCAAGCATGCAAATCACCTCTAGCTCGTTAATTTCTTAAGCAGGGGGGCAACGACGGCGGGGTTTGCCTTGCCTTTGGATGCTTTCATGATCTGTCCCATGAAAAATCCCTGAAGCTTGGTTTCGCCGTTTTTGTATCTTTCTGTTTCGGCGGGGTTTGCATCCAGCACCTGTTTAACGATGGCTTCCAGTTCGTCTTCGTTGCTGTTCTGGACAAGTCCTTTCTCCGCAACGATATCTGAGGGTTTTTTACCCGTTTCGGCAGTTTCGTCAAACACCTGTTTTGCGATGTTTCCGCTTATTTTTCCTTCGTCTATGAGTTTCACAATCTCTGCGAGGTTTTCAGGCGATACGCCCGCTTCAAAGATTGTGCATTGTTTGTCGTTCAGCCTGCGCATCAGCTCGCCCATGACCCAGTTGCAGACTGCTTTTGGGTTGTAGTGGGATTTGACAGCCTGTTCAAAATATGCGCCGTATGATTTGGCAGATACAAGGAAATCGGCGTCTATGCCTGACAGTCCGTATTCGCTCATGAACCTTGCGCGTTTCGCATCGGGCAGTTCGGGCATCCATGCTTTGATGCCGTCTATGAACTTGTCCTCGAGTACTATCGGCACAAGGTCAGGGTCGGGGAAATAACGGTAGTCGTGGGCATCCTCTTTGCCGCGCATTGAGGCTGTTATACCTGTGTCAGCGTTGAAAAGACGTGTCTCCTGAACTATCTTTCCGCCTTCGTTCAATACTTTTTCCTGACGTTTCTGTTCGTATTTGATGGCTCTTTCAACGTTTCTGAAAGAGTTGACGTTTTTTATCTCCGCGCGTGTTCCGAATGGAGCGTTGGAATCGGGACGGATGGAAACGTTGGCGTCGCATCTCATGGAGCCTTCCTCCATGTTGCAGTCGGAAACTTCGACGTATTCGAGGATGGTTTTGAGTTTTGTGAGGTACGCTTTTGCCTCTTCCGCACTTCGCAGGTCGGGTTCGGATACTATCTCCATAAGGGGGGTGCCTGTACGGTTGAGATCAACGAGACTGCATCCCGCTTCGTGGTTCAGTTTGCCCGCGTCCTCTTCGATGTGTATACGGGTGATGCCGATGCGTTTCTGTGTGCCGTCCTCAAGCTCGATGTCGATGTATCCGTGTTCGCAGATAGGCAGTTCATACTGGGAAATCTGATACGCTTTCGGCAGATCGGGGTAGAAATAGTTCTTTCTGGCGAAGACGCTTTTGGTGCGTATCTGGCAGTTAAGAGCAAGTCCTGCTTTTACAGTGTATTCCACCACTTTTTCGTTGAGAACCGGCAGAACACCGGGCATACCCAGACAAACGGGGCATACGTTGGTGTTGGGGTCTGATCCGAATTTATTTGAGCATGTGCAGAATATCTTGCTTTCGGTAGACATCTGGACATGCACTTCAAGTCCTATTACGGGTTCATAGCTCATCTTTTATATCCTATTATTTCAGTTTTTCAGGCATAGTGGGCAGTTTCGCCTGCTGCTCAAACGCATATGCTAGGTTGTAAAGTCTTCCCTCGTCAAAATATTTGCCGAGAAGCTGTACGCCGACGGGCATACCGTCTGCACCGAAGCCGCAAGGCATTGAAAGCCCGCATCCGCCGTAGAGGTTCAGCGAGATGGTGTTGATATCGCTGAGGTACATCTGGAGCGGGTCGCTCATCTTTTCGCCTGCTTTGAAAGCTGTTGTTGGCGAAGTGGGGCAGATTATCGCGTCCACTTTTTCAAAAGCGTTCACGAAGTCCTGCTTGATAAGCGTCCTTACTTTCTGTGCTTTTATATAGTATGCGTCATAATATCCTGCGCTGAGAACGTAGGTGCCGAGCATGATGCGTCGTTTCACCTCGTCGCCGAAGCCCTGTGAGCGGGATTCGTAGAACATATCCTTAAGATTGTCCGCATCCGCTCTGTATCCGAATCTGATACCGTCGTAGCGTCCGAGGTTGCTTGATGCTTCCGCAGTTGCGATGATATAGTAAGTCGCCACAGCATATTCAGTGTGGGGCATACTGATTTCAATAATTTCGCATCCCATGCCTTCGTATGCTTTGATTGCGTTGTTCACGCACTCACGCACGTCGGCGGCTATACCTTCCGCGAAATATTCTTTCGGAACGCCTATTTTCATCCCTTTAACGTCGCCTGTGAGGTATTTGGAATAATCATCCTGTGCAATGTTGAGGCTGGTTGAGTCTTTTTTATCGTATTTACCGATGACTGAGAGTACGGCTGCGTTGTCGCTGATGTTCGATGTCATGGGACCTATCTGATCCAGTGACGACGCAAACGCGATAAGACCGAATCGGGAGACCCTGCCGTATGTGGGTTTCATACCTGTGATGCCGCAGAGTGAAGCGGGCTGGCGTATTGAGCCGCCTGTGTCACTGCCCAGTGCAAAAGTTGTCAGTCCTGCCGCAACGGATGCCGCTGAACCGCCTGACGAACCGCCGGGAACTTTTGTTGTGTCCCAAGGGTTGCGGGTCTTTTTACGGAAAGCCGTCTCGTTGGATGAACCCATGGCGAATTCGTCCATGCTCAGCTTGCCGAGGCAGAGGAAGCCTGCATCCTCCAGAAGCTGTGCCGCAGTTCCCTGAAACGGAGGGACGAATCCTTCCAGTATCTTCGAGCTGCAAGTGGCTGGCATATCTTTCTGAATGATAAGGTCTTTCAGCGCCATGGGGATACCTGCGTAAACAGGCAGGGTTTCGCCTTTGGCACGTTTTTCGTCAACCGCTTTCGCCTGTTCAATGACCTTTTCATTTATGTAGTTATAGGCGCATATTTCGCCGTCGTATCTGTTTATCCTGTCCAGATAGAACTGTGTGAGTTCTGCGGATGAAAACTCTTTTTTGCTAAGTGATTCTGAAAGTTGTTTAAGTGTTTTTCCAAGCATGTCAGCCCCCTTACTCTATCACTTTTGGAACACGGAACATTCCGTTTTCCGACTGGGGAGCGTTTCTGATTGCGTCCTCGTTAGAAAGGGAGGCTTCCGCCCTGTCGGGGCGTGTCACTGTGTAAACGTCCAGAGCGTGGGAAGTGGGTTCTATGTTGTCTGTATTCAGTTCATTCAGTTTGTCGATGTAACCTAAAATGTTGTTCAGGTCGTTTGTGAATCTTTCTGCCTGTTCGTCGTCAAACTTGAGTCTGGCGAGGGTTGCGATGTGCAGTACATCCTGTTTTGAAACGGTTTGGGACACTTTGCATACCTCTATGGTTTTAATGAGAAATGATATTATGACTTTCTTTCGCATATTTTTCAAGTTTGATTGTTGATTTGAAATGGGTTAAATATAGTTTATCGCAGACAAGGGGGAAACATGAAAATTTTAGTCACAGCGAAACTGCCGTATGACGTTAAAAAACATCTGGCAGGACACGAAGTGGATTATAACGATACAGAAAACGGGCTTACTCCTGCGGAACTGGCTGAACGTGCAAAGGGAGCCGACGCCATAATTAGTATGCTCAGCGATAAGATAACACCAGAGCTTATAGACGGCTGTCCGAAGCTCAAGGCGGTTGCAAACTATGCTGTAGGTTTCAACAATATAGACGTGGCATACGCGAAGAGCAAAGGCATCACCGTGTGCAACACACCGGACGTTCTGACACAGGCGACTGCGGAACTGGGGTTCAGTCTTATGATGGCAGCGGGAAGGCGCATTGTTGAGTCAGATAAATTCACCCGCGAGGGCAGGTTCCACGGATGGAAATCCGACATGATGCTCGGCGTGGACTTTTTCGGCAAGACAATAGGCGTATTCGGGTTCGGACGTATCGGACAGGCTGTTGCAAAGATGTCCATTGGTTTCGGAATGAAGGTGCTTTACAACGCCAGAACTAAGAAAGATGTTTCGTTCGCCGCAGAATATGCGGATTTCGGTGAACTGGTTTCAAAGTCCGATTTTGTTATTATCACTGCACCCGCAACACCTGAAACGAAGCATAAGTTCACCATGGAAACCTTTAAAAAGATGAAAAGCACCGCTGTCCTTGTGAACATCGGCAGGGGCGAGATAATAAAGGAATCAGACCTTGCTGACGCTCTGGAACAGAAGCTGATATTTGCCGCAGGGCTTGACGTTTACGAGTTTGAACCGAAGATCGAACAGCGCCTCTTCGCACTGGATAACGTTATCCTAGCACCCCACATAGGAAGCGGCACAACAGACACCAGAAGCGCTATGGGCGCACTCTGCTGTGACAGTATACTAACTGTTTTCGGCGGCGGCACACCCCGCAATGCTCTTTAAATCTTAAATACCGAAACTGCTCTTTTCAGCTCCGTCACGACAGTATTAAGCTCGTCGGCGGAGCTGTTTATTTCGTCAAGGTCTTCCGTGTTCTTATGGGATATCTCGTTAATATTACCTACTTTGTTAGTGATTTCCGTGGACGAGCTCGACTGCTGTTCGGCTGCGGTGGCTATTCTGGTTATCATATCAGACGTAACTGTGGTATGTTCTGATATTCTGTTTATGCTGGAACCTATGACAACAGCGATCTCTTTTCCTTTTTCTGATTTTTTAGTTGTTCGGAAAATTTTCGACGATACCCTGCATCTCACCGCGTAAAGATGCTATCATGCCGTCTATTTCTTTGGTGGAGGTTTGAGTTTTTTCAGCAAGCTTGCGAACTTCATCCGCCACGACCGCGAACCCGCGTCCGTGTTCACCTGCGCGTGCCGCCTCGATGGCGGCGTTCAGTGCCAGAAGGTTTGTCTGGTCTGCGATATCGTTGATAACCCCGCTGATGGAGCCTATCGCCTCTGCTGACGTTCTGAGGTTTTCTATGAATTTTTTGTTCTGCTCAACGCTTTCAGCTATTTCTTCAATCTGCTCGACTGTTATGTCCACCGATTTTTTGCTTTCGTTGGTGATGTTAAGGGTATCAGCTGATTTATGTGAAGTTTCCACTGCACTTTCGGCTATCTGACCGATACTCATGTTCAGTTCGTTCAGCAATTCCATGAGCTGTTCCACCTCATTCCCCTGAGAAGAGATGCCGCCGGAGATATCCTGAACGCTCATTTTCATCTTTTCGCCCGACCTTGTTATAACGTCCACCTGCGACATGATGTCTGAAAGAGCCGCTCTTGTGGTGTCTATGAAAAGATTGAAGTGGTTGGCTATGCGTCCGAATTCGTCGGAGGAAGCGATATCAACCTTGGAACGCAAATCAAGCCCGCCGGAGGACATTTTTTCAAGCCTGTCTATGATAGCCTGTGCGTTCTTTATTATAGGATTTAAAAGCAGGATAAATACGCAGGTTGAGAAAACAAAAAGGATGGCACCGCGCCACAGGGCGCCTATTATTGCGGAGTTCACCTCTGTTTTAAGATCTTCAAGGGAGTAGTCTACGCATATTACTGTCGCATGCCCGCCTATGTTGCCCAGCGGCAGAAAAGCCGAGCGGAAGGTTCCCCACTCGTCGGTGTATTCATCAAACTGAATCTTTCCTGTCCTGACAGCTTCGGAAATCATCGGACTGGGGTCTTCATATCCGCTCATATAGCGGCTGTAGTCCCCTTGTGCATATTCTTCAGGAGTTCCTGAGTCCGATGTGAAGAAGAACCTGCCGTCTTTTTCGATTACAGAGTAAAGATACTTGACGCCCATCTCGTTTGCCGGTTTTCCAAGGATAAAGATAAGTTGCTTATATTCCTCTTCCGTGGGCTGTTTTTTGGCTATCCGTTCGTGATATTCTTTCAGATATGGCGAAAGCGAATATGCAGCGGAAACAAGTGTTGCGTCTATCTTTTGATAAACTGCATCTTTTTTGATGGAAGCGGCATAAAAAACATATATTGCAATAATGATGATATTGACGGCTATGACAACGCCTATAAGTTTTGTTCTGATGTTCATTGGAACTCCCGATTCAAGAAATAATTATTTACAAAAGTTTATCATATTTTTTATGTGATTAAAGGATAAAAATAGTGATTTTTAACATAATGGAGGGATATAAAGAAAAAGAGCAGGCAGCGCCTGCTCTTTAATTGTGTAGGTATCAGTCAAGCGCGGGTTTAAGTGTCGCGTCTGTGGGAGCGGGGAGTATCGGGTAAACCACTTTCGGCTGTACGCCTGTGGCAGACTTAAGGAACGCTTCAACTTTGCTCATATCTTCCTTAGACATTTTTGAGCCAAGCTGAGAAACGTTCATAACCTCGATAGCTTCCATAAGGCTGTAAACAGCACCGGAGTGGAAGTAGGGGGCTGTCAGGTCTATGTTTCTCAGAGAGGGGGATTTGAAAGCGAATTCGTCTGCCTCTGCATGAGTGACAGCTACTCTGCCTTTGTCGCCTTTCATGATGCTCTCTGCGGGTCTTGTAACCACACCCATAGTGTAGTAGTCGTCTCCGCCCATGTTAACACCGGAGTGGCAGCCAGCGCATCCGTTGTCCATGAAAAGTTTAAGACCTTCTTTCTCTGTTTTGGAAAGTGCTTTCGCGTCGCCTTTCAGGTATTTGTCGAATTTTGAATCGGGAGTGATAAGCGTTGCTTCAAAAACTTCTATAGCTTTTGCCATATTATCGAAAGTCACAGGGTCTTTCTCGCCGGGGAAAGATTTTTTGAATAGTGCAACGTATTCGGGCATGCTGTTAAGTGTCTTAACAACATTGGCGGGAGTGTTGTTCATTTCTACACCGGCCTGAACGGGACCTTTTGCCTGTTCCGCAAGGTCTTTCGCGCGTCCGTCCCAGAACTGTGCGACGTTGAAGACAGAGTTAAGCACTGTGGGGGCGTTTCTGGGTCCCTGTTTCCATCCGTGACCTGTTGATGTGGGCTGGTAGTCCACGCCGCCCATACCAACGTTGTGGCAGGAGTTACAGCTTATGAATCCGCTTTTGGAAAGTCTGGGATCGAAGAAAAGCATTTTACCGAGCTCGACTTTTTCCGGTGTTGCCGCGTTGCCTTTGACAGCAGGAGCTTTGGCAGGAATCGGTTTGAATGTTGCCTGTGCCTCTTTCATAAGTGCGTCCGCAGCGTGCGCTGTTGAGAATGTCAGAACGAGCGCGATAAATGAAGCGAGAGTGAGTAAATCAGCCCATTTACTCATAGAAATAACTTTCATGTTCCACCTCTTAGATTAGTTGATTGAAGCGATAAATATTATCGTTAAGGAAGTTTTCCATTTTGGCAGAGATTTGTCAAGAGGAATAATATTATCAATTAACATAGTTTCTAATTATCTGAATTTAAATAGCTGATATGTTTTATAAAAAGGTTATTATTAAACGTAAAAAAAAATTAACGGAAATACTTGATGAGAAAGGATATGTGATTCGATATGTTTTTAATTGACGACCTGACGTGTCCGTAATAAAAAAGCGGTGCCGAAGCACCGCTCTGTCATTTTTGATTAGATAAAAGCCTCTATAAGCTTGGAGACGTCTTTCATCTCCACGGTGCGGCTTATTTCAGGGTGACGTGCCTCATATGGTGCGCGTTCATATTGCGAATACACGCCGATGGACAGCTTTTCCTGATCCGCTGCCAGCTTCACAGCTTCGTCGTGTGACGGCATTTTGTCCATCTTAACAACTCGTTCGTCGTAATATTCATATTTGTATTGTCCGCCGAAGGTGACGCAGGGTTGGAATACGTCAATCAGTGCGAAGCCCTTATGGTTGATACCCTGCATGATGAGGTCGGTGAGGTGTTCGGATTCGCCCGTATAGCCTCTTGCAACGAATGTTGCGCCTGTTGCCATTGCCAGTATCAGCGGATTGATGGTCGCATCAACAACGCCGAAAGGGGTTGATTTTGTTATCGTGCCTTCGGGGGATGTTGGCGCCGCCTGTCCGGTGGTCAGACCGTACACTTTGTTGTGGTGAACTATATAAGTCACGTTTATGTTTCTTCTGATGGCGTGTATAAGGTGTCCTACACCCATTCCGTAACCGTCGCCGTCACCGCCGTTGACAAGAACCGTCATGTCGGGGTTAGCGAGCTTGATACCGGTTGCGATGGGCATTGTTCTGCCGTGGAGCGTTTGCAGTGCATAGCTTCGGACATAGTTAACCATTTTTCCCGAACAGCCGATGCCGGAGACCAGCGCCAGCTTATGAGGTTCTATATCAAGGTTTGCAAGGGCTTTTTTTATACTGTTCCAGATTGCGAAGTTTCCGCATCCGGGACACCAGTTAGGTATTTTTCCGGTATTGTATTCAACAGGTTTCATTTAAGCGCCTCCCCGATGTATTGAACGACTTCCTCTGTGAAGAAGGGGCGACCATCGTATTTCAGACAGGTCTTTTTGATGTATATGCCTGTGTTCTCCGCGATGAGCGCGCGAAGCTGAGCGGTCTTGTTGTTCTCGAAAGCCACAAGGTTTTTGCCTTTAAGCAGATCGGCAACTTTGTCCCATTGCAGGGGATGTACTGCGGGGAAATAGATGAAGTTGAATCTGTCGTCGTATTTCATAGCTTCAAGAAGCACCTGTTTCATGGAGCCGAAGCAGACGAAAGTAAGCGGCGCGTCTTCTTTGCCTATAAGATAGGGGTGGGGCATCTCTGCCGCAACGAAAGGCTCTTTTTTAAAGCGTCTGTCGGTCTGATAAACCCTGTTTTCAGCCGAGTCGATAACGAATCCGGTTTTGTCGTGTTCATTACTGCCTGCGACAAAAAGACCGCCGGGTGTGCCGGGGATGCTTCGTGTCGGAACGCCGTTCTCCGTCTCCTCATAGCGTTTGAAATGCTCGTTGGGGGTTTCGGGGTTGCCTTTAAAAATCAGTCCTCTGTCCATCGTGCCGTAATCGGTGGACATGTCACCCGCCATGAAGTGCGATTCGGACAGGAATTTGTCCAGAAGCACTATTACGGGTATCTGGTATTTATCCGCAAGGTTGAAAGCGTCAACAGTGAATTTGTATGCTTCGTCAAGGTCGGCAGGGGAGTAGATTGCTCTCAGAAACTCACCCTGTGAAGCGTGCAGAGCGTATTGCAGGTCTGCCTGCTCTGTCCATGTGGGCATACCTGTTGCAGGTCCGGGGCGCTGTGAAAGCGCGACCACTATCGGTATCTCGGTTATCGCCGCGAGCCCGAAACCTTCGTTCATCAGTGCGAAACCGCCGCCTGACGTGCCTGTCATGGCTCTTGCGCCTGCATGGGATGCGCCTATCGCCATAAGGATACCCGCTATCTCGTCTTCGGCGTGCTTAACCGTTACATGGTAATCTCGCGCTTCTTTAGCCAGATAGTGCAGGATAGATGATGCAGGGGTCATGGGGTATGTGCTGAAAAAGGTGACGCCTGCGCGTATCGCGCCGATGGCGACCGCTTCGTTTCCTGTCATGACCGGAGCCTTTTTGCAGGATGCGTTATGTGTTTTTTCCAGCTTTATCATGGGCTGGCAGTGTGCGAACCCAGCTTCTGCCGCGTCTACGTTTGGTTTAGATATTTTGCCCGGATAGCTTGCGGCAACCACTTCGGTCATGACCTCTTTTGGCAGACCGAGCGCGGCAACGGAAGCCCCAAGTGCCGCAGTGTTGCGCATGATATCCTTGCCGTTGAGGTCTTCAACTATTTTCTTAAGAGGCACATTGACCTTAATGCCTTTAATGTCGTACGCTTTTTTAAGGTTGTCAAAATCACCTATTACTATGGTATCGTCGTCGAACGTCTCTTTTTCAAAGCACACGTCGTCAAGCGCAATGTACAGGTCGATACGTTTTTTCGGCGCCGTAACGGGGGTTTTGCCGAAGACCATCTGATAGCTGTTGTAGCCGCCGCGGATCAGCGAAGGATATTCCAGATATCCGTGAATGAAATATCCGCAGTCTTTAAGAATTTTTGCGAATACGGGTCCGAGGGTGGTTATGCCGAAACCGGCAGGTCCGCCCACTTTCCATACGAAAGTTTTTTCCATGTTCATTCCTCTGAACGGTACAGGTTGCCGTCGCCGAAAACCAGCGCTTCAAACCTGAATATCGTTGTGTCTTTGTCTTTATAGGCATCCTGTGGCAGTCCCGCTTTAACGCAGGTCTGTTCCAGAAATGTTTCTCTGTCCCAATAGTGTTCCTGTGCCACCTGCGGCAGAAGAACGCCTCTGTTGTAACCTTTGATGATGTAAATGCCGTCTCTGCCGACTGTTATCTCTTCGGCATCAGCGGGTATCATGGGGGATAGGACGGATATTTCCAGTTCGCACATAGCGAATTCGTCCTTTGAAACGGGACCGAATCTTGGGTCGGCAAACGCCGCCTGACGTGCCATGTCTTTCACGTTCTCCACAATGCCTATATCGTCGCGGAAGTTGCCTATGCACCCGCGCAGGCGCTTGCGAAGGTGGATGGTAACAAAGCATCCGCTCATAAAGTCCAGACCCTCTGGAGCTTCTCCGCAGTCTGTGGCAGTACCGTAAAGTTTGTCCTTAATACTGTTTCTGGCGGTTTTCAGCAGAAACAGCTTTCCTTCCCTGCTTATTTTAAAACCCATGTTTCACCAAATAAAATAATGTTACCATAATTAAAACGGGTTGGAAAAGATTTGTCAACTGCAAGAAACGATATTCTTATGCGAACATCACTGAGCGCATTGAGACACTGGCATTCTGGAATATTTCACACGGGAAGCTTACAGTGTCGGTCTTGTCTTTCAGTCCGCATGCCATCACGAAAGGAATATAATGGTCTTTTGTCGGGATTGAGAATTTTGCACATTCGCCGAGTTTCATCGGGTCGCATATTCTTGCCATGTTGGATGACATCACCGCGCCTTTCATGGCTGTGTCAAATTCCACGCCTCTGTAATTCGGTTCCGCGTTTTCATTGAAAAAATCCGCGTTGCGAAGGTTATGGACAATATTGCCGCTGCCTATGAACAGAACTCCGTTCTCGCGCAAGGGTTTAAGATTTGCCGCCGCGTTGAAAAGCGTCTGGTAATCCGCTGTCATGTCTGAACTCATGTAGAACACGGGGATATCCGCTTCGGGGTACATGTGCAGAAGAACACTCCATGCCGCATGATCGTTTCCCCATGAGCTGTCGCATTTGCCGCCTGACAGTTCAGCCGCTTTTTTTGCATAAGCCGGAGCGCCGACAGGATTGTATACAACTCTGTAAAGCTCGTCCGGAAATCCGAAGAAGTCGTATATCTGTTTCGCTCTGTCGCCGCAGTGAACCTTTATACCCTGCGTCTGCCAGTGAGCGGAGATGATGCATATCGCTTTAGGTTTTTTTATGGTCTGTCCGAGCGTTTCGAGGCTCATCGTAAATTTGTTTTTTTGCACTATGTTCATGGGTGATCCGTGACCTATGAACAGAACCGGAGTTTTCATTTTTTAAGCACCGCCACTAAGATAAAATCGTCTGACATTTCAAAACCTGCACTCTTAAAGTCACCCATGTACTCTATACATCTGAAACCTGCTGCCATTGAGGCATCCAGAAGTTCCCTGGGGGTTAACGGGTAAAGTGTGACTGTGGATGTTTTGGACTGCCTGCCGCCTTTAAGCACCCCTTTGAAAGAGATGTGGTTTTTAATGTATTCGTAATACCTTTTAAAAACATAATGTTCCGTGCGTATCTCGGGGAGCGATAAGGGGTTGATAGTGAGTATTCTGTGATAGTTGAGAATCTGCACCACAGCGGTTCCGTTCGGTTTCAGCACGTCGTAAAAACCGCGGATGATGTTTTCAGCATGAGTGTAGTTCCGGCAGTGTGCAAGGGTGTTGCCCATGCAGGAAACCACATCGAAAACAGGAGAATACGGCAGATCGGTCATATCACCGACGACCGTGTTCTCTTTGAAATGTATCAGCTCCGGTACATATTCAAGACCGTATGCATTGTAACCGCTTCTGGAGTATCGTTTAATGTATTGTCCCGTTGCGCTGCCGACGTCGAGAATGAATCCTTTCGGCGGCGCAAAACTTTTCACCAGAGCGGCTGCATCCGGGGAATAGGGGAATATTTCGTCATAGCCTTCTGACAGCATTCTGTAAAAATCCATTAATCAAACCCTCTGAAAATAGTTTGGACTTCCGACAAAAAATGAATGAGACTGCTTCGGGCTTAAGCCCTCGCAGAGACGAATTAGTCTTCGCGAGGAGCGCAGCGACGCGGCGATCTGATATTGTAAATTTTGCCGTACAGTGAAAATCGTCTATACAGAAGTTATGGCACTATTTTTTCTCAGTTTCAATTGAGATGTGTCAGTTTTTTAATTTTAAATGTCAATCATCGCAGAAAAGTTAATATCTACTGCAAAAACTCCCTTTATATTACCGTCGTCTGTTTTGACAGGAACAGCAACTGTGAAACAGAAACTGCCTGATGCCACGGAGCGGTAAATATCACTTATGTATGTTTCGCCTGAACGAGCGGGTACCCTGTACCATTCGCGGTTTGACCAGTCCGAACCGACAGACGAGCGGTCGTTTTCATTTTTGACGGATTTGTTCCATACGTTCGAAGAGACCTGTCTGCCCCGATTGTCTGTGACGTATGCCAGCTCTATGAAGCCGTTGCGGGAGATGAATCCGTTCAGGAACGATTCGAGAGAAGCTGTGTCCATGTTTTTAAGCTCTCTGGAAGAAGCCGCTGATTCTGCCGTATGTGCCGATTTTTCATGAGCTTTCAGGCGGAATTTGCCGACACCCATAAGGAGTTCGTCACAGCCTGAGTTTATGGTATCCACTATCTGTTCCAGTTGCCCCGCAAGGTTGGACTGTTCGTCCGCCTGAACGGCGATGTGTTCGATGGAGTCAGCAACGCTGTGCATTGTTTCTTCCTGCTCTTTTCCGGAAAGCGCTATAGCTTTCAATCTGTCGTCGAGCTGTTCAATGCTTAACGTGACGCTTTCGAGCAGAACAACCGCTTCACTGCTTATCTCTGCGCTTACATCAACGGATTTCAGCACTTCGCCGACAGACCTGCTTGATGTCGTTATGCTTGATTTGATGCTGTTCAGTATGCTTTCCACACCGTTGGTGGCTTCCATAGACTGCTCTGCCAGTTTGCGCACCTCCGTGGCAACGACAGCAAAGCCTCTTCCCATCTCTCCGGCTCTTGCCGCTTCGATTGAAGCGTTGAGAGAGAGCAGGTTTGTCTGGTCTGCTATTTTTTTTATCATTTCCATGATGGAGCTGATACTTTTTGAATACTCCTCCATGGAGTGCATCTGTGCCTGAAGTTCGTCCACTTTCTTTTTCACTTCCTGCATGGTATCGGATGAGTATTTACTCTTGTTCATTGCCGCATCAGCGGATTTGATGATTGATGATGAAAACTCCGTAGCCTCAACTGTGCTGTTGGTAACACTTTCGACCGTTGCGGAAAGTTCTCTGGATGCCGCGGCTATCTGCATAACCTGTTCCGCCTGTGTGACGGAACTGCTTTTCAGCGTTTTTGCTGCACTGTCAAGCACAGGAGCTGTCTTTGACAGCTTTACGGATGCTGATGAGATGTTGAAAACGGATGACTGCATCTTATCGAAAAGCTTATTCAGCAGCTCGCCAGCACGGGAGCATTGCCCGTTTTTTGACTCCTCAAATCTAATGTTCAGGTCGAGATTGCCTGAGATCATTTTCTCAAGCGATGATAATAAGTTGTTAAAATGACGTGTTGACGTTCCCCACATGTACGCCTCCTCAATGTGGTGGGGTTTTGCAATCATTGTGCCAAAACAATACAACCTTGTCAGTTTCCTTACAATTTCCTGTATCCATTTCTCTGTGCATGTTTTGTGTTTATTTGTAATATTTACTGTTTAATAATTATTGAATGAGTGTTCAATTATTAATCACTTGGTGTTCATAATATGGACATTGAATATATCCATTACGGATATCCTTATGGGAAATAAAAAATCTGTTCGCGAGAAGTTAAAAATATGCATACCTATAATTTTTTTTAATGGAGTTTCTCATTGAATAAAACGTCTTTTCTTTCATATGTCTGCGGAAGATACTGAACTTTCAGCCGTTTTGGACGCAGGTACATTTATTGTGAAAGCATATGCCTATTTCATAAAGAGGTTATTAATTAAGAAAAAACTTTTGCTTGCAGAAATAGATACAGTCTTTATAATTCATATTGTAAAGCTACACAAGAACATCGGGCTGAGCCCGTCTATGAGGTTATGATGCACAGTCAAGCAATGTACTGCGTTGGAGACATTTTCAGGGTTTTTGACAGAGGACTGCAAAAGGAAAAACTTGTCGTTCTTGCCAGATTCATCATTGAGAAAGAACATTTCACTCTCTTGAGTCTTTCCACATTTGAGCGCTGGACAGACAGAGAGCTGGCTTATGTGAACCAGTTCGAGAAAACAAGACTTTCCAGAGAGGAGATACTGTACCTTTCCGGCGAGGATTCGCTGACATATGTCGGCAACATAAATATGATCGCCGCTGACCTTGCCGCTTTTATAAACGACAAGTTCACAATGACAAGAACCGTTTAATATGCTTTCACTGCCCGAAGGGGCATTGATATAACTTCTCTGCACCGCTCCGGATGACTCACTCCCATCCGTGTTCCGGTGCAGAGGGGTTTTGTACAGTGAAGTAGTCTGCTAACTCCGAAGGACTTCCGAAAACAGCCTCCGCTTCTTCAAACTCCCCATTTTCACCGAATCCGTAAGAGACCCCGTATGCTTTTATACCGTTTGCACGCGCACCGGCTATGTCGTATACCCTGTCGCCTATCATAACAGTATTTACAGGATTAAGCTTTTCAGCGGTCAGAAGATGTGCAATGAGTCCGTCCTTTTCGACATGGGTTCCGTCCAGACTGCTCCCGTATACCCTGTTGAAGAAACCGTCCAGTCTGAAATGCACCAGAATCCTCTCCGCAAACACCTTTGGTTTTGATGTGCAGACGAAAAGCTTGTAACCGCTGCTTTTTATCCTTTTAAGCGCGTTCTCGATGCCGTCATACGGTGTGTTTTCGTACAGACCTATGGTTGAGAAGCGTTCGCGGTAAATACCTACGGCTGCCTGTGCCTCCGCTTTGTCATCTGTGCCTATAAGCTCCGCAAAACTCTGCCAGAGAGGCGGACCGATATATTTTTTGAGCTGCTGTTTAGGCGGGCATGGGATTTTCATTTTTTCAAGGGCATATGCTATACAGGCGGTTATGCCTTCGGACGGGTCTGTCAGAGTGCCGTCCAGATCAAAGAGTATATTTTTTTCATGAGCCTTTATACAACATCGGACAGAGGAAACAAGAAAATTGTGCAGATTATGCGCAGGTGTGCAAATTTGACACAGCCCCCATTATGCAAGATATTGATTTTCATAAGTATTGTTTTTGGCATATTGTTTGCGTATTATTTGTTAATACAATTTACATGAGGTTCAAAATCATGATTAAACAGGTCATCAGAAAAACGACATCAATGACAGCACTGTTTTCCTTTATCTGGCTGAGCTTTACAGGCATTATAATGTATTTTATGCCTCCCGGCAGGATCGCCTATTGGGTAGACTGGCATATCTTCGGGCTGAACAAAGACAATATCGGACAGACACACACAACAGTGTCCATGCTGTTTATCGTTGCCATGGTGCTTCACGTCTGGCTGAATTTCGGTGCCATCGTCGGCTATATGAGAAGCAAAACCAGAAAACTCATTGTTTTTACACCGGAAACCACAGCCGGACTTATAATAGCCTGTGTTGTATTTTTCGGAACCATCTATGGTCTTGCGCCTTTTTCTACCGTAAACAATGCTCTTGCCGACTTTAAAGAGGACTATGAATATACCGTAGGCAACCCGCCGTACGGACACGCGGAACTCAGCACTCTGCCTGTTCTTGCCGACCGCATGAAGATGGACATGGGTAAAATAGAGCAGATCATGCAGGAGAAAGGGTTTACCCATGATAATGAATCCACCTTTAAAGACATAGCCGCAAAGAACGGAATGAATCCCGCTCAGCTTTACAAGATAATACTTCCGGCAAAACAGAAGAAACAAATTGTCATAGAAGAGAGCGAAAAGGTTGATATGTCTAAATATGAACACCTGCAGGGTAGCGGTATGGGAATGAAGACCGTTGCGCAGGCTGCGGAGAACTGCGGTATAACCGCTGATGAGGCTATCGCACGTCTTGCGAAAAATTCCGTTCAGGTTTCAGCATCAGACACGCTCAGAGATGCCGCCGAAAAAGCTTCGCTGACACCGATTGAGATATACGCGATAATTGATACCGGAAAAAAACCTTAATAAAATGAAACAAAGAAATGACTTGTTTTATTTTTTGAGTGATATATTATATTTACAGGCGTAAGCTCTGAATTGAGCAGCAGGGTTTACGTTTTAATCTCACAGTCCCCTTATGTTGATGGCCGCCGGAGCAAGCGGCCATTTTCTTTTTCTGAGGCTTATCTGCGGCGCTCTACATCGTCAGTTCTCGTTCGGAACAGCTCACATACTTCTATGCACAGCGAGTATCTAAGCGTCAGTAAGATATGGCTTGCCGAATTGTCTCTGCGAGCCTGCAAAGCAGGCGCGGCAGTCTGTCTTTTGGATGTCAGTCGAGAACCCTTATAATGATGGATTCTCTTCCGCCTTTTGAATAATATATTTCGTCGGTGATACGCCGTGAAATTTTTATACCTTTGCCGTCGCTCTTTTCCCTGTCATACATCCATGTTTTCAGGATATGCGGGTCAAACCCTGTTCCTTCGTCCTCGATGCGTATCACTATTGCCTTTTTGTCCCAGAGTTTCTGTATTCCGATAGTGGTTGATATCATCTTTTCTGAATCTGCGGCGGCGATGAAATCGTCGTATATTCCCTGATTGATCATCAGATATTTTTGTCTGTTATCCAGCTCCAGAACCGAATGTTCAAAGGAGTTCATCACCATTTCGGTAAAGGCGAGGGTGAGCATATTCATTGTTTCAAAGTCGCTCTGCATCACAGTAAAACACTCTTCCGCCCATTCGATAGCCTTGCCTACGTTTTTCAGACAGGAGTTGAACCTGAACTCGCGGACGTCTTCAAGCTGTTCGTCTATCTTGAGAATATGGATGCACGATATATCGTCTTCCGGTGTTTCCATGAGGCTTCCGACGTATTTGTGGAAGTCTGTTTTCATGGCGCACGCCTGAAATCCTTCAGTGACCTTGTCCACCATGGTTTCGCCCTCGTGGCTCTTACATTCGTAAAGTCCGTCGGTTATCACCATTATTCCGAGAACGTCTCTTATGCTGTATTTGTCCGTGCGGAAGTCGGTCATATATTTTGTCAGCGGCGGGTTGTTGCATTTGATGGTTTCAACAGTGCCGTCTTTGGATTTGACATAAACAGGGGGGGAGCTGAAACTTGCTACTTCCATATTTTCATTTATGAAATCCAGACGCATAAAGGTGATCGAGAGTATCTCATCGTCGAGAAGTATGCCTCTGATGTAGTTGTTGAACACCTGTACGGAGTTTTTGAGCGGTCCTTTGATAACTTCCCTTTCGGTGTCTATGATGTGGTTCATGTATGCCGAGGTAAGAATTGATGTGACGGATGCGGACAGTCCTTTTCCCATGGAATCAGCAAGGAATATGAACAGCGAACCGTCGTCCAGCTTTCGTATTGAGTATATATCACCGCTTAGGATATCCAGCGGTTTGTAAAAAATGTTCAGATATACGCTGTAGTTTTCGCCGTAAACGTTCGACAGACTGAATTTTTCCAGAAAAAGATCGTTCTGTATCAGGCTCAGCTCTTTTTTGAAAGCGTTAAGTTCCTGCTGAGAGTGATATTTTTCCTGATATTTCAGAAGTTCCAGTTCTTGTTTAAGGTTCTTTTCCTGCAGTCTCTGGTTTACGAAGGACTGCATTGATTTTTCAATTGCCTGATTCAGCTTTTTTGTGTCTATGGGTTTTGAGAGGAACTGGGTTACGTTGTTGTTTATGGCTTCAACAAGGGCGTCTTTTTCAGTATAGGCAGTAACGAGAATTATCGGTATGTCGGGATTTGTCTTGCGTATCTCCTTTATCATGTCGATACCGTCCATAAATCCCATTCTGTTGTCTGTTATTATCAGATCCGGCTGGTATGCAAGGAACATTTCAAGTCCTTCAGTACCGTCGGATGCCTTAATGACGGATTTGAACTTTCTGGCAAGTTTTGCTCCCAGATATTCCAGAGCAAGTGGTTCATCGTCAACGCAGAGAACCACCAGTTCCCGCATAAGGTCGGTCATAATATTAATTTCGTTCATAAATATCCGTCGGAAGACAATTTTATTTTGATGAATTTCTGTCAGTTTCAGTTTATAATAACAAAGAGAAAAAATCAAAATAAATTGGCTTTCAGTTTTCAGGGGTGGATATGCATATTGAGTTTCCCGGCAAAAACACAATGCGGATCAGCGGTGAGGTCAATACAATTGAAAACTATACCGAGATCAAAGACAGTATCCTGAAATTCATCTCCTCATGCGAAAAAGAGCTTATCATAGAGATTACAGATTCTATGACCATGACATCTTCTATAATAGGTTTTTTTACTAAAATAATACACAGAGACGGGATAAATCTGTCACTTTTGGTACACGACCGTAGGCTTTACGGTCTGCTTGAGGATCTGAATCTGATAAAACTTTTCAATGTCAGACATGTAGACAATATTTAACAGACAGATTCTCATTTTGTTATTGTTATTGCCGCAATTATCGGCTAAACCGAGATGATATGAAAAACAGAAACGTTATGATAGTGGAGGCGAAGTCCGGTTCCACAGGCAATCTTGAAAAGGCTCTCAGAGGACTGATGTACGGTGTCCGTATCGTGAACTTCAGAACCGATGACCTCGGTTCAGAAGTTAAATCATACATGCCCGATATTCTCATAGTGGACATGACGGTTAATGCGGACAAGAACATTATCGCCAAGGCGTCTCTTGTACAGGCGGAGTTTGCTGTTCCGGTCATATACTACACCGAAGCGATAAACAGCCGCACCCTGTACCAGACCATGAAGACCAACCATTACGGCTATATCTATGCGCCTATTGATGAATCCACACTTCAAACCACCATAGAACTTGCTCTGCACAAATTCAAAAACGACACCTCCGTTAAAGAGAGCGAGCTTAAATACCGCGAGCTTTTCAATAATATGTCAAGCGGGGTCGCTATATATGATCTCATAGAGTTCGGAAGCAAATTTATATTTACGGATGTGAATAATACCGCCTGCGAGCTTCTGAAAAGAAACAGGACGGATCTTGTTTCAAGACCGGTTACGGCAATATATAAAAATGCTCTGAAATACGGGCTTCTTGAATCCATCAATCAGGTTCAGGATACCGGACAGCCGCTTAAAGCGGACAAGATGTACTATGAGGATGATATCATCCGCGGCTGGTTCAACCACTACATCTACAAACTGCCGTCCGGCAGTATAGTTCATATTTTCCATGACATAACGGAGAAGATGGAAGCTGAAAAACAGCTGATGGATAAGCAGAAGGAACTTGAGATAGTGAACCTTGAGCTTGCGAAGGCAGTTGTTGAAGAGACCGACAAAAGGAAGAAGAACGAGCAGATAATATTTGAACAGTCCAGATTCCTTGCCATGGGGCAGATGATAAGCGCAATAGCCCACCAGTGGAGGCAGCCCCTTTCGGCTCTGGGTATAAATATTGAAGACCTTGAGGATGCATACAACGCAGGAGAGCTTGACGAGGACTATATCAAAGAACTGACCAAAGATTCCATGGCGCTCATAAAGACAATTTCAAAGACTATGGATGATTTGAGCAGTTTCTTCCGTTCCGGTCAGGATGAAGAGAATTTTTCTGCGTTCAGGATGCTGGCAGAGGTCATTTCTCTGCAAAGCGCAAGGATGAAGAACAGCAACGTTTCACTTGCATTTACCTGCTTCGCCCAGCAAAAGTCGCTCCATGCGGATGAAACGAATATCGAGCAGGTACTGGGGGAAAATGATTTTATCCATCTGAAAGGAGTCCCCGCAGAGTTCAAGCAGGTTATCATCAATATCCTTAACAATGCTGTGGATGCCATCATAGAAAAAAACAGCAACGACGGCAGAATATCCATAAAAGTTGAAGAGGCGGGCGATACCCTTAATATATTCATAACCGATAACGGATGCGGAATTGACGGCGATATTGCCGAAAAGATGTTCGATCCGTATTTCACAACAAAGACAGGCGGTTCGGGGATCGGACTTTATATGTCAAAGGTGATTGTCGAACAGCATATGCACGGCAGGCTTTCAGCCGCCTCCATGCCTTCCGGGACGGTTATGACGGTCAGCCTTCCTTACAACCGGTGATAAGCAGACCTGCCTTTCCCATGTCCATATGACAGCTTACGGAGCTGTCGGAAATGACCTCTTTCCATGCCTGTTTCATACCTTCCGACCATGAGATATCATCAAAAATGATGTGTGCACCCGCCGCATAGGGCTTTATGGTGCGGAAATAGTTTACCGTGGGTTCGTATGCGTGATGCCCGTCTATAAAGACCAGATCGAAATGTCCGTGTTTTGAGAGAACATCGCCCAGTACGTCGGAAAATCTTCCGACTACCCGTTCGATATTGGATATACCCAATGCTTTGTGAACCTCTGCGGCAACTGCAGATATCTCCGGCGCTCCCTCTATGGTGACTATGCTACTCTGCGGATTGCCAAGCGCCATATATGCAGAAGAAAACCCGCAGCAGGTGCCGAGTTCCAGTACTTTCGCGGGTTTATAATATTTTGTCATGCCGTACATGAAAGCCGCCCATGCGCCTTTCATGCCCCATCCGCATACTTCGTTCAGATCTTTTTCAACCCTGCGCCCTTCGTGCATCTCTTCTGCGGAAAGCTTCATCTGCGGCTGTCCTGCGCCATAGTCTTTATAGCTCAGAACTCTGCCGGATGCCCGCAACGAACTGCGGATATCCTCTATCCTTCTGAAGTCCGGCTCGTCGGCTTTTATGCCGAAATAGGCTATCGCCTCTTCGGGGGTTGAAAAAGGGATGTTCATCAGGATGTAAGCTCTTCAAGAACCCTGAGTATCTCCGGAAGAAGCTGTTTCTTTCTGGAGAGTACGCCGGGCAGGAAAAATCTTTTGGGTTCTGTGGGTTTATATGCCAGAAGCTTTTCAGCAATCTCATGTCCGCTGGTGAGCAGTACGGATTCCTCTTTTATAATGTCGGTCACAAGGAGCATGCACCAGCTGAGTCCTTTCTCCTTTTTGACCTCGTCGATTATTTTGAACAGTGCATCCTGTGTATCGTTGAGTTCCTCAAGGTTGACAACTTCTACCTGACCGATACCTACTGTCATTCCGTATTCGTTGAACACTTTGAAGTCTGTTCCGAGGATGTCTCTTGGCTCTCTGGATTTCAGGCTGTCGGTGGATGAGAACATCTCCACGCCGTATTCTTTGTAATCCAGTCCTGCCAGTTCCGCGAGTTCCTGAACAGCCTGTTCGTCCTGCGGTGTCGTCGTGGGGGATTTCAGAATCACTGTGTCGGAGAGAATACCCGAAAGCAAAACAGATGCCGTAAGTTTGTCGGGTGTTTCGCCGCTTATTTTGAAAAGCTGATAAACGAGTGTGCAGGTGCTGCCCACAGGTTTCGCAAAGAAGTGTATGGGAGTTTTTGTCTTTATGGTGCCGAGCCTGTGGTGATCGACTATTTCAACTATGCGGGCTGATTCCGCACCGTCAACAGCCTGTGTCAGCTCGTTGTGGTCCATAAGTATAAGTTCTTTCTGCGCCTTTTTAATGATGTCCGAACGGGTCAGTATGCCTATCAGTCTGCCGTCGCTTGTAACGGGAAGCCCTTTGTGGTCAACGCCCATGAGTGTATTGCTTGCCGCGTCAAGATAGTCTTCTGCGGAGAGTTCCGGCATATCTGCTGTCATGAACGCTTTTGCGGGGATGCTCAGCTGGAGGTTGCGCAGTGTTTCCGCAGTGTCCAGTTCAGAGACATAGACCCAGCCTTTGAAGGCGGAAAAGTCAAAATCCATGTCCTGTTCGCCGCGCATGCCTGTAAGTACGATGGCGGGAAGCTCATTCTGGACAGCATATTCAATGATGTCGCGGCGTTTGCCGACAATGAGAATGGTGTGCTGTTTGTCCACAGCCTCCATGCGCTCAACAAAGCGCTCATAGGGCATAGCGCCTACCATGAATCCGGCGCGGAACTCATCCTTTTCGCCGCGTATGTGGGTGTAGCCTTTGACTGATTTTTCAAAGTTTGAACCGCGGAAGATGTATTCCGGACGCTTTGAAGGGTCTTCCGGAGTGAAGAAATGTGCGATTTCAAGGATGCTTATAACTCCGCAGAGTTTCACGCCGCCTGTTGTTACAGGGGTGATGCGTATCTTAAGTTCCTCGATATTGCGCAGAACTCCTTTGATGGGTTCATTCTCGTCTATGGCGATAACTTTATGGGTCATAACGTCTTTTACTTTCGGGTAGACGTCGCTGATGAATTTCGGAACTTCAGCGCCGAAGCGCTCGAAAATGAATCTGGTCTGTTTATTTATGTTCCCGCAGCGTGCGGGGGTATATCTTGTTCCGTCGTTCAGGCGGTTTTTGAGCTGTGCGTATGCGTATGCGGAACAAACTGAGTCGCTGTCGGGGTTTTTGTGTCCGACGATGATTACTTCTGACATATTGACCTCATGGAGATTGGATACCGGATTGGTGTGATTTATAGGCTGAACGGCTGCGGATGTCAAGAGGATGCGTTCAACTAAATGGGATTTATTGCATGTTTCAGCAGCATGTTTATGCGTGTGTCCACTTTCGTATCTGAACCGAGGTCGATAAAAGCTGTCTTGGATTTTGCTTTTTTAGCTTCCTTTTTAAGCAGAGCAAGAGTGTTGCTCAAATCGTCGGACGTGTAGTCCCTTTTTCCTTCGGGAAGCCTGATTATCGCGGCACTGACGGAGAGCAGAGGAAACTGTCTTTCATTGCCGTCCCTGTCCTTTGCTGTATAACATTTCGCGACAACTTCATTCGGGTCGTAGAAGGAAGCGGCTGTGTCGGTGAAGTCCTGAATAACTCTGTTTATAACCGCCATGACGTTTATGCCGCTTTCGGGTTCGCTGTTGTTAAAGGATACAGCGCAGAAGAAATCGTCACCGCCTATGTGTCCTATGAAGGTGTTCGGCTCGGTGATCCTTTCACGCATTACCTCAGTGAACATCATGATGGCGCGGTCGCCCTGACGGAAACCGAAACGGTCGTTGAACGGTTTGAAGTTGTCAAAGTCGAAATATATGAAGACGTAGGAGCTGTCCTCGTCTTTATAGGCTTTGTTCAGATAGTTGTTTATCAGACTGTTGCCGGGCAGTTTTGTCAGCGGGTTCATATCTCTGGCGAAGGCAAGGTTCTTTTCGTTCAGAGTGTTCAGAAGTGACTGAGCCGTCATGAAACCGTGGTATTTCAGGTCTTTGGTGATGACGATACCTTCCGATTCGGGGTTTGCAACATATATCTCAAGCATCTGCTCCAGCGGGATGGTTATCTCGATTATGGGGCATTTCTTCATGAATTTCTTTATGGACGGCGTGTGGCTTCTGTTGAAAAGAAGCTCCTTGCCGAACGGTTTGTAAAGGTACTGTTTCAGATTGGTTTCGCTTATGATGCCCACGGGAATGTTGTTTGCATCAACCACCGGAACAAGGTTCAGATCCGGTTTGAGGCTTATTTTATGCAGAAGTTCTTCCACAGAGCCGTGCACGTCTATGGGGTCGATGTAGACCATTTCGTTGCTGACAAGGTGGGCATCCTGCGTGTCCAGTCTTCTGTTATTTGAAAAGAGCGATTCGATGTGTCCGAAGACGGGGAGCATATCAGAGGTATTCAGCGAGGGTCGTGCGACGAAATAACCTTGGATAAGGTCTACGCCCATATCCCGGCATGAAAGGAATTCCCGCTCTGTTTCTATACCCTCGGCGATGATGCTGATGCCGAAGAAGTGGGCAAGATTTATTATATGCGTGCAGAACTTGCGTTTACGCACGTCTTTGTGGATGTCGGATACGAGAAAACGGTCAAGCTTAATGAAATCCGGCTCGCTGAAATAGAACAGTTCAAAGTTTGCGAAACCGGAACCGAAATCGTCGATGGCGATACGGCAGCCTGAGGTTTTTGCGCTGTTCAGCAGGCAGTTCATGTTTTTGTCGTTCATTTTGTGGCGTTCGCTTATCTCGAAGCAGAAAACGCCGGGGTCAAGCCCTATGTCCTGCATTATTCGTCCGGACATGCCGGGCTGATATTCGTCCATGTCGGTTATGCGGACATCGAAATTGTAGAAGAGCTTTATTTTTTTGTGATGTGGTATACGCGTGAATTTTTCCACCGCTTTGCGTCTGAGTTCCAGATCGACAGGGAGAAGAACCCCATCTTCAAAAGCTGCATCGAAAAGGTCAAAGATACTGTCAAATCCGGCATTGTCCCATCCCCTAAGCAGCGCCTCCACAGCAAAGAGCCTTCCGCTCAGCGGGTTTATGATGGGCTGAAAAGCATGCTCCAGATGAATAAGTCTTTTTTGCCAGGCTATCGGCAATTCCATTGTTTTTATCATACCACTCTTAATAGTAGGCAGATGTCATGTAATTGTCAGACAATGTTAATTAAATTATAAAAACAGATGTTTAAGCATATTTGCTCTGTAATCAAAAATAGCGTCCAGCTTACGGGCGACGTACCAGCCGATGAAAGGCTGGGAGATGGCGGAGAGCGGCAGTATGTAATGGACTATATCCGTCATGAGGACGCCGCCGTCCTGTTCTTTGAAATGGTGTTCATGGTGCCAGAGCCTATAAGGACCTTTTCGCTGTTCGTCCACAAAGAAATACGGCTCGTTCACATGGGTTATTTCCGTCACCCACCATATAGGTAAACCTGCCAGCGGATGAACCTTATACTGTACCATCATGCCTTCGTACATCTTTTCCGGTACTTCCGACATTACGCGGAAATCAAGCCAGGGCGGTGTTATTTCCGCCAGATTCATCGGTGATGAGAAAAAGTCCCATGCCTTTTCCGCAGTCACGTTCATGAACTGTATTCTTTCAAGTTTTTGAGCTTTCAACATACCTCCTTATTTTCCGTAAACTTATTTTATTTGTTTGCGTCTTGGAAATATAATAGTAAAATTACATATACTTGCCGAAAAAAACAAGGAGACGAATGATGAATAAAGAGCAATTCAGAAGTCATTTTGAGTTTGGCGGTCAGGCATACGCCTATTACGACCTGAAAAAGGTACGCGACGCAGGGATTGCGGATATACAGAAGCTGCCTTTTTCTATCAGGGTTTTATTGGAGAACCTTGTCAGAAATTTTGACGGAAGGATAGTTAAAGAGGACGCTGTTAAAGAGCTTGGCAAATGGAAAAAGTCTTATGCAGTGCCTTATGAGATACCGTATCACCCAGCAAGAGTTATCATGCAGGACTACACCGGAGTTCCCGGCGTTGTTGATCTTGCGGCAATGCGCGACGCACTGGTTGAAAAGGGCAAAGATGCCTCATTCATAAATCCCCTTGTTCCCGTTGATCTCATCGTTGACCACTCTGTTCAGGTGGACTATTACGGGACACCCGATTCGCTGGACAAGAACGTTAAAAGAGAATATGAACGCAACGGCGAGCGCTATGCTTTTCTTAAATGGGCACAGGCGAGCTTTAACAATATGCGCATCGTTCCCCCGAAATCAGGCATCTGCCATCAGGTAAACCTTGAATACCTCGGTCAGGTTGTTCTGAAAGGGGACGTTGACGGCGAGAAAACAGCTTTCTGCGACACACTTGTCGGTACGGATTCACACACCACCATGATCAACGCCATCGGCGTTCTGGGCTGGGGCGTGGGCGGTATCGAGGCGGAAGCGGTAATGCTCGGTCAGCCTTACTATATGCCTATTCCTGAGGTTATCGGTCTCAGACTCACAGGAAAGATTGCGGAGGGTATCACAGGTACAGACGTAGTTCTTTCCATCACAGAACTTCTTCGCAAGGCGAAAGTTGTGGAGAAATTTGTTGAGGTTTACGGTCCCGGACTTAAATCACTCACTCTGCCCGACAGAGCTACCATATCAAACATGTCTCCCGAATTCGGTTCAACTATGGGCTTTTTTGCCGTTGATGACGAAACACTCCGTTATCTGCGCAATACGAACAGAGGCGACGTTGCCGACTTTGTTGAAAACTATACGAAAGCGAACCTGCTTTTTAACGACTATTCGCAGGAACCGGAATATACTCAGGTGCTTGAGCTTGACCTTGCCACAGTTAAAAAGTGCGTCGCTGGTCCCAAAAAACCCCACCAGCACGTTCCGCTGGATGCATTGAAGGCAACCGTTGCGAACGAAGTTGCGGCTCCCCGTTCATTTGATGTTGAGATGGACGGCAAGAAATTTGCTCTCAGAGAGAGCGATGTCGTTATAGCCGCAATCACCTCCTGCACCAACACTTCCAATCCTTATGTTATGATAGGTGCCGGTCTTGTTGCTAAAAAAGCCGTTGAGCTGGGGCTCACTATTAAGCCCTATGTGAAAACGAGTCTTGCCCCCGGATCACAGGTCGTCACAGACTACCTCCGCGAAGCGGGCGTTGACGTTTATTTCAACCAGCTTGGTTTTAACCTCGCCGCTTACGGCTGTACAACATGTATCGGTAACGCAGGACCTCTGAAACCCGAACTTGAAAAGGTTATCAAAGAGAACAAGCTGAACGTTGCATCAGTGCTTTCCGGCAACAGAAACTTTGAGGCGAGGATTCATCCGCTTGTTCGTCAGAACTATCTTGCATCCCCGATGCTTGTGGTAGTTTACGCTCTGGCTGGAACAATGGATATTGATCTTTACAAAGACCCCATCGGTAAATCCAAAGACGGTAAAGACGTTTATATGAAAGACGTTTTCCCTTCAAACGACGAGGTATGGGCGCTGGTGAACAAATGCGTTAGCAATGAGCAGTACAAAAAACGCTACAGCGAGATTCTGGACGGCGACGAGAACTGGAGAGCGCTTCCAACTGTCAAAGGCAGTATCTACGACTGGGATCAGAAATCAACATACATCAGAAGACCCCCGTTCTTCGAGGATTTCAGCCTGACACCTGTTATCCCCGGTGATATCAAAGGTGCGAAACCTCTTTGCATGCTTGGCGACACCATCACGACCGATCACATATCACCAGCAGGTACCATACCTGCCGACTATCCGGCGGGTAAATATTTGCAGGAAAACGGCGTTACCCCGTTCGATTTCAACTCTTACGGTGCCAGACGCGGCAACCATGAGGTGATGATGCGCGGAACTCTTGCAAACGTGCGCATTGCGAACAAACTTGCCGAACCGAAAGAGGGCGGTTTCACACGCCATATGCCGGACGGCGAAGAGATGTATATTTATGACGCCGCAATGAAGTATATTAAAGAAGGCGTTCCTTCCATAATCCTCGGCGGTAAGGAATACGGTTCCGGTTCATCACGCGACTGGGCGGCGAAAGGTACGGTTCTGCTCGGCGTAAAAGGTGTTATTGCGGAGAGCTTTGAGCGTATCCACAGAAGCAATCTCGCGGGCATGGGAGTTCTTCCCATGGTGTTCACAAACGGCGACGGCTGGAAAACTCTGGGGCTGGATGGGACAGAGACCTATGACGTTGTCGGTGTGGATAAAGTTTCACCCAGATGCACTCTGAAAGTGACCGCAACCAAGCCTGACGGAAAAGAGATCAAATTTGACGTCATGTGCCGTCTGGATACTGAGATTGAGATTGAATATTTCAGACACGGCGGTATTTTACCCTATGTTCTCAGGAACATGGCGAAATAAACCATATCCTTTACGAATCTTTAAGGCAGGGGAAACCCTGCCTTTTCTGTTTTATTTTGCCAAAAAAGGTCTATACTGTTCTGACATACTGACATTGAGGATATTAATATGTTCCTTTTGATAAAAACCGGCAACACCATGAGAGACCTTTCAACGCATTACGGCGACTTTGAAGACTGGATGATAAGGTTCATGGGTGTTATGAGGCAGCAGGTAAAGATCATCGACGTACAGAAGAGTGCGCTGCCTAAGCCGGATGATTTCGACGGGATACTCATCACAGGCGCTCACGAGATGGTCACCGACCGCCACGAGTGGAGCGAAATGACCGCGCACTGGCTGAAAGATGCAGTTGCAAAGGAGATTCCAATAATGGGCGTCTGCTACGGGCATCAGCTTCTTGCTCATGCCATGGGCGGCGTTGTCGGGGATCATCCGAAGGGACCTGAGATCGGAACTGTTGATATCAATCTTACAGCCGAAGCAAAGAAAGATCCGGTTTTTAAATCCATGCCGAAATCTTTTAAGGCACATGTTACGCACACACAGTCAGTTCTGACACTGCCGGAGGGTGCCGTTCTTCTTGCCGAAAACGATTATGAGCCTCACCACGCTTTCAGAATTGGAAAGAACGCATGGGGAGTTCAATTCCATCCTGAATACGATTCAATCATCAGCAGGGAATATGCCCTGTTCCAGAAAAATAAATTAATTAACCCTGAGTCAATTCTGTGTTCAATTAGCGAAACTCTTGAGGCAAATACACTTTTAAGTAAATTTGTTGAGCATTGTACCGAATAATAATGTATACTAGTGTAAATAAATTTTATCGTTGACGAATGGAAAATTAATTCCATATTGGAAATTACACAATTAAAGTCTCTTTATTATTTGAGGTGTATTATGCTCAACAACATGAAACTTTCCCTTAAGCTTACCATTGGATTCGGAATCGTTCTGTTATTCCTTGTGGTGATGGGGCTCGTAAGCTACTTTGAAATCAAAGGAATAGCAAGCCAGGCAAGAAAAATGGATACAATCTCTAATGTGCAGAATGCCATATATGAGGCAAGAATCGCAAGATTCATGTATTCAAACTCTTTCGATGAATCTTACGCTGCGAAAACAGATGAAAATCTGAACCTTGCAACCAAACTGATTGAAGATGGATATGATGAATATCCGGAAATGAAGGATGATCAAGAAATTCAGGAAATACTTGTTTCTGTTAAAACCTATCATGACAAGCTGAAAGAATATGTTGCCACTCTGGAAACAAAGAATAGAATTCGTGATGAAATGGCTGCTGCGGGAGCAAAAGCCATTGCAGCCACAAATTCTGTCCCTGCTGTTCATGAGAATCTTTTAAAGATGCGCATTGAAGTTCTGCGTTATATGAATAATACTGCTATGCCTCTGGATGAAGTTAACAGAAGTTTTAAAGCAGTAAGCGCATCTGCCTCAGGGATGCCTAACATATTGTCATTGTTAAATGAATACGAGGCATCTTTTAAGAAAAGTGTTGAAACTGTTGAACACATGGCATCATTGCAGAACGATATGCTTAAATCTGCCTCAAACGCACAGAAGCTTTCCATAGTGGTTGTTGAAAAGGAAAAGGCAAAAATGAATACTAATACTGCAGTATCAGTAATAATTATAATTGTCTTTTCACTGGCATCTGTTGCTCTGGGAACCCTTTTATCTGTACTGATCACACGTTCGCTCACTGTTCCCATGGGCAAAGCAATGGATTTCGCTGCAAATCTTTCCAAGGGCGATTTCTCCAAACCGCTTGACATCCGTCAGACAGACGAAATAGGTCATCTTGCGGCAGCTATGGAGGAGATGAGGCTCAGGCTCAAAGAAATAATAGAGAATATCATACTTTCTGCTAACTCTCTGGCATCCGGCAGTACGGAGCTTGCAAGCACCACCGAGGAACTGGCAAGTACGTTCTCCGAACAGTCACAGCAGGTTTCGTCAGTCGCATCCGCTGTGGAAGAGATAAGCACTTCTTCTGCACTTGTAATGCAGTCCATACACGAGGTCTCCGATAAGTCGTCCGCTGCAAAAGGACTTACGGCAGAGGGACAGAAGCATATCGAATCCGCCAACGACGTTATGGGCGACATACGCAAAAACGTTTCAGAGCTCAGCACAACCGTTGCCGGGCTTGCAAAGTCGTCAGAGGACATCGGAAGCATCCTGCTTGTTATAAACGATATCGCTGACCAGACAAACCTTCTTGCTCTTAACGCAGCTATTGAAGCAGCAAGAGCAGGCGACCACGGACGAGGTTTCGCAGTTGTCGCAGACGAAGTCCGTAAGCTTGCGGAGCGTACACAGCAGTCAACCGAGGAGATTCGCACAATCATCTCCCAGTTTGTAAAAGAAACTGCAAGAACCAATACTGAAATGATTGCGGCAGGTAAAAAGGTTGAAACCGGTGCAGAAAAGCTTAACGCTGTTGACCAGATATTTGAAAAGATCGTGGAATCAGTTAACGAGATATCCACATCAAGCTCAATGATAACAACCGCTGTTGGTGAACAGTCGCAGGCTATAACAAACATAAACGACAATGCTCAGGTAATATCGAGCGGGCTGGAACAGAGTACGGCGGCTATTTCTCAGGTTTCTCATACTGTTGCAGACCTGCAGAAGCAGGCGGATGAGCAGATGGAAGGAACACGTATCTTTAAGATATGATACGGCGCTTATAACGCATCGCATTCCGGCGTTGTCAGGATAAAAATATTGCTCATGTACATTCGAGTACACTGCGCATATTTTTCTCCCTCCGCCTTGGACTGCTCGGTTCTAAGCACCGCAGGAAAGTTGATAACGCATCGCATTCCGGCGTTGTCAGCTTTAAGTCTCCTTTTCTAAAGGGGGGAGAAAAAGTTGGATCGCGTCGTCGCTGCGCTTCTCGCGAAGACGGAAAGAAAAACCTGTCTCTGCGAGCGTATGCGAAGCAGTCTGAAAAGCATAGTATGTTTACCATGACAGGGTTTGCAAAAACTTGTGGATAATAAAAAAGGCGACCAAACGGTCGCCTTTACTTTTTAATTAAAGTACCTGACTTAAAAAGAGCTTCAATCTGTCGCTCTTCGGGTTGTTGAACAATTCGGCCGGTGTTCCTTCTTCAACCTTCAGCCCGTCGTCCATAAAGATAACTCTGTCCGCCATTTCGCGGGCAAACCCCATCTCGTGGGTTACGACGACCATTGTCATTCCCTCTTTTGCGAGGGTTTTCATAACATCCAGAACCTCGCCGATCATTTCGGGGTCAAGAGCCGAGGTAGGTTCGTCAAAGAGCATAACCTTCGGACGCATAGCGAGTGCGCGCGCAATGGCAACCCTTTGCTGCTGACCGCCGGAAAGCTGGCTGGGGTAGCAGTCGCGTTTATCCGACAGACCGACCTTTTTCAGAAGTTCCGTGGCTATTGTATCAGCCTCGTCTTTTTTCAGCTTTTTAACCTTTATAGGTGCGAGGGTGATATTCTGAAGAACAGTTTTATGGGGAAACAGGTTGAATGCCTGAAACACCATACCCACGTTTTCGCGCAGGTGGTTTATGTTTGTTTTAGGATGCGTGAGCGACTGTCCGTCGATAGCTATTTCGCCCTCCTGAACCTCTTCAAGAAGGTTCAGTGTGCGAAGCATCGTGGATTTGCCGGAACCCGAAGGTCCGATGATAACCAGAACTTCGCTCTTTGCCACGTCCAGTGAAACGCCTTTAAGCGCCTTTACGCCGTTGGGATATATTTTAACTACGTTTTCAGCTTTAATCATGTTATCGCCTCCTTACCTGTCCTGTGCAGCCATTCTCTTTTCCAGAAGCTGGACAAGGAACGACAGACCGGATGTCAGAATGAGATAGAGTGCCGCAACTGTAAACCAGACCTCGAAGGGGCTGAAAGTTGAGGCGACGACCTCTCTTCCCGCTTTGGTAAGATCGGTGATGGATATAACGGATACCAGCGATGAATCTTTGATAAGAGATATAAACTGACCTGCCATTGGTGGAAGCGTTCTTTTAAACGCCTGCGGCAGGATTACCAGTGCCATTGCCTGTGTATAGCTCATACCAAGGCTTCGTGCCGCTTCCATCTGACCTCGTGAGATGGACTGTATGCCCGCGCGGACTATTTCGGCTATGTATGCCCCCGTGAAAACCGATAGCGCGGCGATACCCGCCGTAACTCTGTCGAGATTGAATATTGTCCCGATGAAAAAGTAAAAAATGAATATCTGCACCAGAAGGGGGGTCCCTCTGATGAGTTCAATATAAAAGACCGAAAGCTTCTTAAAGAACGGGTTGCCCGAAACCCTTGCGAGTCCCGTCACAATACCTAAAATGATCGCGAAAATAATCGAGAAGAAGGAGATGTAAAGTGTAGTAAACAGGCCCACCACGAGCGGGCCTGCTTTTGTCGAACTTGTTTCAGCTATGGTGCTTCCTTTTGTGACAGTGTCGCCGTTTTTGACCTTTATACCGTCAAGACCTTCAAAGCTGACTGCATCACCTCTTCCCGCGGGAACAATACTGAGTTTTGAACCCTCTATTGTAACGGTTCCGTCAACAGGTGCGGCTGTGGTCTGGCTGTCCGTGTAGAAAATATACTTCGGAAGCCTCTCCCATCGCCAGATGTAATCAATCTTAACGGATGCGCCGTAAATTCCGAATCCAAGAAGGAATAGGAAAACAACCAGCAATCCGTTCCAAATTAGGTTTTTAGTTTTCGATGTCACTTGAAAGCACTCCTGAATTTTTTAATTACTGGATATCAGCCAGCCAGTCTGTGGAGCCGAACCACTTGTCGTAAGCGGCCTGATATCTGCCGTCGCCTTTGATCTGAGCAAGGTAGTTGTTCAGGAAGTTAACGAAGTCGGGATCGCCTTTGCGAACAGCCCATGCCAGAGGCTCATAAGTGAAGGGCTGGTCAAGGAAAGTGAGTTTATCTTTGTTCTGAGCGTAGAATATTGCGTTGTAGGGCAGGTCATAAACGAAAGCGTCAGCTTTGCCGTTCAGAACTTCCATAGCGCCTTCCTGCTCTGTCTCATAAAGTTTGATGTTTGCTTTGCCCATGTATTTTTTTGATGCATAGTCA
The DNA here is from genome assembly GCF_021209385.1 of Seleniivibrio sp. Lineage (GTDB taxonomy): Bacteria > Chrysiogenota > Deferribacteres > Deferribacterales > Geovibrionaceae > Seleniivibrio. The sequence continues at coordinate 8,735 of NZ_JAJOIL010000024.1, read as the reverse complement.
GCAGTTACACCGAGCTTTGTTGCGATGTTGTATTTGGGGTCGTCAAGGTCTTTGTAAGACTTGACTTTGCCTTCAAGGTCTTTTCTGATGAAGATTGTCTGACCGACTACAATGTAGGGGTCGCAGAAGTTAACCTGAAGGTTTCTCTGGGGAGTGATGGTCATACCGGACATGATGACGTCGAATTTGTCTGTGAGCAGAGCGGGGATGATACCGTCCCATGCAGTGTTGACAAGCTCGAGCTTAACGCCCATATCTTCTGCCATCATTTTTGCGATATCAACGTCGAAACCGACGAGGTCACCGTTTTTGCTTTTCAGCTCGAAGGGCATGTAGCCTGCTTCAAGACCGACCCTGAGAACTTTGTTCTTAAGGATTTTGTTGAGAGTTGACTGCTCCCAGATACCGTTGGCAGCGCCGCCTTCAGCAGCGGGAGCGGCTGTAGCAGCAGCTTCTTTCTTTTCGGAACCGCAACCGGCAACCAGCAGAGCCAGCATAAGCACGGCAGCGTAAAACACTGATACGATGAATTTCTTCATATATGCCTCCTTAGCATGATTTTCCTTCTTCAAGCACTTCTTTTATGATCATTTTCTTTTTATGTATAGGACAGAGAGGGATCTCCTCTTTCGGGATGTAGACTATCTGGGTATGATCGCAAAGCGGGCATTTGACTTCAACGGTTGTCACCTTTTCTTTTTCCGCCATTACTGCCTCCTTAAATATGCGTCTTAAACCTCAATTATACAAAAAAAAACAGCTAAAAAATAAAGTAAAAATGTCTATGATTAACACAGATCTGTTAAAGCAGAGTCAAGACCCCGTCTGCATCCCGTTCTGTTGCTGTATATGGGCAGACGAACCTGCAAAGGTTCTCCGTTTCATCCCACACATAGAATACATATTTTTCTGAAAGTTTCTTTATCTGCACATCGGAAAGGTGCGCGAAAACCGTGTTTCCGTTAACGGGATATTTGATTGATATGCCCCTGTCGGTGAAACCGTCCGCCAGCCTTCGGGCTATGGCGTTTGCACGGTCAGCGTTCTCAAGCCATATACAGTCTTTAAGATATGGAATAAACTGTGCGGAGACATAGCGCATCTTGGAAAAGAGCTGTCCGTACTGCTTGCGGACATATTTCGCGCTTTCAGCCAGAGCGGGGTTGAGAAAGATCACCGCTTCTCCCATCATAAGCCCGTTTTTTGTGCCGCCGAAACTCAAAATGTCTGCACCGGCGCACGCCTGTTTCAGGCTGAGAGACATGCCTGCCGCCGCATTGGCTATTCTTGATCCGTCTATGTGAAGTATGAGGTTATTTTGTTTTGTGAAATCTGAGAGTTCTTTGAGTTCGTCGGGAGTGTATGCTGTGCCTGTTTCCGTCGTCTGGCTGATGGAAACTGCCTTCGGCTGGCTCTGGTGTTCAAAGCCGATATGTGCCAGATAGGGCTTCAGCATCTCCGGCTTAAGTTTGCCGTCGGGTGTTTTGACCGGTACAAGCTTGCTTGCTGTGAAACGCTCCACTGCACCGCATTCGTCGCATGCAATGTGTGCCGTTTCCGCACATAAAATAGACTGATAGGGGGAAAGGACACTTGCCAGCGAAATGACGTTTGCACCTGTTCCCGTCAGCACGGGAAAATAAAGCGCCTGTTCGCCGAACTCTTTTCTGAAAAGAGTTTCAGCTTCTTCCGTCCACCTGTCGCTGCCGTATGATTTTGCATATCCAATGCCTGCGTCAGTCACAGCCTGCATTACCCTTGGGTCGGCAGGCGCCGTGTTGTCGCTTAAGAATAAAATATCCATTTGAAATGCCTTTAATTACTTTATAAAAAAATAATAGTAGCATTAACCGTTCATATTCGCAATGTATTAGTTTGGTTATAAAAAGACCTTATTTGTCAATATTTTGACCTATGCTGTTTTGGCTTTACATCCATATTAAAAACCTTTAAACTAGATTGTTTTGAATGAAAATCTTGGAGGGTTTTTATGGAAGAAAGCAAGCTGAAAACCGGTCTTATCGGTATCCAGATGCTGTTTGTTGCTTTCGGAGCGCTGGTTCTTGTTCCCCTGCTTACAGGGCTTGATCCTTCAATTGCTCTGTTTACTGCTGGCGCAGGCACACTTTTGTTTCAGGTTATCACAAAACGGATGGTTCCCGTTTTTCTCGCAAGTTCTTTCGCGTTTATCGCTCCCATACAGTTCGGTATCAAGCAGTTCGGTGTTGGCGCCACTCTGGGTGGTCTCGCCTGTGCCGGTCTTGCATACTTCGTTTTCAGCGCAATGGTAAAGGTCGGCGGTGTTGAAGCCATCGAAAAATACCTGCCCGCTATCGTTACAGGTCCGGTTATCATGGTCATCGGTCTTAACCTCGCTCCAGTTGCCGTCGACATGGCAAAGAGCTTCGATGCCTCCGGTAACTATGACGGCAAGGCGATGCTTATCGCAATGATATCACTGCTTACCGCTATTCTGACAGTTGTTTACGGTAAGAAGCTGCTCAGTCTTATCCCCGTTCTGATGGGGATCATCGTAGGTTACGTCGTATCGCTCATCATGGGTGTTGTCAGCTTTCAGCCCATTGCGGATGCCGCATGGCTCGCAAACCCCTGGTCTGCCGCACTGGCAAACGGTTCATTCGCTATGCCCGTGTTCGATATATCTGCTATCCTTTATATAGTTCCCGTGGCAATAGCTCCTGCTATTGAACACGTCGGCGACGTTCTTGCCATTTCAAACGTTGCAGGCAAGAACTATCTTAAAAGCCCCGGTCTTCACAGAACGCTTCTTGGCGACGGTCTTGCGACCACACTTGCAAGCCTTCTTGGCGGACCTCCCAACACAACTTATTCCGAAGTTACAGGAGCCGTGGCTCTTACAAAATCATACAGAGTTGTCTATATGACTATCGCCGCATGCACAGCCATAGTGCTTGCTTTCGTCGGTAAACTCGGTGCAGTGCTTAAAACGATACCCGTTCCCGTTATGGGCGGAATCATGATACTGCTGTTCGGTATGATAGCCGCCATCGGTATCGGAACCGTCGTACGCGAACGCGTGGATATGTCCAAAGCGCGCAACCTTATCATCGCCTCTGTTATCCTCGTTGTCGGTATCGGCGACCTCAGCATAACAATGGGCAAGATTACTCTCGGCGGTATCGGTCTCGCGGGCATAGTCGGCGTTATCCTGAACTTAATACTCCCCAAGGATAAATGATGAACTACCCGAATTTTCAAGTTATCAGCCACCCGCTCATCGAGCATAAACTGACCTTTATCCGCGACCTGACCACCCCGAAAAAGGGTTTTAAGGAACTTGTGGACGAAGTTGCAATGCTTATGGCGTACGAGATCACAAAGGACTTTCCGCTGGAGGAAGTTGAGATAGAAACACCTATCTGCAAAACGAAGACCAAAATAGTCTCCGGCAAAAAGGTTGTTCTTGTGCCTATCCTGCGCGCGGGTCTGGGCATGGTAGACGGAATACTGAAACTTATCCCGTCCGCCCGTGTGGGGCATATTGGTCTTTACAGAGACCACGAGACGCTCCAGCCTGTTTCATATTACTTTAAAATTCCGCCTCAGAGTGAGGACAGGGATTTCATACTCATCGACCCGATGCTTGCGACAGGCGGCTCTGCTATTGCAGCTGTGGATAAGCTGAAAGAGGTGGGTGTTAAGAATATCAAGTTTATGTGCCTGATAGCTGCTCCGGAAGGGGTTAAGGCTTTCTGCGATGCACACCCTGATGTTAAGGTGTTTGCCGCAGGGCTTGACGAGTGTCTGAACGAGAACGGTTACATTGTACCCGGGCTTGGAGACGCTGGCGACAGGTTATTTGGTACTAAGTAGACAGGGCGGGTTAAAAACCCGCCCATTTGTTTTATTATCGCTTCTAAACTTCTCATTTCTTCGTTGAAGTCTAAAAAATATTGCTCATGTACCTTCGTTGCGTACACTGCGCATATTTTTTATCCTTCCCTTGAACTGCTCGTTTATAGCCGATAAGTTCAAGACGTTTGCCGTCTCTGCGAGGGCGTAGCTCGTTCAAAAAGTCTTTCTTGTTCTGCTCGCATCTAACCGCCAAATTTTTTTCCTGTCTTGTCTCCCCCTTTGACAAAGGGGGATTAAGGGGGATTTTCTTGATTTCGTCTCTGCGAGGAATGAAATGACGAAGCAGTCTATCTTATAAACCTAAAAATTTTCCTTCGCTGTAGATAAGTTTTCCGTCGGCATATGCTTTTCCGTCATGCATGGACTTGATCATATCCCAGTGGATGCCTGACTTGTTCTTTCCGCCGGCTTCGGGATAGCTCGCACCCACTGCCATGTGGATTGTGCGTCCTATCTTTCGTCGAAAAGGATGTTCTTTGTGGGCTTGTCTATGTTGTCGTTAAGACCGAAAGCGCACTCGCCGATGAATCTTGAGCCTTCGTCTGTCTCCAGAACGCTTTGCAGGAAGTCGTTACCTTTTTCGGCTGATGCTTCCATTATACGACCATTTTCAATTTTCAGAAGTATGCCGCCGGCTTCCACACCCATGTATGATGTGGGCAGGTCGAAATATATCTGTCCGTTAACACCGTCTTCAACGGGGCTGGTGTAAACCTCGCCGTCGGGCATGTTGTGGTGTCCGTTGCAGTTCAGCCATTTGCGCCCTTCAACATTATAGGTGAGGTCGGTTTTGTCTCCCACAACGCGAAGCTCCTTTGTTCCGGTGAGTATGTTCACAACTTTTTTCTGGAACTCGTCAACCTTGCGCCATGCGGCAACTGGGTCTGGTTCGTTCAGCTTGCATGCGTTGTAAACGAACTCTGTGTATTCATCCAGCGACATTTCAGCATCCTGTGCCATAGCCTGTGAAGGGTAGGGGCAGAGTGACCAGCGGAATTCGCCTTTCTGCTCACGCTCCATAAGAACGTCGCGCACCTGACGCATTGTCTTGCTGGCGAGAGCTATTTTAGATTTGTCAGCTCTTGTGAGCTGTTTTGTGTTGCTGGTGCTGTCAATATATACTTGCGCGGTGATGTTGTGCGCGTCCGCCATAACGCTGGGCGCTATGAACTCAAGCTGTTTTGCGCTGGCGTTGCTGTAAAAAGCCGCCTGCTGTTCGGCGATAGCCATACGCAGAACAGGGTGCGCGCCCATTTGCAGGGCTTTCACCATCAGTGCTTTAACGAGGGGTTCGGATACGGTCTCCGCGCGGATAAGAAATATGTCATCCTCTTTCAGGTTGAGGGAGTATTCGCATATAAGGTCAGCCATCTTCTTTTCTAGTTGCATGATACGCTCCTGTTTTCGTTCAATTATGCTATAATAGTATGAACTCGTTATTAATCAACAAGTCTTTACAATATAATTAAATCTATCAGGTGATAAATGCAGAAGAGAGTTAACAGGCTTATTTCAAACACACTTGACCCTTTCGGGAGGTTTCTGAGGCTTGAATCATCCAGCAGTATCCTTATGATAGGCTCGATGGTTCTGGCACTGTTATTTGCAAATTCTGCGGTTTCAGACGGTTATTTCTCATTCTTTCAGCAGAGGCTTGGCGTTACTATGGGTGCTTTTTCGCTGTATAAGCCGCTTATCCTCTGGATAAATGACGGTCTGATGGCACTGTTCTTCCTCCTTGTTGGGCTGGAAGTGAAACGGGAGTTCGTTCACGGCGAGCTTTCCACACCTGCGCAGGCGGTTTTGCCTGCTGTGGGAGCGATTGGCGGCGCTATTGTGCCTGCCGCCATCTATGCACTTCTGAACGTTAAGGGTGTGATGAGCGGCTGGGGCGTCCCCATGGCAACTGATATAGCCTTTGCCATAGGTCTTCTGACACTGCTGGGAAGCGGTGTTCCGTCCGGTCTTAAAGTGTTTCTTGCATCATTGGCAGTTGTTGACGATTTGCTGGCGGTGCTTGTGATAGCTCTTTTTTATACAGAATCAATCGTTATGTCATATATGATGTGGGGTGCTGTCTCCGTTGCGGTTCTGTTCGTGCTGAACAGGATGAAAGTTGCGGCAATCACACCCTATATGGTTGTGGGCGGTATACTCTGGTATTGCCTGCTGAAAGCGGGCATACACGCCACAGCGGCAGGGGTTATAACAGCCATGTTCGTTCCTTCCTCACCTGCGATTCCTCTGAACGTTTTCAGCCGTCTGACCAGAGCGTCGATATCTAAAATTGATAATGACGAGAACAGGGAGCTGACGAAAGAGAACGAACACGAGCTGAACAGGGTGGTTCATATGGCTACCTACGCTGCAAGTCCTCTTTCAAGGCTTGAAGAGAGCCTGCACAGCTTCACCGCGTATATAATAATGCCTGTTTTCGCATTTTCTAATATGGGACTGCTGTTCGATCTTGGCAATGTAGGTTCGGACGGTGCCGCTGTTTCCGCGGGTATTGCCGCAGGACTTGTCATAGGCAAACCATTGGGCATCGTGGGCAGTGTCGCTCTTCTCATGAAGTTCGGCAAAGTGTCTCTGCCTGAAGGCGTTAATATGAAACACATTATCGGTGCCGGTATGCTGGCGGGTGTAGGTCTCACCATGTCTATATTCATCTCCACCATGGCATTTCCAGAAGAGATGCAGAACGTAGCGAAGCTTTCCATATTGGGTGCTTCGGCTCTGTCGGCAGTTCTCGGACTTGCCTACCTCAAAAAACATATATAAATGTCAATGCGGCGTCGGACAGTCTCCGTCGCCGTGTCTCTTTCCATCAAAAAATGTCTCACGGGTTGATACAGAGTGTTTCATTATACGGTAATTTATCTGAAAAATCATTTTAAATACCTTTTATATTAACTATTTAGCTTAAAAAGTGTGGTGGCGTTGATTTTGCTTGCATGAGGTGGATAAAAGTGTCTCGTAACGAGCTTTATCAATTATTTATGCGGAGGCTTTGAATGTTTAAATCTATTTCGAGCAAGATCTTGCTGTTGGTGACAATACCTGTTATCGCAGTCACAGCCATTATTCTTTCCCTTGTGACGGTTGAGATGAATATCAGCGCATCGCAGGAGATAGAGAACACACGCACAAATCTTGTTGCGAACAAAAAGAGTGAGTTGAAAAAACTGATAGACGAATATATATCATCCATCACGCCTATCCTTAACGACGGAAACCTGACCACAGACCAGCAACGCGAACTTATCATAAAGATGCTTGATCAGACGGCTTTTGACAATATCGGCAATAAAGACGGGTATCTTGTCGGCTATGCCTATGACGGAACAGCTCTGTCAATACGTACAGCTCCCGATCTGGTGGGTAAGAACCTTTATGACAGGGTTAAAAACTCCATTATTGCAGCAAAAAACGGAGGCGGGTATGACGATTATATGTGGAAACTGCCTGGTACGGATAGGGAAGTTCTGAAAATAAGCTATGCGAAGGGCATAGATAAGCTTGGGATGATGGTAGGCACAGCTGCCAGCACTGAGGATATCGAAAATGCTGTGGAAAAAATCAATGAGGACGCGCATGACAAAATTGTCAAAACCGTTGTGCAAGTGCTGCTTATATCACTGATAGTTATAGGAATCACTCTTGTTGCCGCCAGATATTTTGTTGTTGTGCTTGCCTCCGGTATTATAAAAGCTTCTGCCACATTGAAGGAGATATCTTCCGGCAAGGGAGATTTGACAAAAAAACTGGATGTAAAATCACAGGACGAGGTAGGCAAGCTTGCGGAATATTTCAACAGCTTCATTGATAAACTTCGGGAAATAATATCTGCTTTACAGCATAACGCTCATGCTGTCGCATCAGGAAGTTCTGAGCTGGCATCAGCCACTGAGGAACTTTCTGCCACTGTTAATGATCAGTCGTCACAGATTTCAAGCGTTGCCGGAGCAACAAGCCAAATGAATTCATCCTCTGCGGCAATGGCGAAGAGTTTGTCGTCCAGCGGTCAAATAGCAAACGAAACATCCGAAACCACAGCCGAGGGGCGCAACAGGATTCAATCCGCCGTTGAAGAAGTGAACGGAATCAAAACCAGAGTTGACCAGCTCAATGGCACTATACAAAATCTTGTGAACTCTTCTCAGGAGATAAACGAGATACTTGATGTTATCAGCGATATCGCAGACCAGACAAACCTGCTTGCCCTTAATGCGGCAATCGAGGCGGCAAGAGCAGGAGATCACGGAAGAGGGTTTGCAGTCGTTGCTGATGAGGTCAGGAAACTTGCGGAAAGAACACAGAGTTCAACAGGGGAAATAGGCAATATTATAGGCAATCTCCGGTCAGATTCGCAGAAAGCGTCTAACGATATGAACGCCGCGAAACAACAGGTTGAATCAGGCGTGGGTATCATGCTTGAAACAGCGGGTTTCTTTGATAAAATAGTTAATTCTGTCGGCGAGATGCAGCGGATGAACACATTCATTGAAAAATCAATGACAGAGCAGAAGGACGGAATGCAGGAGATAAACGATAAAACACAGGCGATTTCGGCTGGTGTTGAGCAGAGTTCTAACGCTCTTGTGGAAATAGGTCGTACTGTTGCAGATTTGGAAAAGCAGTCTGTGGAGTTGCAGGAAGTTATAAGCCAGTTCAAAATATAGAGCAAAAAAAGGCGACCAATCGGTCGCCTCAGACTGATGACAAACGCCGTATTTCGTGAGAAGTGCGGCGTTTTTTGTTTTTGTATCTTGTTATTTCTTTTTCCGGTTTATATCGCAGCCGAAAGCTGATTTTCATCATTTATCACGGGTATTTCA
>NZ_JAJOIL010000001.1 GCF_021209385.1 Seleniivibrio sp. | reverse complement strand
TAGAGATGGTAATGCCCGGCGATAACATCTCCTGTGATGTTGAACTTATCACACCCATCGCAATGGATCCCGGTCTTCGCTTCGCAATCCGTGAGGGCGGACGTACCGTAGGTGCAGGCGTGGTTGTTGAGATCTCCGAGTAATAGGCGAACTAATGGAAAATCAGAAGATAAGAATAAAGCTTAAAGCTTTCGATTACAGAATTCTGGATAAAGCAGTGAAAGACATTGTCAACACTGCGAAACGTACAGGCGCAGAGGTAGTGGGACCCATCCCGCTGCCTACTTCGATTGAAAAGTTTACTATCCTCAAGTCCCCACACGTTAACAAGGACGCGAGAGACCAGTATGAAATAAGGACTCATAAAAGGCTCATCGACATTTTTGAGCACAACCCTCAAACTATTGATGCCCTTATGAAACTGGAACTTTCCGCAGGCGTTGACGTAGAAATAAAACTCTAAGAGTAGGAAAAGACGAAAATGGCAAAAGCAATTATCGGCAAAAAAGTGGGTATGACACAGGTCTTTAAAGAAGACGGAACCGTAGTGCCTGTCACCGTTGTGCAAGCTGGCCCCTGTGTTGTTACCGAAGTGAGAAGCAAAGAGAAAGACGGGTACTGTGCCATTCAGCTGGGTTTTGAAGAAATCGTTAAAGACGGCAAAGTAAACAAACCCATGGCCGGATATTTCAAGAAACAGGGCGTTGCGCCCCACAAGTATCTGAAGGAATTCAGAACTGAATCCGGCTCGGACAAAGCTGTCGGCGAGCAGGTCAATGTCACAATCTTTGAGGAAGGCGATCTCATTGATGTTCAGGGAACATCCATTGGTAAGGGCTTTCAGGGTGTTGTAAAAAGATATGGATTTGCGGGTGGTCCCAAGACCCACGGTTCACACTTCCACAACGTACCCGGCTCTATAGGGATGTGCGAATTTCCCGGCGAAACAGCAAAGGGAAGAAAGATGCCCGGCAGAATGGGCGGAAAAACAGTTTCCGTACAGAACCTGCAAGTGGTGAAAATAATACCTGAAACAAACCTGCTGCTTATTAAAGGTGCGATACCCGGCTATGAAGACGGAGTCGTCTACATCAAACAAGCAGTTAAGGCTAAAAAGTAATCTGAGGAACTAATGGCTACTTTTGACGTGAAAAACGTGATGAACGAAAAAGTGGGACAGGTTGATCTGAGCGACGAAATCATGTCGTATCCTGTAAAACCTGCCCTTATGCATGAGGTGGTAATCATGCAGCTTGCCTCAAGAAGAGCAGGCACGCATTCCACACTCAACAGAGCCAGAATGGACGGCGGCCGAGGCGCAAAGCCTTGGAGACAGAAAGGTACAGGCCGTGCCAGATCTGGTTCAAAAAAGTCTCCCCTCTGGAGAGGCGGAGCTATAGCATTTGGTCCCCATCCCAGAGACTATGCTTACACTATGCCCAAGAAAAAGGTTAAGAATGCTCTTAAATCTGCAATCAGGGCAAAATCCGAAGCGGGTTCACTGCACATCATCGATGCGCTGAGCGTTGCAAACGGCAAGACCAAAGAAGCGGTTGAAATCCTTAAAAATTTCTCTGCCGACAGAAAAGTTCTCGTGGTTTATGCAGGACTTGACGAAAAAGCTGAAAGAGCTTTCCGCAACCTGCCCTACGTTGACCTTCTCGACGTTAACGGTCTGAACGTTTACGATGTGATAAACGCCCGCACTATCCTGCTCTGCCAGGATGCAATCGGACGTATTCAGGAGGTTCTCGTATGAGCTTGCTTTCAATGTACAACGTAATCAAAAAGCCCCTCATAACTGAGAAGGCCGTTGATATGAAAGAGAACCTTAATCAAGTAACTTTCGCAACTGATGCCAGAGCATCTAAAAAGATGATCAAAGAGGCTATTGAAAAGCTTTTCAACGTGAAAGTGAAAGATGTCAGAACTATGAACTACAAAGGCAAAGCAAAACGTTTCGGACGCACAATGGGCAAAAGAAGCGACTGGAAAAAGGCTATTGTTGTTCTGGCTGATGGCGAAAAACTGGAGTTTGTGTAAGAGAGGAATCTTAAATGGGAATCAAGAAGTTTAAACCGACTTCAGACGGTGTAAGGTTCAGAACCAACAGCGACTTCCAGGATGTGACCACTGATCAGCCTGAAAAGTCACTGCTCGCGCCTCTGTCGAAACATGCAGGTCGTACAAACAACGGCCGCATTACAGTCAGACACAAAGGCGGCGGTAACAAGAGAAAATATCGTCTGATAGATTTCAAAAGAAACAAAGACAACGTTGAAGCAAGCGTTAAAACAATCGAGTACGATCCTAACAGAAGCGCAAGAATTGCTCTTGTGTTCTATGCTGATGGTGAGAAAAGATATATCCTTGCTCCTCTTGGTCTTAAAGTTGGAGACAAAATACACAGCGGTGCTGATGCGGACATCAAACTTGGCAATGCAAAAATGCTGAAAGACATGCCCGTGGGTACAGTTGTCCATAACGTGGAAATGAGGCCCGGTAAAGGCGGTCAGCTTGCACGTTCCGCAGGAACATATGCACAGCTTCTCGCAAAAGAGGGAACCTATTGCCACGTCCGCATGCCTTCCGGTGAGATCAGACTTATCAAAGCCGAGTGCAAAGCCACTATCGGTCAGGTAAGCAACACTGAGCATGAGAACATTCAAATCGGTAAAGCGGGTAGAACTCGTTGGAAAGGCGTCAGACCTACTGTTCGAGGCGTTGCAATGAACCCTGTTGATCACCCCCATGGTGGTGGTGAAGGTAGAACTTCCGGTGGTCGTCACCCTGTGACTCCCTGGGGTGTTCCTACTAAGGGTTACAAAACAAGAGCTAAGAACAAGCCCTCTAACAAGTACATAGTTTCCCGCAGGAAGAAGTAGGAGGATTGACAAGTGCCTAGGTCATTGAAAAAAGGTCCTTTCCTTGACGATCACCTTGAGAAAAAGGTGATCACAGCCAAAGAAAGCGGCGATAAAAAAGTCATTAAGACTTGGTCTAGAAGAAGCACCGTGATTCCTGAGATGGTCGGCCTGACATTTGCGGTCCACAACGGACAGAAGTTCATCCCTGTTTTCGTAACAGAGAACATGGTTGGCCATAAACTTGGTGAATTCGCACTCACCAGAACTTTCAGAAGTCACAAGAAAGACGACAAAAAGGTAAAGGGTAGGTAATATGGAAGCTAAAGCATTCGCAAGATTTCAGAGAGTTTCCACCAGAAAAACCCGCCCTGTAGCTGACCTTATCAGAGGTAAAAAAGTTGAGGAGGCTCTTGCTATCCTTAAGTTTACCCCCAACAAAGGTGCAGAAGCTCTGTACAAAGCCGTTAAATCCGCTGCGAGCAACGCAGAGGAAAATCACGGTGCCGCAGATGCAAGCCGCATGATTATCAAAGAGGTCAGAGTGGATGCAGGTCCCGCTATGAAAAGGTTTACCCCCAGAGCATACGGCAGAGCGTCCCTTATCCGCAAACCTACTAGCCACATTACTGTCGTGCTTTCAGACTAAGGGAGGTAATTGGTGGGACAAAAAGTAAATCCTAACGGATACAGAATCGGCATAAACAAGCCTTGGAAATCAACTTGGTTTGCCAATAAAAAAGAATACAGACAACAGCTTCTTGAGGACATCAAAATAAGAAAGTACCTCAAAGAGAAGCTTATGCAGGCTGGTCTTGCCAGAATAGGTATCGAGCGTATGGGTAACAGAGTGCGTATCACTCTTAACACTTCACGCCCCGGTATCGTTATCGGTAAGAAAGGCGCTGAAATCGACAAACTTAAAAGAGAACTGAAAAGATTTACGGATTCCGAAGTACTTCTTGTTATCAGAGAAGTGAAGAAACCCGAGATCAACGCTCTTCTCATCGGCGAAAACATCGCCATGCAGATCCAGAGACGTGTAGCTTTCAGACGTGCGATGAAAAAAGCCGTTCTTCAGGCTATGAAGTCAGGCGCTCTCGGTATCAGGGTTGCTTGTTCCGGTCGTCTTGCAGGCGCCGATATGGCAAGAACAGAGTGGTACATTAAAGGACGCGTTCCGCTTCAGACACTTCGTGCTGACATCGACTACGGCACCACAGAAGCACTTACAACCTACGGTATCATCGGTATCAAGGTCTGGGTCTTCACTGGTGAAGTTCTCGAAGACAGAGGCAGAACAGAGGCAGGTGAGTAATGCTTACACCCAATAGAATGAAATATAGAAAGCAGTTTAAAGGCCGCATCAAAGGCGTCGCTTCTAAAGGTCACTATGTGGCTTTCGGCGACTTCGGTCTTGCTGCAGACGGCAAAGCTAAACTTACAAGCCGTCAGATAGAATCTGCGAGGATTGCTATCAACAGATATCTGAAAAGAGGCGGAAACCTTATAATCCGCATCTTCCCTCATAAGCCCATTACATCTAAACCCCTTGAAGTCAGACAGGGTAAAGGTAAGGGTGCGGTTGAGTATTATGTTGCCCCCGTTAAAGAAGGAACAATCCTTTATGAAGTGGGCGGCGTTACAGAAGAACAGGCAAAAGAAGCGTTCAGAAGAGCTTCACACAAACTGCCCGTTAAGACTAAATTTGTCAGACGTGAGACAGTGGAGGCGGCACAATGAAAACAGCAGAACTGAGAGAAATGAATGCCGCCGAGCTGAAAGCCAAAGAGCTTGAGCTCAGCGAAAACATCTTCAGAATGAAGTTTAAACTGGCAACAGGCGATATTGAGGATTCCTCACTTATCAAAAAGGCTAAAAAAGACATAGCTCGTATTCAGACCATTCTGAACGAGAAAAGCACCGAGGGCAAATAATGGAAGCCAGAAACGCTAGAAAAGTAAGGAAAGGAGTGGTAGTCAGCGACAAGATGGACAAGACAGTCGTTGTTAAAGTCCAGAGCCTGAAACTCCACCCCCGCTACCAGAAGTTCATCAAGAGCACAAAAAGCTTCAAAGCTCATGATGAGAACAATGAATGCAAAGTTGGCGATACTGTGGAAATCGTAGAAACAAGACCGATCAGCAAAGACAAACGCTGGAGAGTGTCAAAGGTTCTGCAACACTCCATCGAAGCCGCAGCTGAGGAGTAAGATAACATGATACAGGTAGAATCCAGACTCAGAGTTGCTGACAACTCCGGAGCTAAGGAAGTGCTTTGCATCAAAGTCCTCGGCGGATCAAAAATCCGCTATGGAAGAATAGGCGACATCATCGTGTGCACCGTTAAAGCGGCAGCTCCCGACAGCAACATCAAAAAAGGTTCTGTCGTTAAGGCCGTTATCGTTCGCACAGCAAAAGAACAGCGCCGCCCCGACGGCACATACATCAAGTTTGACGACAACGCGTGTGTGCTTCTGGGTAAAACAAACCTTGAACCTATCGCAACAAGGGTTTTCGGACCCGTTGCCAGAGAGCTGCGCGGAAAGGGCTATCTGAAAATAGTTTCAATGGCTCCCGAAGTACTCTAAGAGGGATTGTCAATGAGTGTTAAACTGAAAATCAAAAAAGACGACCCGGTTATCGTTACCACAGGTAAAGATAAAGGTCAGAAAACAAAGGTCGTCAAAATGGACAGGGATGGCGGAAAAGTGTTCTGCGAAGGCGTTAACGTCTCCAAAAAACACGTTAAACCCAACCAGTTCAACCCGGACGGCGGCATAGTTGATAAAACAATGCCTCTGGCGGTATCCAACGTTATGTACTACTGTGAAAAATGCAGTAAAGGCGTAAAGCTTGGAATCAAGGTTCTCGAATCCGGCAAAAAAGTCAGATTTTGCAGATCCTGTGGCGAGATAATCGATAAGTAACGGAGACTAAAAAGAAATGGCGGAACTTAAAAGAATCTATAAAGAAGAGGTTGTGCCGAAACTCATTCAGAAGTTCGGTTACAAGAACGTCATGCAGGTTCCGAAAGTTGAGAAAGTCACTCTGAACATGGGCGTAGGCGAGGCAGTTCAAAACTCCAAAGCCGTTGAAGGCGCTCTCAGAGACATGACTCTCATCGCGGGACAAAGGCCGGTCGTCACCAAGGCTAAAAAGTCCATCGCCAGCTTCAAACTGAGAGAAGGCATGCCCATCGGCTGTAAAGTCACTCTCAGAGGCGACGCTGCATACGACTTCCTGTTTAGGCTGACAAGAATCGCTCTTGCAAGGGTTAGAGACTTCGCTGGGGTTAACCCCAAATCTTTCGACGGCAGAGGCAACTTTGCTATGGGTCTGAAAGAGCAGATCGTCTTCCCTGAGATCGATTATGACAAGATCGACAAGATCAGAGGATTTGACATCATCGTCACAACAACAGCTAAAACAGATGCAGAGGCAAGAGAGCTTCTTAGAGAGCTCGGTATGCCTTTTGAAAACCCGGAGGCGTAAGTGGCTACAAAAGCTAAATACAACAGCGGATTTCAGAAGAAGAAATTCAAAGTGCAGGAATATAACCGCTGCCCCATCTGCGGAAGACCTCGTTCTTTTATGCGTAGGTTCAACATGTGCAGACTTTGCTTCAGGAAGTTCGCGGCTGAGGGAGAAATCCCCGGCGTAAGAAAGTCCAGCTGGTAATATAAGGAGACTAAAGTCATGGGAATGACAGATCCTATCGCTGATATGCTTACAAGAGTGCGTAACGCTCTTATGGTTAAACATCAGGAGGTTGTAATGCCTCACTCTAAAATGAAAGAGGCAGTTGCTTCCCTGTTTAAAGACGAGGGTTACGTTAAAAATTTCCGTGTGGTTACAGACGGAAACAAGAAAAATATAGTGATTCACCTTAAATATAACGATAACGGCGAGTCCGTTATCCGCGGGATTAAGAGAGTATCTAAACCCGGTCAGAGAGTGTATGTGAACACTAAGAACCTCAAACCTGTACTTGGCGGACTTGGAAACGGTGTTGTTTCTACTTCCAGAGGTATCAAGACCGTCAAGCAGTGCATCGCTGAAAAAGTCGGCGGTGAGTACATTTGCCAGATATGGTAACGGAGAGCGTTAATGTCCAGAATTGGTAAAAAACCTATAGATATTCCCTCTGGCGTGACAGTTTCTATTGATAGAAACACTGTCAGCGTCGCAGGCCCCAAAGGCAAGCTTGAGCAGGAAATCCACTATAAGGCTGTTGTAGCTGTTGACGGCAACGTTGTGAACGTGGACAGAAAAGACGAGACTAAGATCTCTAAAGCTGTACACGGTCTCACCCGTACACTGATCAGCAATATGGTTACAGGCGTTACACAGGGTTATGTGAAAAAGCTTGATATCGTCGGCGTGGGTTACAGAGTTGCTCAGAAGGGATCAGACCTTGATCTGTCCCTCGGTTTCTCACACCCCGTTGTGTTCACTCCTCCCGCAGGCATCGAGCTTAAGGCGGAGAGCCAGACCAAGATCGCCGTTATGGGTATCGACAAACAGCTTGTTGGACAGGTTGCGGCAAACATCCGCAAGCTGAGAGCACCCGAACCTTACAAAGGTAAAGGTATCAGATACGAAGGCGAGTACATACTCAGAAAAGCCGGCAAGACCGGTAAGAAATAAGGGGAGTTGAAATGGCTGTATTTTCAAGAGCGACTGCCCGCGTAAGAAGGCATGTTCGTAACAGAAAAAAGGTACAGGGCTCAGAAATCAGACCCAGACTGGCTGTTTTCAAAAGCAACAAATATATCTATGCTCAGGTTATAGACGACACTAAAGGTACAACGATAGTTGCTGCAAGCTCCCTTGAAAAAGAGCTTAAAGAGCAGTTCAAAGGACGTGTTAACCTTACTGTTGCAAAAGCTATCGGCGCAGAGGTTGCTAAAAGAGCTTCCGAAAAGGGAATCAGCAAAGTTGTCTTTGACAGAGGCGGTTTCCTTTATCACGGCAGGATCAGGGCGCTGGCTGAAGGCGCACGCGAAGCCGGACTTGAGTTCTAAGGAGGTAACCTATGAGCAATGCTAACGTAAACGGCGAAAACCAACTTGTAGATAAAGTGGTTAACATAGGCAGAGTTACGAAAGTCGTTAAAGGCGGTCGTATATTCAAGTTCACAGCTCTTGTAGTTGTCGGCGACATGAACGGCAAAGTCGGCATAGGTCACGGCAAAGCAAGAGAAGTTCCGGACGCTATTAAAAAAGCGCTTGAGAACGCTAAGAAAAGTATGGTGGAAGTGCCCGTTGTAAACGGCACTATCCCCCACGACGTTATCGGACGTTTCGTTTCAAGCGAAATCGTTATGAGACCCGCCGCAGCCGGTACGGGTATCATTTCCGGTGGTGTAACCCGCTCACTTTTTGAGCTGGCAGGCGTTCAGAACATCCTCTGCAAGTCAACCAGAAGCAGAAACCCCTATAACTCGCTTTATGCAGTTATGGACGGTTTTAAGAACATAAGAACCCTGGACAAGGTTGCCGAAATGAGAGGCAAAACCATTCAGGAAATCATTAAGTAAGAGGATACAAAGATGGAACTTCATGATCTGAGACCGGCTCCCGGTGCCAATAAAGACAGAAAGAGACTCGGAAGAGGCAGCGGTAGCGGACACGGTACTACTGCCGGCAAGGGTACAAAAGGTCAGAAAGCCAGAAGCGGCGGAAAGATCAGACCCGGATTTGAAGGCGGTCAGATGCCTCTTAACAGAAGACTTCCTAAAAGAGGTTTCAACAACGCTAAGTTTGCGACTGTTTTTGAAACTGTAAACCTTGAAGCTATTAACAACGCATTCTCTGAAGGAGAGGTGGTATCTTCCATAACTCTTAAAGAGAAAGGTCTTGTGAAAGGCAATAAGGACGGAGTTAAAGTTCTTGGCGACGGCGAAATCAGCAAAAAGCTGAAATTTGAAGTTGACAAAATCTCCGGCTCTGCAAAAGAGAAAGCAGAAAAAGCAGGCTGCGAAGTCGTTGTTCTGGGGTAATTGATGTTTAGAAAATTAGAAGAAATCTTCTCAATAGCAGAACTCAGGAAGAGGATCCTTTGGACCCTCTTCTTCCTGTTTGTATACCGGGTGGGAGCACACGTTCCCACACCCGGCATCGATGGCGAAGCTCTCAGCCAGTTCTTTGCTCAGCAGTCAGGAAACCTTCTCGGTTTCTTCGACATGTTCACGGGCGGGGCGCTGTCAAAGCTGACTGTCTTCGGTCTCGGTGTAATGCCGTATATCTCCGCATCGATCATACTTGAACTTATGACTGTTGCGGTACCTCACCTTGCTGAACTCAAAAAGAGAGGTCAGGAGGGAAGGGACAAGATAACCAGATACACTAGGTATGGAACCGTTATCATCAGTATGATACAGGGTCTCGGTATCGCCATTGGTCTTGAGGGGATGACATCCCCCGGCGGAGCTCCTGTGGTCATGTTCCCCGGAATGGGTTTCAGACTGCTCACCGCTCTTACGCTGACAACCGGTACGATATTCCTTATGTGGCTGGGAGAGAAGATTACTGAAAAAGGTCTCGGTAACGGTATGTCCGTTCTGATCTTTGCAGGCATCATCGCCGGCTTCCCCTCTGCGGTAAGCCGTTCGATAACTCTGCTGAAATCAGGCGAACTCCAGCTCATTATACTTATATTTGTGCTGGCACTTATCTTCCTTGTTACCGCGGCAATCGTATTCATGGAAACTTCTCACAGAAGAATACCCATACAATATGTCAGAAAAGGCGGAAGCGGCAGTTCGGCTGCAACAACATCCTACCTGCCGCTGAGGCTTAACCCCGCAGGGGTTATACCGATCATCTTCGCGATGTCAATACTTGCCTTCCCCAGCACCATGGCTACTTTCAGTCAGGATCCGCTGGTTCAGAAGATAAGCTATTGGTTCTCACCCAGCCATGTATTTTATTACATAGTTACAGTGGGATTCATCGTATTTTTCACCTATTTTTATACGTCCATCATCTTCAACCCTGATGATATCGCCGACAACATTAACAAGTCCGGCGGCGTCATCCCCGGGAAAAGACCGGGAGCGGAAACTGCGAAGTTTATCGACTTTACACTTTCAAGGCTGACCTTTGTGGGCGCAATATACCTCGGTGCTGTTGCTATCCTGCCGCAGTTTATAATTCACAGCTTCAGCGTACCTTTCTATTTCGGCGGTACGTCTGTTCTGATCGTTATCGGTGTCGGTATGGATATGATAGCCAAGATTGAGGCTTCTCTGGTGACAAACAACTATGACGGCTTCCTGAAAAAAGGAAGAATCAAAGGCAGAGGTGGCATGTAATGATCAATCTTATCTTTCTGGGACCTCCCGGAGCGGGTAAAGGCACACAATCGGCAAAAATAATAGACGACTACAAGGTTGTGCAGATATCCACCGGCGATCTGCTGAGAGCCGCTGTTAAGGCAGGTACTGCTCTCGGTAAAGAAGCAAAGGTGTATATGGACGGCGGACAGCTTGTTCCTGACAGCCTTATAATCAATATGATGAAAGAGCGTTTTCAGGCGGACGACTGTAAGAACGGTTTCATTCTTGACGGTTTTCCCAGAACAACCGCACAGGCGGAAGCTCTGGATGCCATGCTTGTTAACGATCTTAAAACGTCGATAACTCACATCATCAGTCTTGAAGTTGATGATGAAGTGGTTGTGACACGCAACACAGGCAGAAGAGTATGCCCGAAATGCGGCGCCACTTACCATATAAAATTCAATCCTCCCAAACACGGCGGTCAATGTGACAACGACGGCGAAACTCTTGTCCACAGAGACGACGACAGAGAGGAAACAATCCGCAAAAGACTGGCGGTATACCACGGAACCACCGCTTTGCTGAAAGACTATTACGGCAAAAGCGGAAAGTTCTTTGAACTCAGCGGTGACGATACAACCGACAACGTTTTTGCGGCTATTAAGAAGATACTTGGATAATGGTTGTAATTAAGTCAAAAGCCGAACTCGACCTGATGAGAATTGCCGGTTCCATCGTAAAAGAGGTGCTGGAAAAACTGGAAGAGTTCATAAAACCTGGACTTACAACATTAGATATTGACAAATTCGCAGAGAATATTATATCCTCTCGGGATGCTCTGCCCTCTTTTAAGGGATACAGAGGATATCCGAGTGCTATCTGCGCGTCAATAAACGAAGTTGTAGTTCACGGAATTCCCTCTGACAGAAAAATAGTCGAGGGCGACATCATCAGTGTTGATGTCGGAGCATATAAAAACGGTTTTCACGGAGATGCTGCCCGCACTTATGCAGTGGGCAAAATTTCCAAAGAAGCGGAAGATCTTATGAGAGTGACAAAAGAGTCATTCTTTAAAGGTATAGAAAAAGCCGTAGACGGCGGAAGACTTACCGATATCTCGCACGCTGTGCAGGTACATTGCGAGTCTCACGGATACGGAGTAGTCAGAGATTTTTTCGGTCACGGAATCGGCAGAGAAATGCACGAAGAACCGGCGATCCCCAACTATGGGCGACCAAATCGCGGGTTGCGGCTGCGTGCAGGAATGGTCCTCGCTGTGGAACCTATGGTAACCGCAGGACATTACAGTGTTAGAACCCTCAAAGACGGCTGGACCGCTGTTACAGAAGACGGCAGTTTAGCGGCACATTATGAAAACACTGTGGCCATTACCCCGAGCGGACCGGAAATACTAACCATGTAAAAGGCATATGGGAAAAAAAGAAGACGTTATCGAAGCCAGCGGGACGGTGCTTGAAGCTCTGCCGAACGCTATGTTTAAGGTTGAGCTGGAAAACAAGCACGTAATCCTGTCGCATCTCTCAGGCAAGATGAGGATGCACTTTATCAGAATTCTCCCTGGAGACAAGGTCACTGTGGAACTTTCCCCTTATGACCTGTCCAGAGGACGAATTACTTACCGACATAAGAAATGACGGGGTGAAAAATGAAAGTTCGGGCTAGTGTAAAGCCTATATGCGCTAAGTGTAAAGTTATCAAACGTAAAGGGGTAATACGCATAATATGTGAAAACCCCAGACATAAGCAGAGACAAGGTTAAAGGAGGCTTTTTGTGGCACGTATTGCTGGTGTGGACATTCCCAACAACAAAAAAGTCGAGGTTGGCCTTACAGGAATTTACGGCGTAGGCCGTGAAACTGCTAAAACGATACTTGGCGTAATCGGCGTAGACCTGTCCAAAAGGATAGGAGACCTTTCTGAACAGAACATATCTGAAATCAGAAAGTACATCGAGGAAAATCTTAAAGTTGAAGGTGATCTCCGTAAAGAGATATCCCTGAACGTTAAGAGACTTATGGAAATCAGCTGCTACCGCGGCCAGAGACACAAGATGCACCTGCCTTGCAGAGGTCAGAAGACCAGAAGCAACGCAAGAACAAGAAAAGGTCTCGCCGGTAAGCGCGGCATTAAGAAAAAGTAAGGATTGAACGAAGATGGCTAAAAGAGGCTCTAAAAAAAGAGAGAGAAAAAACGTCCCCAGAGGCGTTGCTCATATCAGGTCAACTTTTAACAACACTATCGTAACATTCACCGATGCACAGGGAAACACTGTTTGCTGGGCAGCGGGCGGCGGCGTGGGTTTTAAAAACTCCCGTAAGTCCACCCCTTTCGCAGCACAGATAGCCGCTGAACAAGCTGCTAAAAAAGCTGTGGATAACGGTATGCGCGAAGTGGAAGTTAACGTTAAGGGTCCCGGCGCAGGCCGTGAGAGCGCAATCCGTGCTATCGCCGCTGCCGGAATGAAAATCACCGTTATCAGGGACGTTACACCCGTTCCCCACAACGGATGCAGACCCAGAAAGAAGAGAAGAGTGTAACGGAGGCTTAAGTTGGCTAGGTATACAGGTGCAGTATGCAAACTTTGCCGTAGAGAGGGCATGAAGCTCTTTCTCAAAGGCGAGCGTTGCTACAAAGACAAATGCGGTTTTGAGAAAAAACCTTACGCTCCCGGTCAGCATGGCCAGGCACGCAAAAAACTGAGCGACTACGGTACTCAGATGCGTGAGAAACAAAAGGTTAAAAGATTGTACGGCGTTCTTGAAAAACAGTTCCGCCGCTACTTTGATAAAGCTACCAGGATGCAGGGCATCACCGGTGAAAACCTGCTTCAGCTTCTTGAAAGAAGACTGGACAACATCGTTTACAGAGCAGGATTCGCAGGCAGCCGCAAAGAAGCAAGACAAATGGTCGGTCACGGTCATTTCCTTGTTGACGGCAAACCCGTAAACATCCCCAGCTACCTTGTTAAAGCTGGAAACGTTGTTTCCGTGTGCGAAAAATCACGCGAAAACACAAGGATTAAGGAATGTGTCGACACTGCTGAAGGCAGAGGCGTTTCTGAGTGGATCACACTCGATAAGGGCGCTTACAAGGCATCTGTTCTCAGAATGCCCGTTAGAGACGACATAGGTTATGAAATTCAGGAACACCTGATAGTGGAACTTTACTCCAAATAACGTTTTACACGGAGGTTAGCATAATGATCATCATGAATTTTCATGAAATCATAAAGCCCAGAAAGATTGAAGCTCTGGGCGAAGTCACTGACAGAAAAGGCGTATACGTTGCAGAACCCTATGAAAAGGGATTCGGCACAACCGTAGGCAACGCCCTGAGACGTGTTATGCTCTCGTCTATAGAGGGTACGGCAGTCACCGCTGTTAAGATTGACGGTGTAAGCAACGAGTTCGCCGCACTCGAAGGTGTTTATGAGGATGTCGTTGATATCCTTCTGAATATCAAAATGCTGGAACTGAAACTGCACACGCATGAAACAAGACGTGTGTATATCAGAAAAACAGGAGAGGGTCCCGTTACCGCTGGTGACATCACCGGCGACACAATGGTTGAGATCCTTGACCCCGAACAGCATATATGCACATTGACCGACCCCAAAAAAGAACTCTATATGGAGTTCGTTGTTAAACGCGGTATCGGTTATGTGCCTGCCGAAGAGATTGAAAAAGAGAACGATGAAGTGGATATGCTTGCTGTTGATGCGGTTTTCACACCTATCAAAAAAGTGAACTACTTTGTTGAGGACGCCCGTGTCGGTCAGAGTACGGATTACGATAAACTTACTCTTGAAATCGAAACTGACGGGTCTATCAATCCTGAGGACGCAATAGGGTTTGCGGCAAAGATCATCAAAGATCAGATGAACCTTTTCATCAACTTTGATGAACCCGTGGTTGACGATTCTGTTTCAGAGGACGCAAGCCAGAACGACCATCTTCTTGACCTGCTCGACAAAAGCATCGAGGAACTGGAACTTTCCGTTCGCGCTTACAACTGTCTGAAGAATGCCAACATAAAAACACTTGCAGAACTCTGCATGAAAACTGACGCAGAGATGCTGAAGACTAAGAACTTCGGACGCAAGTCACTGGAAGAGATCAAAAAAGTTCTTTGCGAACTTGGTCTTTCCCTCGGCATGGATCTGGAAGCCATCGGTTATAACAGTACAGATTCGGAGGAAGAATAGATGCGTCACGGCGTAAGTGGAAACAGACTCGGCAGAAAACCTGCCCACAGAAAGGCTATGGTGCGTAACCTTGCCACTTCTCTTGTGGACAACGGCCGTATCGAAACAACCGTAGCTAGAGCAAAACAGCTTCGTATGTTCATCGAGCCTTTGGTGACACTTGGCAAAAAAGGCGACCTTGCTGCACGCAGAACAGCACTCAGCAAGCTCCCCAACATCAAGGTTGTTCATAAGATCTTCGACGAGATCGCTCCTAAGTTTAAAGAGCGTCCCGGCGGTTATACAAGAATAATCAAAACCGGTTTTCGTCAGGGCGACAATGCCTCAATGGCGATAATCGAATTCGTAGACTAATCAGCCGAAGGGGAGCCAAAAGCTCCCCTTCTTTATTATTGGCGTTTATAACACTTAGCATTTCTTCGTTGCTATCACAAAACATTCGCACTATCATTGCGAATGTTTCTGAACCAAGCTACCTGAAAACATATTGCTCATGTACATAAACTTACACTGCGCATATTTTCTCGCCCGCCTTGAACTGCTTGCATTTAAACAAAAAATTTAAGATGGTTTTAGAGCATTTACGCATTTTATGAATAAATATCAAAATCAAAACGAATGAGATCGCTTCGTCGCTCTATTCGACAAATAGTTTAAAGTGGACTCATTTCAGCAAGCTCGGTACAGAAACATTTGCAAAAATAGGCAAATGTTTTCAGCCTTCGGCTAGTGCTCCTCGCGAAGACGTTTATATCTATCCGTCTCTGCGAACCCTGCAGTGGTGAAGCAGTCTTGCAGGCTACAGCAATTCTCTCATACACTTCATATGTTCTGCTGCTGTCGTGTTCCAGTCGAATTTTTTGCACTGTATAAGACCGGATTGTGAGAGCCGTTGTGCAAATGATGTGTCTATGAGTATTTTGGTAAGCCCTTCCCGTATACTTTCAACGCTGTCGGGATCGACATACAAGGATGCTTCGCCGCATACCTCCGGAATAGATGCACTAGGGGATACCAGTGTGGGACATCCGCACGCCATGGCTTCAAGAGGCGGCAGCCCGAAACCTTCGTAGTGAGAAGGATAAGCGAGCAGAGATGCAGCTCTGTAAAGGTTTGCCAGTTCAGTATAATCAACATACCCGCCGTGAACGACATAGGGTGAGTTCATCTTTATAAGTTCCAGGATTTCGTCATTGTTCCACCCATACCCGCCGACGAGGAGCAGTTTGAAATTCTCTTTGATAACCATAGGCAGTGTGGCATAGGCTTTTATCAGACCGGAAAGATTCTTCCGCGGTTCCAGACTGCCTGAAAACAGGATAAAATCACGTCCGTCAGTATATTTGTTCTTTAAATAAGAAGCTGTCGTTTTGTTGCAATCGTTATGAAAAAGCTCTGCGTCATAGCCAAGATAAACGGCTCTAACCTTTTCTGATGGCAGATTGAAATATTGAATTATTTCGGATTTTGAAAAATGAGAGTCTGTGATTATCATATCTGCTTTTTCAATACTGCGACGAAGGCGGTTCGTGAAAAGTTCCACACGTTTTTTAGGATGCCATTGCGGATGTTTAATAACTGAAATATCGTGGAGAGTATATAGTATTGCGCGTGCTTTAAAGTAGTCCTCCACTATGTTGTTTGGTTCCCAGTAGAGGTCGTATCTGTCAGGAGATAATGCTGAAACGGCAGTTAAGATTTTTTTTTGCCGACCTTCTGAGCAGCCTGCTGAACGTTGAATTAGTATCCTTACCGAAAGCGGAAGCGCCGGGACTAAACACCTTGCCGGATTTGTATCCGTAAAAGAAGGTGATGTCTGCGCCCAGTGATCCGCGATCCAGCCGTTTACATATTTCATAAGTATATCTGCCCACGCCGCTCAATGGCGAAAGAAGAGGGACAGAGTTAATAATAGTTCTTTTCATAAGTTCAGGAATTCTGCCTAAGTAGTGTGAACATGTCAAGAATATCTGTTTTTCATAATTAATAATTTCTCAAAATAAAGAGATATTTAAATGGAGAGAAGGAAAAAGCTCTATAGTACAAATTGGTAAAGAATTTAGCAGTAAAATATTCGTAGTGTCATTATATGTGCATTTATGAGAGCAAAGTTGTAATACATGAGGCAAAATTATGAATAAAACCGGAAAAATCCCAGTAATTTGTTATGAATAAAAGATATTAAAATTATCGTGAATATTTATTGGGAAAAATAACATTACCTGAAATATAAAACTCTATTTAAATATTATAACCATCGATTATGATGATGGTATAAGTAGTTATAATATATACTAAATAATTAGTGAGTAAAATAATTTTACATGTTTTGTGTAGAATGTTGTTAAAAATACCATGAACTACCAGAGTTGGTAATGATAATTTTAGTAACATGGTGTAAAATAGAAATTATTATGGATATTTTATAGGTGATTTATGGCTGCATCAAACCAGATTACATTTGTTCTTAATAACGTATCGGATTATGAATCTATAGTGAGTGAAATAGGCGATTCCTCCACAGTTTATATAATTGATGCCGGATCTGATGCGTTGGCACAGATGGCGGACATATTAAGCGGCTATCATGACCTGAATGCTGTTCATATCATGTCACACGGTGACAGCGGTGTAATAGATCTCGGACTTATCCAGATTACCAACGATAACGTAAGCGATTATACGGAGCTGCTCAATCAGATAGGTTCTTCGCTTTCAGCAGACGGAGACATCCTTGTTTACGGATGCGAAGTTGCGGCGGGAGAAAGCGGGAAAACTCTCATCGCATCTCTGGCGCAAGCGACTGGAGCCGATATTTCGGCTTCTGATGATTTGACCGGAGCTGCTGATAAGGGTGGCGATTGGGTGTTGGAATTTTCTTCCGGCTCTGTAGAGGCGGATGTCTTAAGTTCAGACAGCTACGATGGTCTTCTGGCGGTGCCCTCAGACGGACTTTATACGTTTATAAATGCGGTTGATCAGGGCGACGGTTCCTATATAACACAGGATAACTTTTTTGTTATCACCGGTTCAGACGGATACGGAACAGCCGACCCTGTAAAAGCTGATGAATACGGAGCATTTATAGATGATAACGGTGTATTGGGTGCCGGAACATCATATATTGAAATCGGTGTCAACGGAGGCGGAAGTTTTAATCTTGTCAGTGCTGTAATCAATGAAATAGACGGAAATACAGCTGATTTCACTGATGTTTATGTTGTCGGTTATGCAAACGGGGTTCAGGTTGCCGAATCAAACCATCACTCAAGCGTAGGCGTAATGGAGGATGTTGACTACGGTCTGGACTTTACAAATTTCAACGGTGTTGTAATAGATTCTATCAGAGTTTATTATTCATGGGACGTCGGCACACCTCAAACGGCATTCAACGTTGCCAACATAACCATTGCAAATGCATCAACGACCCCTGCTGCGCCTGCTGATACAGCTCTTTTGACTTTTGAAACCGGAGACGGCACCACATCCGGACTCGGAACTAAAACGGTTACATATGATGATACCGGTTCAGGTGTTGAATTTACGGTTGAGGCGACTGCATCCCAGATCGTCAGCTCATCCACCGGCGGTGATGCCGACGGGCGTGTGGATGCTGAGGCTTTATATTTCGGGTGGGATGAGAAGGAAACATCAATAAAAGTTTCCGTGGAATCCGGCAAAGCTTTTGACCTTGTTTCATTTTACATAAGCAACCAGAACGGTACAGGAAATGAAGATTTTACCATAACAACTGATAAAGGCGGATCCTATACTTTCACGTATACCGATACCGGATCAATCACAAAGCAGCTTGTTACAATACCGACCGGTGATGCCGATTTCAACGGTATCACATGGTTTATCATAACTTCTCCGGCAGGCGGCGCGTATATTGAACTTGACAACATAAGCGTAGAAAATATTACAACTGCGCCTACCGATACTGCTCCCACATTGACAGCGACAGGAGCTTCCCCCACTTTTACCGAGGGCGGCAGCGCTGTCGATCTTTTCAGCAGTGTTACGGCAGATACGCAGGACAGCGGTCAGACATTCACAGGGTTTACGATAACCGTGACCAACGTCACGGACAGCGCAGAGTACCTTACCATAGGCGGAACAGACGTTGCACTTACAAACGGCAACTCCGTATCAGTTTCCGGCGGCACAGCGAGCGTAAGCATTTCCGGAGGCACCGCAACGGTCACAATAACAGGGCTTAGCGCGGATAATACATCATTTGGAACTCTGGTAGACGGCATAACATATAAAAATACTACTGCAAGCGTTACTTCGGCAAACCGTGTTGTAACTATTACTCAGGTTACGGATGACGGCAGTTCAAATAACAGCACATCTCTTTCTATTGCCTCAACTGTTGCAGTGACACGTGATTATCTGCTGGAAGCTTCGGATTTGGTTTCCAATACACAGGGCTTTACCAAGTCTATAGGCGGTGTCACGTTCACTTTTGCTGCACCTGCTGATGCCTACGTTGACTATATCCCTTTAGCTTCATTTTCGGGACTGTATGTGTACGATAACGCTGTATTAACGGATTCAGACCCTTCAAATGACAATTCCTTGATTGTCAAGTTTTATGCTGAAGGACATAGCTTCGATTTTAACGGTTTCGAGTACTACGTTGACAATCAGTGCGCGCAAATAGAGGTTAGAGTCACATACGGAGACGGCACAACAGCTTCTCAGATTATTGACACCACTGGACAGGATGGAGTGTTTGATTTCTCTTCATTCACAATATCAACCAATGATGTGACAATGGTTGAACTCATAAGCGAGAATTATGCTCTTTTCAATAACATGGATGTTACAGACATCAAACAGTCTCCATGGACGATAAACTTTGATTTTGAATCCGGTACAGTACCTGTCAGTGACGATACAGGGGCTACCGCCGCATCTACCGCAACGCAGACAAAATACGGTGAAACAATTGAAATTGTTTCAACAGGCGGAGATTTCATAGTCGCAGATGAAACGGCAACCTACGGTACTGACATCGGAACGGGATTCAGCGGAGATATTCTTTCATTTGATATGATGGATGGTGATTCGGATTCTGAATATGCATCAACACGTATAGATGTGGCTCTTCAATCCGG
Source organism: Seleniivibrio sp. (assembly GCF_021209385.1). Classification (GTDB taxonomy): domain Bacteria; phylum Chrysiogenota; class Deferribacteres; order Deferribacterales; family Geovibrionaceae; genus Seleniivibrio. The sequence goes on along the minus strand of NZ_JAJOIL010000001.1, from coordinate 176,183 downwards.
TAAGTATTTTACCCTGTCGTCTCTGACTATATTTGATAATTACAATGTAGACCATAACGGACAGGATATCAAAATTGTAGCCAGCAACGGAACCGAATATACCGTTGTCATCGATTATGCGGGAGACGATAACGGCGGTGTTACAATAGATCTTTCCGGTATAAGCGGTTTTGAGAATATTACTTCTTTCTATGTATATGCGGGCGGCATGCCGATGCAGCTTGCGCTGGATAACATATATCTCAGCAATATTTCATCCACCCCTGTAACCATATACCATGTGCCGACGCTCTCTGCGTCTGGTGAAGCCACATATTTTACTACCGGAACTTCAACCGGAGTTGACCTTTTTGAAACCGTTACGGCAGATACTCAGGACAGCGGTCAGACGTTCACCGGATTTAAAATTACAGTGACAAACGTTACCGACAGTGAAGAGTATCTTACCATAGGCGGAACGGACGTTGCCCTTACAAACGGCAACTCCGTATCAGTTTCCGGCGGCACGGCAAGCGTAAGCATTACCGGTGGTACCGCAACGGTTACAATAACAGGGCTTGGTGCGGACAATACATCATTCGGAACATTGATAGACGGCATAACATATAAAAATACTACAGTCAGCGCTACAGACGGCGATCGTGTGATATCCGTCATACAGGTAACAGACGATGGAGCCACCAAGAGTTTCGCCGACGTTTCAGGTGTTTCGGCAACTGTTTCAGTTGTTACCCCTGTAATCTCATTAGCTACATATGATGCTTCAACAGGTACGCTTGTTGTCACTGGAACAGGAATGACACCCGGCGCAGCAATTGACGCTTCAAAACTGACATTCACCGGTGAAGACGGAAATACATACACTCTTGCAGGCTCATACACAGTAACGGCTTCAAGTTCAACATCTTTTACAGTTTCTCTTGATGCCACCGACAAACTGAATGTCAACGGTATACTGAATAATAACGGAGGTTCCTCCGCAGATTTGACAACGTTTAATCTTGCGGCTGCTTCCGGTTGGCTGAGCGGTGCCGATGCCGATACCACCGGCAACGGAATAACCGTTTCAAACGTATCTGCACCGACAATAACTGAAACATCCTATAACGCTTCCACAGGTGTTCTCACTGTTACAGCGACAAATCTGGTGCACCTGCCCGGTGCTGCAAACGATATTGACGCATCCGCTTTCACTTTCACAGGAGAAGGGGGAGCGACATATACCCTTACGAATACTTCCGATGTGGAGATAACCTCTGCAACGTCTTTTACAATTACGCTTAGTTCCACGGATAAGGATGCTGTTGCCAATCTTATTACGGCAAACGGACCATCTTCTGACGGCGGCACAACTTATAATATCAGTGCTGCGGACGACTGGAACGGTACGACAACGGGCGGAAACATTGCAGATGCAACCAGCTCTGTTACGGTATCGGGTTTCACCACGAATGATGCGGCAGTTTTAGACCTCAACGGCGCGGATACCGGAACAGACAGCACAGTCAGTCTCGCAGATGCAGGCAGCGGACTTGTTCCCGACGCAGTGATAAGCGATACGGAGAATGATTCAGGTGACTGGGACGGCGGAAGTATCACAATTCAGCGAGTGGATTCCAACGGCGATGCGGACGGCAACGCCAACGACGTATACACTTTTGTTTCAGGCGGAAATTTTACTGTCACAGGAACCATCGAACAGGGTTCGGATTCAAGCGGAACCCTTTCAAGCGGCGGCACTCAGTTTGCCACATGGAGCTATACGTCTGCAGACGGCAAGCTTGTTGTCAGTTTTGACAGCGACGCCTCAACTGCTGATGTGAACGACGTTCTGGCACATATAGGCTATGAAAACGATACTCCTTACGGTGATGCCGTAATTGAGGTGGCTGTGAATGACGGAACAGCCACAACCACAGCCGAAGTAACTGTCACAAGCACCGTTATACACGTTACCCAGACGGATTACGATACCGACGGCGACACAGCGGACGGAATGAGCCTCTATGAAGCCCTTGCCATTGCGAAGGACGGAGACACCATCCTTATCCACGACGGGGTTTACAGAGGGCAGTTCAACATAACCAAGAACATTACCATAGACGCTTTGAACGGCGAAAACGGAAACGTGGTGATAGAATCGCCGGATTCAGCCGACCTCCAGCAGGTTCTTCCCGATCAGCTTACAAACAACGGCAAATGGCGTATGCCTGTCATCAACGTGGATACTGACACGACAAACGGCACAGTCGTCATAAAGAACATTACGGTTGACGGACGCGATCAGGCGGTTGTTGACGAATACAACGGCAATAAGGATTTCATAGGCATAGCCATAGTTGATTCAAACGTTCAGGTAGACAACGTCACGGTCATGAATATCAGAAGCGACGAAAGCGATGCCCAGTGGGGATTCAGCGAAAACTACGGTATCCTTGTAGAAGCCGGAGCGTCTCTTGGCGAAACCGTAAATGTTTCAATAACCAATTCGGAAATATATAACTATCAGAAAACCGGAATCATCGGATGGGGTCCCAACCTCAATATAACCATTGACAATAACGTGATTACAGGTATGGGCGTAGACGGAGAGTGCGGTCAGAACGGTATACAGATAGGTTCCGGCGGTCTGCGTACAGGCACCACCGCAACAATAACCGACAACACTATAACAAATCTTGCATTCGATCACCCGACCTATACTTCAAGCGGTATCCTTCTTGTTTATGCTGACGATACCACCATCACAGGTAACACATTGAGCGGTGCCACAGGCGGCAATTTCAATGGAATAGATATTATGTATGTCTATGACAACGGAACGGTAGTGGGTATTTCTGGCAATACCGTTTCATCAGCTGACATCGGTATTTTGAACGAATCTGATGATGCTTTTACGCTGAATGTCGGCAGTAACGATCTCAGCGGTGCTACAGTGGCGTTTTATGACGGCTATGACATAAGCGATCCTTCAACTGAAACACCAGTGGCTAACCCGACTGTTCTGAATGTCACAAGTGTTTCGGCTCCGGCATCCGGCGCACTTTCATATTATCTGTTCGGCGGTGACGACTCTTTCACAGACAACGGTGTGGTTGATTCAATAGTATATGCCGGCGCAGGAAACGACACCATAAGCACAGGTAGCGGCGACGATGTTATTGTCGGCGGTCTCGGAGACGATACCATGACAGGCGGAAGCGGTTCTGACGTATTCCTCTATCAGTCACAGGAACTCAATTCCGACGGCGATCTGGTTATGTACAATGTTGATGATTACGGAACCGACACCATAACCGACCTTCAGGGGAACGATGTAATCAGGGTCTCCGGAGCCGACTTCACTGACGATACTGTTGAGGCGGGAGATGGTCTTAACGTTGCCGCTAATACTATCGAGGTGGTGGCTGACGGAACCGATACTCTTCTTTATATCGACACGGACGGTATTGCGGGTGCTGATCTCACGATAAGACTTAACGGGGAATTTGAAGCGTCCGACTTTGTTTTGAGCGGAACCGATATCACCGTTGATCTGAATATTCTGCCCACAGTAACGGCAACAGCCGTGAACGGCGCAGTGGCATACGGAAGCACAACGTCCTCCGCAGACCTGTTCAGCAGTGTAACGGCTGACGCGGGCGAAACTGATCAGACATTTACAGGTCTCAAACTTACGGTGACAAACGTTGCCGATACCACAGAATATATAACTGTCGGCGGAGTGGATATCGCTCTTACAAACGGAGCGACTGCCACCGTTTCTGGCGGAACAGCAACAGTTACAGTTGTCAGTGGGACAGCGACTGTCACTTTGACGGGGCTCAGTCTCACAGGTACGCAGTTAGGTTCGCTGATTGACGGCGCAAGCTATAAGAACAGCGACACTACACCCACTTCAGGTGACAGAACAATAACGCTGACCGAGGTTTCCGACAGCTCTGCAGGAAATAATACGGCATCACTGAACGTATCGACCACTGTTACCGTGGGCAACAGCCCTGCCGTAACATCCGCATCATACAATGCCGAAACCGGAGTTCTTACCGTTACAGGCACAGGACTGGTTGCAGGCGATATCATAGACGCTTCAAAACTCAGCGTCACCGGAGAGGGCGGAAACAGCTATACTCTTGCAGGAACCTACACGGTTGCGGCAACTGCAACAGGTTTCACTCTGACCCTTACAGAAACGGATCAGATAAACGTTGAAGGTCTGCTGAACACCAACGGTACTTCTGCTGTTAGCGGCACGACATTTAATATAGCGGCGAGCGACGGCTGGAACGGAACAAGAGCCGCCGCAGCAGATTTGACAGGTAATGCCGTGACAGCGGGAAGCGTGACCGCTCCTGCCATAAGCGCTGTTACATATAATGCCGAAACAGGCGTTATCACGGTCACCGGATCAAACTTTGTTAAACAGTCCGGCTCTGCCAATGACATAGACGTTTCAAAATTCACTTTTACAGGTGAAGGCGGAAACGTAACACTTTCAACCACATCTGATGTGGAGATAACATCCTCCACAAGCTTTACCATAACGCTGAGTACCGCTGATAAGGCGCTTGTCAATGCGATTCTGGACAACAGCGGAACCCAGTCTTCAGGCGGAACGACATACAATCTTTCCGTAGCCGACGACTGGAACGGACCCGTTACAGGAGGCGATACCGCCGACACGACAAATTCAGTTACGGTTACAGGCGTAAAAACAGTGGAAACGGTGGACGGTGTTGCCGTTACCACCGAGACAGTGAGCCAAACCCAGACATATACAGACCTTGAAGGAAATACCGTCACACGCGTTGTCACAACGGAGACTCTGACGGTTGACCCTGTTGAAGATACAAGGGTGAACGACACCGGTGCAGCAGGCACAGCGGAGATACCGCTTTTCTGGGGCGAAAGCTCCAGAACTGAATGGGCAACAACGGCAAGCCTTCCTGTGGGTGTGGGCATCACCACCGTCGGAACCCGCTCGCCTGTGGACAGCAGAACACTTAACGACGCCATCGGCGATCTTATCTTTTATATTGAAAGCACGGCGTCCGACGCTGATGCCGGAAGAACAGCTATGCTTGCCGGAGGCGCGGATTTCCTCAATACTCTGTCGGATTCCACAAGCACTCTGGTTGTAAATAAGATAGTCCTGACGGTATCCGGAAGCGATGTTCCCGATTCGCCGATAATCATCAACGGCACGCCCAACACGGTTTCCACATCTGACGGAGACGCAACGCCCAAAGAGGCGGTGGTCATAGACGCTTCGGCTCTTCCTGCCGGAACGGAACTTGATCTGCAGAATATTGAGTTTGCGGTGATAATCGGCAGCGGTGTCACAGTGCGCGGCGGCGACGGCGCGAATATTGTTTATGCCGGTGACGGAACTCAGGATATTCTGCTCGGTGCGGATGATGACGAATTGCACGCCGGTGCAGGCGACGATATCGTCGGCTCTCTCGCAGGCGACGACATTATCTACGGTGAAAGCGGTAACGACCGCATGTCCGGCGGAGACGGAAACGACCTGCTCCACGGCGGAAGCGGAACAGATACTGTTGTTTACAGCGGAAGCATGAGTGACTACATAATAACACGCGATAACGGTCTGACCTATGTCAGCCTTGTTTCAAATCCGTCAGAGGTGGATACCATCCTCAACGCGGAGACGATAGAGTTTGCCGACGGTACTTACACAATCCAGAACAGTGAGGAACTCACTTTCATCGCTTCTCTGTACGAGCAGGTACTCGACAGACAGCCGGAGGTGAACGGATTCCAGTACTGGGCGGATGCTGTTTTTGATAAAGATCTTTCTGTCGGCGACATGACCATATGGTTTATGAAATCCGCCGAATATCAGGACGCCACTGGCGTTGACTTTGCATCCCTGTCTGTTGACGATCAGGTAGAACAGCTTTACGTTGCCCTGCTCGGCAGACCTTCGGATACGGACGGCAAGGCGTATTGGGTAGACTGTGTTGAACACGGGCATACCATCGCAGAGGTTGCCGAGAGCTTCGTTACGTCCGTTGAAATGCAGGGGATTTATAACCTGCCGAACGAATGGGATTTTACAGTTTAACAGCTTTTTCCAAAGGCTCCGGAGCATAATACTATGCACCGGAGCTTTTTTTATCGCTGCTGCTGAATATTTTTAACCTTTGCGGGAACAAATGAAAGATACTTTTTGTCAGATATGGCGTTTCAGATATTTTATTATCGGGTCTGTTGTCACCGGATTTCGGGTGAAGTTTGCCAGAAGTAGACTAGGCGGTCTTTGGGGGGTTATAGCTCCACTTTGCCAGTCGGCGGTCTATGCGCTTGTCCTGTCTTCTGTCCTTTCTCCAAAAGGTAGCGCAGATGTTTCATATGCTGCCTATCTGCTTGCGGGAACGCTCGGCTGGGCTTTTTTCTCCGACGTTGTTCTCGGCTGTGTTAACGTATTTACCGACAACGCAGGCATAATAAAAAAAGTTTCGTTTCCTTCCGCCGCTTTGCCTCTGATCGCTGTGGGAACCTCTTTGATAAATGCGGTTCTGTTCATCGCGGCGGTCGGTATAGTGTTCGCATTTATCGGTCAGCATGTTACTTTTAACGTCCTCTGGCTTATTCCGCTTTATTTAACAGCACTTCTCTTTGCTTTGGGTTTTGGGGCAATTCTCGGCATACTTAATGTTTTCATCAGAGACATCAAACATATGATGCAGGTTGTTTTGCAATTCTGGTTCTGGCTAACTCCTGTGGTTTATATGGAGAGCATTATTCCTGCCGCATACAGGCACCTTCTGAAACTCAATCCAATGTATCCGGTTGTTACAGGGTTTCAGGATGCGCTTGTTTTCGGCAGGCAACCGGAGCCTGTGCCGCTCCTGTTCACTGCGGTTTTCGGACTTGTTCTGGTATTTTTTTCACTGGTGCTCCACAGAAAGGCTGCGGCTGAGATGGCGGATGTGCTGTGAGCCTGCTCAGTGCGAAAAATGTCGGAAAGGTCTACCGGACATACGGTTCGGGACTTCGCCGTGTGCTGTCGTGGTTCGGCATCGGAAGCGGCGGATATTCTGACAGCCGCGTTCTGGAAGGTGTCAGCTTCACCGTTGAAAAAGGCGAGGCTGTGGGCATAGCCGGACATAACGGCGCCGGAAAAAGCACATTGCTTAAGATGATAGCAGGCATGACGCGGCAGACAGAGGGCGATATAAAATACAGCGGTACGGTATCCGCCATAATAGAGCTGGGGCTTGGGTTTCATCCCGATCTCACGGGCAGACAGAACGCCGCGCAGTATCTTGCCATGAGCGGTTTTCAGTCGGCAGACATAAAAGAGGGCGTCAATTTTGTTGAAGAGTTCTCGGAGCTTGGCGAATATTTCGACAAGCCCGTAAGAATATATTCAAGCGGGATGCAGTCTAGGCTTGCTTTTGCGGCGGCAACGGCATTCCGTCCTGACATACTTATGGTGGATGAGGCGCTGTCAGTGGGCGATGCCTATTTCAAGCACAAGAGTTTCGGCAGGATAAGGGAGTTTCTGAATCACGGAACTGCTGTTCTGCTTGTTTCCCATGACAGGCAGGCGATGCAGAGCATCTGCGGGCGCGTACTGCTTCTGGACGGCGGAAAGCTGGTGATGGACGGCAGACCTTCGGAAGTTCTGGACTATTATAACGGACTGATGGCTAAACGCAGCGGCACCGCTGTGAGCCAGACAGCCGTAACAGGCGGACGGATGCAGACAGTATCCGGTACGGGTGAGGCAAAGTGTGTTTCGGTTGAAATATACGACAGTGAAGGAACCCCTGTGACACTTCTGCACGTGGGCAGACAGTATGAACTGTGTGTACATGTGGAAGTTTATGAAGACATAGACGGGCTGGTATTCGGCTATATGCTGAAAGACAGACTGGGGCAGACGGTGTACGGCACAAACACATGGTTCACAGGGCAGGTGCTGAACGTTAAGAAGAACGACAGATTCATGGTTCGCGTAAGGTTCAGGGCGGATATAGGCGTGGGCAGTTATTCTGTTTCAACTGCGCTTTCAGGCGGCATGACCCATCTTGACCGCAATTTTGAATGGCGCGATTTCGCCATGATGTTTGAAACAGTGAACACTGACAGAACGCATTTTGAGGGACACAGCTACGTCCCTTCGGTGATTGAGATAGAATATGAATAAACAGACTATAAAGGCGGCGGTGCGGCGCATATGCGGCGTAATTTTCAGAATACCCTACGGCAAAAGAGTGTTTTTCGCCCTTGTACCTGAGGTTCTCGCGGAAAAGATGTTCCTGAGGCTTGGGATTCCGTCCGTTAAACCCGCTCTCAGCCGTGACGGCAGGGGTGTGCTGAAACGTCTGAAAGATATAAGAAGCGGACGCACATGACAGATTTCGTCCGTCTGAATGATGAAACCGATATGACAGAGAGTGCCGACAGTGTGCTTTATTACGGTAAAGACCCCGCAGGCATAAGGGAGAAACTGCGCGGAAAGGTCGCGTGGGACAGACTTCTCGCCATTAAAGATATAGGTGTTCCGGAGCTTGCGGATTACGCGGAAGCACTGATGAATACGCCGAAAGTGAATGTCGCAGGCGGCGGAAAACTGCTGGCTGTAGTCTCTCCGCTCCCGCCCCTTAAGACCGGTATCGCTAAATATGCGGTCGAACTTGCAGAGGGGCTTAAAGAGCATTACATGGTTGAGCTTATCACAGACCAGACCGATGCGGCGGATATTCCCGACGGATGCGCTGTCAGAAGCGTTTCGTATTTCAAAAAGAATTACAGACGCTATGACCGTGTGCTTTACCAGATGGGAAACTCAGGATATCACGCGCACATGCCGCGTCTTATGAGGAATTATCCGGGCGTCACAGTTTTGCACGAAATATTCCTCGGGCATTTTGCCGCGTGGATGCAGTATATGGAGCACGCGTCCGACTTCCATACGGAGGCGGTGCTGTTCTCCCACGGACTTGCGGGACTGAATCTTCTTGCACGGGAAGGACACGAGGCGGCGATGGAGAAACTGCCTTCCTGCAGGGAATTTTTTGCAGGAAGCGTCGGTGTGCTTGTCCATTCGCGGTATGCTGAAAATCTGTCGCAGAAGTTCTTTGGTCAGGAATATTCGCAGAGGACGCGGGTTGTTCCGCAGGTTCATGCTCTGCCGGAAACCGTTGACAGACGAAGCGCACGGGAAAGGCTCGGCATAGCGCAGGATGTTTTTCTGGTGTGTTCGTTCGGGCATGTGACAGGGCTTAAATGCTGTGACAGGCTTGCCTCCGTGTTAAGAGGCATCCCCGATATTGAAACCGTTTTCGTCGGCGGATGTATGGAGGCTGATTACGCTGAAAAGATGGCTGATGTATGTGTCACAGGCAGTGTTGACGACGGGACGTACGCGCTTTATCTGAATGCGGCGGATATTGCCGTTCAGCTCAGAAAGGCGGGCAGGGGCGAAACCTCCCGCGCCGTTCTGGACTGCATGGCATACGGCGTTCCCGTGATAGTGGGCGACGGTGGTGCAATGGATGAACTGCCCGATGATTGTGTTCTTAAAATAGGCGGTGATTTTTCTGATGACGAACTTGCAGATGCCGTGCTTCTTCTGAAAGGGGATGAAGACCTGCGCCGGAGCATGGGCAGTAAAGGCAGAAACCATGCCGCAGATTTCTCACCTGAAAAGGTTGGCAGACTGGTATGCGGTGAGCTTGAGAGCCTTTACGCACATGATGCCGAAACGCACTTTGAAGAGTTTCTTAAAAAAGCGGAGCCGAAGATAAAAACTATGGACGAAGGGGCGCTGGAACAGCTCACAAAATCGGTGATGCACTGCCGGAGCGCTGTCGGACGAAATAATATATACTTTGATATATCTGTGATATGGCGCACAGACCACAGAACGGGTATTCAGCGGGTGGTGCGCTCGCTTCTGCGTTCGTTCGCTCTGGATTTTGTGTCTCCATACAGAGTTATGCCGATTTACATCTCCTCGGCAGGCGGGCGCAGGTGCTACAGAAAGGCGCCGGAATATCTTTTGAAACTGATGGATGAATTTGATGAGAAACCCGGTCTCAGAGAACTCACGGATATTGACGAGGCGGGAGATATAATAGAGCCGACCCAGAATGATATTTTCCTGGGTGCGGATTTCGATTCGGTAAAAATTTACGAGGCATACCGCGACGGGCTTTTCAGGGAATGGAGTGACAGGGGCGCAAGAATACACTTTATAGTGTACGACCTTCTGCCGCTGAAATTCCCCCAGTTTTTCCCGCACCATGCGATTGGTACACATGCAGACTGGTTATGCGCCGTGGGGGAATCTGCGGAAAAACTTTTCTGCATATCAAAGGCGGTGGCGGACGAACTTGAACACTGGCTGGCTGAAAATGTGCGCAACGCATCCGCAAAGGTGGACTGGTTTCATCTCGGTGCTGATATAGAGTCTTCCGTACCCACCGGCGGTCTGCCGGACGATGCCGAAGGCTTCATTGACGGATGCAGGGATGTAAAAACCTTTCTCATGGTGGGAACGGTGGAACCGCGCAAAGGGCATTATCAAACGGTCAAAGCTTTCGATGTGCTTCTGGACGAGGGAGCGGACGTTCGGCTTGTCATTGTCGGTCGTTTCGGCTGGATGGCTGACGAGGCAGTACGAGCCATACGCAACAGCAGACACTTCGGCAAGGGGATTTTCTGGATAGAGGATGCCAGCGACGAATATCTGAACAGGCTTTATGACGCTTCTGTGTGCCTGCTTTCGGCAAGTTTCGGGGAAGGGTTCGGACTGCCTCTCATAGAGGCGGCGCAGAGAGGGATACCCCTTCTGGTGAGGGACATTCCTGTCTTCCGTGAGGTTGCGGGCGGCAATGCCTTCTATTTTGAAGGTCTGACAGCTTCGGGACTTGCAGGGAGCGTGAAAAGCTGGATAGAGCTTTACGACCGCGGCGAACATCCCGAAAGTGGTGGAATGAAATATCTCACATGGTTTGAAAGTGCAGAGATGCTCAGAAATAAATTGGATATAACAGAGGGGTGACGGTTATGAAGAGGTTAATTGCCGGTTTGGTCGTGTCGTCCGTACTTTCGGCGGGCTTTGCCTATGCGGACACGGGGATAAAAGAGGCGTACGACCGCGCCCTTGAAAACGACAGTATCCTGCAGTCCGCACAGCACTATCAGAAATCTGCCGAAGCAGTGCGGAAACAGACGAGGGCGGGGCTTCTGCCCAACCTTTCAGGTCAGTATACGGCTTTGAAATATGATACTGACAGATACGGGGATTACGACACCAGAGACCTTACGGTGAATCTGGTTCAGCCCGTTTTTGATATGGGTAAGTACCTGCAGCACGGACAGAGCAAATATACGCTCCAGTCGTCCGGCGCGAAGCTGAAATCCGCCGAGTCAAATCTCATTGTGCGGGTGGTGACGGCATACATGAACGTTTTGTTTGCCAAGGACAACATTGATCTTATGAAATCGAAAAAACAGGGTGCGCAGGAACAGCTTGTTCAGGCGGAAAAGATGTACCGCGCAGGCATAGCCGCCGTTACGAACGTACACGAGGCGCAGGCGAATCTGGACACTGCCGAATATGACATTGTGAACGCTGAAAACGCATACCTGAACAACATGGTTGAGCTGGAGTCCATATCCGGAAAAATAGACGGCGTCCGCTGTCTGGGTCAGGGGTTCAGCTATTCCGACCACGACATCGGCACTCTTGAAAAATGGATAGATACTGCGATGCAGAACAGCAGCGAAGTTAAATATTACAAAGCACAGAGCAGGTATGCCGATGAAAGCGTAAAGATAGCCAGAACCCAGCATATACCAACTCTTAACCTTATCGCAACCTACAGGAGATCCGACCAGATCAGCAACATTAAAAGCACTGAGACGGTTTATAAAAGTGTTGGCGCCCAGTTGTCCGTTCCGATATTCAACGGCGGCTACACATCCGCCAAGGTTATGGAAAATAAAGAAAAATTCTATCAGTCCGTCAGTGATATGAACACTGCCGTGAACGAGATGAAAAAGAACGTTTCCGAAAAATATACGTCCCTTCTGGGAAGCAAGGCGAAGATAGCCGCTCTGGAAAGGACAGCCGCATCCAACACTCTCGCCTATGAATCGAACAAAAAAAGTATGGCGGCGGGTGTTGTTACACTTGTTGATGTCATAAATGCCCAGAACAACATGTTCGATGCCCTCTCAAGACTTTTACAGGCTAAATACGAATACTTTACGGGATATATTGACCTCAAATACTATGCGGGCGTACTTACACCCGCAGACGTGGATTTCCTGGGATCGCTCATAAACTCTGAATGCAAGGTGAACTGATGAACAACAAAAGGCATATGCCGGGCGGGATTCCCGCGGGAGAACTGAAAAACATACTGATGGGCTTCAAGCGCACATTCATTGCACTTGCCGGTTTCAGCTTCGTGATAAACATGCTGATGCTTGTACCATCAATTTATATGCTGCAGATATATGACCGCGTTCTCACCAGCCGAAACAAGGAGACGCTCCTTGTCATAACGCTGATAACTTTGTTTATGTTCGTTGTGCTTGCGGCGATGGAATGGGTGCGTTCGCAGATAATGATAGTCGCGGGAAACCGCATGGATGAAACACTCTCCGGCAGAGCGTTTGCGGTTGCATTTGAAAACGCGCTTAAAAGCGGTTCCGGTGCGGCTTCGCAGATATTTCAGGATGTAACCGCTGTAAGGCAGTTTCTGACGGGACACGGGCTTTTCGCGTTCCTCGATGCGCCTTGGTCGCCTATATATCTGATAGTTATTTATCTTCTGCACCCTGCTCTGGGTATCCTTGCCACATGTGCGGCGATACTGCTGATACTTCTTACAGTTCTCACGGAATACATGAGCAAGAAACCCATTGAAGAGGCGAATGTGAACTTCCGCAGGGCTACCATGTTTGCCACGACAAACTTCCGCAACGCAGAAGTGATAGATTCCATGGGGATGCTTGAGAACGTCCGCAGACAGTGGCTTCCGAAGCATCTTGCCTTTATGAAACTCCAGAGCGTGGCAAGCGAACGCGCGGCGGGAATCAATGCGCTGACCAGATTCATAAGGATATCCGCACAGTCGATGGTCTATGCCGTCGGTGCTTATTACGTTATAAACATGGATCTCACGGCAGGCGCCATGATAGCAGGCTCAATACTCATGGGCAGGGCGCTTGCACCGGTTGAGATGATAACCTCATCTTGGAAAGGTTTTGTTTCTGCGAGGAACTCATACCGCAAACTGGGTGAGCTTTTTGACAGTTTCCCTGAGGCGGGTGAAAAGATGAAACTGCCCAGACCGGAAGGTACAGTTTCCGCAAAAGGTATCATAGCGGCTCCTCCCGGGGCGAATATACAGGTACTTAAAAACATAAACTTTGAAACTCCTGCCGGCGAACTGGTAGCTGTGCTGGGACCCAGTGCATCGGGTAAATCTTCACTGGCGAGGGTTCTGGTGGGCATATGGCAGCCAGTCGTCGGCGAAATGAGGCTCGGCGGGGCGGACGTTTCAAAATGGGACAAGAGCGAAATGGGAAAATACATCGGTTATCTTCCTCAGGATATTGAGCTTCTGGAAGGTACGGTCGCGCAGAACATAGCCCGTTTCGGCGAGCTGGATCCTGAAAAGATAGTCGCTGCGGCAAAAATGGCGGGCGTGCATGATATGATCCTCGCACTTCCCGAAGGTTATGAGACGTACATCGGTGAGGGCGGAACGGTGCTTTCCGGCGGACAGCGCCAGCGTATCGCACTTGCAAGGGCTGTTTACGACGATCCGGTTCTTCTGGTTCTGGACGAGCCGAACTCAAACCTTGACGAACCTGGCGAGATGGCGCTTGTTGAGGCATTGAAAAGGCTGAAAGCTATGAACAAAACGATATTCGTTATCACACACAGAACGCCTGTGCTGTCCGTTGCTGATAAAATAATGGTTTTGAACAGCGGAACCATACAGGTGTATGGACCCAAACAGCAAATAATGGACTCAGTGCGCAACGGGATGCAGGCAAAAGTTCCACAGACAAGAGCGGTTTAAAGGCGGGGAAGCATGAATATTGACAACAACATAAGAAAAGATTCCAAAAGATATATCTACATAGGGCTTGCGGTGCTTATTCTGGGGCTTGGTTTCTTCGGCATCTGGGCATTCACGGCTCCGCTCAGTCAGGGCGTTGTTGCACCGGGTACGCTGGCGTTCGTGGATAAACGCAAAACGGTTCAGCACCTTTACGGCGGAACGGTTCAGGAGATATCCGTTAAAGAGGGCAGCAGTGTGAAATCAGGACAGGTTCTTATGAAACTGGACGATTCAGTCACAAATGCGAAACTCAGCGGCGTGCGGTCTGAATATTACACCAACCTCGCGCTTGAGGCGAGACTGACGGCGGAAAGACTGGGGCGCTCATCCATAGAATATCCGAAAGTGCTCAGGGACGCGGCTTCCGATGCGGAGGTTGCGGATATGATCAGAACGCAGAACGACCTTTTCAGAAAGCGAAGGGATTCCGTTACAAACGAAAAACGGATTCTGATGAACCAGAAACAGGGCGTTATTGACTATGTGGCACAGATGGAACAGCTCGCGGCATCCAGAAAAAGGCAGGTTGCCCTGCTTGAAAAAGAGATAGAATCCGTTAAAACCATTGCGGACGAAGGATATTATCCCAGAAACAAAATGATAGAGTTACAGCAGAATTTGCAGGGAATGGAAGCGACACGCAGTGAGGAGCTTGCCACCATTGAGCGCACCCGCCGCAATCTTTCGGAGCTTGACCTCAAAATGCTTCAGGTTGACAGCGAGTTTAGCAAAGATGTGGAGACGGCACTTACTGACGTGCAGAAGCGCATAGCAGGGCTTAAGGAAGAATACAACGCTGCACTCATCAACCATGAATCCATGATAATAAAGGCTCCCGAAGATGGAATTGTTCTGGGGCTTGCTGTGCATAACGCAGGCAGTGTAATTACGCCCGGGCAGAAGATAATGGACATCGCGCCCATGCACGAGGCACTTATCGTTCAGGCGGAGATATCCCCCCGCGACATAGATTCTGTGCGGGCGGGGTTACAGTCGGAAGTGCGCATATCCGCTCTGGATATCCACAAAACCCCTTCGCTGTTCGGCGAGGTCATTATGGTTTCTCCCGACGTTTTCCTTGAGCAGAATTCCGGCAGGTCATATTATATCTGCCAGATCCGCATACCGGAGAAAGAGCTTGTAAAATTAGGTTCGGTGAACAGATTGCAGGCGGGGATGCCTGTTGAGGTTATCATAAAGACGGGCGAACGGACGTTTATGGAATATCTGGTACGTCCTTTTATGAACAGATTCGCTATGTCGCTTAAAGAGCAGTGATAAAGCGGTTTATATCTTTTTGACTTCGATGCCGTATTTGGCGATGCGGTAGTTGACCTGACGGACGGTCATGTTCAGCATACGGGCTGCCTTTGCCTGTACCCAGCCGGCTTTTTGCAGGGCGAGGAGAAGCTGTGTCTTGTCTGAATTGCCGTCGTCGCTGATGGGTTCGTCCCCTTCGGGACATTCTTCGCCGATGACGTGAGAAAGGCAAAAATCGCCCCGTGAGCATGAAATATGCTCAGGTTTTATAAGTCCGTCGCCTGCTGTCAGCGCGGCGCGTTCAAGGCAGTTTTCAAGTTCGCGGATGTTTCCCGGCCAGTTGCAGTGTGACAGCGCCGCCACTGTAGTGGCGTCCAGAGTGTAGTTTTTGCCGTATGATGTGTTGAGCTTTCCTAGGATCACCTCGCAGATGGCGGGTATGTCCTCTTTCCGCTTGCGCAGAGGGGGAAGGTCTATGGTGAATACGTTCAGCCTGTAATACAGGTCGAGACGGAATTTACCAGCCTGAACAGCCTCTTCCAGATTTTTGTTGGTTGCCGCCAGAATCCGCACGTCAACCTTTGTGCTTTCAACGGTTCCGAGTTTTTCTATAGTCTTGTCCTGCAAAACACGCAGAAGTTTGCTCTGTGCCTCCATGGGCATGTCGCCCACTTCGTCCAGAAAGACGGTTCCGCCCTCTGCCTGCTCAAATTTTCCCTTCTTTTCTGCGGATGCTCCCGCAAACGCGCCCTTTGCATATCCGAAAAGTTCGCTTTCAATTAGGTCGGAGGGTATCGCAGCGCAGTTAACAGCCACAAAAGGCTTTGTGCTTCTGTCGCTGTTATAATGTACGGTTTTGGCGACAACCTCTTTTCCGGTGCCGCTTTCGCCGCGGATAAGCACGGATGCAGAAGTATTTGTTACCATAGTTATTTTATCGAATACTTTTTCCATCAGCTTGCTTGTTCCGGCAAGTCCCTTGAAGCTGTATTTGGATTTTATTTCGTTAATGAGGCTCAGGTTTTCCGCTTCAATGCGTATCTTTTCATCCTGAACCATCGAGAGTTCGTTCTCGAAAAATTCGTTCTTGTGCAGAAATGATGCGATGAGGTTTGCGATCATCTTAAGAATCTCAACCTCTGTGGTTACGCTGTTCATGCGCGAGCTGAACTTGTCCACAGCAAGCACGCCCAGTGTGTTTGCCTGAAATTTCAGCGGAACCGCAATAAAAGAAGTCTGCTCGGACGCTGGAGGACGTTTGAGCTTGTTCAGAAACTGCGGTTCCCGCTCAATATCCGGTATGAGTATCGGTACTCCGAGGCGAAATACCTTGCCCACCATGCCCTCGTCGCTCTGGAAAGAGACTGACGCCGCGATGGCTTCGTCCAGCCCTGCCGACGCCTCAAGCATAAGCCTATGGGTGTGCTGGTCGTGCAGAAGGATGAAAGCGCGTTCCACCGAAAGGGTGTTCTGCATCTGCTTAACAACACCGTAAAGAGCGTGTCTTCTGTTGGTCGAACTATTCAGAATAACACTTATCTCATAGATACTGTTGAGAGCTGTCTTAAAATAGTTGAGGTATTTCATGCATAAATGCGAGCAATATATGTGCCACGCAATAATTTGCGAACGATAAGGGTTGCAGAGGATAATATTTTAAAAGGTGGTTAAAAAATAGACAGCAATAGCGCAAAAAGTATTCAGAAAAAAGTCATATGATCTGTTCTATTCTGGTTTAACGGCTGTAAAAGGAAGATTTTCTAAACGGCACAGAGATTGCTTGCTGAATATGTGTCACAACGAATAACCGCTATGGAGGGTTTAAAATGGCATTTATTACTGGAATCAGAAAAAACGGTAAAGAATGGATTCCCAAGTTCATCATGGAACTCAACAAGGATACTTGTATCGCTTGCGGACGCTGCTTCAAAGCGTGTGCATACGCCTGCCTCGCACTTGAAGAATACGAAGACGAAGACTGCGAAAAAACCTATATGACAATAGTGGATGATGGCGCCTGCATAGGCTGTGAAGCCTGCTCAAAAGCCTGCCCCAAAGGCTGCTTTACTCACGCGCCTGTTAGTGCGTAACAAATGACATGTCCCCTCCCTTTTTTTCGGGGAGGGGCTTTTTTCAGAGGTGAGATATGGAACTTAAGGTCAATCAGAAGGTTATGGTCACAAAAATGATAAGAGATGACGGAACTTGTGCCGGATGCAAAAGAGGCACCCCCGTTGCATATGAAGGAATGGAAGGGTTCATCTGCGAGATAACCGAATTCCATTTCGAGCCTGTATATGTGGTTCATTTTCTTGATGTAAACAAAAAACTCGGCTTTCGCGCACAGGAACTCGAAGTTATCGAGGATTTCGACGAAGAAGAGGGCAAGTGGATAGTTCTGGACAAAAAATCGGCGTAAGGTCTTTTTTAGATCGCGTCGTCACTTTATTCGACAAATAGTTTAAAGTGGACTCATTTCAGCAAGCTCGGTACAGAAACATTTGCAAAAATAGGCAAATGTTTTCAGCCTTCGGCTAGTGCTCCTCGCGAAGACAGTCAAGGTTTCAGGATGAAGTTTCGTGGAGATTTTGAGGGCTGCTTTAGCAGACTGAGAAAGCGGAACGTGAGCGCAGGGAGCTTGAAGCGACCGGAGCGTTTCTATTAAAAGTGCAGGACGCACTTTTAATAGTAGGTCACAATTGTATCGTACCGCCCGCCGAGGACAAGGTATTCTTTTTCCCCGACGAAACTCAGTGTAGGCAGAACTTCCGAGAAGAAAACTATCTTGGTGTACGGTATTTCCGAGGTCAGTATATAATCGCCGAACTGGGACGCTATGTCTCTGTCGGATGTGAAAGACACGAGCGAATTCTGTTCTATGCAAAGCCTTGTTTTGTCATATTCCTTGACCACAAGGTGTTCCGAAAGGTCGTTAACGCCTCTGTACAGCGTGATTTTCGGCAGAGAATCCCTGTAGAACGTCTGGAGGATGCACTGGGTATAGGTGTAGAGGAGATCAAGCTGATGGAAGATAAGATTTTTGTTATGTTTGCTATCCATCTTCTCAACCATGTATCCGTAATATTCCTCGCTGTTGACATCGGGGATGATCTCTTTATGAAAGAACGGCATGATTCCGAAGCGGCTTTCAACCCATCCCTTCATAACGGCGCCTTCAATGCTGTTGGAATCGAAAAGCCATCCTTTCAGCAGTCTGGTGTAGCTTCCCATTTTTTTCCCGTTGTGCTTTTCGGAAAGAGAGAAGAGCGTGTCCATTGCGTTTGTGAATACTTTGGCGGCATTTTCAATTGTATCAGCCTGTTTGATGGAATTGAAAATATCGGCATAGTATTCCCACACCCCGCTTATGGTGATAGGCATGACGTTCAGATTGTATTCGTTGCTTACAAACATGTAAGTGGGGATATTGATGAGGTTGGAGTAATGGTAAAACCTCTTCAGATCCTTAAGACGGGATATGCTGCTTTTCTGTTTTTCTACACCCATGATAATCAAATAGAGGAAATCCGCGGAGTTTGCAAATGAAAAATGAGCTACTGCGCAGAGCGCTCGGAAGTTATCTGGGATTTGCCGTCGGCGACGCGCTGGGCGCCACCACAGAATTTATGAATCCGAGAGAGATAAAAGAACATTACGGCGTGCATAACAGAATAATAGGGGGCGGCTGGCTTAAGCTCCGTGCGGGCAGAGTGACCGACGATACGGAGATGTGTCTTGCTCTGGGTGCCAGCATAATTGAGCAGAAAGGATTCAGGCTGACATCCGCTGCCGACCACTTTGTGAACTGGATGAAATCAAAACCTGTTGACATCGGCTCCACTGTGCGCCGCGGTTTGAGAGACTATGTGACCATGGGAAGAACTGAATCGCCATATTCGGAGCAGTCCGCAGGCAACGGGGGCGCTATGCGCAATCTGCCGCTGGTGCTTTACAGCCTTAAGGACTGGTCAAAGTTTGAAGAAATGTCGCTTGCTCAGAGCAGGCTTACCCATAACAATGAACATTCCGACCGCATAACACTGGTTTTCGGCGAGATGATGCGGGAAATATTCACAAGCGGCGACAAATTGAAGTCGCTTGCCATAGGGAACAGGCTGATAAGGGAGTTTCCGAAGTATTCTTATTCAAACTACAAGGGCGAATGTTCCGGATATGTTGTGGATACATTTAAAACAGTGATGCATTTTTTTGCAGAGGGCGAATATTTCGAGGATACTCTTGTGAACACCGTTAATCAGGGCGGCGACGCGGACACCAACGGCGCTATCGTGGGTATGCTTGCAGGTGCGCTTTACGGGGTTAACAATATTCCTTCAAAATGGCTTAGAAAGCTGGAGACAAAGGTTGTGGATGCCGTTTCGGAACAGACCGGCAAGCTTTTGAATCTGGAAGTGAGGGTGCATGATGCGATTTGAAACGGGCGATCTTCTGGACCATGTGGGCAAAGATCCTGTGGTGATAACCACAAACGGCACTGTGAGAAAGAACGGCAAGGCAAATCTCGGTTCCGGCAACGCGAAACAGGTGGGCGAGGTTCAGCCGTGGCTTGACGCTAAGCTGGGGTATCTGGTTGACCAGTTCGGCAACCATGTGCATCATCTGGACAATATGATAGTCAGCTTTCCCGTTGAACACAGCTGGCAGGAACGTGCCGATCTTGGGCTTATAAAGCGTTCCGCGCTGGAGCTTGTCATGCTTGTGGATCAGATAGGATGGAAAAAGGTTTATATGCCGCTTCCGGGATGCGGAAAGGGCGGTCTTCGTCCGTCGGATGTGATTGCAATTCTGGCGCCCATACTTAATGAAAGATTTATAGTGCTTAATAAAGAGGCTGCCGGATGATATCCGGCAGCCTGAGCGATCAGTTAACTTTGAAATGACCTATAAGTTCCATGAGGTTTCCTGCCTGCGTTTCAAGATCGGAAATTGTCCGGCTGACCTCCTGAAGCGCCTGTGAACTCTGCTCAACTCCCGATGAAAGTGACTGAGCATTGGCGTTTATGTTGTCTATGGCTTTTATCTGTTCACCGACAGCTCCGCTTATCTCGTCGTTCATTTTGCTTATTTTCTGAACGGATGACACTATTTTGTCAAAAAAGGTCGATGTTGTCTTCATGGTGTTTACACCGAGTTCCACCTGTTTTATGGCAGATCCCATATCTTCAGATGCTTTGGTGGATTCGCTGTGGAAGCCTGATATTATTGAGTTTATCTCGCCTGTGGCTGTCTGGGTTCTTTCCGCGAGTTTTCGCACTTCGTCTGCGACAACTGCAAATCCCCGCCCGTGTTCTCCTGCTCTTGCCGCTTCAATGGCGGCATTAAGAGCCAGAAGGTTTGTCTGGTCTGCTATATCGCTTATGACGTTTATTATTTCATTTATATTGTTGGAAGACTCCGCGAGTTTTTTAATGGTCATGTTCAGCTGGTCAACTTTGTTTTTGATAGAATTTATCTCATCCACAGCCTGATTAAGCATTTTGCTGCCTTCGGCAGTATCGTTGGTTGTTTCAATTACTGCGGCGCGGTTGTTGTCTAGGTTGCCTGATGTTTGTGCGGCGGAAACGCTCATTTCCTCTGTGGCGGATGCGACTGAATTTATCTGTGCCGCCTGATCGCGTACCGTCACGGAGAGTTCCTCTGTTGAAGATGCCAGCTCGGCACTGCCGGACGCCACAGACTGGGAGCTTTCGTGGGCGGCGGCTATTATTTCCCTCAGTTTTGCCGTGAAGTTGTTGAAATACGTTGAGAGCTGACCGACTTCATCATTGGACAGAACCGGCAGGTGTTTTGTGAGGTCACCTTCGCCTGTGGAAATTTCCTTAAGGGATTCAGTGACCATGTTGATATTGTCGCTGAGTTTTTTGATGAAATACATAACGATGACCAGCGCTATCAGTGCAACAACGGCAGTGCTGATTATTGTGGATATGATTAAGCTTTTCAGCTTTGCTTTTGTGTCGGTTTCAAGAACGGCTATCTGTTCGTCTATGTCATCTATATAAAAGCCGGTGGCAACCACCCAGTTCCATCTTTTAATTACATCGAAATAAACGAGTTTAGGGACAATAGTGTTTGTGGAGTTTTTTAGCTTCATGTAGCTGATGTATCCGCTGCCGGAAGCGGCTTTTTCAAGCATTGCCTTAATATATTTAAAGCCTTTGTCGTCCTGTATGTTGAGCCTGTTTGTACCTATGGACTTGTAGCTGTTCTGGGTTGAAATCATTATACCGTCCATATTATAAATGAAATAATATCCTTCTTCGCCCCAGTGTATCTTTTTGACTTTTTCGATAATAATGTTTTTTGCCTCTTCTTCGGATGGTGCTGTTTCTATGATGTGGTTTACGTCGGTCAGCATAATCTCAATGTAGGATTTCAGCTCTTCTTTTTTGGCTTCCATAAGATCATTTCTTGTGCGCTCAATCTCCTCTTTGCTGTCCTGCATGATTGTTCTGATGTTTGAAAAGGCTCCGAAGAGAGCGATGGCGATGATAGGGATTACGACCATCAGTGTTATTTTCATCTTTAGTGATTTCATTTTGAATTCCTCTTTAATATATATTTTCTTTAATGGTATTTATTAATTTACAAAATAAGTCACTTAAAAGAATAAAATAGAAAACACTATGATATTATATTATATATATTACATATTGTCTAATTGGAAGTTGTAATATTGAAATGTTAATGTTGGAATATGAAAGGGGCGGTTCAGAGACCGCCCCGTTAAATTATTGAATACTGCTTACTGTCAAACTGCTATCGGTTTCTATTGACTGAAAACGATGCATGTCCGGAATCATAAGATTTGTAACAATGCCGTTCATGTGTTCGATAGCCACTGTTGCGCTGACATTTACTCCGCCCATAAGTGTTCTTCCGTCCTTTGTGACTATTTTAACCACTTTCATGAACGTTCCGTTCGCGGCTTTGTAAAGCTCGCCTTCGATATTATGAATTGCTTTGATACCTGAAACAGGTATTTTGAACTGAGTCCCGTCCTCTCTGATGAGAAGCAGGTTCTTACTGAGAGCCACTGAAGCTATCTTCGCTTCGTAAACCTTTCCCGTCTTTCCGACAGCCTTAACCGTATCGCCTATCTCAAAGGCATTCGCTGTTTGAACTGCAAATATTACAACGAAAATCATAAGAAGGCAGTGTGTCATCTTGTGTATCATAGCACACCTCCATGAGACATATATAAATCATTCTATATTTAGTTCAAGAGTAAAACTGATTTACATCTGTTCCGCTTCTGGAAGTGATTGTGACGCCTATGAATAAAAAATGTAAAGACGTAAAAAATTTAATTTAAGTCTGAATCAGTCCTGTTTTTAATGCTGTATCGTGAACAGAATAATGTTGATTTATTATAATAGGATCGTCGGTCAGGCAAAAAAAGCGATGCGGAGAACAAAAAATAACCAGCTGATGCTTTTTTGATCAGTAAGGATTCATATTTGAATGTGTAATAAACATTACAATTTTTACCAATAAGGTTGGGTAAAACCGACGAAAAGGGAGAATGAAAAATCCAAAAAAGGTGCCTGCATGTTCTAAAACCTTAAAAATAATAACTTTTATCTCTGTTGTAAGATTTATTACAAATGGTATTGAGCATTTATTGGGCGAAAACAAGACCAAAAACGGCACGGAAAATGCATATAAGGGAATATTAGCGTTTTATCAGTAAGTTGCAAAAACTGGCACGACTGATGCTACATAATAAGCGTCAACGATAAAATAGGAGGAACCCTAATATGGCTCTCAGACAAATTGCATTCTACGGAAAAGGCGGTATCGGTAAATCTACAACTTCACAAAACACTCTCGCTGCTATGGCAGAGATGGGCAAAAAGATAATGATCGTCGGTTGTGACCCTAAAGCGGATTCAACTCGTCTTATCCTTCATGCCAAAGCACAGGCAACAATCATGGAACTGGCTGCTGAAGTCGGCTCAGTTGAAGATCTTGAACTTGATGATGTACTTAAAACAGGATTCCTTGATATCCGCTGCGTTGAGGCAGGCGGTCCCGAACCCGGTGTCGGCTGCGCAGGACGCGGTGTTATCACTGCTATCAACTTCCTCGAGGAAGAGGGTGCATATGAAGAAGATCTCGACTTCGTTTCATATGACGTTCTCGGCGACGTTGTGTGCGGCGGTTTCGCAATGCCTATTCGTGAAGGCAAAGCTCAGGAAATCTACATCGTTACTTCAGGCGAGATGATGGCTATGTATGCAGCTAACAACATCTCCAAAGGTATCCTTAAATATGCTAACTCCGGCGGCGTTCGTCTCGGCGGTCTTATCTGCAACGAAAGACAGACAGACAGAGAAGATGAACTGATCACTGCTCTTGCAACTAAGATCAATACTCAGATGATCCACTTTGTACCCAGAAACAACATAGTTCAGCACGCTGAGCTTCGCAGAATGACTTGCGTTGAGTACGACCCCAACTGCTCACAGTCAAACGAGTACAGAACACTTGCTACTAAGATCATCAACAACAAAATGCTCAACATCCCCACACCTGTTTCAATGCAGGAACTTGAAGACCTCCTTATGGAATTCGGTATCATCAAGGAAGAGGATGAAAGCATCGTAGGACAGAAAAAAGTTTCCTAACCCCATAGGAATTAAAAAGAGTGGGAAGTCTCAAAGTGCCTTTCCTATTCGGCAGACCGCCGGATTCTTCAGGCATTTTCGAGACACCACGTTTAATTAGCGACTGTACTGAAAATTAAGAGGTCAATCTATGTCTGGAAAAAATGTACATGAACACGGCGTTGAGGTCATGGAGGAAATCCTTGAAGGATACAACGACGGAACTGCGAAAGACAGAAAGAAAAAAATAGAGGTCGTTAAAGCCGAAGATGTGAAATGCGGCATTAACGCAAACAGAAAAATCCGCCCCGGCGTTATGTCTATGAGAGGCTGCGCATATGCGGGAGCAAAAGGTGTGGTTTTCGGACCCATCAAAGACATGATACACATCAGCCACGGACCTGTCGGCTGCGGTCAGTATTCATGGTCTGCAAGACGTAACTTTGCAAACGGTACACCCGGCATCAACAACTTTGTTACAATGCAGATAACATCAGACTTTCAGGAAAAAGACATCGTTTTCGGCGGCGACAAAATGCTGACAAACCTCATCAAAGAGGCTGACCAGCTTTTTCCTCTGAACAAAGGCGTTTCCGTTCTTTCCGAATGTCCTATCGGTCTCATCGGTGACGACATCGAAGCGGTTTCCAGAGCGACATCCAAAGAGATCGGAAAACCTGTTGTCCCCTGCCGCTGTGAAGGTTTCCGCGGTGTTTCCCAGTCACTGGGTCACCACATTGCAAACGACTCACTGCGCGACTGGATATATGAAAAAGAAGTTAAAGGCGTCGAGATCGAAGACAGCCCCTATAACGTGGCTCTGCTTGCCGACTATAACATCGGCGGTGACGCATGGAGCTCCAGAAAGATCCTTGAGGAGATGGGACTTAATGTTATTTCCCAGTCCACAGGCGATTCCACAGTAAGCGAAATTGCGAACCTGACAAAAGCTAAGGTTGTACTTCTCCACTGCTACCGTTCAATGAACTACATATCAAGATATGTGGAAGAAAAATTCGGTATTCCGTGGGTTGAGTTCAACTTCTTCGGTCCCACTCAGATCGTAAAAAGCATGAGAAAGATAGCTTCTCATTTCGATGAAAAGATTCAGCAGCAGACTGAAAAGATCATCGCTGAGAAATACCAGCCTCAGTTTGATGAAATAGTGAGCAAGTTCAAACCGAGACTCGACGGCAAGAACTGTATGCTGTTTGTCGGCGGTCTTCGCCCCAGACACATCATCCCCGCTTTCCGCGACCTTGGTGTACAGGTTGTAATCACAGGTTATGAGTTCGCTCACAACGACGACTACGCAAGAACACTCGAATACGTTGAAAACACTACATTCATCGTAGACGACATGAACGAATATGAAATGGAAAAACTCCTTGAGAACTTCAAACCTGACCTTGTCGGTTCCGGTATCAAGGAAAAATATTCAACACAGAAACAGGGTATCCCCTTCCGCCAGATGCACTCATGGGATTACTCAGGCCCCTACCACGGCGTAGACGGCTTCAAAGTATTCGCAAGAGATATGGATATGGCTGTAAACGGAGCCATCTGGAAGAAGATCACTCCCCCGTGGAAATGATCTGACCGGAAATTAAGGAAAGGAGATTAAAATGAGTGAAAAAATAAAAGACCACGTTTCCCTGTTTAACGGCTGCGAATATCAGGATATGTTCGCTGAAAAAGCTAAATACGAAAATGCCGAAACAGACGCAAAAGTACAGGAAACTCTTGAGTGGACAAAAACACAGGAATACAGAGACCTTAACTTTAAAAGACAGGATCTCGTTGTTAACCCTCTGAAAGCTTGCCAGCCTTCAGGCGGTCTGTTTGCAGCCATCGGTTTTGAAGGCACTATGCCCTTCGTACACGGTTCACAGGGCTGTGCATCATACTTCCGTTCGCACTTTATGCGTCACTTCCGTGAACCCTTCCCCACATCATGCGATGCCATGACTGAGGATGCAGCGGTTTTCGGCGGTCACAATGCACTTTATCTGGGTCTGCAAAACACATATGAACTTTACAGCCCCAAAATGATAACTATGGTTACATCATGCATGTCAGAGGTTATCGGTGACGACATGAACTCTTTCGTTAAAAACGCGAAAGAACAGGGTTACATCCCCGCCGACTTCCCTGTAACATTTGCACACACACCCTCTTTCGTTGGTTCGCACATCGTAGGTTACGACAACACTATGATGGCTATCCTTTCTCAGATGGGACAGAAAAGAGATCATAAAAATGACAAAATCAACGTCATTATGGGCTTTGATACTTATCTTGCAAACTACGAAGAGATCAAACGTATCTTCAAACTGTTCGGTGCAGAGATTAACCTGCTTTCAGATCCTTCTGAAACACTTAACTCTCCCACCGACGGTGAATACAAAATGTACAGAGGCGGTACTTCCCTTGATGACCTCAGAGACGCTCCCAACTCTAAAGGCACACTTCTGCTTCAGAAATGGTCTCTGCTGAAAACTGCTGAGTTCATCGAAAAAGAATGGCATCAACCCGTTAAAGTTGTTAACCCTTACGGTATTGAAGGTACAGATGAACTTATTATGGCAATCTCTGAGCTTACCGGCAAGCCTGTGCCTGCTGAACTTGAGCTTGAAAGAGGTCAGCTTGTGGATGCTATCGCGGATTCCTATTACTGGATCCACGGCAAAACATTCGGTATCAACGGCGACCCCGACCTTGCATACGGTCTTTGCAGAGTTGTTATGGAAATGGGCGGCGAGCCTATCCACGTTCTCGTTTCCAACGGTTCAAAAGACTGGGAAGCTGAGACAAAAGAAAACCTTTCCAAATATGAGTTCGCTAAAGGCGCTCAGATCTGGGCAGGAAAAGACATGTGGCACTTCCGTTCACTGCTCTTCACAGAACCGGTGGATATGATAATAGGCAACTCATATGCTAAATATCTTGAAAGAGATACAGGCATCGCTCTTTGCAGAATAGGCTTCCCGCTTCAGGACAGACATCACCTGCACAGATATCCTACAATAGGATACAAAGGCGGACTTCAGATGATGACATGGATCGTTAACCGTATGCTTGACGACATAGACAAAAAGACTATGTACACAACAAGCTACGATATTCTCAGATAAGCCAATGAAGGTTACACTCAACAAAAAAGGGACGTATACTCAGTATACGTCCCTAAAAAAGACATGGAACAGATAGTTGTCTCCATTGAGCAAAAGGGTGCATGGGGCGGTGAATTTACTCTGGCAAACGGCTGGGTGCTGGAGTTTGAAACATTGGACGCAGAACCTACACTGCCGAGAACTATGGAGGCTAAACTGCTTACCAGAGGAGACTGAAGTCTCTAAGGAGAAGCTATGAGACTGGCAATTCAGCAGCTTACGGAAGAGCCGGGCTGCGATCATAATCAAAAGAAAACGGCAGAGCAGAAAAAAGAAGCATGCAAAAAGCCCACTCCCGGAGCGACAGCAGGCGGATGCGCTTTCGACGGCGCACAGATAGTCCTGCTTCCCGTTGCGGATGCGGCACACATTATACATGGTCCGATAACATGCTGCGGACAAAGCTATAACAACAGAGGTACCCGCACACATGTGGGTAACCTCCACCAATACGGCATGACCACCGATATGAGCGAACTGGACATAGTGTTCGGCGGCGAAAAGAAACTTAAGGAATCGGTGCGCTATGTTGCGGGCAAGTTTAAGCCCAAAGCTGTCTTTATCTATTCAACATGCGTTACGGCTATGACAGGTGAGGATATACACACTGTCGCAAAAGAGATGACCGAAGAACTCGGGCTTCAGGTTATTCCCGTGGATTCTCCCGGATTTTCAGGAAGTAAGAACCTTGGTAATAAATTTGCCGGACACGCTCTATTCAACCATGTCATCGGCTCGAAAGAACCGGAGAATGTTCCGATGTTCCCAATAAATCTTATCGGGGAGTATAACATAGCCGGTGAGCTTTTTCAGGTTGAGCCGCTTTTTGAAGAGCTTGGCATCAGCCTTTTCAGCAAGATGACAGGCAATGCCACATATGACGAACTGTGTTATGCACACCGCTCTAAACTCAGCGTGGTCATATGCAGCCGTGCGCTTATTTCACTTGCGCGTCAGCTCGATGAAAAATACGGTATACCTTATTTTGAAGGTTCGTTCTACGGCATGGGTGAAACAAAAAGAACTCTTATGACCATAGCAGATATGATGGGCAGCGATCTTCTGAAAAGGAAGGTTGAAGAACTCACCACCAGAAAAGAGAAGGAAACAATGGAGCAACTTGCTCCTTATCTTCCTATAATGAAAGGTAAAAAAGTGCTTGTGTACACAGGTGGCGTGAAAAGCTGGTCGATACTGAAACAGCTTGAGGAACTGGGCATGGAAGTTATCAAATCCAGTACCAGAAAATCAACAGAAGAGGATATCGCCAGAATACTTGAATACTTTGAAGGAAACGAAGATGGTCTGATGCCCAAAGGGGACGGAAAGACCCTTCTGAAATATATGAAAGAATACGATGCCGATCTGTTCCTTGCGGGCGGACGGAACATGTACAACGCTATGAAAGGACAGGTTCCTTTTGTTGACGTGAATCAGGAGAGACACTTTGCATTCGCCGGATACGAAGGTTCGCTGGTGCTTGCACAGAAAATATGCGGAACACTGACATCCCCCGTGTTCTCAATAGTTAAGAAGCCTGCTCCGTGGGAGGTCAGCTTTGGTTAAGATAATCGAAAAACCGCTGTCCGTTAACCCTCTGAAAAAAGGCTCCATAATGGGCGCGATAACCGCTTTTCTGGGTATGCACAAAGTTATGCCTCTGGTTCACGGTGCGCAGGGATGCATGGCATTCACAAAGAACTTTCTGACACAGCACTACAGGGAGGTCACTCCCATGCAGTCCACCGCTGTTTTTGATATAGCTACCATCATCGGTGACGACAGCAACCTCCACGAAGGTATCGCAAACGTCATTGAGAAACAGAAACCGGACTTCATCGGACTTGTAACAACAGGTATGACCGAAGTTCGCGGGGACGATATAAAAGGAAGCCTCATCCGATTCCGTGAAAAATATCCCCAGTACGACAGCACACCGGTTGTTCCGGTCGCCTGTCCCGATTTCAAAGGGGATGCGGAAACAGGGTACGGAGCTGCCTGTGCGGCGACTCTTTCACTCCTTATAGAACCTGCGGTGAGAACGGACTACAGAACAAGAAAGATGGTGAATATCCTTGCGGGTATGCACCTGACTGCCGGAGATATCGACTGGCTGAAACGTTCTTTCGAGGCTTTCGGACTGGACGTGATTGTTTATCCCGACCTGTCGGCAAGCATGGGCGGTCAGGTGAATCACTTCTACGGTCTGCCGGAAGAGGGAACGTCCATCGACACCATCAGAAAGATGGCTCATGCTGATTTTTCAATAGTTGTAGGCGGCTGTATGGAAGCTTCTGCGGATATACTCCTTGAGCGCTGTACGGTCCCCTATAAAAAATTCGATACCCTCACGGGGCTTGAGGCGACAGATGAACTCGTCTCATGGCTCATGGACTATACAGGCAAACAGGCTCCCTCATGGATGCGCATCCAGCGTCAGAGAGCTGTGGATGCGCTGCTTGACGCGCATTTCAGTTTCAGCGGGAAGAGTTTTTCAATAGCGGGTGAACCAGATCTGCTTTACGGTCTTGGAAAATATCTCACGAAAGAGATGGGCATCAGACTTGAAACAGCGGTCACCACAGCGCGCCACGGGGCGTTTGAAAATCTGCCTGCCGAAAATATAATAATGGGCGATCTGGAAGACCTTGAGGAATATTCAAAGGCGTCAGACTTTATAATAGCCAATTCAAACGCAATACCAATGTGTCACAGGGCGCATAAGCCGATTTATCGCGTGGGCTATCCGGTTAAAGATTATCTGGGACACTTCCACAGAACCTTCATCGGTTATTACGGTGCCATGATGCTTGCCTTTGACATAGGAAATATATGCATGACCCTCGACATTGAAAGGTCGGGTCACTAGGGGGAATATTATGAAAATCGGTTTTTGTACAAACGATCTTAAGACAGTTGACGAGCATTACGGCAGAGCGACAAAAGTTGCAATCTATGAGATAGACGAAAAGTCATACTCCTTAAGCGAAGTGCGTGAATTCGCAGAACAGGAGGAGGGCGTCGAACATAAGCTCGACACAGGTTCTAAAGCTGAGAAGCTTTCAGACTGCGCAATACTTTATGTAGCACAGATAGGCGGTCCCGCGGCTGCGCACGTCATAAAGAATAAGATACACCCCGTCAAAGTGAACGATCCCGTGCCGATCGCTGAGATACTTGAGAATCTCAAGACAACACTGGGCGGAAATCCTGCACCGTGGCTTAAAAAAGCACTGTACAGAGACAGACAGCCGGAATAAGGATTTTTTTATGTCGAAAGCTTTCAAGGACGTACTTATAACAAAGATCCGTTCCCATGATCCGCACAATATATGGAAGAACGTGGCGGACGATACGCTTATGACCAGATACTATGTCCTCACAAAGGAGGACAAGAAGAAAATAGATGCATTTGCCGCTATCTCTCCGGAGACTGTGGCAAAAATACGCCTTTATTACGAAGCTGTTGCTCTCTACGTTGAGGAACAGTGCGGAAAGATGGTCATAACTGTTCTGGATATCAACACCGAAGGCTTCGGAAGGGCTCTTCTGGTTTACGAGGACTATATTTTCCTGCAAAAATTCCACCGCAATGCCCATAAATTCGGGTTTTCTACGCTTGAAGAGGTGGTGGAAGAGGGTGAAACCCTTGCCGCGAAGGCATTGGAGAATGCAAAACGGATCGGAGATTTCTGATCCGTATTTAATTCCCCGTGTTGTTTGTCGGGGTTATGCACTAACCCCGACACTAAAGATGAAGTCTGTGAACAAGTCTGGAAAGAAAACTTCCATTTCTGTAGTGTATTTTTTGTCCATGGTGTTTTCTGATGTGTTTAGTAGTCGGCTGTTTTATGTCCTCAGCTGTCCTGAGGATTGCACCTGCCGGGCAAATATCAATACATAATCCGCATCCTGTGCATTTTCCGGTGTCAACTGCATAACCTTCTGCCGATTTAACAATAGCTTCGGCAGGACATTGTTCCATGCATTTGCCGCATGCAGAGCAGCTGTCTGTTATAACTACACTCATTCTCTTTCCCTTCTGCATTTTCTGCTGAAAAATCCCCCGTCGTTTTCGCCTGCGTGGTGCATGTCATGATTCGCGCGCCCGCAGCGACCTCCGTGGTGATGTCCGATATGATCATCAAGATTAAGATTGCCGCCTTTGTCTTCAAGGTTCGCAGTAAGTTTTTCCATCAGAGCCAGAAACTGTGTCTGTTCCTCCTCTGTGAGCGAACCGAAAAGAGCGTCCGACATTTCAACTATTGCCGCTTTGGAGGCTTTAAGGGCTTTTTCACCTTTTTCTGAAAGATAAACGCGCATTACGCGCTGATCTTTTTCGTCCTGTCTGCGCTCAATCAATCCGGACTGCTCAAGTTTGACAAGCATTTCCGTCATAGATGACGGACGCATATCAAGTATCTCAGAAAGCTCGGATTGCTTCGCACCGCTGTTTTCTGCTATGAGCGAAAGCAGATGCCACTGCCCGTGATGCATTCTGCGGTCGTGCATATCGTGTGCGTGTTTGTGGCTTTCTCTGTGCACCAGCCTTGAAAGGCGGATGAAAGCCGAAAGAATTTTAGCGGAATTATTGTTCATTATTTTTTCCTCATTTTTTATTTAGGTACCTTATGAAAAAAAATAGATGAGAGACCTGAAGTTGTCAAGAGATTTATTTAGGCACCTGAATAAAAAAACGGAGAACATTGAAAAAGGCTCTGTGCGGAGCAGAGCCTTTTAAAAGAAGAACTTATATAGTTTCAAATTTATAGCCGACGCCGTACACTGTCTGTATTACATCTTTGTCATTAAGCACTGCTGATATTTTTTTGCGCAGATTTTTAACGTGGCTGTCGATGGTGCGCTCATAGCCTTCAAATTCATAACCGTGAACATTGGCAATGAGATCGGTTCTTGAAAACACCCTGCCGGGCTGTTTCGCCATGATGTAAAGGAGTTCAAACTCGCTTCTTGTAAGCGTCAGATCATTTCCGTTTACAGTCACCTGATACTTTGAAGGCTGTATAACCACAGGACCTGCAGTAAGCACTTCTTCTGTCGTTTCCGGTGTGAGTCTGCGAAGAACTGCTTTTACCCTTGCGACAACCTCTCTGGGGCTGTATGGCTTACAGATATAATCATCTGCTCCCAGCTCCAGTCCTATCAGCCTGTCAATTTCCTCTACCTTCGCAGTTGCCATTAGCATAGGCACATTTGAGAACTTGCGAACCTGTCTGCAAACTTCCAGTCCGTCCGTGTCCGGCAGCATAAGGTCAAGCACAACGGCGTCGGGCACCAGTTTTTTTATTGTGTCCACCGCCTTTGCGCCGGAATCCAGAGTATGCACCTCAAATCCGGATTGTTGAAAGTAGTCCTGCAGTATAGATGCTATCTGAGATTCGTCTTCAATAATAAGCACTTTCTTATTCATTTTTTTCCTCTTCGGGGAGATTTATTTCAATTCTGAGACCGCCCATGCTGCCGGTTACGGCATTTATGGCGCCTCTGTGTTTTTCAATAATATATTTACAAATGGCAAGCCCAAGCCCGCTGCCTCCTGTTTGTCTGTTTCTTGAAGTGTCGGCGCGGTAAAGTCTGTCGAAAAGCATGCAAAGCTGTCCTTCTAAAACGCCCGGTCCTGTGTCTTCAATGGTTATCCCGACTCCGTTCTCATTTTCGATGCAGGAAATGAAGATTATGCCAGGACTCTTACCATGCTTCAAAGAGTTCTCCATAATATTTATGAGAACCTGTCTGAGCCTTGAAACATCGGCACGCACAAGTTTGCTGTTGCACTTTATCATTGTGCGCAGCTGAAAACCGAACTCTTCCGCACGGCTTTTATAAAGGTCTACAGTGTCTTCAACTATCTGACGCACATTGACAGAAACGAAGTTGAACTGCATATTGTCCGACTCCGCCATAGTTATTTCATGGAGTTCGTTAACCAGCTTTATTAATCTTGACACTTCACTGTGAAGAATGTTCAGTGTTTCGGTGTCAGTATTTCTTAAGCCGTCCTGCATCGCCTCGATATTTCCCAGAAGAACAGACAGCGGTGTACGCAATTCGTGCGATATGTCTGATATCCAGCGGTTCTGTTTCAGTTCGTACATCCGCAGATCATTTGCCATTTTGCGGAAATTCAGTGCAAGATCTCCGAGTTCGTCGTTGGACATCTGCCGGATATCAACAGTAAAATCTCTGGAAGCCAGCTTCTGTGTGGCATTTATCAGCATGGGTACCGGAGCCAGAAGTTTCTTTGCGAAGAGCCATGACAAAAAGCCTGTCAGAATTATTATGATCAGCGCACAGAAAAGCATCATACTGAGCTGTTGCCGCAAAAAACCGATAGCCAGGGGATATGTAACCTGCGGCGGTTTCCTTACCCCCAAATAACCTACGGTTTTTTTGTGTGTTTCGATGGGCAACAAAACGAACTCATCTTTATTTCTGTTATATTCTTTACCGACAATTACCTTCTTGTCAGCGTCCAGCATTGTCAGAAAGGGTCTGAAATGGATGAAAGATGCCACGTTGAGCTTATTGTCTTTTGTGAGAAAGATCTTTTTCAGCATCTCAATATCATCGCCAGGTGAATTTTTGCGACCTTTAATATCTAAACCCGGCGGCGGTGGCGGAGGAGGAGGGGCAAAGTTCATTGCCCTGTCAGGGTTGTCCATTATGTCCTTTATCTCATCAAAGTTGCCATGTGTTTCGTAATATTCTCCCAGTTTATCAGTAAGCCATGATAATTCCTGTATTTTTGACTTAATGAGATACTCTCTGAAATTAAAATAGCCGAAATAACCCACCATAAGTATCATTATGGACATGCTTACGACTACTGTTACCAGAGTTAAAGCGAATATTTTATAGAAAAGTCTTATTTTCATTTATCACCTGATATAAAATAACCCTGCGGATCAGCAAAATCCAATCAAAAAATATAAACGGTAGTTCAAATACACATTTTCTCCATGATTTATCCACAATCTTGTGTTATTCTTGTTCAAAGGAAAAAGGTAACGATACCTTTTATAACCTCCTTTAAAAAGTACTCCTTGCACGCCTTAGAAAAAGCGGCTGAAGAGCCGCTTTTTCATTTGTGTAACGTCTCAGACCATTCTCCCTGCTGTTTCTCAGTTATTACGCCTCATAGGAATTCTGTGAATACAATCCCTGAAGGAGTTTATCAATTGTACTTTGGTAGTAAGCTGTTCCTGTTGACTCATCCGAATCGTCGGATTGAAGCGACTGGAGCATACTAAGGTAATCTGTTGTACCGGAGTCACTGCTGCTGTCAAAATATGAATCGGACGAGCTTTCGCTGTCTTCTGCTGAAAGCAGAGCCGAAAGACTGTTCTGTATGGAAGTCAGCAGACTTATGATGCTCTCTGAGCTGTAGTCACTGTTTTCATCCTCGTCCTCTTGCGCCGGAGGAGGTCCCATGGGTGCGCCTTTCGGCTTTAGGTCTTCCGACTGCACAAGGCTTTGGAGTTCATCATCGCTGAAACTTCCGTCACCGTCCGTGTCATACTGGCTGAAAAGGGACTCTGTGTCCACATCCTGTCCCGTTTTGGACGTAATGTCGTCTACCAGTGCAAGGAGTTCACTCTTGTCTACTGTCCCGTCCTGACTTGTGTCAACCTTGCTGAAGAAAGATTCCGCGCCGTTTCCCTGCTGTTTTGCCGAAGAAAGCTTGTTCTGGGCATAGCTGTAAAGGGCGGAACTCTGGCTGTTTATGCTGCTGATACTCATTCTATCCCTCCATTGTCTAGATAGGAGCAGCGAGAGAACGGGTCTGCGACATGTTATAATATAGTCTTAGGTTGTGTGCATGATTTGAAACAATTATGTTTATACTATGGATAAGGAGAAAATTAGCTTAAAATATGGAAAACTTCGTTCAAAATGCGTGTTGCTTTAGACCATATATTCTAATATTATTAATTAATGTCAGCAATGGGGCGTAAGAGTCCCGTTTTAAAGGGAAGCGGAACCATCGCAGATGAATAAATATCCTTTTGTAATCATAACCTTAGTTTTTTTCGTACTCCTTTCCTGCTATGAATTGTATCAAGGTTATTCTAATTTTCGCACCAGTGTTCTTAATAAGGCAAGGGATATCACCGATGTGAACCGCGCATTCGGCTATTGGAGCGCCGAAGTCGGCACCATATATGCACCATCTGAAAATTTATCCGGTCTGAAATATAATTCTGAAACAAAAAAAGAAATCACAGAGCAGGGGCTTAATCTTACTAGCATAAATCCAGCATATATGATGCGTATGTCGTCTAAAGAGCTGAACATTGCAACCGGCATGAATTTGAGACTGATAAGCGATAAACCGATAAACCCGCTGAATTCACCTGACGGATGGGAAAAACAGGGGTTAAAGGCTATGCGCGCGGGTGAAAAAGAGTATTCCAGACTTGAGTATACTAATCTGCACAACATCCGTTTCGAGTACATGACTCCGCTTTTTATAAACGGCAGCTGCCTGAGATGTCACGAATATGCTCAATATAAAACAGGTGATATGCGCGGCGCTATGAGCGTCAGCTTTCCCGTTGCCAAAGAACACAACAGACAGCTCAGATTCACTCTTCTGACGATACTGGCTTATCTGCTGGTGACCGCTCTTGTTATAAGACTCATCGTGCTTTCCAGTCGGGAACTGAAAAAGGCGTGGCATGAAAAACTCAAAAATATAGCCGAACTTGAAACAGAGATGCAGCGAAGGGAGATGAGCGAGGCGGCGCTTATACACAAGACCCGCAGCTCGTCCATAAACGAGATACTTCGTATGGTTGCCCACCACTGGCGGCAGCCGCTTAACAATATAGGACTTCTTATACAGACCATTCAGGTGGCGAACACCAGACAGGAAGAGGACGAGGCTTCCGTTCAGGCAATTAAGATTGTACGCGAGATGAGCGAGACCATCGACCTGTTCACATCCGCAGTGAAAGCGGAGAATATGGTCAGGATGGATGTTAAGGAGATGGTGTTCGATACATTGAAACTGCTTAGACCGGAATTTGAATCAGTCGGCATAGAGGTTTATATCCTCTGCGCCATGGGTGGAGATTCAGAGGAAATACAGATGACAGCAGAAGAGAATTTGTTCCATTCCTGCGGGCGGGGACGGTTCTTCTGTGACGATGTCTGCGGATTCAGCCACGTCTATGTTTACGGCGAAGAATCCATGTTCAAACAGATTTTACTGATACTGCTGAAAAACTCATACGACTGCCTTGTTGAAAAAAAACATGGTGAAGACAGACTTATCACCGTTCGATTTATGAAAAAAGGCGAGTATGCCCAGATAGAGATATGCGACAACGGCGCGCCTATTGACGTTGAGGTGAAACACAGACTGTTCGAGCCTTATTTTTCAACCAAAGGCTGCGGTGCAGGCAAGGGCATAGGGCTTTTCACCGCACAGAATCTCGCGTCCAATTTCGACGGCGGAGACCTGTTCTTCGACGACACCAACGGAAAATGTTTTGTTTTCCGCTTCCTTCCCTGTGGGCACGATTAATATGTGGTCAAAAAAAAGGCGGTCAAAGTGACCGCCTTTTTTTATTTACCGAGTGCTTTGCCTCTGGCAGTGTGTCTTTCCTGCTGAGACAGTATTTTTTTACGCAGTCTGATGGACTTGGGAGTAACCTCCACCATCTCGTCGTCTGCGAGGAAATGTATCGCCCTTTCAAGAGTCATGGGAGGAACGGGGGTAAGGATGATAGCTTCGTCCTTTCCTGATGCCCTCATGTTAGTAAGTTTTTTCTCTTTACAGGGGTTTGCGTTAAGATCGTTATCCTTGTTGTATTCGCCGATGATCATACCTTCGTATACAACGTCGCCGGGAACTATGAACAGGGTTCCTCTGGGTTCAAGGTGGAAGAGACCGTAAGCAACGCCTTTTCCGGCGCGGTCTGCAACGATGGAACCGGTGAATCGGCTGGGTATATCGCC
The DNA here is from genome assembly GCF_021209385.1 of Seleniivibrio sp. Lineage (GTDB taxonomy): Bacteria > Chrysiogenota > Deferribacteres > Deferribacterales > Geovibrionaceae > Seleniivibrio. The sequence goes on along the minus strand of NZ_JAJOIL010000001.1, from coordinate 139,013 downwards.
TCTGTGGGGTTCATAACCGAGCAGAAGCGAGTTCATTATTCCGGTACCTTTGGTGTCGGAGAGGAACTCGTCACGATATCCGATAAGCCCGCGGCTGGGGATTGAGAATTCAATTCTCGCTCTGCCTGTGCCGTTGTTCACAAGATTTATCATGCGTCCTTTACGGATGGAGAGTTTTTCAGTGATAACGCCGACGAATATCTCTTCGCAGTCGATGAAGAGGTGTTCGATGGGTTCGCAGAGTTCGCCGTCAATTGTTTTACAGATAACTTCGGGTCTGCCCACGCACACTTCAAAACCTTCGCGGCGCATGGTTTCGAGCAGGATAGCCATCTGAAATTCGCCGCGTCCCTTAACGATATAGCTCTCTTTGTCGGGGCTTTCCTCAACTTTTATCGCAACGTTCTTAAGTGTTTCTTTAAGAAGTCTTTCTTTAATTCTGTTGGACTGCACCAGTTTGCCTTCACGTCCTGCGAGGGGACCTGTGTTGGGGCTGAACTTCATGGACACTGTGGGTTCGTCCACGGTTATTCTGGGCAGTGCTTTGGGTGATTCCTTTGTACAGATGGTGTCGCCTATGGCGATGTCCTCGATACCGGAGAGAACGATTATCTCGCCGGGTTCGGCAAAATCCACCTCTTTCGTACCGAGACCTTCGTATATCTGAAGTTTGCTTACACGCAGGGATGCTGTGTTCTCAGCACCGATGCGGACAAGGGATTCGTTCGCCTTGGCGGAACCGTTGATGACCTTACCGATGGCGAGCCTGCCGAGATAATCGGAGTAGCCAAGGTCGCTGACGAGCATCTGGAAAGGTTCCTCGTCGTCATATTCGGGAGCGGGTATTTCGCTGACGATAGCCTCGAAAAGCGGTTTCATGTCTGTTCCGCGTTCCTCAAGGGTTTTCTGACAGATACCTTCGCGTCCTATTGCATAGTAAACGGGGAATTCTATCTGCTCATCATCAGCGCCCAGATCGATGAACAGGTCGTATACCTCGTTCAGAACTTCGTTAGGTCTTGCATCCTGACGGTCGATCTTGTTCACCACCACGATGATTTTAAGACCCGCCTCGAAAGCTTTTCCGAGGACGAATCTTGTCTGGGGCAGGGGACCTTCGGAAGCGTCCACAAGGAGTATCGCACCGTCAACCATAGAGAGTGCACGCTCAACTTCACCGCCGAAATCGGCGTGACCTGGGGTGTCGAGGATGTTTATCTTAACGTCTCCCCAGCGAACTGCGCAGTTTTTAGCGGAGATTGTGATACCTCTTTCGCGTTCAAGGTCCATGCTGTCCATGAGCCTGTCTTCAACCTGCTGTTCCTCGCGGAAAAGTCCGCTCTGTTTGAACAGCGTATCGACCAGCGTTGTTTTACCGTGGTCAACGTGAGCAATGATAGCTATATTTCTTAGCTTCTCGTTTCTTTGTTTTGACATTTTACACCTGAAAAAATTTGAACCTGCCAGTATTCAACAGATTTTAAAATAAGAAAAGGTTTTTTTAATATTTTGACCGAAAAATTACAAGCATTGGGCGCTTTTGTGCAGAGTGATCTCCATTGTGACCCCTCTTCCGTTGTTTCTTGCGGACAAAGTGCCGCACATATATTTCTCTATGACGGTCTTTGCCATGTAAAGACCGATGCCGGTTCCCTTGCCCGCCTCCTTGGTTGTGAAGAAGGGGTTGAATATCTTGTCTATAACGTCATCAGGTATGCCAGTTCCGTTATCTGTCACGATTATCCTGATTATTTCACCCTCAACGCCGATGTTCACCATGATAAGCCCGTCGGAAGATCCGTTCTCTTCCGCGTATCTTGTTTTGATGGCGTCAACAGAGTTGTATATGATGTTCAGAAGCGTCTGCTTAAACTCGTTCAGAAAGCCTGTTATGCGGGTGTTTCCGAATTCGCATTCCGGCATCCTTTCAAGGAAGATACATTCAAATTCCTTTTGGGAGCATTTGCAGCTTACCATCAGTTTTATATTCTGTGTTGCCAGTGTGGCGCTTAGTATCTCTCCTATCTCGCGCAGGATGTCTATTACCTCAAAGCTCTCCTTTTCGACACTGGGTTCAAAGAAGGTTCTGTACTTGTCAATAGATTCTGAGAGTTTATTCAGCAGATTCATGTTTTTTTTCTCGAATTCCTCGATATACTGTATGTTCAGTTCGCCGCTTTTGTATGCCTCGGACAGATCCTGCACATACAGTCCAACCGCGTTAATCGGTTGCCGCCAGTGGTGGGCGAGGGCGGAGAGCATAAGCCCCATATCCGCAATCTTCTGCTGCTGATTTATTATCTGGTCTTTGGTACGACAGTTCTCAACCTCTTTGCGGATGCGTTCCTCAAGTCCGGTGTTGATCTCTTTAAGCTCTTTGAGCACCGTTTCATGTTCTTTTTCAAGTTCAGCTATGGAGTCTATGAAGCCTTTGCGCGCCACATAAATGATGAGAAGCAGTCCCGCTGCACAGATTATCAGCACGTTGTAAAAATGGCTTTGCATCCATTCTTCCATCCCGCCTGATTTTGAGATAAATATGAAACTGCCGACGTTCTTTCCTGAATAGTCGTAAAGTTTAAATCCTTTGACTATCTCATAGCGACCGTCTGCGGTATTAACGGAATCTTTCAGATTGCCGCCGTTCAGCATCAGCCCCATCGGAACTTTGCTATTGTTGAAATATACTGTCTGATCAAGCCCGTCCGTTTTCATGCTCAGAAGCTTTGCAACGTCCCTGTTAACGGTTATTACGCTTTTGATGTTGGATATGCCTGCTACTCTCTGCGCAACAAAATTCAGATCAGCTCCGACCTCTATAACGCCTATTACTTTTCCGTCGCTTTTTAAAGGAGTCATAAACCTCTGACCGACCAGTTTTGTGCAGACTTCAAGCCCTGAAAGCGGTTTTTCAGTCTTAAGAACTGTTTTAAGCATGGGGCGGTAGTCGGTGCTTTTATCGCCGAATTTTTTCGGGTCAAGGGTTCTCAGAAACACTTTGCCGCCTGATGTATGGAAAGTGAGTACAACAGTTGACCCCGGAAATGATTTTTCAAGCAGCACAACGTAAGGCTTGAGCTGATCGTTCAGAACCTCTCTGTTGCCCTCTGCGTATGCATTAATGACTTGATTATCGTTTGCGATAAGGTTTGCATATGCCTTGAGAATTGCTGTAGTACGTCTGGGTATATTTTCGTAAAACTTTGTGACGATGGAAATATGTTCCTGACGGAGAATCTGAAGATGCTTTTCATAGCGGTACCATTCGTCGAACAGGTAAAAACCTGTGATGAAGAGCATGATACCCACAAGCATATAAATGGTTCTGTTTTTTACCTTCAAAGCATACCCCGCCCATTTCGGCATATACTCAAGTATACAACAAAACAATTATATGAACCACTGATTAATAATAAAAAAAAGCGGGGCGGAGGACAGAACACTCCTCCTAAGTACAAAGAAGATTAATCTTTTGTGGGGGTGACAGACCTTCTTTGTACGCCCCGCAAACCTATCAGATAACAACATTTTTCCATCGTAGAAAAATGTTGTGAACGCTCCTGTCGGCAGAGCCTTCCTGCGCTCACGTTTCATTCGCTAATCCGAATAAATCCGTCTTAGCTCATTCCACGAGGTTTCATCCTGAAACCTCAGTAGCTTCTTTATTTATTCAGTATTTTCCGCATCATGTAGTTTATGTCGCGGAAAACGAGAACGTCTTTTCCGTTCATCAGGCAATAGATGGGTCTGCCCACCTCTGCTCCCGAAAGTTTTGCATCCTTCACAGGCAGAAGAAGAGAGACCAGCCGCTGACCGGAGCGTATCTGCATACTTGCTGTGACATGTCCGATGTCGAGGTCTTCAACATAGCCTTTGATGAGTTTATATCCGTCTTTTTTAAGCAGTGCGGATATGTCTGCTCTGTTTGTAAGTTCTGATTGCATAATAATAATTCCCCCTTTCCGCTATGCCGTTTTTGAACGGTTCATTTCGGCGAGACGTTTGCTTCCGGCTTCCCATGCCGCCTCTTCGATACCTTTGTAGGCTTGTCTGGTGTCAACAAGTATTCCTTTTTTGTTCATATCGTTAAAAGCGTTTTTGCCTGCTACTGTACATACCATAACAGCGCAGTCTTTAAGGAGAGCCGCGACGTTTTTAAGGTGACCGGAGAGTTTTATGCACGCCTGAGAGTTGTCATAGTCCAGTGTGCGTATCTCGCGCAGGTGCGCTCCCCATCCGGAAACTTCGTATACATAAAAGTTTCTTGCGTTTTTGAAAGAGATGTCAGCCATGCGGTGATTATTGCTTGCAACGGCAACCAGCACCATCTTGCTGCGGTCATAGGTTCTGACCTTCCACTCGCTGTGGAACTGCTCTGAAAAGCTGTGCCGTCTGTTGTTGATAACCTGTGCTTTAAGCATAGATGCTGCGGCTTTAACGTCTTCTGTGACGTTGTTGAAATCCCAGTCCTGACCGAGTTTGCCGATAGCGTCCGCACGGCACTGACGACAGTGCTGCATAACGGAATCAAATCCGCCCATTATCTCCGCGCACTGGAAGCGAACCTTTCCGATAAGCTCCGGAGTGGGTTCCGGTACGCCGTCGTTTGCGAATTTTGTTCCGTATTCGGGTTTGCTCATCAGCGGAATGATGTTGTGGATGAACACGCCCAGTTCTTTTATCTTTTTGGCAACTTCACCTATATGGGCGTCGTTTATGCCGGGGATAAGAACAGTGTTCACCTTGACGAGTATTCCGCGCTCAACAAGCCCTTTGATACCCTCAATCTGGCGTTCCATAAGAATGCGGGCGGCCTCGACACCGTGATACGTCCTGTCGTTGTAGTGTATCCAGCTGTAGATTTTCTGACCGATCTCGGGGTCAACTGCATTCATGGTTACGGTAACGTGTCCTATTTTAAGCTCTGCAATGTCGTCCAGATGGTCGGGCAGTGCCAGACCGTTTGTGCTTATGCAGGGGATAAGTTCTTTGTCATATGTTTTAAGAAGTCTCAGCGTCTCGAAAGTCGCTTCGGGGTTCGCAAGTGCATCGCCGGGACCCGCTATGCCAACCACGGAGAGATTTTCGATTGAATGTTTCACCATAATGACCTTTTCAAGGGCGTGTTCTGGTGTCAGTATACTGCTGGTCACGCCGGGGCGGGACTCGTTTGAACAGTCATATTTCCTGTTGCAATAGTTACACTGGATGTTGCAGGCGGGCGCAACAGGCAGGTGTATCCTTGCAAATTTATTGTGGGCATCCTTGCAGTAGCAGGGGTGCTTATCAATTTTAGCTTTAACTGCGTCTCTATCCATTTGTCACCTCACACTCTGGTGAAAGCAATGACCGTGCCAAGAAATAATAAATATTGGAACACAGTCATCCTTATTCTTACTCCCTCCTTTGACAAAGGAGGGTTGGGGTGGATTTTATTAATAATAAATGTAAATTCCCTCCAACTACTCTTTGCAGAAGAGGGTAGGTGATTCATTTCTATCTGGTCATTTCTTGTGCAATCGTCTGTTTTTTAATCATTGGCACACCTTTTGCAAGTAACAGTGCAAGGGAGGCAACCATGATTATAGACGACACTACACTCAGAGACGGTGAACAGACACCCGGAGTGGCGTTCACCCGCAAGGAAAGGCTGGAGATAGCCCGCAGACTGGACGCTATCGGTGTTCAGGAGATAGAGGCGGGTATACCTGTGATGGGTACTGACGAGTCCGCAATGTTCGCATCCATCATGGACTTAGGGCTCAAAGCACGCATCATTGCGTGGAACCGTGCGCTTGTGAAAGACGTTCAGGCATCGGTCATAGCAGGTGCGAACTCAATAGAGATATCACTGCCCCTTTCGGATATACAGATAGAAACGAAGCTGGGCAAAACAAGGGAGTGGGTGCTTAAACAGATAGCAGAGGTGCTTGATTATTGCGCAAAATATAACCTCTATGTTTCTGTGGGCGGCGAAGACGCTTCAAGGGCGCATCCCGATTTTATCGAGCAGTACGTTCAGACGATAGAGGCGCACGGAGCTTCCCGTTTCCGCTTCTGCGATACGGTGGGCATACTTGACCCGTTCCGCACATATAATATGACAAAGAGGATCCGCGAATCCACAAAACTCGACCTTGAGGTTCATACCCATAACGACTTCGGCATGGCGACTGCGAACGCACTGGCTGCTGTTCAGGCAGGCGCCACACACGTCAACACCACCGTTATGGGACTTGGCGAGCGCGCTGGCAATGCTCCTCTGGAAGAGATAATAATGGCGGCGCGCCACGTCTACGGAAATCAGGACACTTTCAACACCAAACATCTTCGTCCTCTTTCCGAATATGTGGCACAGGCGGCAGGCAGACACGTTGATCCCCAGCGTCCAGTTATCGGTGAATATATGTTCACCCACGAATCGGGAATACATACCGACGGCGTGCTGAAAAATCCTAAAAATTACGAAGCTTTCGATCCAGAAGAGCTGGACATGAAACGCAATATAGTTTTCGGCAATCAGTCCGGACTGCACGTTCTGGAGCATATGCTTGCGCAGGAGGGGATACACCTTGACCGCTGGCAGCTCACAGGACTTCTTTATGAAGCGAAAAAACTTGCCAGAAAGAATAAGGCTGTTCTTAAGAATAAGGATGTGTCCGGTCTTTGCGAAAAAATGGGACTTTGTATAGGTGCATAAAAAAAAGGCGGTCAGCCGACCGCCTTCTTCTGTTATTTTGTAAATGATGTTTCGCTTTCTATTCTGCATATGCGGATGCGGTATTCTTCATACCACTCGTTTATCCCGCTCTGCTTCGCCTTTGCATGTTCGGCATTGTTCTTCCATTCCTCAATGCTTTTAAGGCTGTCCCAATAGGAAACGGTTATCCCGAATCCGTCGGCACCGCGAACACTTTCCGCACCCAGAAAGCCTTTGAAGTGCGATACCAGTTCAACGATACGGTTGCTTGTGTTCTCATATCCCTTGTCACCTTCGGTGCGCTTGGATGTGAAGATCACTGCATAGCGGTCTGAACCGCAGGTATCGGCGGCAAACCCGCTCAAGGTTTATGCCTTTGAAGGTGCAAGATCGCTGCGAAGGATTTCTATTATCTCGGCGGCGGAGATGCTGTCTCTGCCGTCTTTTATGAAATCCCCTATCTTTTTCAGCGTATCGCCGGCAGTTATAAGATAGTGTTCAATGTATCCGCTTTTATATATCGTTGGCAGTCCGATGTTAGCCACCAGAGCGTTGCAGAGGCATTTTCTGCCCTCTGTTTCCTCTTTAAGCCCGCCCTTTGCGATGTAAGCGTCAACGGGTTCCGCTGCACAGCGATAGCCTATTGAACCGTCAGCCTTTTTATAGAGTGAGCGCAGGTAACCGAGGTTGCATATTCTGGGTCTTTTCAGATATGTCTCAAGCTCGGAAAGGGTATCCTGAATTTTCGCTACTTTGAAAGGGAATCCCGTTGGGGAGGCTTTCGGGTCGGTGAAAACGTCGGGGATATGCTGTATTATCGCTTTTTTAATGCTGTCCACAAAACCGGATTCTCTGCACATGGCAAAGATGGTTCCAACCTGAATACCCTGTGCGCCTGCGGCTATTGCGGCTTTCAGTTTACCGGGTTCGCCCCATGAACCGCCCAGCCAGAAAGGAACACCCAGTGACTGAACCTTGTCCAGTTCCACTTCGTCTTTTTCCGTATAGATGGGTTCACCGTTGGCATCAAGCTCTATTCCGCCTCTGGGGGGAGCGTTGTGACCGCCTGCTGAGTTGTGTTCTATAACAAGCCCGTCAACAGCGGGTTTTGTCTTTTTAACCATTGTTGTCGCCAGAATGTTTGATGAAACTATGGCGTAGAACTTAGGTCTTTTAAGCTCTGTAAGATATTCGCCCATTATCTCTTTCGGGCTGAATCTGATCCTGTAGTCCTCGTCTTTTTCGGCACCTGCAACGAAAAGGCGCAGGCTTGCGTCTTCGCCCTTTGCGAAGCTGTCGAGAACTGCGGGGATCTCTCTGGGAATGCCTGCTCCCATGACTATGTAGTCAACTCCGGCAAGCATTGCGCCGTAGATTGAGCTGAGGTTGGGGAGGATCACTTTCTCCATCAGGTTGATTCCGATGGGGTTGCTGTGTCCCTCTTTTGCCAGATAAACTTCGCAGAAGTTTGACGCAACGGTAAGCTCCTGAAGTTCTCTGGAAGGTGTCATGGTGTACATCTCAATTTGTTTATAGGGGGCTTTTTCGTCTTTGCCGCCATCAATGAAGTAAGTTCTGATTATTCTTTCTGCTATTTCTCTGATAGGGAATGCGGCGAGTGCTTTGCGCATCTGACCGTCCTTGTCACCGTTCTGAAGTCTGCGTGTTAAAATAACGTCCATAGCGGTGCCGGAAACAACACCTATTTCACCGCTTTCTCCCACGGCGCGGGCAAGACGCCAGTCGGAAACACCTGCGCCCATGCCGCCCTGCAAAATTCTATACTCTTTCATCCTTGCCTCATATGTTAAGCGGCAGCCGCCGCCTTATTGCTTAACCCCCATAACATTATCTTATAGTATGCCCACATGCAAGAGACTATTTCCGATACTTTAAAAATAATTTGTTTTGATTACTATTTATGCTCTTTTTTTTTAAATGTTTTGATATATAATGCAGTATCAAGAGACGGAGACGTATATGCAGGTCAATCTGGAAGAGAGCAACAACATAACAATAGAGCGTGAAGGAACTTCCGACAGTTTTATAATGTGCATTGATTCCAGAGTGACAGTGAGGCTTGCAAAGGCGGAGCTGAAGCTCATGCATGCGCTCATTGGGGCGCAATTGCAGGACAACCCGAAGCTCGGCAAAGACGCACTTAAAAAAGTCATGGCGGACGCACTTGTTTCAAACAAGCCGAAGGTGCAGGAGGTTCTGCGCCGTATGAAACAGGAGGATATTGCTTTCGTTGTCTGGTATATGGGCGATCTGCGGCTTGCCCACGAGATTCTGGGCAATATGTCAAAACGTGCTGCGGATGACGTTCAGGAGAGCGTGCGAGAAGGTATCGAACGCCGCATACGCAAAGAGCGCTCCACCGGCAATTCTTCGTTTGAGACCCAGATGGCTGAGTACGGAAAGAACGCCGTTACCGCATTTCTGAAGCAGGTGTTTGAAACCGATGCTCTTCCTGTTTAATTTATATGCGAAGTTTTGATCAGATATATCAGTTCTGCTTTTTCAGTTTTTGAATATCCTTCCTTGTTCAGAAATTCAATATACCTGTTCAGTATGTCCCTGCATTTCTGTATTCTGCCTTTCTTCGCGTAATAGCTGTACGCAAGGGATACCATGTCGGTTTCGTGCATGAAACTGTCGAGAAAGGTATCGAAAAAACGCTCCGGATTGAAACATTCCGGCAGGAAATACCATAGACTGTTCATCAGTTTCAGCATATTTATAAAACTTGCGTCAGTTTCACTTCTCTTGCAGTCCACGGGTATAATTTCTGTGAGCCCCTCGAAAAATCTGCCTTCGTAAATGGTTGCCGCCTCTGCAACGGCAATCGCTGTTAACATGTATTCCCCGCGGGAATAGTAGTCCGATGCGGATTTTATCAGTGCGTTGAATCTCTCCAGATCGCAGTTGATGTTATGCATTCTGAGCATCCCGTTCTGAAGGGTTATATAGTTTTTCGGGTCGATGCCGGTGAAGGTATCGGTTAAAAGTTTTCTGAAACGTGACAAAAGGTTGTCGAGACTTCTCCGCGCGTTTTCCTTGCTGCTTTCCGGCCAGAGATACACCTGCATCAGCTCCTGATCAATAGAAAATCCGTGACTTGAAAGCAGAATGGCGAGCATCGTACGGAACAGGACGCTGATATCTGAGCAGTCCAGTTGACTCTGACCTACGGTGATGGAGAGGCTTGTGAGCGCCTTTATGTGCATTATGGGGATAGGGCGCATCTTTTTGTCGAATGCCAGATCAATTTTTGCACGGGCTATATCCGCCGCGAAAGAGGATGCGGAAGGTTCGTTCACAGTGTAAAGACAGGTGTTCTGAAGCACTTCCGGCAGAAGAGCGCTGAGATGGGTATAGCCTATTTTTTTCATCAGCCGTATGCAGAATATTGCGTGTTCTCTGGCACGCATTCTGTCGCCGATGTTGTTGTAAAGATATGAAAGATAAGCATGGGCGCAGGCTGCCGCATTTTCATTTATCGGAGGTTTTTCCTGATTTGCCGCTTTCGTGAGGTGCAGAATAGCTTTTTTATGGTTTCCCGCGAAAGTATAGGCGGCTCCCGCCGACACTTCGCCAAAGGCTGTGAAGAAGGGGTTCGTTTCGCTCTGTCTTGTTTTAACCGATAACTCAGCAGCAGCAGACGCGTTGTCGTTACATTCGCGTGCCATGGATATAGCCTTGAAACTAAGAAGTATGGCAGCTATGTGATCCGGCATGTTTTTTACATTGGTTTCGGGAAGCCTGCTGAAAATCATCTTCGCGTAGTCAAAGTCGCCTCTTGAAAAGGCATATTCAAGTTCGCATATGCTGGCAAAACCGGACAGCCTGAAACTGTGTTCCATATGAAGGCGGTATTTGCTGCGTACCATATTCATGAGAAGATGCATGAAATGGAACTGTCCGGTCATTGCAAGGTGGTGAATCAGAAGATTTATAAGGGAGAGTTTCATAAAACTGTCATATTTCACTGTGGTCAGTTTCTGGAAAATAAGATTGCAGTATTTTTCCGCCAGCTTCCGTTCACACATGGTCATATATGCCGAAACTAACAGCGAATAAAGGTACAGTTTAAAGTTTTCAGCGTTGTATCTCTCGGCTATAGCAAGGGATTTGTTGAGATATTCCGCAGCTGTGTGTCCGCTTTTGAAATTCATACAGCCCTGACCGTATGCCGCGCAGACAACCATTTTAAGCGGTTCTTCCAGTTCGTCGCAGGTTTCTGTCATCATAGACGATATTCTGACGAAATATTTTTCACCTTCAGAGAGATCTCCTGCGACGCCGCAGTAATAGATCAACATTCCGCAGGCGGATATTATAGTTCCCGAACGGTTTCCGAAAGCTGTGAAGGTATCCAGTGTGTGCAGGAAGATGTCCTTTGTTCTTTCAGGTGAAACGGAGATTAGTATATATCCGAATGCTAGAGGTATCCATGCCCTGTTTCTGAAAACGTCGGCAGGTATCTCGGAGAAGACGTCGACAAGATGCGCTCTGTTCTCCTGAAGAATGAGATGCTGAAAGTTTTTCTGGAGATAATCTTCGAGGCGGTCAAAACTTTCTGCCGCAATAAGAAATTCCACTACGGAAGAGAGGTTTTTTTTCTCTTCTTCATATGAAGCCGCCATATCATAAAAATTCCGGCGTTCACTCTCCGCCAGTCTTATCATTGCCTCCCCACGGAGCCATTCGCGGAAAAGTCTGTTGAATCTGTACTGTTCGTCTCTGTTCCTGTTTATCAGAACTGTTTTTTCATTCAGTCTTGTTATAAGTTTTTCTGCGGTACCCGTATGGTCTATCAGGTTGAGAAGCTGCATGTTGAACGATGGGATCAGTGCCAGCTTGAGTAGATAGTGATACTCGTCCGACGGCAGTCCTTTTGCTGTTGAATTGAATATGCCGCTGCAAGCCTCCAGTGCAAGTTCTGTGGTAAAGTCCGAGCCTGTTGCAGACAGAGTGTCAAATATTTCAGAGGTATGGGAAAGCACTCCTTCGGTGATTTCATGCATCTTGTCGAGTGAGCTGAAAATTGTTTTATCCTCCAGCCGCATCACTGCAAATTCCCTGAATTCGTCATTGGTGAGTTTAAGGAAGTTCTCGTCTATTATGTATGTGTCTTTGTTCAGTTTTGAAAATGATCCTGAAAAACCTTTTGCTCGTTGGGTGATTACGGCAAATGAAAGGGTTCCGCCGGCAATGGAAAGGGTGGACATCACTGCGAGATATGAAACGCCGATGACCGGAAGCATATGGAAATCATCCAGAATTACGAGTGTTTTCGTGCGGGTCTTTTTTTGTATTCGCGCATGAGTGAAGAGAGCAGGTTTCCGGTTTCCAGAGGGGCTATGCCGAACATTTCCGCCTGTTTTATGTCTTCTGAGACAAATCCCGGAAGCGCTGCCTGAATGGTTCTGTAAATATTCTGACAAAGGTTTGCAGGCGTTTTGTCTTTTTGGGTTATCTGGTAATATATTGTCCTGTCGAAAAAATTCTTTCCTATATCGAGCGCAAAGCTGGTTTTTCCAGCCCCTTCGCCCGCTGTCAGAAGAAAAATATTTTTTGTATTCAATTGACCGGCAATAGTGGATAGTTTTGCACTTCTGCTTAAAAATTTGGTTTCCGTCTGTTTATTTTCATTCATATAACACTAGTAACAAAAGAATATAGTGTACGCAAGCTATTTGTTTAAGATTTTTTTAAGATATCTGTGGTAGTCTTTATTTAAGATAATATTCCGGTGTAATTGCAGGTACTCCGGATCCGGCTTTTTAAGCCTATTATCCCTGAATTCAACTCCTATCTTGTTTCCATTTGAAATCCCCTCCGTAATACCCCTTCGGAGGGGTTTTTCTATGTCTGCTTGACAACTTCTGATTTATCGTTCAAAATCATTCTGCAGTCTGACAAGGGTGCAGGCAGAAAAAGGGAAACCGGTTTAAATCCGGTGCTGTCCCGCAGCTGTAAACCTGACGAAACCCCGATTTATTGTCACTGCGCCGGTTGGCGCGGGAAGGCAGGGGGATTAGAATGACGGTGAGCCAGAACACCTTCTTTGCCTATGAACTTTACGAGGATAGAGGAACCCCGTTCCACGTTCAAGAACACCCTGTACAGTTTAATATTTTTCATGGAGGCGCTGATGCGTAAATTTATCACGTCCGTAGTCGTACTCCTGCTGGCTGTTTCGGGTGCCTTTGCAGCGGAGATGAATATGGAAAAAGAGAAAGCAAAAGAGAAAAGCGCGGTTGTTATAGCCGCATTCGGAACCACTTACGAATCCACACTGGATTCACTTCTTAAAATTGAACAGGATATCAGAGCCGCGGTGGGAAAAGATGTTCCCGTCCGCATGGCGTTCACATCAAATATCATCAGAAAAGTCTGGCACGAAAGACAAAATGACGCCGCTTACAAAGCGGAGCATAAGAACGTGCCTGCGTATCTTTATGAAGTCAAAAACGTTCTGGGTACAATGGCGGATCTTCAGAACGCCGGATATCGCAATATAGTGGTTCAGCCGACATATCTGACATCAGGAGAGGAATTCAGTGACCTCAAAGCCTATGTTGATGGTCTGGACAGCATAAAAACGCTGAAAGACAAATGGAAGCCCTTCAATAAACTTGCGACCGGCAACCCTATTACAGGAAACTATGATTATCATGAAGAGCTTGAGACCTTTGCAAAAGCCCTTGAAAAAGACGTTGACCTTGCGGCGGCATCCTCATCTGCTCTGGTTTACATGGGACACGGCAACGAACACCTTTCAACAGGGATATATTACGAACTGGAAAAACTTCTGAACAAAACGTATCCCAAAACTAAAATATATGTGGGAACTGTAGAAGGGCATCCTGATCTGGATGAAGTGGTCGGTAAACTGAAAGCTGACAAGGTTAAAAAGATAACCCTGAAACCGCTTATGATCGTTGCGGGCGACCATGCCAACAACGATATGGCTGGAGATGAAGAGGATTCATGGAAAACCGTTTTTGTTAAAGCGGGAATAAAAGTCACACCTGTTCTGGAAGGTCTGGGGGAAAACCCGGAAGTCAGAAGGATAATTGTGGACAATATGCTGAAAGCTGCTGCTGAAGCAGATATAAAGCTGAAATAACAGCCTGTTTTGCAGACATTGCGCCGGAGTGCCCTCACACTCCGGCGTTTAAAAAAGAGACGTAAATGAAAAGAGAACTTATTATAATCGGAGCGGGGCTGGGAGCTAAATCCATCACACTGGAAGGTGTTGAGGCTCTTAAAAGTGCAGACAGCGTTCTTTATGACAGACTTCTGCATCCTGCCGTTCTGGACATGATACCTGAAACTGCCGAGCGCGTCAGCGTCGGCAAAGACCCTTATAACAAGCACTGCATCAGGCAGGAAGACATAAACGGCGCAATTTGCGAACATCTGAAACGGCACAAACGGGTTGTAAGGCTGAAAGGCGGAGACAGCACACTATTTGCCCGTTCGCTTGAGGAAACTGAAACAGCCGAATCCTGCGGAGCGTCCGCGAGGATAATTCCAGGCGTGACATCAGCATCCACTCTGGCGGCGAAGATATCAAAAGCACTCACCGACAGGCGCAAAGTATCCGGCTGTGTGTTCATCACAGGTCACTCGAAGAACGGTGACTGTCCTTACAGCTTTAAGGCACTCGCAGAGCTTGGGCTTACCATTGTTGTTTATATGGGTGTGAAAAACGGCGGCTATATAGCCGAACAGCTCATGAAATACGGAATGAGCGGCAACACTCAGACAGTTATCGGAAGCAGACTGGAATCAGCCGATGAAAAATTGTGCATAACGACACTCGCCTCTCTTGGCGAAGTGCTGGCAACGGGCGAGTATGACCACCCGGCAACCATAATAATAGGCGACGTTTCCGGTTAACTGCAGCAGGCGGCGCAATACTGCTTCTCTACGTTGCCGAGGTAACGCTCACACTGTTTTGTAACGTCGTATCCGAGCAGAACTCCCAATATGAAATCCTCTTTTTCGTCGAATCCGTTAAGCGGCTTATCGCCAAAGCTTTTTATTATGCTGATGCACGGGCAGTCGCCGAAAAAGAAGTTTATACGTCCCTCTTTTGCGGGGGTTTCGTGCCAGCTTATATTGCTTTTTTTCAGTTTAATACGGCATACGTCCGCCTCTTCAATCCGCGCTGTGTAAAGCACCAGGCGGCGTATGCCCTTTTTGTATTCATAAAGAAGGTGTGAAAAGAGCCTGTTCTCCCCGTTGCTCATCAGTTTGCTCTCTTGGATTCGGCGTGGAATAGGCATCCTTTACAGTTGTCTTTGCATCCCATTGCTTCTTTTATGGCGCAGCTTACGGATTCGGGGCTTGTTCTGTCTATGCAGATGAACGGGATATCGTGTCTGCGGCAGATGTTTTTCGCTTTATTTATCATGTTGTGACTGGAAAGAGTAGTGAGAAAGACCACGCAGTTTGTGCATTTGATGCTGTTCTCAAAAGAGTTGCTCATTTCGTTGAACACTTTCGCTTTTACTCCTATCTCTTTACATGCTGTAAGATATTCATTCTCTCTTCTTTGCAGACCACCTATTATACAGACTTTCATAAATATCTCCTCGTTTGGCAGTTAATGATATTGATACTTAATATCAATAAGAGGCAAAAGTCAACAGGTATTTTCTATTTATTTTGTCCGTTTTGCAGATTAGTATATTTTATAACAATTTCAGAGGAGGCAGAAATGCTGGATTTAATAAAGAAGACAAGGTCTTACAGGCGCTTTAATAATTCGCGCAAGCTCGACGCAGAGTTTATGTCGGGGCTTGTGGACGCGGCGAGACTTTCTCAGAGCGGAGCAAATGCACAGCCTTTGAGATATGTCACCATCAGCAGCGAGGAGATGTGTTCAAAGATTTATCCTGAACTTCGCTGGGCGGGCAGGCTTAAAGACTGGGATGGACCTGTAGAGGCGGAACGTCCCGTTGCATACGTTGCTGTGTATGCAGATACCGAAGCGCCCTCAGTGGCGATGCCGCAGGTGGATTCGGGCATAGCTATGCAGAATATGTGCCTTTACGCCATGGCAAAAGGTGTTGGGAGCTGTATGATAGGAAACTGTATGAAAAAAGAGATAAACGCTCTTCTGGGTGTTGGTGAAAGATATAATCTGCTCTGGATAGTCGCTTTCGGGTATCCCGTCGAGAACGTTGTGCTGACGGACTGTACGGGCGACGTTGCTTACTATCGCGATGCCGAAGGGGATCATTTTGTGCCGAAATACACTGCAAAAGACGTGCATTTAGCAAGTTTTTGATGCTGTATTGAGATTCAGGCAGCTTCGGGCATAAAGCCCTCGCGAAGACGAACAGATGTCACTGCGAGGAATGGAATGACGCGGCAGTCTGTGTTTTACTGTGAAAGCTCTTTCAGGGCGAGGCGGAAGAGTTCGTCGAACGCCGCATCGGTCTTATACACCTTCGTAACAGCCTTGCGGCAGTCGTTGACCGAATAGCCGAGGTTTGTCAGCGCACTGACCAGATCTTCGGTGCCGCCCGCCGCCTGTGAGCCTTCCGGCTGTATGGCAAGCTGACCGAACTTATCCTTAAGCTCAACTATTATCCTTTCCGCTGATTTTCTGCCTATTCCTGGGATGGTGGCAATGAGTGTTATATCGTTCTGCACCACTGCATTCATGAATTTTTTGGCTTCCATGGCTGACAGTATGCCAAGAGCTATCTTCGGACCTATCTTTGAAATAGTGTTCAGCAGGAGGAAGAGTTTTTTCTCTTCGATGGTGGCGAACCCGTAAAGGGCGACCGCATCCTCGCGCATTACGAAATGGGTGTAAAGTCCCGCCTTCTCGCCTGTCTGGGGCAGAGTGCGGTAGGTTGCGGCGGAGATGGATATTTCAAACGCCACTGTTCCCGTGTCTATAACCGCAGTAGTAGGGAGTTTTTCAACAAGTATGCCTTTCACGCTGTATATCATGATACTAACCTCCCCGTAAGATTGAGACCGAGACAGATACCGCAGGCGAGGGCGTCCGTTGCGTCCATAGGCACGTTGCCTATCTTACGTCCCAAAAGTATCTCGACCATGTGTTTAACCTGAGATTTATCAGCTTTTCCATAGCCGACAACCGCCTTTTTTATCTGTAATGCGGTAAACTCGCGCACTTCCAGTCCGCTTGAAAGCAGGGTGGCGATTATCGCGCCGCGCGTCTGTCCCAGAAGCATGGCGCTTTTAACGTTTACTGAATAAAACACGTCCTCAACGGCAGAATATGAGGGTTTGAACTCGTCCACAGCGTCGCGGACTCCGGCGCATATGACAGCCAGCCTTTGGGGCAGTGTCTCCTTTGCGTCGGTTCTGACAACTCTGTGGGCAACATATTCGACCTTGCCGGGCCAGACCTGAACTATGCCGATGCCTGTGCAGTTAAGCCCCGGGTCAACCCCCATTACTATTTCAGGCATTATTCTTCCATAGCCGCCATTGTTGCCTCGTCAGCGTCGAAGTTGGAGAATACTTCCTGAACGTCGTCAAGGTCTTCCAGTGCGTCGGTTATATTGAAAAGTTTTCTGAGGTCGTCTTCGCCGATTGTGATGGTGTTCTTCGGCTTCATAGTGACTTCGGAGTAGTTTATTTCATATTTTTGTTCTTCGAGAGCGGTTTTCACGGAGAAGTATGTGCCGACTTCTGTAACAACCTGAAAAACGTCGCCTTCGTCTTTAACATCCTCTGCGCCAAGTTCCAGAGCAAGCTCAAGGAGTGTCTCCTCGTCCGCTTTATCCTTGGGTATCTCTATTATGCCTTTAGACTCGAACATCCATGCGACGCATCCTGCCTCGCCCATGTTCCCGCCTTTTTTGTTCATTGTGCTGCGCACTTCTGCAACGGTACGGTTTCTGTTGTCGGTGAGCGCTTTGATAAGGATGGCGACGCCGCCTGGTCCGTAGCCTTCGTATGTGATCTCTTCAAACGTGTTTTCGTTGCCTTCGCCGGAACCTTTTTTTATGGCGCGGTCAATGTTGTCTTTGGGGAGGTTACATTCTTTAGCTTTGTCAAGCGCCAGACGCAGACGCGAGTTCATATCCGGATCTGCACCGCCCTCCTTAACTGCAACAACTATCTCTTTTGCAACTTTTGTGAAAGCCTTACCTTTCTTGGCATCCTGAGCCGCTTTGCGGTGCTTTATGTTTGCCCACTTGCTATGTCCTGACATCTGAAAATCCTCCGATATATCATTTAAATTTTGTTCATTTGATTATTGGAAAAAGAACTATAACCGAAAAAGTGCGGATAAGTATATTTGAAAATGAGATAGAAAGCAAGAAAAAGGCGGAAACCCGAAGATTTCCGCCTCAAAGAATTTATTTCGTTGTTTTGAACCTGTGGATGAGTCCCTGAAGTTCCGAAGCCAACTGGCTGAGCTGTTCAACGGCTCTTGCTGTTTCCTGTGAAGCGTTGGAGTTCTCACCTGTAACGTGTGAGATATTCTCTATGCTTCGTGCCATCATTTCCGTCGCCGAAGCCTGTTCGTCCGTTGCACGGGCGATCATGGTGACCTCGTTGGATACGTTGTCCACGTTTTTCATAATGACATCGAGAGCTTCTTTTGCTTCTTCCGCTTTTTTGGTACCGCTTTCCACCTGCTGAACGCCTTCGTGCATTCCTGCAACCGCGCCGCCCGTATCCGCCTGAATGGTTTGGATCATGTCGGCTATTTCCTGAGTAGCCTTCACAGTTTTTTCTGCAAGTTTGCGTACTTCGTCGGCAACAACTGCGAAACCGCGTCCGTGTTCTCCGGCTCTTGCCGCTTCAATGGCTGCGTTGAGCGCCAGAAGGTTTGTCTGGTCTGCGATGTCGTCGATAACCTGAATTATCTGACCGATCTGTTCGCTGTTTTCACCGAGTTTGCGCACAGTGACAGCGGATTCAGAAACTGTCTGGGCTATCTGTTCCATCATGTTTCTGGTCTCCTGCACAAGCGAGTGACCTTTTGAAACTGAATTACTTGCCTCTTCGGCACTTTTTGAAACGTTCGCCGCGTTGTGGGCAACTTCGACAACGGTCGAGCTTACCTCTTCAACGGCGGATGCTGTGGCTGCAACCTGTTCGGACTGTTCGATTGCTCCTCTGGCTATGGTTTCCGCGTTGCTTGAGAGTTCCGCTGATGTTGACGCTATGGAGGCTATTGAATCTGTCACCACCATGAGTGCGTTGTTAACGTCAGCAGTCATTTTATTGGTAGCTTTTTCAAGATCGCCGACCTCGTCATCGTTTGAAACCTTCATGCGTACGGTGAAGTCGCCTGCCGCTATCTTCGTGAGTGCAGAACCCACTTCCTGTAATCTGTTAAATATATATCTGGAGTTGATGAGGTAAAGTATTATTAAAATTACAATCGTAACCGGAAGAAAAACAAGGAACGATACGGTGAGGTTTCTGTATATTGCGGCATAAACCGGTTCTGTGGGGAGATAAACCTCGAAAGCTCCGTGGAGTTCTCCTGCTTTCCAGTTTTCCATTTTAACGCCGGTGGGGTCGAGACCGTTGGAATTGCCCCAGAGAGCCTGCGATGTCGCAGGGTCTCCGTGGCATTTTAAACAAACTTCCGTAAGCCTGATGGCCTTGTAATATCTTAACTGGTGGTTTTCTTTGTCGTGATAGACATATTCAGGGCTTACGCCTGAACCGCTGTCCATCTTGTCAAGTTCCTTAAGGGCGATAAGGTCTATATCGTCAGGTTCGTTGACGGGATTTCTCGGTGAGATTTTCGGGACTTTAAATTTCAGCCCCGCTTCTTCCGATTTCAGTTCCATAGCCTTCATGGAGCCAACTATGGGAACCGTCAGTAAAAGCCTGTTGATATCGTCTTTGAGTTCATCGGTTTTGTAAACGTCGGCTGCCGAAGCAAGCCCCATGAACTCTCTGACACCCTCCGCCGCCAGTACGAAACTTCTTGCCTTTGCAACCTCGTCCTTGAACATATTGCTTTTAAGCATGAAGAAGTTAATCGTAAACAGCACGGTCATTCCGGCAAAAACCGTAATGGCAACATATAATAGAATCTTGACTTTTAGTTTCATTAATTCACCATAAATTGAAACTTTTTTACTTGGGTGATATTATTATATGCTTTTATTTGTATTTATCAAGCATTTTATATCCCTTCGGGTAACCTTGGGGCGAGTTTTGACTCTTTTCTGGTTATGTATTTGTTAAGTGCGTCAAGATATGCTTTTGCACTTGCAACAACTACATCCGTGTCAGTTCCCCGTCCTTTGATGGAGTAACCGCATTTTTCAAACTCAGCCGCTATGGTAACTTCACCCTGAGCATCCTTTCCTTCGGTAAGGGCTTTGATGTTGTAGCTTTTCAGTCTGCCGGGGATACCGGCGATCCTTTCAATGGCTTTCATAACAGCGTCAACGGGACCGTCGCCGATTGATGCATCAGTAATGAATTCGTTTGTTGCCGTTTTAAGTCTTACGGTTGCTGTGGGGATCGCTGTGTTGCCGCTGAACATGTTCACCCTGTCCAGATCAAAGTGTTTAGTTGTCTGGGCAGACTGGTTGAGAACTATGTTCTCGATGTCTTCATCAAAGACCTCTTTCTTCTTATCGGCTAAAATCTTGAAAGTGTCAAATGCTGTCTGCATAGCTTCTTCCGCTATTTCTAAACCGAGAGCCTGCAGTCTCTGTACGAAAGCGTGACGACCGGAGTGCTTACCCAGAACAAGGCTGTTTTCGGGGTATCCCACACTTTCGGGGGTCATTATTTCGTAAGTTATTCTGTTTTTCAGCACGCCGTCCTGATGGATTCCGGCTTCATGTGCGAACGCGTTCTTGCCTACGATGGCTTTGTTGGGCTGAACGTGTACGCCTGTGATGGCTGTCAGCATTTTGCTTGAGCGGTAAATCTCTTTTGTGTTCAGCCCGAACTCAACATCGTCAAAGATGTCCTTTCTGACTGTCATAGCCATGACGACTTCTTCCAGAGATGTGTTGCCTGCCCGCTCGCCGATACCGTTGACGGTACATTCAACCTGTGTTGCGCCCGCCTTTATGGCTGCCAGAGAGTTTGCAGCGCCCAGACCGAGGTCGTTGTGGCAGTGTACGCTTATGCGCGCCTTGTCCACGTTGGGAACCTTGTTCATGATGGTGCTGATTATTTTGTCAAACTCCATAGGTACAGTATACCCTACAGTGTCGGGGATGTTAACAGTGCTTGCGCCGGCCGCGATTACAGCTTCAACAACGCGGCACAGGTAATCCAGATCGCTTCTTGTTGCGTCCTCTGCGCTGAATTCAACGTCTCCGCAAAGGTTTCTGGCGAATTTAACTGCGTCCACGGCTATCTGGAGAGCTTCTTCTCTGCTCTTTTTCAGTTTGTACTGAAGGTGGATGTCGCTTGTTGCTATGAATGTATGGATGCGGGGGCGGACAGCGCCTTTCAGAGCGTCCCAGCCCACTTCGATGTCTTTTTTGTTTGCGCGGCAGAGACCAGCCACACCGCAGTTCTTTATAACGGCGGCAACGCGGCTGACAGCTTCAAAGTCGCCGGGTGAAGAGATGGGGAAGCCTGCTTCCATAACATCCACGCCCATTTTTTCAAGCTGAATTGCCATCTGAATCTTTTCTTCCGTGTTCATGGAGAAACCGGGTGCCTGTTCTCCGTCTCTCAGTGTTGTGTCGAATACTATGATCTTTCTTTTTGACATTGTTCCTTCTCCTTATTTTTAGTGTTTATTTCTTTAGGTTTCTATTTATTTTTTAGTCCTGATAGCATCGCTGTTTCCTCCTTCCTCACAAAATCGAAAAAAAAAGCCCCAACCCGTTAGGGCTGAGGCTTCGGTTTAACATAGATGTGAAATCACACTTCCGTTCCGAAAGGTTCCTCAGAGTTCCCCGCAGGGTGTCTTAGCCGTTTATAAGCGAATAGCAGCAGTCCGCTGAACGCATAGCCGACAGATAGAACGAATAGAGATAGCTCGGGGATAAGCCCGATAACGAAGATAGCCAGAACGAACATAACAAGTACATTGTATGATTTCTGCTGAAACAGTGACTTCCCGCTGTAATATTTAACGTTGCTGACCATCAGGAAAGCAAGGATGTATATTGTGAATGTGAACCAGACGGGGAGTGTTATATCTTCGGGGTTGCCGATATATTCTTTTACGAAAAGGACACTGGACGCAACCACACCCGCAGCAGCAGGAATAGGCAGTCCGATGAAGTATCTGGGGTCTATTTTTTTGGTCATTACGTTGAAACGTGCAAGACGCAGCGCCCCGCAGGCAATGAAAAGGAACGCCGCCATCCAGCCAAGTCTGCCGTAGGGTTCAAGCGCCCATTTATAGACAAGGATTGCCGGCGCAACGCCGAACGAAACAAGATCGCTCAGTGAGTCGAGCTGAATACCGAAATCGCTTGTGGCGTTCATTAATCTCGCTATCTTTCCGTCAATACCGTCAAAAACGAATGCAACAAGGGTTGCACTGGCCGCAAGGGTATACTGTCCTTTCAGGGAAGCGATGATAGAGTAAAAACCACAGAAAAGCCCCATGATGGTCACGAGGTTCGGCAGAACATAATTTTTGTTCTGAACAGCACTGTTCATTGATTATGCACCTGTATATTTGGCGAGAACTGACTCGCCTGCTTTGACAATATCGCCGTTTTTAAGTGAAATGTCAAATCCTTTCGGAACGAACACTTCAAGGCGTGAAGAGAATTTGATGATACCGAGCCTGTCGCCGATGGGCAGTGTTTCGCCCTCTTTGGCATAGCAGACCGTTCTGCGGGCGATGAGCCCTGCTATCTGCTTTACGGTAATATTACCGTATTCGCTCTCTATTTCGATTACGTTCTGTTCGTTTTCATATGATGCGTCGGGTCTGTCCGCGGGGAGGAACTTGCCATCGATATGTTTAACGGAAAGGATCTTTCCGGTGATGGGCATACGGTTAACGTGCACATTGAACACGTTCATGAATATACTTATTTTTGTGACGGTTTGTCCGTTGTGTTCGGACTGGAACACCTCGATGACCTTGCCGTCGGCAGGGGAAACCAGAACGTCTTTAAACGGCGGTATGCTGCGCTCCGGATCGCGGAAGAACCATATGCAGAAGGCACAGAAAAGCCCCACTATAAATATTATCAGTTTGACCGGAAATATCACCAGTACAAGAAAAACAGCAAGCGCGCCAAGAACAAAAGGAAATCCCTCTTTAGCTATCAACCTTTTCACCTCAGAATTTTGCTATAAAATACCGCGCTCTTGTAATGTTTGCAAGAAATACATTTAAATAATAATGCAAGTTTTTGTTAATTAAGGATAAATCTCTTATCCTAAAGTCTGTTTCAGTTCTATCTGTCTTCTGAAAACGTACTTTATGATAAGATTTCTGTCGGATTCCTTCGTGAAGTCAAAACGGAAGCTTACCTCAGTGCGCTCCTGAATCCTCTTAACGCGTATTGCCGTGCATGGAGCGTTGTCCAGTTCCGGTATGGCTTCGGACATGTCCAGAAGAAACGACTGCTTGTTCTCTATCCACGAGGATGTTATGAGCTTTCCTCCGCCGCCTGAAACATCCATCACCATACAGTCTATGCTTTTGTGGGGTATCTTCATGTTCTTATCGGGAACTGCGGAGTAGAATATTTTCACTTTTCCTTTGATGCGCGTTTCAACCCTGTAAAACTCGCGGAGCTGGTTTCTTACCAATGTTTTGGGTTTTTCGATCGCAACCAGAGTAACCCTGCCCTGTGACGTTCTTCCTGTCACTGTTGTCTCAAACCGGAAACGTCCCTTGTTGTTTACAAATTCAATGTGGGCTATGGTTCCCGGCACCATCGGAACGGGTACTCCTTCCGATGAGGGCTGTGAGATATAAATATTATTGTCGTCAAAGTCTTCCACGCGGGAGTCGTACACACCCTGATAGTTCGCATTTTTTTATTGCGACCGAAACTCTGGTGTTCACAGACATGTGTTCTTCGATGTTTTTTATATCTTCTTTCTGCACGCCGTCACTCTCCGCAAAAACAAAATCCAAACCGTTTTCGTCATGGCTTTTATGTGTATTTATATAGTCTGACATCTTATTGAGCACAAGGCTAAACATATTTTACACCTATGTGGAAATTTCCTGATATACAATATAAATCGAAAACCGCGCGCAAAAATTTAGCGGAAAATTATGAGGAAATTATAGTATTTAAAAACCTTTTCTAAAATGAGTGATTGAGTTATATTGTCCTTGTTCCGATAATGATTATACTTTATATGGTATTTTAGGTTATTTCAGGAGTTATGAATGGAATGGGATATTACGGCAGACCAGATTAATGAAGGTGAGCTGACTTTCAGCCTTACCGAATTCACTAATAAGATGTTTAAGATGGTCAGCTTCGAGGTTCGTCAGTCTGAAACTGCGCCCGCGGACGCAGAAAATCTGGCCGAACCCCTTGAAAATTATTTTGTTCAGTATTACGTTTGTTTTTATAATTACATGCTCTGTCTGGCTACAGACAGGTCGCGCTGGGGATTTGTATCCCACACGAAGCGCCTGATAATAGATCAGGATATTAAAAAGAGATTCACAGATAAAAAGTATCTTATCCTGCTGGCGGAGGAACAGAAGGAGACCGTGGATATTTTTAAAGCTGTGCTGAAAAGATTCGTTTCCGACCTCATTGAGGCGGGCGTCAGCACCAACAGGCTGCCGCAGATGATCTATATGCAGCAGCTTAACTCTTTCTCCTCCATCATTCCCAGCATCATGAAAAATGAAAAAGCGAGAAAAATGCTTGTGCGCATAGAGTTTCACAACAGCTTTTTCGGGAGCCTCAAGAGTCTCTTTAAACTTCCCATAGGTGGATGATGGCGAAAGAAAAAAACAGCGATATCAGACTTCTTAAGCTGGTCAACAAAATCACGGAGACCAGAAAGATCACTATGGGGTATATGCTCTATACCCTTGAGGTGGTGCGCACAAACACAGAGGTCACATACAGCATCACATTCGTACCCATCGCAAAAACGAGCCCCGAGGGCGAGGCGGAAAATCTGCCCGAAAACGAACAGCCTTCGGAGATCATGAGCGGACTGGAGAATGAATTTAAAAAAGACAACAGACTTTCGGCTGTTGCCGACCTGCTTACGCGTACAATAAGATTCCCTCATATCAATAAATTCAGACTTGCACCGACATACAGAGGGTATGGTCTTGGCACCTATGCCATGAACGAACTTTCGGGACTTCTGAAAGGCAGTTTCCCTGATTTCGCAGTTGAGCCGGTCTTCTTCTATTTCGATTCGAAACGCGAAGACGACGACAGAGGCGCTTTTTTCTCATTCATGGAGAAATTCGGCTTCACATTCAGCTTTGACGATGAAAATAACAACAAAGGTCTTCTGAATATGGAAAAAGCGGAGCTTCTGCGCATAAACCCGAAAAAGGACAAATGCGCGGAGATAGAGCTTGCTCCTTTCATCCGCACGCTTTTCAGGGAGCGGGACGAATTTCGTCAGGAACTCGGCAGGATAAAAGCGGAATATAAGAAGAACAACACGTTCATGAACAGGTTTGAGAAAGATCAGGCTATCAAATTCCTTACTAATGTTATTATTGCGCTTATACTTGTTGTTCTTATGCTCCTCTTCATATAATTACAGGTGATGCACTGCGCTTTGCGGCGTCAGTTTAAACTTGCTCGCATAGCTTGCGCCTGACCTGTAATTGTTCGCATCTGACCATCACTAGTGCTTTTTCTGTCTTCGCGAGGAGCGAAGCGACAACGCGATCTGATTTTATCTTTCAATAACACAAAAAAATCCCCCGTTTATAGCGGGGGATTTTCTGTTTATCTGCTTTTGTACTAAGCTTGTTCGCTTAATACTTTCTTTGCTGATTCGATGATGGCTCTTGGATCGAAGCCTATTCTGAATGCGCCCCAGTGTTTGCCGTTGACTATTATCGGCATGCTTATGTCGTTTATGACCTCTCCGGTGTCTCTGGAGTATGTCTGGATAAGGAACGACTGGGTGCTCTGGGCAGCGCGAAGACCTGTGTGGTCGTTGAATATGCGTTTATCTCTGCTGTGTGCTGTGTCCGCTTCCTTGTTGCCTGTGGGTTTAGCAGAATATTTCCTGTTGTGAGTGGGCGCATAGCCGTTCACGTCAACACACAGTGCGAAGATGATTCCTGATTGTTCCGTAAGCACTTTGTCATAAAGGGGCTGAAACAGAGATTCCACTTTGTTGTCGTACTTGGTGGTATATTTCGCAGGGAAAACATTGGGAATTTGTTTGTACTGCCTGTCGAAGATGTCGACGCTCTTGTCGGCAAGCTCCTTAAGAATTGCTTCAAACTTAGCTTTGTATGTTTCGCCGAGGTGGAGTATCTTTTCCATCTCGCCCATACCTATCTTAAATTTAGCGACGTTATCCTGAATGTCCTCGATGTGGGAGTTCAGCGTCAGAGTATTCTTATGGGATTCGTGCATCATGTGGTCAACAAGATAAGCTGCATCTTTGATAGCGGTTATGTTGGTGTGGATCTCCACGTTGTTGTCGGTGAAGCTGTCCAGAGAAGCGGTTATCTCCTGAATACCGTGACCTGTCTGTTCAAAATCCTGTACCATTGTCGCGAAGTTAGAGGACGTTTTGTCCACAACACTCTTTGTTTCGTTTATGTACTGGTTAATTTTGTTGGTCTGGTCGGAGGTATGGCGGACTTCGCCGATCATCTGGTTGATGTTGGACGATATTTCTTCGGTAGCGGATTTGACCCTTTCGGCAAGCTTTCTCACCTCGTCGGCAACAACTGCGAAACCGCGTCCTGCTTCTCCTGCTCTCGCCGCTTCGATGGCGGCATTAAGTGCCAGCAGGTTTGTCTGGTCGGAGATATCTTCGATGAGCGAGACTATCTCCCTGATGGTTTCAGAGTTTTTCGTAAGGTTGCCAACCGTCTGCTGGAACTCGCCCAGCATACCGCTTATGGCGTCCATGTTGCAGGTCAGCGCTTCCATCTCATTTTTGGAGCTTACTGCCTTGGCGATGTTGTCCTCTGCTGCCTGGCTGATGCTGGATGAGTGACCGCGTACGGTTTCAACGGCATCCGTGGAGCGTGAGCTTACTTCGTATATCCTTTCGGAAAGCTCCGTCTGGTTGTTAACTTCGACAAAGGTTCTGTCGGTGTTGTGAACCACCTGTGCAGATTCAACGCCGATGCTGATGCTTATCATTCTTATCTTAAGAATGAGTTTGCGCAGTTTCATCATGAAAAGGTTGTAGCCTTCCGCAAGATCGCGCATTTCGTCGTATGTCAGAAGAGGCATGTCCGTCGAAAGATCGTTACCCCCCATGCCCATTTCTTTGAAAAGCTGTGCCATTCTTCTTATAGGATGAACTATCAGAATATAAAAAAAACCGAGTATGAAGAATAGCGCAACGATCGTGAGCACCATAAGAAACAGGGCGGTGCCGAACCCGTGGGAGCAGGCATCAAGAATCTGCTGCTTCAGAGCGGGTTCCATATCCATCAGGGTTATCTTTTCTATTATGTTGTTCTTATACCTCATGAAAGAAAAGATGGCTATCGCCTGAATGGATGTCACGAACAGGATATTTCCGAGCAATTTTCTGGCAAGCGTGTTAAAAAATGATTTTTCCAATGATTTGTATATTTGCATAAACATGTATAACCCCACAAAATAATGAACAGTTTTTGCAAAACCTGGACATAATTTAGCACATTAGTTAACTTTTGCAAACATAAAAAGACCGGCCAGGTAAAATAAAATAATATCGTAAGATTCTGCTATAAATGGAATTTTAAGCCGTTTGTTTCCTTTATTTTTGTATATATATTTTGCAGTTCATCGAAACTCTCAACTTCCACAGTGATGGATATTGATGTGTAAGTGCCTTTTGTACTTGCTTTTTCTGTTATTAATGCAGACTCGTGTCTGACAAAGATATTTTTTATATCGTTTCTAAAAATTTCAGTATTTTCCCCCATCGCCTTAAAGGTAAAAATAGTCGGAAATTCCATAATTTCTTTCATTGTATCACTCATTATTACTAGCCTCCAGTATCAGAACCATCCCCTCGACAGCTGTCACCGTTGCGGAATCGTTTTTATTGAAATTAAACGAACTTTTAGCCCTCCAAAGTTCACCATGGATAAAAATATGACCCTTGCCGTTCTCCCAATCGGTTATTATTCCTGTTTCTCCTTTCATCCCCTCTTTACCGGTAACTGTCTTTTTTCTGAAGTCTTTAATCAAAAGCCTCCCCAAAAAAATGAAAACTGCGGCTATTGTTCCGATAACGCCGAAGATGAGCCAGAAGGAGACTCCAATACCCATGTTGCCCTCCCTTGAGAACATAAGATACATTCCGAACCCCATACATACCACAGCAGCCAGTGTCAGAAGCCCGAAGCTGGGGACGAAAATCTCTGCGATCAGCAGACCGAATCCCGCCAGTATCAGCAGAAGGGCGAGAGAATTAACGGGGATTATGTTTATTCCCGCCAGAAACAGCACCAGCGCGGCTATGCCTATGCCGGCAAAAATGAATGTGCCGGGCATTTTGAATTCAAGAAATATTGCCGCTATTCCCACAAACAGGAGAAGTATCAGTATATTGGGGTCGCTCAGAAAGAATGCCGTCTTTTGCATTGCCGAAGGGTTGAGCGCAGTTATACCGCCAGCCTCAAAGCCCAGTTTCACCGCCGCAAGCTTTACAACTTCGGCGTCAGTATTTGCGATACCGTCTATGAGTCCTTTTTCAAGTGCTTCTTTTGATGTGTAGCTTACGGAGTTTGCCACGGTTTCAACCGCCGCTTCCGCGTTTCTGCCCCGTTTTTCCGCTATGGATTTCATAAACGCCACGGTGTCGTTTTCAATTTTTTGCGCCATTTCTCCCTGAATATCCTTGCCGGATATATCCACAGGATGGGCGGCGCCTATGTTGCTGCCCTCCGCCATTGCTGCATAGTTTGCTGAAAGTGTTATAAACGTTCCTGCCGAACCTGCCCGCGCTCCCTGCGGGGCGACGAACACTATCACAGTGGTTTCCGATTCAAGGAACATCTGGACAATTTTTCTGGTGGAATCCAGAAGTCCGCCTGGTGTGTCAAGTCTTACAAGGAGAACGGCGTCCTCATCCGTAGCCTTTTTAAGTGCTTGTTTCAGATAATTGTGGGTATATCCGCTGATTATACCGTTCACTTCGCAGACAAGCACCTCTTTCGCCTGCGCAAAGGAGAATGTCAACACCATGGCAAAAAATATGAAAAGTCTTTTCATGTCACTTCCCGTCGGTTTTTTTAAGGCGGAAGAAGCTGACCCCCAGCTCGGGGACGAACTTCCTGTAATATTTTGTCGGCAGGTAGTCGTCCAGCCTGTCAATATACATAGTATTATATACGCTTTTTAATTCTTTAACAGGCTTGAGATTCTCAGCGATCTCCTGTGCGTAATCTATCTGATCTGTTGCCATGCAGAGAGTGCCGCCTGTTTTAAGTTTTCTGGTGAGCAGTTCGATGAACTCTGTTTTGAGCAGTCTGCGTTTCAGATGTTTTTTCTTGGGCCACGGATCGGGAAAATTTACATAGAAGTTGTCCACGCTTCCATCCTCAAGAATGGATACGATGAAAGTTGCGTCGAAATGTATTAGCCTGATGTTATTGTTCTTTATCTGACGTGATTTTGTAACCGCTCGGTTGAATATGCGTTTCATAACTTCAAACCCGAGATAGTTCTGGTCGGGATTAGCTTTTGCATATTCACTCAGAAATTCGCCGTTTCCTATGCCTATCTCAACGTTAAAGGGTCTGTCTGTGTCGAAAAAGTCCTTTGGGGAAAGTCTTTCATAAGCTGCATACTCCCCGCCGTGGCTGAACTTCTGAATCTTTTCAATCTGCGGATAGAGACTTTCCGAATAAATAAATAGGTCGTTCTGAAAATTTAGCTGGATTTTAATCCTGTCTTCTGTCATTGTGTTCTTCCTTTGTAAAAATACATGCAAAATAATGCTTGTTTGAATACAGAAGTTATGCTAACATTTTAAGCTCTCGAAATCAAGGAGGTAGGTACGATGGCCAGAAGATGTGAAATCTGCGGTAAAGGCCCCATGTTTGGTCACCAGATCAGCCACGCTCATAATGTAACAAGAAGGGTTTTCTATCCCAATGTACATAAAATCAGAGTCGTTGTGGACGGTGAAGTCGTGCGCAAAACTGTCTGCACGAAATGCATGAAAGCGGGCAAAGTTCAGAAAGCTTAATTTCTGTCCTGCCTCTGCGGTCTTCAAATCAGAAAAAATTCACGAAAGCCTGCCTTTGTGCAGGCTTTTTTGCTTCAATTATTCGCATAAAATTTTATCTAACATATTGAATCGTTTGACATCGTCTTTTGATAATGATATTTACTATCAAATAGCATACCTGCCATTTTTGGGAGGTTGCGGTAAAAGGTCTGCTATTGTTAAAATCTGTAAACACAAGGCTGGTTTTCACATATTGGCAGATTTTGGAATTATGACTTTTGCAGAGATGGGTTGTCAATTCTCCGTTAATTTTTACGGAGGGCGTGATTGCTTTGACAATCATTTGCCACAGCGCTAAAATGTGGTAACAAATATTTATTTGATATTAGTCGATTGAAGCAGGGGGAGGCGCTCCGGTTTTCCGGTGAGGACGTTTTCTATTAACCTGTGTTTTGGTCGGCAGTATTTATTATGCTGTGGAAATTTCAATAGATGCAGGGGGACGGTCGATGATATCCTTTACAACTGTAGCCGTTTTTGAGTTTGTTCACGTTCTGGTTTTCATTCTTCTTGGCGACGTACTTTTTATGAACGAACCCAGAATGAGGCTGGCGTATTACATCGTTATGGGTGTTTATATTATTGTTCTCGGTACTCTTTCTCTGCTGAACAGAGGGGACGAACCGGAGCTTTGCGCTTTAGACTCAATAGCGAAATTAGACAGGTTCCTCTTTGATTTCAGCAAAGACAACACAACTGCTTATGTAGGCATATATCTGGTGCTTTTCGGTTCATGTCTTTTTATCGGGAAACTGGTCATAAAATCCGTGGGTTTTTATTTTCCCGCATAAATCTCTGGAGGTTCCATGGAATGGTATCTGAAGGTGTGGAGAGACTGGCTTGATTTCAAAGGCAGAGCCACAAGAACCGAATACTGGATGTTCACTCTTTTCAACGTGGTGATCATGGCTCTGATATCTTTCATCGGTTATTTTATAGATACCGACCTGATAGATTTACTCTATTCTCTGGCAGTGATTATTCCCGCCTTTGCCGTCAGCATCCGCAGACTGCACGATACTAACCGTTCCGCATGGTGGCTGCTTATTATGCTTGTGCCTGTTATAGGTTTTATAGTGCTGCTTGTTTTTTACTGTCAGGACAGCAGAGAGGACAATCAGTACGGCAGAAACCCGAAAAGTCCCCGCATGGAACAGCCTGATTTCTGACCACTTGCGGTAATTCTGTTTAGAATGTAATATCCCCTTATGATAAAACGTCTGGCACTCTTCATCAGTACCCTTGTGGCTCTCGTTCTGCTCATCACAACGGGCATCTACTTTGCACAGTCAAAAAGCCTGATCACGGAAGACATGAACGCTCAGGCGGATATCATTCTCCGCCTTAAAAAGAACGGTATCGACGATTTCCTCATCCGTATACGTTATCTGATGCTTGCTCTTTCAGAGAACAGCGCCCTTA
This sequence comes from Seleniivibrio sp., assembly GCF_021209385.1. Taxonomy (GTDB): domain Bacteria; phylum Chrysiogenota; class Deferribacteres; order Deferribacterales; family Geovibrionaceae; genus Seleniivibrio. The sequence goes on along the minus strand of NZ_JAJOIL010000001.1, from coordinate 107,542 downwards.
AGGAGTATTTCGAGGGGAAGACAGACAGGCAGTCCATTGAAAAACTGTTCACCATATATGCCGGAAAGATGTCAGACATACAGGCGATGCGGCTCATAGACCTTAAGGGTAATATTGTCGTATTCTGGCGTGAAGGCGAACTTGTGTCGGCAAAGCCGGATTATAAGCCTATCTACATAGGCGATAAAGATTTTTTCCAGCTCGTGAGCCGTAAGCCCAGACACGAACCTACGTTTTCCGATTTCGAGCGCGGACACCTGCCCGATGCGGTATCTTTCTGCCCTTCGATGATACGCAGTATGCTCCCCATCTTCGAGGGGGACAAGGTCATCGGCTATCTGATAGTGAATCTATGGGGCAAGAAACTGGGCGAGACCGCCAGCCAGCTCGATACGAAAAGAGGCTATTCATTCATCGTGGAGATAAACGGCAGAGTGCCTGAACGCAACGGGGTTTTCATCTTCCATCCTGATCACAAATACGAATTTGCAAACCAGTTCGGCACTGAATATTTCTTCGATACTGTTTACGGTAAAGAGAATTTCAAAACTCTTCTCTCCGGCGAGCAGAATATGATCCCGCTGAAAGACGGTTTTATGTTCTATTCGACCTATTACCCGTATGAGGATAAACGGCAGGCATGGAAAATATGCACTGTTATGTATAAAGACTATTTCTTTCAGTCGCTTACAGCTTTGCGGCATGAATTCATAGGTGTAATGCTGTTCTGTATTATCCTGAGCATCCTTACTGCGGCGGTTTTCAGCAAATATTTCATGCGTCCTTTTGCGGAGATAAAGAAGGCGGTGACTGCTTACAGCTGCGGTGATTTTGATTATCCGCTGGACGGCAGATATACAGGTGAGATAGATGAGATAGCAAAGAGCATCCGCTCCATGGCGGACAGCCTTAAGGTTTATATAGAGGATCTGAAAAACACCCAGATGCGCATGGAGCTGATGAACCGTCTTTCGGCGCTTGGAGTCATGGCGGGCGGCATAGCGCATGAACTGAACACCCCTCTTAACTCCATAATAATACTGACGAAACTGTTGAAACAGGAGACTGGCGATAACGAGGATCTCGCCACCATCGAGCATGAAGCGAAAAGATGTGTGGACATAATAGAAAACCTTAAAAAGCTTGCGCCGGACAAAGAGGGAAATTCAGAGCCTTTGCCTGTGCATTTGAAAGATGTGATTGAAAAAACACTGAAATATATAAATACCGATGCGCTTATCGAAACCGATCTGGATGATGTTGTGGTGTCCGGTTTCCCCACGCTTTTACAGCAGATGGTGCTTAATCTGGTTCAGAACGGGCTGGATTCCCTTGGTGATAACGGCAGAATACGCGTTAAGCTGGAACGTTCGGACGGGTATGCCCTTCTTTCCGTTTCCGACAACGGATGCGGTATCCCGAAGAACGAGATAGACAGGATATTCGATCCGTTCCACACCACGAAAGCTCCGAACAAGGGCATGGGGCTGGGGCTGTCGCTGGTACATAAGATAGTGAAGAAGCACGGCGGGCAGATAACCGTTGAGAGCGAAGAGGGCGAAGGAACAGAATTCAATATCAGACTGGAGTTAAGGGATGAAAGTAGTTCTGATTGAAGACGATGCGGTTCTTAACCGCACGCTGAAACGTGTGATAGAAAAAAATTATACGGTGATGTCGTTCGTTTCGCCGCAGATGGCTGTTGAATACGTTGCCCAGAGCGGTGCGGACGTTGTTGTGTCTGATATACGGATGCCTGAAATGACGGGCTTTGAAGTGCTGGAAAAGCTTAAAACCGTCAGCCCCGAGACTGTGCTTATACTTATGACAGGACAGAGCAGTATAGATGAATCGGTGAAAGCTATAAAGTCAGGCGCTTTCGACTATATTCCGAAACCTGTGGATACAGAACTTCTTATCTATAAACTTGACCTCGTGAACGAGAAGCTGGCGCTTAAGGCGCTTGCCGATACAGCCGCCAGAAAGAGCGGTATAGTCGGCGTTTCCGCAAAGATGGAAGCAGTGCTCAACACAGCGGCGCGTGTCGCAAAGACCGATTCAAACGTCCTCATCACAGGCGAAACCGGAACCGGCAAAGAGGTTCTGGCGAGGTTTATTCACGAAAACAGCGAACGCAGCAAGAGACCTTTTGCCGCAATAAACTGTTGTAATTTACAGCATCATCTTTTTGAGAGCGAGCTTTTCGGGCATAAACGCGGAGCCTATACAGGTGCTGACAGCGACAGAAAAGGGATAATCCAGTCGGCATACGGCGGCTCTCTTTTTCTGGACGAAATAGGCGAAATGCCACTTGATCTCCAGCCGAAATTCCTGCGGTTTCTGGAAACTAAAAGTTTTTATCCGGTCGGATGTCCCGTTCAGGAACAGGCAGACGTTCGCATTATTGCCGCCACAAACCGCGATCTTTCCGTTATGTCCGAGAAAGGAGAGTTCAGACAGGATCTTTTCTACAGGCTTAACGTTATAAATATAGAACTTCCACCGCTTCGCGAACGCCGCGAGGACATCATGCCACTTGCCCATCACTTTATGGGAAAATACAGACACATCAACACCCATATCAAAGGAATAGAGGAGTCGGCTGTGCAGTGCCTGCAAAGCTACGACTATCCGGGCAACATAAGGGAGCTGTCGAACATCATCGAACGCGCCATGATACTGGAACAGGGAGAACTTCTGGGGTGTGAATCCCTGAATCTCGGATGCCCCATAGAGGCGGATACGCTGAGTCTCGACGCTGTTATGAAGCGTCATATCCTTAAGGTTCTGGACATAGCCGGAGGTAACCGCCAGAAGGCAGCAGAAATTCTGGGTGTGGATACTTCGACAGTGTACCGCAAGCTGAAGGACTACGGCATAGGCTAAAACTTCCCACACTTCCGTGTAGGTTCTTTTTCTCCGTTTTAAAGAGATAATTAAAAAAATTATCTTTTTAAATTTCGGAGGTTCCTTTGCGTAATATACTTACGGTTTTGATAGCTCTTTTTCTGTTGGCAGGGTGCGGAGGCGGCTCATCATCAGATAATCAATTAAGCTCTGAGGTGACATACAGCGGAGCAGATGTTTCCGCCGTGACTGACAGCAGAGGAAAAATTACAGTAACCAGCGCTGTGCTTGGCATCGTCTACGAGATAGCAATATTGAACGGGGACGGACAGCCTGTCAGCGGCATAGAACTGACATACAGCGAAAGCGGCGGCAAGTCTGTGGTCTATATAACAGACAGCAGCGGCGAGTATGCCGACGTTATGATGATAGGCATACCATCCGAATTGTCTGCACAGTTTCCGCGAAGCAAAAAAACATCATACCGCTCAGAAAGAGCTACATCGTATAACTTAGGCGTGACCCTGAAACAGAGCGACGGATCACCGACCGGATTTACCGCAGATGCGGAGAATCTTAACAGCAGTTTTTTAGGTACGTCTGAACGCACAGGTACAGGCTGGTCAACAGTCTGCGCGACATCATCTCAAATATCGGATACTCTTTCATCCACAGGCGGTTCAAAAATACTCCTTTTCAGCGGTCTGACAGCTGACAGCAGCTTATACATGAAAACAGGCAGTACATGGAGCGGAGATGCACTCACTGCCGCAATTACGCAGAAACTTGGGAAAGTCTTCGGCATGTCGTTTTCAAATGCGTTTCTGGCAAGTTATCAGATTACCTGCTATGCCCCTGACGGCGGTATAGGCGGAGTAGGTGCGGTATGTGAGATAACCAAAAGCAACGACGTCTGCCAGACAACTCCCGGCGGCGATGAAACCAACACGGCACCTGTGATAAACGGCACACCTTCCACCACTGCAGCGGCAGGTACAAGCTACAGCTTTACCCCTTCGGCGGCGGACGCAGACGGGGACACGCTCACATATTCAATTTCCAACAAGCCGTCATGGGCAGATTTTGATACGTCAACCGGAGCGCTCACAGGAACAACCACTGCCGGAGTGTTTTCTAACATTGTCATAAGCGTTACGGACGGAACGGATACAGCCAGCCTTACTGCGTTCACCATAACGGTGGAATCTGTTGTAAACAATGCACCTAAAATATCCGGCACGCCGTCAACGGGGCTGTATGTCAACCAGACGTACGACTTCACCCCTTCGGCAACGGATGCGGACGGTGATGACCTGAATTTCACAATCCAGAACAAACCCTCGTGGGCTGTTTTTAACCAGACCACGGGCAGGCTTTCAGGAACTGCCGCAGTTGGAACGTTCAGCAATATAGTTATCTCCGTTTCCGACGGTCAGACATCAGCATCTCTTTCATCTTTTACAATTACGGTTTCAAACCGTGCGCCTGTGATTAGCGGCACACCCCAGACATCTGCGAGCCTCGGCAGTGCATACAGTTTTAAACCTGCGGCATATGACCTTGACGGTCAGACCCTCAGCTACAGCATCACAAACCGCCCCGGCTGGGCAAACTTTGACGAGACAACAGGTGAGCTTTCGGGAACGACCACAGCGGGCATATACACGGACATAGTGATAAGCGTTTCAGACGGAATAGAAACTGTTTCTCTGGCTTCATTCAGCATATCCATAGCGAGTACGAATCATGCACCCACCATAACCGGAACGCCGACAGCTTCGCTTTATGTCAAAACAGCCTACAGCTTCACGCCGACGGCAGACGATGCCGACGGCGACACACTGACATTCGGCGTGTTGAACAAACCCGACTGGGCATCCTTTGATACATCTACGGGAGAGCTTTCAGGTGCTCCGACAGATAATATACTTTATGACGGCATAGTCATCTATGTTTCCGATGGGAAGTCTACGACTTTCCTCGAATCGTTCGGTATAACAGGTTTGAACCATGCGCCGACAATAAGCGGCACTATGCCGAGGTATAGATGGAACCTCTATCTGCCGTTCACATCTGTCTTCACAGCTTCCGATGCCGATGGGGATACTCTCACGTTCAGCTTGCAGAATCAACCTTCCGGCATGGTGATTAACTCCACAACTGGTCAGCTTTCATTTTACGGTTCTGCGCCAGGAACGTTTGAGAACATAATGGTTACGGTTTCCGATGGCAGAACGGGCGGAGTTGCCACCATCGGTCCGTTTACTGTAGACGTGCTTAAATGGGCATACACCAAAACAGGTGCGGCAGTTTCCTATCTCGACTTTGACGATAAGTATTACGATAAAGGTTTTGAACCTGATTACACAAGAGACGACTCAACAGGTATCGTTACCGATAATCTGAACGGTATTATGTGGCAGGATGATGCGGAGGTTAATAACTTTACAATCTTTGATGCCAATTCCTATTGCAGCAATCTTGTGCTGGGCGGTTATGACGACTGGTTCCTGCCCGATATTGTGCCTTTTAGTACAATTATGGACTACAGCAGATCTCCTGCGGTTAACAGCATATTTCAGAATTTTGATGTTTCGGGAAGATACTGGACACTTTTCGCAAGTGTTGTTACGGGGAGCGGAATGTTTTTAAATGTTAATGATGCATATTCATTACCTTTCCCCTTAAATAACGTAAAGTGCTCTAGATATTCGCAAACTGGGTATACAGCACCGATTTATAAACGTGACCATAATACAAGAATAGTGGACGCGAAGGGTACTATGCTCCAGTGGGACGACGACACCACCAGCGCACAGGTTGCAACATGGAGCAATGCAGTGGCTTATTGCGAGAACAAGACTCTTAACGGACTGACGGACTGGCGGCTTCCGAATATAAAAGAGATGATATCGCTTTTCGAATATCCCAATGAGCTGAACAGCGAATTCGTTAATTACGCCGCCGTTGCTTATTGGACTTCTACGACAGACGCCGAGGACACGGACAAGGCATGGTATTTTAATATCAGCGCTGGAACAGTGGCAACCACCGCAAAAACAGGCAATCAGAACATCAAATGTGTTCGTGGTGGTTATCCGGAATAAATTATCGGAAATCAGGCGGTGCGGATCAGTTCCGTGCCGCCATTTTCGCATTTTACACATTAGTTGATTGAGTTTTTTGCAATTTGCAAAAACCGTGACGAAAACTGCGGATTTCAATAGCTGTTTTTCGGCACATATGTTGCAATTAAACATTCAACTATGGAGGTGTACAATGCGTTTTGCATTTATCTTTATTTTAGCGGTTCTCTTTGCCGTTCCAGCGTTCGCCTTTGATGCCGATTCTTCCTGCGTCAAATGTCACGGAAACAAAGAGATGATAACCAAACTCGGCTTCCCCCAGATGTACCTTGACCCCACAGAAGTGGACAAAGAGGTTAACATGGGCGGAATAGCCTGCGAATCCTGCCACCTCGGCAACCCCGCCGCAATGGACAAGGACGAGGCACACAAAGACATGCCCAGACCTTTCTATGCAGCTGTGGGCGCAAAATACAAATATCAGGCTGTGGGCAGAGAGATAACAAACTTTGCTCCCATCTCGCCCAAAGGCACGGACAGAACAAAACTGCTCGGCGCTAAACCCGACCCTAAAAAGGCAGATGAGATGGGCGTTAAAATGCTTCCCATGCTCAACTGGCACGACCGTGACCCAAAAACAATGGCATACAGCCCCGAAGTTGCTATGAAAACCTGCGGACAGTGCCACGAAAACGAGGTCAAAGATTATAACAAAGCCGGAATGGGTCTCCAGAAAACCCAGAGAGGCTTCACCCACTGGTCATCGGACAAACCCGGACCCCAGAACTGCGGTCCTTGGTTCGGTGACAACTACGAAGAGCTGAAAGGCGAATGTGCGAGGGGGGAGGGCTATACTAAGGCTATGGCAGCAGGCAGCGACAGAGGATGCAACAAATGCCACGCAAGCTGTAACGACTGCCACTATGAAGGCTTTAAACAGTCAAAAGCACGTCACACATTCACCAAGAAACCTGAAACCCTTTCATGCTATGGCGGCGGACGCGGCACAATATGCCACGCAGGTCCCATGGACAGAAGACGCGGTGCAGGATATATGCGTCAGGAATTTGCGTTCCCCGTGAACGAACTGCATGACGACGTTCACTTCGCAAAAGGTATCCAGTGTACAGATTGCCACGAGTCGAAAAACCACTCATACGGTCACATCGGCTCCGCCGACGCAAGAAAATCATGTCAGAAATGCCACACGGAAATATATGATGCCGCTCAGAAAAGCGAACACGGCAACGTTGACTGTTCATCTTGCCACGTTAAGGCTGTGGGCGCGTATCAGTATACCTTCTGGGGTCCCGGCAAATCCGAAGGTATGCCCAATCTTTATACAAAATATAAAGAATACTACGGCACAAGAGACCTTCCCACTATCGTTAAACAGCCCAAAACAGGACTTTGGATACCTCTGAAACCCTATCCCATGGGCACAATGAACATCGCGAAAAAACCGAAGATCACTAACAAGCTTCTGCTTCGCGATATCCCCAAAACAACCGTTAAAGGCAATACCTCTATAGGTCAGCCCGAAACTTTTGAAGTTGAAAGAAGTGCAGACGAAGTGAATGATATGTACATCATCACAGGTCTTTACGGCGGTTACAAAACCAACGATAAGATGCTTGCATGGATTCAGATGGACAAAATGTCCCACTCTGTCGGCGAAGCGAGAGACTGCGCAAGCTGCCACGCTTCACACGAGCAGAAAGCAACCTCATGGTACACATTCGACCTTGCAAACGCTGTTAAGAAACCGTTCAGCGGCTCTTACACAATGGTTGCAGGTAAAAAAGGCATCAGATTTGAGAACATGACAAATACCGAAATAGTTCCCGCAGACGGTGTTGATGTTGAGGACTTTGCTCCTTTCCTTAAAAACCCCGAAGCATGGAACGTTAAAGGTATCGACTTTGAGATCAAATTTGACGACAAAAAATATGCAAAAGGTTTCGGTGACTATCAGAACCTTTATGCAGAGCTGCACAACAGAATTTCCAGCGAGAAAGACCCTGCGAAACTTGCGCAGCTTAAAAAGATCAAAGCAGTTCTGCCCCACAACGTGGCATACGCGGCAGAGATGCTGAAAAATATGAAATAAGGCATAGTTAGCCTCATGCCTTTAAAGGGTCTTTCACTTAGAAAGACCCTTTTTTTATCTCTGCTTTGCTTCCTCCTTTGGCAAAGGAGGGTTGGGGTGGATTTATATTGCTGCTTATGAATAAGCAAAAAACGCTTGCAAAATAAACAGGATGGAGTATTCTTTTTTACTCTTCCGCAGATAAATCCGAACTGCGGAATCAGGAATTGCCCTTTCTTTTCCCTCCTTTGGCAAAGGAGGGTTAGGGTGGATTTTTCCTGTAAAATTGCATAACGGGATGTAGCGCAGCTTGGTAGCGCACTGGTTTCGGGTTCCAGGGGTCGGAAGTTCAAATCTTCTCATCCCGATATAATTTCTTCTTTAAAGCCAATCGTTTAGCGGTTGGCTTTTTCAATTTGGCACAAATTTGGCACACTTTTGAGTTTGTGTTTCTGACTATAGTTCATTATTCGTTTCTGTTTTTATCCTGAAAAATTGAATACGTTGACTTGTTATTGAGTCATTTTCTATAATGAAGTTCAATGAATTTATGGGAGTGAAAAGTGAGGCGAGCCAGAACGCTTGATGAAATTATTCAGGACGAGCTTAAAGATGAAGACAGTAGAAATGAATATATCAGGTGTGCTGTTGAAGACTTTTTTGAAAACGGCGATGAAATGGAACTTTTGCTTGCGATCAGACAAGTAGCTATTGCAGGAGTTGGACTATCTGCGTTGGCAGCAAAAATTGGAATTTCTGAAGATGTTCTTTGCAGTATTCTGACAGGTAAAGAAGACATCTCTTTAGAAATATTCAGAAAAATCCTTTCAAATCTTGGTTATTCGCTGCAAGTCGTTTAAAATATTAATCTCTTGTTTTGTTGTTCCGTGTTCCGAAACATGGAACAGGGTGTTCTTAGCCTATAAAATTTTTGTTTAATGCCTCGACTAGCTGATAGACCAATGTGCATGGATTATCGAGACATGGGTTGTGTTTTTCACCGTAAAATTCACGTAGACTCTTTGCGTTTTTAATTGCTGTATTTTGCTTATCAATTAGCTTTGTGTACATTTCTTTAGAATTCTTTTTATAAGGCTCGCCGAGTCTTCTTGAGAGCATTTCCTCATATCGTTTTCTACTATAAGCGGTGTCGTGTTTTTCAAAATGAAGAAGATACCATATTTCAAATGCCTCATTCGAATAAACCGCATGATATTTTTTTGTTCGGCATTTTTCTATTGCTCCATTAAACTTATCAGCAGAAAAAGAATCTCTGTCGAATACACACCATGTTTCATCGATAGGCTCATTTTTAGCTTTATATTCTTTTATAAGAGTATCTGCTTTTTCTACAAGGCTTAAACAGTTTTTTCCTTCGCCATGAACATACACTTTTACCAAATCTCCCCGCTGTGGAAAAGATTCAAAATAGTTAGGTTCAGTTTTTTCCCCTTCACAGACAATCAAAATTCTTTTACGTGTGTCTTTGTTTCGTGATGTTCTTGCATATTCAGCAGCTGAGCGTCTTCGTTTGTATATTTTATCATTTGCCATAGAAGCTCTCCGTAATATCCTGAAGATATGGAATAGCTCCATATTTGCCGCTTAGATAATCCTTGTCATAAGAAGCATCTTTTCTGACTGAAAAATCGTAAAGAGAAGAAAGTTCTGTAGCATAGAATCTATTTTTTTCAGCAAACCAGATTTGGTCTCTTCTGAAATATTTGTTGGTCAGCATTCTCGTGTTATGAGTGCTGAAAATAAGTTGCGCTTTTGTATTTTTTTCACTGTTGAACAGCCCTACAATCATTTCGAGAATAAGTGGGTGTAAACTGTTATCCAATTCATCAACAACCAGAGTACCGCCTTTTGATAGAACATCAATCAGAGGACCTACCAGCCAGAAAACCTGTTTAGTCCCTTCTGATTCATGGGTGTTAAGCATTAACTCGACTTCGCCAATATTTTCTCCATCTTTATTAAGTTTTTGATGTCTTGTATAAAATTCGTATCGTTTAGGTTTTTCTTTCATCAAACCAACAATTTGTTTTAACTCGTCAGGAGCTTCATCTAAGTTAAGCTCTTCTTCCTCACACCTAAAATCCTTAATCTGAAGGTCTGTACCTTTAATAATTGCTTTTACGGCGTTATGGATAGCTTTATCTTTAATTAAGTCAGATAATTGTTTAGCAAAGAAACTTATATCTCCGCTGATAACAACGAGGTTATTGAAAAATTTCATTACATCTTTTGCTATTTGGCTGTTGAACTGAGACAGTACGGATAGAAAAAGAGCGTTATTTCTTGTCTTTTCTTTTAATCCTTTGGCTTCTTTATTAATATCAGAATGTGTTTTAATTTCATTGCCATTTCGCCAAAAAAGTTCTTTTTCCTGTACTGCTGGTACATAGAACAGCCATTCGTTTATAATTTTATCTTTTGAAATCTCAAAGCCGTATCGATAACGAGTTTCTTCAACGAAGAATGTCATTTCAAATAATGAAGGACTATCTCCCGTAGATGAATTTAGCAGAAAAGGTTCGACAGGAATTGCTTCTCCCTCCTGAAAATGTGCCACAGAAGCTTTGATAAAAAATTTCATAAAATTAATAGCCTGAAGCAGATTGCTTTTACCGCTAGCATTAGCTCCATAAATTGAAGCTGATTTGAGAAGGTTAAATTTTTTCTTTTTGGTTGTGTTTTGTGGTAAATCTTTATCAGTTGATGCAACCATGCTGAAAACCTGTTCATCCATGATTGAACGGAAATTTTTGACCCTAAATTCCACTAACATAATATTCTCCACTGTGTTCTTATATAAGTAGTGTAATAGTAATTTTATAAAAATCAATAAATTTGTGAAAATTTCTCAAAAAATGGTTAATTTGTTGCGTACTGTTATTTTGAGGGCTGTTTGGTATCTGTATCTGCTATTATAGAATTTGAAAATTGACTACACGATTTCTTATATTCTTTCCATATCTTTCCAGCTCTTTATTTTCTGGTTTTCTTCCAAAAAAACAGAAAAATACTGAAATAATTTTAAGAACCTGCCTCATATGTCCGTAGTTTTGAAAAATAAAAATCAATAATAATGAACAACGGAGGTATCTTATGTACAGATTACGTTGTTCTATTATTAATTTTGTTGTTTTTTTGTTTCTTGTTCCGATTTTTGGTTTTGCGGAGGATGTTGAAAAATCCTCACCGGTGACTGTCAGCGGAAAGCTGAGTATATTCAGCAGATACACTGATAATCCATATTTCGGCGGAGAGATCAATTACAAAGGCTCAAAACCTGACGATCTTTACGGTGAAATCGCAGCGACAGTTGCCGTTACCGCAAAACAGAATACTGACATAGGTCTTTTGACAGGTCAGCTTGGCGTTTACATGGCTCAAACCATCGGAGATGATTTTTACGGGTTGATCAAAAACGAAACGAACACAGCATGGGATGCTGCCGGATATGATTCCGAATCAGAAAATGTGCTTCTGAATCAGGCATGGTTAAAACTCAGCGAAGCTTTCGGTTCGTCTTTTGATATTACAGTCGGTCGTCAGGATATAGCGCTTGAAAAGGGGTTTATTGTCTGGGGAAACCCAAGGCTTGAAACCGCAGCATGGATCAATTTCCAACAGAGCTTTCCTTTCGCAGTGAGGGTTGATAACAAATTCGGTAATCTTTCCACAACAGCGCTCTGGGCGCAGGCTGAAAGATACGACAAAGATGCGTTTGAAAACGATGTTAAGCTTTACGGTATCAACATGCATTATGACTTCAATGAAGATGCCTATATTTACGGTTCAGTTTTCAGAAAGGACGAACCTTCTCTTGATGACACATCATCTGACATTGACACTCAGGAGAACAACACAACAAGTTACGATCTCGGTGCTGATATTAAATACGGGAAGTTCCAGTTTGAGCTTGAGGGAGCGTACCAGACAGGTGACGTTATTACCGCATCAGACAAGTTTGACAGAGACGCATACGCTTATTGGGGTGCTGTAACATACAGGTTTGAGGCCAATCTTAATCCTTATGTTCGCGGATCATATTTTTACTATTCAGGTGACGATGACGACAGCAGCGACATAGAGGCTTATGATCCGATGTTTTCCGGTATGTCCGGCTGGAACAGGTTTTTTATAGGCGAGTTTGTAGGTGAAAATCAGCTTGGCAATTCAAATAAAGAGGCATTTGTATATGAGGTAGGCATGTCGCCCACTGAATCTCTTAATGTAGCTCTTATGTATATCACAGATAATCTTGCAGAAAAGAACGCTCAAGGCAACAAGCACTGGGCAAATGAGATAGATCTGCTCGTTGATTATTTTATAGCCGAGGGGGTATATCTGCATGTCGGTTTTGGGTATGCAATGCCCGGTAAAGCCGCAGAAGATTTATACGGTGACGATGCAGACGGAACTTTTGCTCAGTGTCAGCTGACATATAATTTCTAATGTCAGGATCGGCGGGCAGCTTTTATTGCTGCCCGCTTGTTTCATCACAGGTCAGATCGAATAGTTTACAATTGACTATGATTTTTCCATGTCCATAGCGGATGAAGTCGGATTTGTGCCATTCGTGCATTATTCTTTCGATAGTTTTAAGAGTAGTGAACATGACATAGCTGAGTTCCTGATATGTAAGTTTCAGCGGTATTTCGATCCATTCTGACTGCTGTGCGGGTATCTCGTATTCGGGCAATAACGACTGAACCAGAGATTTTATAAAGTACACAAGTCTTATTTCGGCACAGCATGTAAACATACAGGTGAAAGCGTCGTAATCAGAAGCTATGCATCCGATGCAGTGGTTAAGCATAGCCTCTTCCAGATTATATTGCTTCACCAGACTACGGTATTTGTCCGCAGGTATTTTTAAAACATCAGATTTCCGGAGAACCTCAACTGCTTCTTTGTCATTCTCAATTCGCAGATAAAATGCATAGTTAATAATACGTTTCGGAAGAACAATACTGATCGCTTTCGGTTTGTTAACGTCATAAGTTCTGTATACCTGGGAGAGAAGTCCTGATTTCAGAAAAATAATGTCAGTGAGCAGTGTTTCTCCATCGGCAATAACAGAATTTTTAGGATAATTAACAAAATCGCCGTATTTATAAAAAATTCTGGCGAGTTCATTCGGTGCCGCCGGTACGATCCATGGTGTCGATTTGTAGTATTTTCCCATGAGGTAATTATACCGTGAGTGTGACGCCAATCAATGTTTTATCCTTGCAAAAATGTAATTGTGAAAAAATTCACCCACATATGTCGGTAATATCGGTTCCTATCATGTAAGTCACATACATATGTACGTGGTTTTTTTAGGTTGGAAAACATTATCTATAAGCAGGAGGTAAACATGAAAAAATTATTTTCTGTTTTGTTATTTATTGTAATGACTTTCAGCACGGCATTTGCCGAGAAAGTCTATCAGGCTGATCTTGCAATACTTGGTTCAGGTGTTGCAGGGCTTACTGCAGCTGCCTATGCAGCTCAGAATGGACTTAAAGTTGTTGTTCTTGAAAAACTTGCCACAATAGGCGGTCAGCTGGTTCTTATTGAAGGAACTTTTGCTGTTGAAACGGATTTGCAGCGTCAGGAAATGGTCGGTTTGACAAAAGAAAAGGCATTTGAGCAGACCATGAACTATTCTCAATGGAAAGCTGATGCGTCTCTGGTTAAACGGATTATTGATGAGTCAGCAGGCACTCTTAAATGGGTGACAGACAATGGTGTTAAGATGCAGGGACTTATAACTGATACGCCCGACGGCAACAGAGTGTATCATACATATGAAGATCACAACCCCGGCAAACAATACATTGATACCATGGCAAACATTGTCAAAAAAGGCGGCGGTATATTCCTGACAGAAACTCCCGCAAAATCCCTGATCCAGAACAAAGCAGGCGAAGTTACAGGCGTTATCGGTGAAGATCTTGATACAGGTGAAACTGTACGCGTTAATGCAAAAGCTGTCCTTGTTGCAACAGGTTCTTATGCTCAGAACAAAGAGATACTGCTTAAGTATAACCCTGAATTTCCCCCGACAGTTCGTGCAAACGGTCTGAAAGGCAATATGGGTGACGGTATAATCATGGGACAGAAAGTAGGCGCTCAGCTTGCAAATATGCACCTCTCATTTTCAGAAGGTGCTGTTCCTACAAACACTCTTTATGATGAACTTTACACAGATGAAAAAATGCTTCAGGCGTATATGGTTCTTAAGACCAAATCCCTTTGGGTCAATAAAGCAGGCGCCAGATTTATGGATGAAGAACACTCGGGCGACTTTACTATCGTACAGAACGCTCTTCTCCCCAACGGAAGCACCGAAATAGTTATTATGGATGCCGACTACAGAAAAGACCTTATGGAAGAAACAGGAGCCCATACAAACTATTTCACTCTCTTTGGTGCCGGACAGAAAATTACACTTTTTGATCAGGTTCTGGCTGATGGTCTGAAAAGAGGATATGCATTCAAAGCCAATTCTGTCAGAGAACTTGCAAAACAGCTTAATATCGACCCTGAAATGCTTCAGCAGACAGTGGACAGATACAATGAGCTTTCAAAAAAAGGTAATGATGATGATTTCGGCAAATCAGCCAAATGGATGAAACCTCTCATTAAAGCTCCTTTCTATGCGTTCAGAGGTGAAAACACAATATGCGATGTTGGCGGCGGCTTGAAGATCAATAGAAATGCTCAGGTTATTTCCGTTGATGGTAAACCGATCCCCGGACTTTACGCAGCAGGCGCAACCAGCGGCGGAATGTACGGAGACAGCTATCCTTACATTATGCCCGGCTTTGCCAGCGCAACAGCAATGAACACCGGCATATTTGCAGTGAAAGACGTAGTTGAAAAAGTCCTCCATAAGAAAATTCAATAATAAAACACCGCAGTACAGGCACTCTGTCTGTACTGCGGTATCAAAAGGTTTTGTAAATGAAATTTGATATGAAAATTATATCCCTTTTAATTGTGTTTATATTAGGTATTTCAATCGTTGCTTTTGCTGCTGAAAGACAGATAAAAGGAAAACACGGCGAGAACAGCATCGCCTGCATTGATTGTCATGGAACAAATTCACCGGAAAATAAGGCGTCTGCAAAATCATGCATACAATGCCACGGTGATATGAAGGACGCAGCGGAAAGCACTTTCAAAGCCGGACCTACGAAAACGATTACAATAAACGTTCACAATGCTCACCCCGGAACTTTGAGATGTACTCTTTGCCATTCTGTACATGATGAGTCTCAATTATATTGCAATAAGGCTTGTCACCATACTTTTGAGATAAAGGTTCCTTAATATAGAGGGGGGAGGGCCTCTGATCTATGTTATATAATGTACCGCTGAAACTCCTTGGATGCAGTAATGATGGAAGCAACAGAGTATTGGGAACTCTGTTCGTTATTAATTTGCTTATCACAATAGGTTTTACTTCTTTTAATACTTTTTTGCCTTTATTTCTGAAAGAGGTCAATTTCAGCGGTACTATCATCGGGATAATCGTATCGACCTATTCCATATCAAAGCTTTTTTCCAGCGTTTTTATGGGTGTTCTGGTTGATAAAATTAATAAAAAGAAGCTAATGCTGATTCTTTTATCCATGTTTACGGTTTTGTCTTTTCTTTGTTTCAGAATAGACAATTTTTACACGGTCATAGCTGTAAGAATATTTCAGGGCATTTTTTTTGCATTGTTCAGACCTCTCATATTTTCAATTCTATGTGAGAATATAAGCATTGAGCAGTCTGCAAAAATGATCAGCAGCCTTGACCTTTCTTTTTATATCGCCACATGTGCAGGTCCTTTGCTTGGCGGTTTCATCAGAGAGATTTTCGGATATTACGGGCTTTTAAGTTTTTTAGTGCTGTTAACGGGAATTTCATTTGTTTTCTTCATCATAACCACCGGAAATATGAAACGTATTGATGAGGTGAAGGAGCGAACATCCCCGGACGAGTCCGGTTTGAACATTTTTACACCTAAGCTTTGCGGCTTATGCATTTTTATCATGGGTAAAGGGTGTATGCTGTCTTTATTGCTTACCATCGCGCCTATAATGCTGCCGCATTACGATATTTCAATATCAGGAATCGGATTTATCATCTCATTGTTATCTATTTCCATGATCCTGTTTATAAAACCCGCAGTAAGGCTTTCTGGTTTCATCGGCATATATCCTATTATCAGTGTTGGCAGTCTGGTTGTGTCGGCTCTCTTTTTTATTATCCCCAGTGTTAATGTTGTCGGTATTGCAATAGTTTTTGCTCTCATAGGAATTTTCAGCGCAATGTCACAGCCTGCCAGTTCCGCTATTTTGGCTTATGAAGGAAGAAAAGTAGGTTTCGGTTTTGCAAGCGGCATTTTTAACTTTTTCATGAATCTGGGGTTCGTTGCAGGACCATTGTTTGGAACATACCTTATGGAGTCAATTGATATTAAATATGTTTTTTATTTTGCGGGCGGCATAGGCGTGTTTTCATGGATAGCATTCATAATAGTATCCAGAACCTGTAATGATTTCAGCGGTTGCGCAGAGCTTTCCTGTGATGTCAGGCGATAATGTCTACATTATTTCCGAGATTGGTTAAAGGAGCATAATTTCCGGAGTTCGCATTTACCGATTTTACCCCGCTTTTTTCAGCTTTATATTCGTCGAGTTCTTTCTTGTTTATCCTGCCGTCGCCATCAGTGTCATATCTGTCGTAAACGTCTTTGCTTACCCTGTCGTAACCTATACTGTATGAAGTTGCAGAACCGGAACTGCTGTCTTTCTCAGATGACTTCGGAGCGGGGTTCTCCTGTGCGTTGTTCCTGTTTTTTATTCCGTTGTATTCGGCACCGCTCTGAACCGAAGGGTTTACGCTTGATACGCTCATGGCTGTTGCCTCAGTGTATATTTATATCAATAAGTATCGGACAAATGAGATATTTGATAACTTTGAGCAGTCATGCAGATAGTATTTTCAGAATGGAATGTAATCGGGAAATTATGCGAGGGTGTTCATGTTGTCTATGTATTTATAGACTTCCGGCGGAACTGAGACGTTCTCAGGATTTATAAGACCGATTATTTTTTGCGCATCAATGCCGCTTTTGGACAGGTCTACCACCTTGATAGGCATCCTGCTGCCATTCTTGCTCAGAAAAACCACAACCACAGGGCTCATAGGGTTTGCGGGGTTCATCTTGCCTACTATGCCTATCTCGTGTGTTGCCATGATTACAAGGGAACCCACCGGATAGATACCGACATTTTTTATGAAAAATTCAAAAATGGATTTATTGATATGCTTGTCTGTCCACTGGAACATCAATTTTAACGCGGAAGTTGCCGCAATTCCCTTGTGGTAAACCCTGTCGCTGGTCATTGCGTCGTAAATATCCACCACTGCGCCTATTTTGCCGAATATGCTTATCTGTTCGTCTTTCAGTCCGTAAGGATATCCGGAGCCGTCGTGGCGTTCGTGGTGTTCAATGATCATTTTCAGCTCTTCTGCCGGAGTGCCGCATTTTTTAGCATATTCATATCCGCGTATAACGTGTGTCTTCATCACCTTATATTCTTCTTCGCTGAGTTTCCCAGGTTTGTTCAAAATCGATTCGGGTACCAGCATCTTGCCTATGTCGTGTATAAGTCCTGAGTTTGCGGCTATTTCTATCTCCTTTTTGCTCATCCCCAGATGTGTCGCAAGGCTGGCTGCGAAGATACTGACGTTTATGGAGTGGTGAAAAGTATAATTATCATATTGCTTAAGTTTTGTGATGCTTGTCAGAACGCCGCGTTTTTTCAGCGTCATTTCAGTGATACTCTGGGACACATGTTTTACGGCTTCTGTATTTATTGCTCCGCCGTTTCTGATTCCGTCAAGAATACTTCCGACAATGAACACCGATTCGCTGTATACTTCCGATGCATGGCTCAGGTCTTTCAGATTAAGCTGAAATGCGGGCGCCTGTTCTTTTAATTCGTTGATTATTTCACTGGATTTCCCTTCAAGGAGATCATCAAGTTTGCGGATTTCCTCGTTACGGGGTTTGATATAAACATATTCGATTCCGTTTCTGCGCAGACGATCTATAACAGAGGTATTATCAACTCTGACTTTGTGCGACAGAAAATCAGTTTCCATCCAACCCCGGTCAAATTTGATAATTTCGTCGCCGATCTTTAAATCATTCAGGAAAATTTTTTCCATGCACAATCCCGAAAATATGTATTTTATTCAGATATATCCAAATTTATAACACAGTTTACTTATAGTAAAAAGATAGCATCCGGTCAATATATATTTAGTTTATCTATATGTCATTCCTCACTTTTGGCAGGTAGTCATTTTCCGAAGATACCGGCTGTGCCGCCGCTTATCAGTGACGCAACACTGCGCAGCGCTGATGGTAATGAGAAAAAGCTTTGAACTGCGATGTACTTAGGTTTCCACTGAGGGTTGAACTTATCTTTGTAGCTTCTGAGACCTTTAAAATTATAGAATCTTTCTCCGTGATTGAAAAGTGCGCTTGCAACCCTGTTCCACAGGGGTGAAAAGGAGTGGGTGTCTATGCCTGAAAGCGGCGCCATTCCCAGATTGAAAAATCCGTATCCGTTCTCTTTGCCGTAGAGCATCAGTTTAACAAAGAGGTATTCCATCACTCCCTTTGGTGCATCGTCGCCGTAGCGCATCAGGTCGATGGAGAGTTCATCCTTGTCCGCTGCCGCCCAAAGGTTAGCAAATGCAACGGGAACATCTTCCTTAAATACCACTGCAACAGGTGTCTTCTTCAGATATTCCCCGTCGAAACAGCCAAGTGAAAAGCGTTTCTCGCGTGTATTTTTACCTGTCAGCCAGTCGTCTGATATTTTTTGCAGTTGAGGCAGAAGGTTCTCGGTGTCGTGTATGATTTCAAAGCGGCAGTTCTCTTTTTCCATCTTTTTCAGTGTGTTGCGTGTGCCGCTCCAGTGGCTTCCATCAAGGGTGAAACTGCCGAGAGGAACCCGCGCCTCTTCACCGATCTTATAAATTCTGAATCCTGCGTCTATGTATTGCGGGATATACTCGGTACCAACCTCGTAAAAAACGGCAGTGCATCCGTGGTTCTTTGCCAGTCTGCGGAAATTTATGATAAGTTCCGCCGCCGTGTCTTCGTCCGCCGCCGAAACAGGGTCTCCCATGCTGACAAAGCACCGCCCGTCTATTCCGTACATAATAAAAGCGGAGTGTTCATCGTTTGTTATGAACTTTTTATCGTGCAGAAGCGCCAGATATGAAGAAGTGTCGCTGCTGTTGCTTACGATTCTTTCTATTTCGTCGATGCCAAGCGGCTCATAATGCCGGACTTTTTTTGACGGCTGCATGAACTTATACAGCAGGAGTGCTGACATGAAACTGAAAACACCGACAAGTGTCCGGAGAAATCTGGGTGCCTGATCGTTGAATGTGAACGTCCACCACAGACTGCTTCTGTATTCCACATGTTTATATGAGAAGAAGCCCAGCCAAACGTATACAAGCAGTATGGCGAACACAGCCGCCGCCCACTCTTTTGTAAGCACTTCGTCAAAAAACGGGCTGCGTTTGTCAAAAAGCTTTCTTGCAGGGAGCATCGCCGCGGCAATGGCGACGGCAAACAGTGCGGTTTCCACCTCCGCACCCTTAAGCAGTCCGAAAACCGTTCCTGCGGCAAGAAGTGCCATTGTGAGCTGGTATGCAAGGTCGATACGTTTTCTTAGACCGCCGGAAAGAATAATGAGACCCATTCCTGTGATGCTTGCGAGAAAGTGAGAAGTCTCCACAACAGCCAGAGGCAGTATCTGTTTTATGAAGTCGAATCTTGCGGGATTGACAGGTGTTGCACCCGCGAAAAGCATATATGCTCCTATAATAAATACGATCACTGACAGCAGATTGGGTGTTACGGCTCTGTAAATCCTATTGAGGTATCCTGCATATGAGAGCACGCGCTGTTTCTGTCTCGCGCCCTCCGTTATGCCCAGAATTAGTGCGGCGCTCAACAGTGGCAGGATGTAGTAAACCACCCTGTATACAAGCAGAGAGCCTATCATTGATGGGATAGCTTCCGCAGGGAAAAACGACAGCAGGACGGTTTCAAATACCACAGCTCCGCCGGGAACGTGGCTTATGAGACCTATGGTCTGCGCCAGAATGTATATTCCCATGAACTGCATGAAGCCTATAGGTGCGCTGTCAGGCATAAGAACGTAAAGCACTGCGCCGGCGAGAACCCAGTCAACTGCCCCTGTGATTATCTGTGCCATGCCGATGGCGGGAGATGGCAGGGTCATCTGCTGACCGAAGAATGTGAACGGTCTGCGGAAGAAGACCAGAAGGAAATAGTATGCAGAAACAGCAATGAGAAACAGGATACCCACGAGACGGATGTTTATAAATGTATGTAGTTTCAGAGGCATCTCCGCCACAGGAGCAAGGGTGAACGCTGCTCCGCCCGCCGTAAGTATGCCAAGCCAGAGGGTTGCTGATGTGAAGATCACCATGCGGCTTATCTCTGAAAAGGTGAGCCCCCATGACGAGTAATATCTGTACCTCAGCGAACCGGATGCAAGCACTGAAAGTCCTATTGAATTACTGAACCCGTAGCTTAGAAACGAAGCCAGAACGACTTTGTGCGCCTGAAGCTTTTTCCCCAGATACCGCAGACCAAGAAAGTCGTAAACCGTGAGAAAAAGATAGCTCGCCGCCATAAGCAGGACAGCATAAAGCTTGTTACTGAGAGGTATATTGTTCAGATCCTTCATTATCTGGTGCAGGCTGTATTTGTCCAGAAACCTATCGACAAATGCACCTGTCAGAAAGATCATAACGATTATGAAACCGAAAGATAATATCTGTCTGGTTCTGCGGTTAATTGTCATTTTCTATTGTATCAATTGAAACGCGTATGTGTCCAGCTTCAAACCGGACGCGCATGTTTCTGTATTTAAAAAGATAGTAAAGCCCCACCGCCGCCGCAAGCAGACCCGATGCCGCACCCACAGACAAAGCCCAGCGCGCCCCGAATATATCGGCGATCCTGCCGACAATCGGTGCGCCTATGATGGTTCCGCCCCATGAAATGGCAAAGAGGATAGCCAGCACCCGCCCGCGCATATGAGCCTCTGTGAGAAGCTGAACAGCGCCCAGAGCGGTTGTTGTGAACGTCTGAGCAGATATTCCTATGACGGCGAGCGACAGACCGAAAAGCAGATATGTCGGCATCATTGCCGCCAGAACAAATCCGGAACCGAAGACGAACGCACCCAGAAAAATGAGTGAGACCCTCGGCTTGTCGCGGCTTGCCGAAAGCAGAGCTCCCACAACGGAGCCTATCGCCATTATGGAGGTAAGAATTCCGTATTCGTGTGCGCCCGAATGGAACACTGAAACAGCCATTGTCGATATGTATATCGGGAAATTCAGCCCGAAAGTGCCTATCAGGAAGAACATTAAAAGTATGGTTTTAAGGTCGGGTCTGTTGGATATATAACGGAAGCCGTCCGCAAGCCCGCTTTTGGAGAATTTGACTTTTTCGCGAAGATGCAGTTCGCTTTTTTTAATCGTCACGAGCGAAATAAGAACAGCGCCGAACGATGCGGCGTTGATGAGAAAGACCCATCCGGTTCCGACGATTGCTATCATCACACCCGCAACGGCAGGACCTATCATCCTTGCGGCATTAAAAGAGGTGGAGTTCAGCGCAATGGCATTCGAGATATCTTTTTCAGTGACCAGCTCGGAAACGAACGTCTGGCGGGTGGGTGTGTCAAAGGCTGTCACACAGCCGAATATCAGGGCGAAGATATACACATGCCAAAGCTCGACCACCTCGAAAACCGTCAGAAGACCAAGCCCCAGAGAAAGAAGCCCCATGGATGCCTGTGTGGCTATGAGCAGTTTGCGTCTGTTGAAATAATCCGCCGCAAAACCGTTCACAGGCAGAAGAAAGAACTGCGGACCGAACTGAAGCGCCAGAACTATGCCCACCGCTGTGGCATTATTGTGGGTCAGCACTGTCAGAACAAGCCAGTCCTGTGCTGTCCTTTGCATCCACGTTCCGGTATTTGAAACGATGGCACCGGCAGCCCATATTCTGTAATTCCGCACCGCCAGGGAGCGAAAAGTCTCTTTAAACATATGTTTTCCTTTCTTTCAGGATGATATACCAAACCGTTAAAAACTGCAAAGCCTCTGTTGCTATGATAATTATGATGAAAATACAATCAAAGTCTTCGGATAAATTTTCTAAATTATATATCACATTTTCTGCATAATCTTATAACACCTATCGGCTACACTCGTTCAAAATCTCGGAGGTTTGCCGAATGAGCAAGTTCAAAAAGTTAGCGTCAATGGTGTTTGTTGCCATTGTTATGACAGTCTCTATCGTGGCATGCAGCGACAGTGACAGCGATGCCGCAACACCAGCGCCTGAAACTCCCGCAGGAAAGAGCATCTCTTTCGACGGGGTTAAGGCTCCCGAATCAGACACAGAAAAAAGAAGCATCCTTGCTTCCGACACTGTGACAATCGACGGAAAAGAATATTCCATAGGTTATCACACAATTCTCAGAAGCGGTGATCAGCCCTCAACAGATTCAGAACCTTTCGGTCAGCTTTATGACGAAAACGGAAACAAGGTTCTCAACCCTTCTGATGCTTCAGACTACATTTCATCCGACAACGACTTTTCGTCTCTTCTGACAGGTCTTGACGGCAACATGTATATGGTTTCGCATTTTGAGTCAGTTCCTGCCGCAATGTACATCACAAAGCTGGCGCAGAGTTCAACAGGCGTTCTTACAGCGGAAAAAACACGCCACATCGACTTCTCCGGCGTTGCAGGAGGCTGGGTACACTGTGCGGGCAGCGTTACCCCCTGGGGAACACATCTTGGTTCCGAAGAGTATGAACCCAATGCAAAGGGTGTTGATGCTGTAACAGGCAAGTTCAACGATACATACGGAAACAGAATGGCTCTGTACTTCGGTCTTGCCACGAACCTTACAACAGCAGGCGCATACAGCTCCATGAACATCTATAACTACGGATGGCAGACAGAGCTTGCTGTTCAGAACTTTAACTCTGTTACAGTTACAAAACACTACAGCATGGGACGCGTTGCCCACGAGCTCGGCTATGTTATGCCCGACAAAAAAACGGCTTACATCTCTGACGACGGTACAAACGTAGGTCTGTTCAGATTTGTTGCTGACAGTGCGGCTGATCTTTCCTCCGGTACGCTTTATGTTGCAAAATGGGCGCAGACAGACGCTGCTGACGGCGGTTCTGCAAACATAAGCTGGATAAGCCTCGGACATGCAACAGATGCAGAAGTGAAAACTATGCTCGACGCTCACACTGCTTACACTGATATATTTGATGAAGTTGATATATCAGGCGGAGCGACCTGCCCCACAACTCATAAAGAGATAAACACGACATACGGACATGAATGTCTTCAGGTTAAAACAGGCATGGAAAAAGCCGCATCAAGGCTTGAAACACGCCGCTATGCCGCTATGCTCGGCGGTACTACAGAGTTCCGCAAGATGGAAGGCATAACCTTTAACGCTGAAACGAAGACCATGTACCTTGCCCTTTCCGAAATAGGCAACGGTATGCTTGACGGCGGCTCAAACGATACAGGCGGCTACAACGACATCAAGGTTGCCAAGAACACCTGCGGTGCAGTTTACGCTCTTGACCTCGATTCAGACTATGCCGCAACAAAGATGTATCCCATAGTTACAGGCGTACCCGTTACAACTGACTACGGCGCGGCTGACGATTCCAACGCATATTCCTCTTCCGGTGCATTTGCCAACAACAAATGCTCTCTGGACAGTATAGCCAACCCCGACAACCTGACATTTATGCCCGGTTACAAAACGCTTATAATCGGTGAGGATTCAGGCGCCGGACACGAAAACGACATGATCTGGTCATACAATGTTGAGACAAAAACTCTCACCCGTATCCAGACAACGCCCTACGGTTCCGAAACAACATCTCCCTACTTCTATCCCAACTATCACGGTTTCGGATACCTGATGAGCGTTATACAGCACCCCTACGGCGAAGCCACCACAGGTATGCCCGCGGCTAACACCACAGCCGAGAAGAGAGCATACACAGGCTTCATCGGACCTTTCCCCGCGATGGACTAAGGTTCAGGCTTTATCTTTGAATGAGTTCCCCGTGAGGCAATGGTCTCACGGGGACTTTTGATTTAATGTTAAGGAGTTGGTCTTATGAAAAAATTAGGCGTGTTCTCCCTGCTGTGCGCTGCCGCGCTTTTTGTCACGGCGGCATGCGGAGGCGGCGGAGGTTCCGCATCGGCGGAAAGCTCCGTTACATATCCTCTGCTTTCAAAGTCCATGAAGAACGAGGCGGCGTTTATCCCTTCACAGTGCTACACAGTGACGGAAGGGGAAAACGGCGCAAAGTACAACCCCTGCTACAGTTGTCACAAAAATTCCGTTGAACCGAACTATACCAACGACGACGATCTTCAGGAAACATATACGTTCGCTTCATACGCGAACACGAACCACTGGACAAATCTGTTTGTGGATCGCACTGAGGCTGTTGCCGCGCAGAGTGACAGCGAGATACTTTCATATGTCCGTCAGGACAACTATAAGAGTTCCGACGGAAAGATAATTCTTGCCGAAAAGCTGAAAAGCGTTCCTAAAGAGTGGGATTATAACGGCGACGGGACATGGAACGGCTATACGCCCGACTGCTATTTTAATTTTGACAGCGAAGGCTTCGACCGTACGTCGGGAGGCGACTACACCGGATGGAGAGCATATGCGTACGCTCCGTTTCTCGGCACCTTCTGGCCGACGAACGGTTCCACAGACGACGTGCTAATCCGTCTCAGCGATGTATTTATGAAGGACGAAAACGGCAATTTCAGCCTTGAAGTATATAAAATAAACCTCGCCATCGTGGAAGCGCTCATAAAGAAAAAGGATATCGCCATCGACACTGTAAACGAAACGACATATGGCGTTGATCTCGATAAAAACGGCAGTCTCGGCACTGCATCAGTAATAGAATATGACTGGCTGCCCACCGCAGGCAGATATATGTATTATGTCGGTATGGCAAAGACAAAACTTGCCGCCGGAGAAGTGCATCTTGCGGCAGGGCTTTTTCCCGAAGGAACTGAATTTCTTCACTCTGTGAGATATATCAATGTGACTGACGGCGGCGATATCGCCATGGCACCCAGAATGAAAGAACTGAGATATTCAAAGAAGCTCATATGGATGACATACAGCGACCTCGAGTACGAGACTTACGATGAGGTCAAAGAGGAATACGACTTTCCTGACAGGCTCTCCGTTTATTACGGTGACATTGAGAACGGACTTGGCAATCCGCAGGGCTGGGTATTTCAGGCATTCATAGAGGATGCAAAGGGCGACCTGCGCCCGCAGACATACGAGGAGACCGTATTCTGTATGGGATGCCATTCAAGGCTTGGAGCGACAGCCGACACTGTTTTCACCTACAGCCGTAAATACGAGGATGCATCCAACAAGCGCGGATGGTACCACTGGACTCAGAAGAGCATAAAGGGTACGCCGGAGCATAAAGTTGCATACGAAGGCAAAGGCGAACAGTATGAGTATACAATGTATCTTCAGCAAAACATTGCGGGAGATGAGTTCAGGGATAACGACGAGGTTAAAGCCAAGTTCTTCAACTCTGACGGTTCTTTGAAGACTGATATGGTGACGGCGCTTCATTCCGACGTTTCGGTTCTGCTGTTCCCGTCTTCAGAAAGGGCGCTGACGCTGAACAAAGCATACAGAAGCATTGTTAAGGAACAGAGTTTTGTATACGGCAGGGATGCCAATGTGAAGCCTGTTACAAACGTGCATAAAACCATATCGCCGCAGGACAAGCCAACCGGACTGACCGATTTCATCCTTTCGACGGCGACTTCACTTATCTTCTGAAATAAAACAAGGGCGATCAGTCGATCGCCCTTTTTCTTTTTTATGTTCTGAAACGTCTTACGAGCATTGAAAGGTCTTCCGTCTGCTTTTGCAGGTCGCCCACTGTGTTTGAAACCTCTGTAACCGACAGGTTGCTCTGTTCAATACCGTTTGAAAGCACCTGCGTGTTTCCGTTTATGTTATGGATAGCCTGAACCTGTTCGGAAACGGCTGTTTCAATGTGTCTGCTAGCGTTTGTTATGGTATCCACAGAGCTGACGATGTTCTCAAACATGCTTTCAGTGTTTCTGATGACCACAACGCCCGCTTCAACCTTTTTACTCGCCTCCTGCATATTGTCTGATGCGACAGCGGATTCCTTCTGCAGGTTTACGATGATTCCTTCAATCTCTTTGATTGCCTTTTGCGAACGTTCTGCAAGCTTTCTGACTTCGTCGGCAACAACTGCGAAACCGCGTCCGTGTTCACCTGCTCTTGCCGCTTCGATAGCTGCATTAAGAGCCAGAAGGTTTGTCTGATCAGCTATATCGTTGATGACGTTGAGTATGTTTCCTATTTCCTCGGAAGAGTTAGAAAGCTGTCCGATAGTCGTACCGAGGTTTTCCACTTCGCCTTTGATTGACATCACGCTGGAAACGGCGTCAAGAAGCATCTCTCTGCCGTCGTGTATGAAGCTGTTTGCCTGCTCGGCTTTTTCCGTAACATCCTGTACTGAATGAACCACTTCCGCTGCGGATGTGCTCATCTCCTCGGTTGCCGATGCAACGGCTGTCAGCTGCATGGTCTGTTCCTGAAAGTTCTGCGCAAGTTTGTCTGAGGTAGACGCAAGCTCCGCGTTTCCCGATGCTATGCTTTCGGAGTTCTGTTTAACTGTATTTATGATATCTCTGAGTTTGTTGACAAACGCATTGAAGTGTCTTGCAAGGTCGCCAACCTCATCCTGAGATGTTACAGGAAGTTTTTTGGTAAGGTCGCCTTCGCCCTCTGATATATCTTTCAGCATGGTTACTGTCTGCTTTATGCTTTTCACGATAACTGATCCGAGTTTAAACGCCACTGCAGCGCCCACAACCATACCGAAGATGATAACTCCGATGAAGGAAAATTTAGTAGATGAGAAAGTGGCGTTTGCGGTGTTGTGTTCCTCTTCCGCATCTTTAAGGTTTATCTCCGTGAGGGTGTTGATATTATCTCTCATAGTGTCGAAAAGTTTGCTTGTTTCGCCGTATGAAAGATCGGAAGCCTGCTTTCTGGATTCATCAGTATTCTCGGAAACCAGCATCAGTACTTTTTGCGAGGATTCTTTCCATTGATCATAGTCCGAGTGGAACTTGTCAATTATTGCAGCAGTTTTGTCTGTTCTGCTCAGTGCCTCATATTTTCTGAAACGTGTGACGACCTGTTCCATATTTTCGTTGTATGAATCAAGGAAGTCTTTATAGTCGGGTGAATCCAACGGTGTTATTGTCAGTGCGCGTTCCGCAAGCAGAAGCTGGTGCAGGTCTCTGTCTGCCTCTATGAGATAGTCCATAGATGGAAGACGTACGGAGAAAATTGACGCCTGCGTATTGTTGATCTTGGTAAGACCGAAATGACCTATTACTCCGCAGACTAAAAGCATGAGCATTAAGGTGCCTAGTCCAAGGTTGATTTTTGTCCTGATAGACAGGTTATTTAAGATATTCATAGACGGCGCTCCGTAATCATTTTAAATTTTTTGTATTTTTACATATATATCTTTATTTGATTATAAAGCCCAGAAAACCATATTTAAAGTGAAAAATAACCAATATTTTGGAAAGGAAACAGATAATAAGCAAAAGCTCTTAATTGTGAGGAGATACTTATAAAATATGAATTATAAGTTTACACGGGTGACCACACCATGGAGTTTTTCGGCGGGCAGTCTGTAGAATTGGACGAATGTGGGGGTGACTTTGCGTATAAGAGAATAAAATTTCCATACAGGGTTGTCAGTCATTATATCCTCTACGCCATAAAATACAGCCGCCTCATTGATAACGGCGTTTCTGAATATTTTGTCGATATCCACTGCGGATTCCATGTATCCCATACGGATGTCGAAAACACGGAGTCCGTCTGCAAGGTCGTCTTTGAACATCCAGCTTATGCCGAACGGTTCATCGGTTATGTTAATGGATATGAAAATGTTGTCTAAGTATATTATTTTATTAACGAACATTGTCTTCGCTATGTAAGGCGGTATGAAATTAACATCTCTGATAAAGAAAATTCCTGTGCCGTCCAGTTTCGATGACGTGTGATACTTTTCGTTATATTTTAAAAGGAAATCTCCGATGATCACCGGTTTAATTGCCTTATACATCCTTCTGCCGCCCTTCGTGTAAACAAGTATCACCAGAAACGGAACAGAGGCTATCAGAAGCGACCAGTAGCCGCCATGGGGTATTTTCAGCATATTTGACGATAAAAACAGGATATCCACAACCGTTATAAAAACAGAGACGTAGCCTTTAAGGAAGTCTTTTCTTATGAAGAAGATAAAGGAAATCATTATACCTGTGATGGTCATTGAACCAGTAACCGCCAGACCGTATGCCGCTGCCATATGTTCGGAGTTCTGGAACACGAACATGGCTATCAGCACGCATACGAGAAGGAACCAGTTGACCGATGGAATGTATATCTGTGAGCGTATCTCATCGGATGTGTAATCCACTTTTAACAAAGGGAGGATGCGTGTAGTTATTGCCTGATAGATAACGGAGAACATACCGCTTATCATCGCCTGTGAAGCTATTATTGTCGCCATTACCGAAAGTATCAGGAACGGGATGTAAAGGAACGGAGCAAAACTGTAAACCATTTCAAAAAGGATGTTTTTTGCATTCGTATGTCCGAGAAGGAACGCCGCCTGTCCCATATAACTGAATACCAGCACAAAGAAGACCATCGACCATGCGCGGATTATCGGCGCTCTGCCGAAATGTCCCATGTCTGCATACAGAGCTTCGCCGCCGGTGGCGCAGAGTATAACCTCTGAAAGCACGAAAAATCCAACAACACCGTGGGTTGCCAGAAACTCGACAGCATAAATAGGGTTAACCGCAAGAAGAACCTCCGGATGATGAAAAAGGGACGCCAGACCTGTTATAAGCAGTGCCGAGAACCAGACCAGCATGACAGGACCGAAGAATACCGCAACTTTTTCCGTTCCCTTGCTCTGCACCGAGAAGAGCGCTATTGCTATCAGAGCAGCTATAAGTATCAGAACACCCTGAGCAACTCCCGAGAAAGAGGGAATAAGTCTCAAACCTTCCACAGCGGAAAGGATACTGATTGCAGGGGTTATAACGCCGTCGCCCACGAGAAGGGAAACGCCTACATATGTCAGAAGGGTGAAGAACGCAGTTTTCCGTCCGGACTTCAGAAGCGGGTTGAGTATCTCCATCAGGACTATGGTGCCGCCTTCGCCGCGTTTGCTCAGGCTCATGGAGAGCCATGCATATTCCACTGTCACCAGAAGGAACATTGTCCAGAAGATGAGTGATACAACACCCATGATATTAAGTTTTGTGGGTTCAAGGAGCAGAAAAATGACCGTCAGAGTATATATCGGACTGGTGCCGATGTCGCCGAAAACAAGTCCCAAAGATTTGACTATCTTTGCGTAATCGCTTCGGTTCAGCATTAAAAGGCGCTTCCTGTATTATATTTAAGAAACATCTGCAAAAAATACGCCTGTTTAAAGGATGTGTCAATTAAGATTTTTTTATCCTTATGGGGAAGCTTATCGTGATTGTCAGTCCGTTTTTATTCTCAAAGGAGAGTTTTCCGTAAAGCTGATCTGTGAGACTGTGTATCAGCATCATTCCCAGACTGTCCTTCTCCTGAGCGTTCTCGTCGAGACCTTTTCCGTTGTCGCTTACAGTGAGAACGGCATTCCCCCGATCATTTTTCAGACTTATGGATATTGCCGGATATTCTGTTTCTGCAAATGCGTGTTTGATACTGTTAGTGACCAGCTCGTTGATAAGAAGTCCGCATGTTATTGTGGACGATATCGGCAGGTCGATCTTCTCTATGTCCGTTTCAAACCGGATCATATTTCCTGTGTGAGTAAATGTGACCGCATAGTAATCTATCAGTTTTGAGAAATAGTCAGCCATATCCACAGTTGACAGGTCTTCCGACTTATAAAGACAGTCGTGCATGAGCGCCATTGACATCACCCTCGACTGGGCGTTCTTTAAAATATCATCCAGAGACTGTCCGCTTGTCTCTGCCGCTTCCGCCTGAAGCGACAGTATCCCTGAAACGATCTGAAGGTTGTTCTTTACCCTGTGGTGAAGTTCGCTCAGCAGTATATCTTTCTCCTGCAAAGCTTTTTTGATCGCAGTGTCTTTTGCCATCCTGTCTGTTATGTCAAAAAATGAGACGACGGCGCCTGTTGAGTGACCGTCAACCACCATGGGCGATGCGAACATTTCGCCGAAGAATTCCGTTCCGTCCTTGCGGACAAATGTTTCCACTGAGTTGAGTGGTTTTTTTGTGCCGATGGCTTTCAGTATGATGCAGTCGGAAGATTCTACAGGCATGCCCTGTTCGTCCCTTTTGTGGGTAAGCAGGATATGGCTTTTGCCCACTATCTCTTCTGCCGTGTATTGCAGGCTTTTGCTGAGGGCGCTGTTTATGAAGGTAACGCTTCCAAGTCTGTCAACACCGAAGATACCTTCGGATGCGGATTGAAGTATTGATTCATTGCGGCTCATGGCGGAATCAAGCACGGATTCCCGGTCGTGCAGGCGGGTGAGCATGCGTACTATGTTCAGATAACCCAGACGAAACAGAATAAGTACCAGTATGTAAAGAATGATATGCCCGACATATGCCGACCGCTTAATCTCTTTTTCGCCGTGTATAACGCCGGATATGTCAGTTACAACGCTGATTGCACCTCTTATGTCGCCGACCTTATATCC
The DNA here is from genome assembly GCF_021209385.1 of Seleniivibrio sp. Lineage (GTDB taxonomy): Bacteria > Chrysiogenota > Deferribacteres > Deferribacterales > Geovibrionaceae > Seleniivibrio. The sequence goes on along the minus strand of NZ_JAJOIL010000001.1, from coordinate 76,536 downwards.
CTGAAACGAGTGGCATTTCATACATGGCGGTTCTATGAAGAACGGAGCCATCATGCGGAACTCATATTTTGCATCGCGCTTGTCCATCTCATAATATTCTTTTCCGGTTTTGTTGACCTGTTTAAGAGCTTCTATTTCCCATCCTTCCGGTTCGTTCACAGGGTTCAGGAGTTTGTCGCTGACAAGGCGGGTTTTAACATTGTCCGCATCTTTGTTGAACTCGTACATCTGGCGCACCATGTACGCCGGATTGACGAGGGTCAGTGTACGCCCGTCGGGAAGGTGTATATCCCTGTCTTTGATATGAGACAGATAAGGGTTTGGGATCGTTGTGGATGTAAAAGTATAAACCCCGCCGTGTATTGATGCCCACCGGCGGAACATCTTGTCTTTTTCAAGAGCCATCCTGCCTTGAGCAAGCGCAGTTATCAGAGTATTATTTTTCGCAGTGTCAATAGTCCATATCAGTGAACCGCCGACACCGGCTGTCCATACAACTATCAGTACCACAAAGTAATTCTGAATCAATCTGATGCTGTTGGGCTGTTTCATATGTCACCTTGGTAATTATAACATTATTTTCATGTGTCAGTATGTAAATTTATTAATATAATCTTGTCGTTTATGTTAATATGATACATAATATTGTATAAGATATTAAACAGGTGAGGTATGGACGTGAATGATATGACTGTCCTTTATGTCGAAGATGAAGCTATAACACGCATGTACTTTGCCAAAATGCTGTCAAAAAGGGTAAAGGAAGTTGTTCTTGCCAAAGACGGACAGGATGGGCTTGACAAAGTAAATGAATCGGCTCCGGACATCATCATAACGGATATCAATATGCCAGTTATGGATGGAAGGGAGATGGTTCGCAGATTGCGTGAGAAAGGCTGTGAGACGCCGATAATTGCGCTTACCGCATACGAATATACAAAAGACGAGCTTCGGGTGAACGATGTCATCCGCAAACCTGTTAACCTTGAAAGGCTGATGTCAAGCATCTCAAGCTTATACGCATGTTAAGGTTAAATACCATTTCATAATTCTTTAAGGGACGCTTTATGCGTCCTTTTTTTGTTTTAAAATCATTACTTTACAATCTTTACACCAGATTTAAATCATTAACACCATCCTGACAAAATTACAGTTATAACTTTATTAAGCAATATTGGTATTGACGTTTTTTAACCTTAAAAGGAGGAACAATGTTACGAATGGCTAACTTTATTACGGTCATAGCGATGTCGGCACTTTTTATGCTCTTCGCGTCGTCTGCCATGGCCGCACAGGAAAAACCTGTTAACCCCAAGACCTGCTACGAATGCCACGATGTAGTTAAAGAACTGCACGCCGGCGGAAAGCACAAGAATGTTAACTGTGTAAGCTGCCACTCCGGTCTGAAGGATCACCTTGCAGATTCTTCAAAACGCCCCGTTGTGGACACATCCTGGGAAGCGTGCGGACAATGTCACAAAAATCAGCACGATACTTTCCTTCAGGTGAGCAAGCATCGTCCGGCGAGAGACGAAAAATCTCAGCTGACAAACAGAGCACCCAACCCTTATTGGGATAAACTGATGATGGGACATGGTTTCACAAAGGAACACGGACTCACCAGAAGCCACCCCTTTATGCTTCTTGACCAGCTTGTTGTTGACAGAGCTTTCGGCGGCAGATTCCAGCCCAAAAACGGCTGGGAATATGTTAACAACAAACCCGGAAAGGTTTGGGACACTATTGTTGACAAAGAACCCTCCACAGACGACCAGAAAGCATTCATGAGACAGACTGCAACAACGGTTAACCCCGTTTGCCTCCAGTGTAAAACTCAGGACCATATCCTTGACTGGGCATACATGGGCGATCCCAAAGCAGGCGCTCCTTTCTCCAGAGCCAGCAAACCCGTTGCTATGGTTCAGTCAAAAAAACTTCAGCACGGACTTAACTGCTTCTACTGCCATGATCCTCACTCTGCCAAACCGAGAATCGTAAGAGATGCTCTTATTCAGGCGCTCACAAGACCCGAAGCGGATACTCTCTGGGCGAAAGACCCCAATCATACAAAGATAAAAGTGTATGACATGGGTATGAGAGGCTATACAAGAAAAATAGCTATCCTTGAAAAATACGACTCAAGACTCCAGTGCGGTCAGTGCCACGTTGAATACAACTGCAACCCCGGTACAGACACTAAAACAGGTGAAAAAGTTACTTTCGCCGACGACAGAACGAACCACTTCCCCTATAAAGACGTGTTCCAACTGTATGACCACTATGAAAACCAGATACATATGCTGGACTTCAAACATGCTCTTACAGGCGGACTCCTGTGGAAAGCACAGCACCCCGAATCTGAGACATACTATAACTCTGCTCACGCGAAAGCGGGCGTAGGCTGCGACACTTGCCACATGGAAAAAGTTAAAGGAAAAGACGGCAAAACATTCACTTCTCACTATGCTGTGACTCCTAAAGAGCACATCAAATCATCTTGTCTCACCGGCGGATGCCATAAAGGCTGGAACGAGAAGGATGCCGTTTACGCCATCGACTCTGTAAAAGCTTATACAAAAGGCAAAATGAGAAAAGCAGAGTTCTGGATAGACAGACTTATCGACAAGATAGTTGAGGGTAAAAAAGCAGGTCTCGACGCGGCTGTTATCAAACAGGCTCAGGATCAGCACCTCAGAGCGCATATCCTTTGGGAATACTGGACCGCTGAAAACTCAGACGGTTTCCACAACCCCGAAATGGCTCGCGAATCTCTCACTCAGTCTGTTGACGAGTCCATGAAAGGCATCAAAATGATTGACGATGCTCTCGCAGCAAAAGCAGCTCCCGCTGCCGCAGCGAAGTAACAGACATAAACCTCGCGGGGGGCTTTTTAAGTCCCCCGTTTTTAAAAGACTGCCGCGTCTGCCGTCTTTGCGAGGAGCGGAGTGACGAAGCAATCTCATTAATTATTTGTTATTCTTACTTTGAGGTGTATCCGTGCTTAAAAAAATACTCGATTTCTGGGCTTCCGTTAAGCTCGCGATGTTTCTCTTTATCATGATAGCGTTAAGTTCTTCTCTGGGTACTTTTATCCAGCAGAACGACTCCGGTTCAAAGGCTGTCTTCTGGCTTTCCGAAAAACTGGGCATGACACATGAGCAGATATACATGTGGCTGGTGAAGACAGGTCTTGCGGATATGTATTCATCGTGGTGGTTCATTGCGCTTCTGGTGCTTTTTGGTGTGAACCTCTCCGTATGCACGTTTTACAGACTGTCTCACGTTTACAGACAGCTCAAGACACCCGTCACGGTAAACAGAAATATTTTCGGCGATAATTCCGTAACATTTGAAGCGGGAGAGGATGCCGAAGCGAATGTCAGGGATTTTTTAAAAAGCTACACGGTCGTTGACGAAAAAGACGGCGAAACCATGTATCTTGCCGCGGAGAAAGGGCGATTTGCAAGAAGCGGGGTGTACATAACACACCTTGGCATCATGGTCATTCTTATTGCGGCGCTTGTGGGTATAACTGTCGGATTCAAAGGGAATCTCGGCGTTGTGGAGGGGCAGAGTGACAACACAATCGTCAACGCGAACAATGCCGCAAGGAAACTGCCGTTTTCAGTTCGTCTGGACAATTTCGATGTGAAATATTATGAAAACTCCGTCAAACCGGAGCTTTACCGCTCTGAAATAGCCATCATCGAAAACGGAAAAGAGATATCCAAAGAGGTGATGGTCAACTCGCCAATAGAATATAAGGGCTATCGTATCTTCCAGACAAATCATGGTTTTTATCCCAACAAAGACCTTTCTTTCATCATGAACACAGGTAAAGAGGGCAGCGTTAAAAAGATAGCCGTTCAGTTCGGCAAAAAATTCACTGTTCCCGGCACTGACATCTCCGCAGAGGTTACGGATTTCGCACCGTCGCTGGGTCAGGATCAGAAAGGCGAACTGGTGAATTTCAACACTCTTATGATGAACCCTGCCGCTAAGATAGAGGTGTTTGACGAGAATGACGTGTCTCTGGGCTACAAATGGGTGTTCCAGAACTATCCCGAATCCGGTCAGGCGGGCGACATGAAAATAGAGTTCGTCGATGTTATCGGCGCTCAATATTCTGTGTTCTCCGTGACATACGACCCTGCTGACTACCTAGTATATATCGGATTCTTTATCCTCGGTCTGGGCGTCGTTATTGCTTTCTATTTCCGCCACGAACGCATTTGGGTGCGCATCGCAGAGAACGGCGGCAAAAAAGAGGTTTCCGTTCATGCGGACAGGAGTAAGTTCAGGTCAGCGATTCCAGAACTGCTCGAAAAACTGAAACAATCCGTAACAAAAGAGGGCTAATATGAACAGCTCCGTTTTATTCGGTATCGCGAGTATCACATACATGGTAACAATGGCGGTATATGTTGCCTATCTCATTCTCAAAAAAGAGATGATAGGCAAGGTAGCGTCATGGATGACAATATTCGGTTTTGTGTGTCACACTGCCGCATTTCTTATGCGCTGGGTGGAGTTTTCAAACACATATCATCTGGGATTTTTCCACTCTGTCCCGATAACAAACCTCTATGAATCGCTCCTGTTCTTTGCGTGGTGCGTCATAGCGGGCAATATCTGGATAGAAAGACGATATAAAACAAAATTTATGGGCGCATTCCTTACGGCAATCGCAGGAATGGCTGTGGCTTTTGTCGACACCATAGGTGCGGCGAAGGGCATACAGCCCCTTGTTCCGGCACTCAAGAGTAACTGGCTTCTGGCGCACGCAACCATGAGTTTCATAGCTTATGCGGCTTTCTCTATGTCTTTTGTGGCAGCGGTTCTGCATCTGGCATCGCTGAGACTTCCGCGCAGAAGCGGCGTATATATCTTCTGGACAGTGGCGCTGGGTACGTTTGTTTTCGTTACACTGCTTATGATAGGCGATTTTACCGCGGCACTTTCAGCTAAGGCTGTTGAGGGTGCTTATAAACCGCTCTATTTCACGTTCAAAAATATGGGCGCGGGAGGTTTTGTCCTGTTGTTTGCCGTCTATGCCTCATTTTGTGCAGCATCATGGTTTTTCGGCGGAAAACTTGCCAGCCTCATGGACAGATTCTCCATAAACGGAAAAGTTATGGAGGAACTTACATATAAGATGATATCCGTGGGCTTTCCCATCTTCACTGTCGGCGGGCTGATATTCGGTGCTGTCTGGGCGGACAAGGCATGGGGACGCTATTGGTCTTGGGATCCGAAAGAGACGTGGGCGCTCATCACATGGTTGATATATGCGTTCTATCTGCATGCAAGATACGTTAAAGACTGGACAGGAGCAAAGGCTTCGGCAGTTGCTGTGGCGGGTTTCGTCTGTACGATATTTACATATATCGGTGTGAATTTACTTATATCAGGTCTCCATTCCTACGGAGCGCTGTAGTCGGTGGTTTTATGCTTCGCATTACGGCGTCAGGTCTTCAATTCCTCGGGTCATGTACTTCTGCGTACACTCCCCTGCGGAATTTATGATCTTCCTTGTACTGCTTGCATATAAACACCGACAGATTGTTGGCGGTTACTGAATTTAGATGTAATTCTATTCGACAATAAAATCATTGAAATTTTCGCCTCTGATATGTACATTATATTGAACATATTGGAGGCGATATCTTGAAAGTTGTTAATTTCACCGAAGCGAGAAACAACCTGAAATCCGTTTTGGACAAAGTGGTCGAGGATTCGGACTATGCAGTTATCACACGCCGCGATGCTGAAGACACTGTTGTAATGTCTCTTGACACTTTCAATAGCATAATGGAGACATTCCATCTGCTGAAAACACCTGCAAATGCAAAACATCTTATGACATCCATCGAGCAGTACAGAAAGGGCAGCATTAAGGAACGGGAAACAGCGGATGAGTAGGCTTCTTGTCTTTACAGAAGCGGCTTGGGGAGATTACGTTTACTGGCAGTCGCAGGATAGAAAAACTCTGAAAAGAATTAATCTGCTTATAAAAGAGACCATGAGGATGCCGTTTGAAGGAATAGGAAAGCCGGAGGCGCTGAGAGAGAATCTTTCGGGATTCTGGTCAAGGCGCATAGACGACACCAACAGGCTGGTCTATGCGGTTGAAGAGACAAAACTGATAATCATTTCATGCAGATACCACTATTGAAATAAAAAAAGGGAGCCGAGGCTCCCTCAGGTTGTTGACAAACTAAATTTACACAGACTCACATTAGACTGCTTCGGGTTAAAACCCTCGCAGAGACGTTTTTTGTCTTCGCGAGGAGCGCAAGTGACGACGCGATCTCGTATTTTCCTGACTTTGTTATTTTGTGATGTGTACGTCCATCTGCGGGAATGGGATAGCTATCTTGTTCTCGTCGAATTTAAGCTTAACGCTTTCGAGTGTGTCGAAATATACATCCCAGTAATCGTCCGATTTCACCCAGAGCCTGTAAGCGAAATTGACGCTGTTGTCTGCCAGTTCTGCAACGGCAATAGTGGGTTCCGGGTCTTTCATAATACGTTCGTCAGTATCAACTATATTTTTCAGAATAGCTTTCACCTGTTTGATATCGCTTCCGTAACTTACGCCGATGGTAAGGTCGACCCTTCTGGTGTCCTTGGCGGAGTAGTTTGTTATGGTGTTATTGATGATGGATGCGTTGGGTACTATTATTGTTTTGTTGTCGAGCGTCTTAAGCTGTGTCGTAAAGATGCCTATCTGTTCGACAACCCCCGTTGTGCCGCCTGCCTCAATGAAATTATCTATTACGAACGGGCGGAAGATTATTATCATAACGCCAGCCGCAAAGTTTGACAGCGAATCCTTAAGAGCAAGCCCCACAGCCAAGCCTGCCGTGGCGAGTACAGCTACGATGGACGTTGTTTCAATGCCCAGCTGATTCAGTGAAGCTATGACAACAACGATCATACTTACATAGTAGATTATACCTGAGAGGAATTTGGACAGTGTTTTGTCCATTTTCCCTTTTTCCATCAGCCTGACAGAAAATTTAGACAGGTATCTTGCCGCATATCGGCCGATGACAAGAATTAATATTGCAAAAACAATCTGCCATGCGTATGTGGTCAGATCAGGTAAAATGTCGCTCATATATAAAGGCTCCTTGTTTAATTGATTCTTCCACACTGTAGCCTATTCCGAATAAATGGGCAAATGTAAATGAATTATTTATACCTCTTAATATAAAGGATTTATTGTATGCATCGGAGATTGAAGGTTAAAATATGAATGTATGCAAATTAATTCTGAATTTGGGTTGATATGGAGTTATTCATAATTTATCCTTAAATATACATATTTTGCGAAAGTGATTATTTTTAACGCGAAGGAGGCTTCCCATAGACGGTATCAGCAGAAGAAAATTTATAAAACTTTTCGGTGGAGCTGCAGGCGGCGCTGTGGTCTCTTCAGCACTCACAGGATGCGACCTCCCATTTGACACAGGTTCGGGTTCTCCGAACGCATATCGTTTTTATCGTATTAAAAACGGCGGTGATACCGTCGGAACTGAAAACAGGTCTATTGATCTTGCTTATTTCAGAGGCTCCGTCCATATAAGCGACAACAGCACAATCACATTTGACACCGTCAGCAGCGGGAAAAGGTGCGGAATAGTTCAGCTTGGGCTGGATATGGATTCCACCGTTCCGAAGATAGAATGGGAAAACATAGCCGCAATGACAGACGAAACACTGCCGGACGGGCGCTATGTCGGGAATTTTAAAGCTATGGATGTAAACAGTGACGGCAATATCGCCGTTGACGTTATGGCTAAGACGCCTTCCGGCGGTAGCATCACCCATCAGATGTCCGGTCTGTATCTTCAAACCGACATTAATGAAGGTTTTCAGCCTGTTTTAACATACGGACAGAAGCTTGACGGCGATTCCGTTTTCACTACCGGACAGCTTGGGGACATAGACCTCCACGACGACAACGAAATAATGTTCGCCGGTCACTTTAAATCCGTGGATGATTCCTCGGAACACGGACAGGGCGTGATGTATCTGCCAGGAGCATCTGTGGAAGATTCACAGATGCTTGTTTCCACAGGAGATTTTGTGCCACTCTCAAACCATGCGTTTGAATCTTTCGGCTTACTTGACATGCACGATAACGGTCATTATGCCATTGGCGGGCAGGCTGCCTCGCTTTCATCCCCCAAAGACGGGTCATCGGATGATGCCAGTCAGCCTTTGCTTATTTCTGGTAACGTTGCCACATCCGAAAACTCTGTCCTCGGCGCCACTGAATCCATGAGTGTCGGCGTTGTGAAAGCACCCTGTTTTTTCGGTCCGCGTGTGACATCCGCAGGGAAGATATACAGCATTGGCTGGGACGAGGCGAACGACAATATGCACCTTTATCTGGACGAAAATAAGGTAATCTCCTCCGGTGATGTGTCGCCTCTGGGAAACACCGCACTCTATTTCAGCACAGGTTCGGTTGCAGGTGACAATGCGCTTTTTTATACGATAACCTCTTCGCAGGTAAACGGAAAGATCGTGCAGGAACTCGTGTATTTCGACGGGTCAGCGCATACCGTTCTGCTCACTTCCGGAGAAAGGCTGAGCGACGGAAGCGAGCCGGTTGAGAATATCGTATTCGGCGGTACAACAAAGCATGTGGACAGTCAGAACAGACTGGTATTTTACTGCACGTTTACAGACGGCTCAAAATCTCTCGTGCTTGGCATACCGGCATAGATAAAGGGGAAATAACATGAGACAGATAAGCAAAACACTGCTGGCGACAAGTGATCCGGCAGATATCATAGAATCCCACAGAGCCATTCCTTATGACGACACGGACGACGCGCCGGACAACTTTACCCATTCGTTCTCGTTGCACATCCAGTATAAGCAATACCCTTTGTATGGTGCATGGAAAGTTGAAGCAGACATGCCGCTGGATATCTTTGTCGGGCTTGGCAAAACAGGGTGGGGCGCAAGAATGATGGCTGACATCCAAGTGGACGAGACAGACCCTGACAGCGCGACGCTGACTATCACAGATGATAAATTCGTAGCGGGAAAGGTAATTGGTTTTGATCTTATGCCGAGTATTGATATCAAAATATCGCATATACGTTATCATCTTTTCCAGTCCCATACATGGGATAAGGTGTGGGAGCTTAATAAAGGACCCTACAGATTTTCGGTAGTATCCATTCTGGGGCTTATCATCGGCAAGCTCATAACCCTTGGCGATATGATACCGCTGGGTGATCTTCTGGTGGCTCTTTTTCCCCAGAACATTGAGACAGGCGGGTATTATGATAAAAATGAGGGCATTGCGGCAAACGGTGGAAAACTGAAACTAACTCCGGAAGTTGTGGGTGACGTTGACCTTGTCAACTTTCTTACCACTGTTGGCGAAGATATAATAAGAGCGGTTTTTCTTCCTGAACCTCCTGCTGAACTCGTTGTAATGGCTATCTTTGCATTGGGAGATATAGTGCTTACAATTCAGGATTTTATAGTTCCTCAGGTGGCATTGGGTCCCAGCTTCGGTCTTTCTTCCCCTGTGGAGATAAGCATCACGGATTTTTCTGTGGGCGACAGCAAATTCAACGTAACAGACACAGGCTCTTCAACCTTCACAGGCACAGGAACAGGCAACGCCGTACTTCCTGCCGATCTGACAGGTCAGAACGTATCTGTTTCGTTTCATGCAGATTCTCACTATTATCTGCTTGCAGGAGCCTTCGTTCAGATATCTTGGCTGAAAATTCTTTCTGCTGAGGCAAGAAAGGTCTGGCAGGTTCTTGATGAAGCCGAATCCACAAGAGATTCGACTTTCTATAATCTGGTTGGCGCTGCAGACCTCACAAATTCTTCTGTGGATAAGGGTAACCTTGAAGGTGTGGTCTGATGGCGGCTGATATCGCCGCTGGACTGAACAGCCCTGAATCCTCTGTCAGAATAGGCGCGGTAAGATATATACGCCGGAATATGCAGGCGGCGGAAGAAGCGTGCCGCAATACAGGTTTTGACATTGTTGATAAGCTCTTGCAGATGTGCGATGAATTTTCAGATTCATCCGAAAAATGGGAATACGTTTTCACCACTCTGGGGTTTAACGATGAGCGCACGGCGGAGCTTGCAAAGAAAGTGTTCACATCAGAGAGAGACAGCAAATTCATCGTTATGGCGGCAAGACGTCTGTCGTTCTTTACGGACATAGAGAAATTCACCTTTATCAAACCAATACTTTTTGCAGATAACAACAGAAACCGTACGCGGTTATGTGCCAATCTGCTGGCAGGCAACAGCGCCATCGACGCCGTAACCGCATTGCGCATAAGCGCCATTGCCGACAGAAAATGCGATATCCCTCCATTTACCGCGGATACAGCTGATGACTGGCTGTCTGAAATGCAGGGGGCATATCCCGAAAGCATCCGCTCCCGCTTTCTGAAACTTAAAGAACGCCCTTATGACCTGTTTTTGTCCCGATGGGAGAAATTATCTGTTTCGCTTAAAAAGTGGGCGTTAAATACGTTTCTGAAAGACTCCCCTTCCGGTTATGAAATACTCATTCAAAGCATCCTTAGCGGAAACGAGGCAGCAGGTATTCTGACAGGCGCTCTTGGCTGTCTCAAAAATCTAAGGGATACAAGCATTTTTCAGGAGGCTGTTGAAAAGCTTCTCTCACATGATGATGAACGGGTGAGGGCGGCGGCAGTGGTATATTCAGGCAACACCGCGCATCTTCTTGAGCTGCTGGAAACGGAAAAAGCGCAGGGTGTACGAGCAAATATCATTGTCAGACTTTCGGTTTCAAAAGAATATATTCCTGTCATTGCAAAACATTTTTCAGATTCGGGATGGAAGGTGCGCGCAGCGGCGGCAAACGCCATGGTCAGGCTTACTCCTGATTCTGTTGATACCGTAAAGGAACTTTTCATAAATGGGGATACTGATGCCAGAACAGCGGCAGCAAAGTGCCTTGCCGATTTGGGCATGTACGAATGGGCGGAGAGTTGTTTTTCACAATAGTTGTGGTTGCAATTGTAACAATAACGGCTAATATATCCGTATGTTAAACGAAGTTACGCAATCCCGTGAAAGGATAAAAGACTATATCAAATATCTGCCTCTGTATTACTCCAACAATTTTTCAGAGATAACAGGCGCTGATATCTATTTCAAACTGGAAAATCTGCAGCGCACAGGTTCGTTCAAGATACGCGGTGCGCTCAACTGCATCCTGAAAAATCAGGAGATGTGCAAGGACGGCATCATAGCCGCTTCAGCGGGCAACCACGCACAGGGTGTGGCGTTCAGCGCGAAGACACTGGGCATTAAAGCAGTGATAGTAATGCCGGAATTCACACCTATGGTAAAGGTGGCGAACACTCAGAGCCACGGAGCGGAAGTTATACTTTACGGGCAGTCCTTTGAGGACGCCTACAGGTATGCTGTGCAGGTGGGCAAAGAACGCGGATTGCATTTCATCCACCCGTTCGACGATCGCGACGTGATAGCCGGACAGGGTACGATAGCATATGAGATTCTGGCGGAGAAACCGGATATCGACCAGATAGTTGTGCCTGTTGGCGGCGGAGGTCTGATTTCCGGCATAGCGGAATATGTCAAAGAATTCAATCCGAAGATAAAGGTGATCGGCGTACAGGCGGAAGAGGCGGCGGGAATGGTGAGCAGTCTGTCAGAGGACAGGGTGGTGAGCCTTTCAACTTCGGCAACTTTTGCCGAGGGCATAGCTGTCAAACAGGTGGGCGAGCTTACTTTCGCATCCTGCAAAAACTGTGTGGATCAGCTTGTTACTGTCTCTGAAAGCGAGATAGCACTTGCTGTGCTTGAATATATAGAACGCGCCAAACTCGTTGTGGAGGGAGCGGGAGCCGCTCCGCTTGCCGCTGTACTGGCGGGCAAGGTGGACGTTAAGGACAAGACCACTGTACTTGTTGTTTCCGGCGGAAACATCGACGTCACCACTATCAGCCGGATAATCAGCCGCGGTATGACCGCAACAGGCAGATTTATGACGGTTTCTATCATTCTTCGTGATGTGCCGGGCGCGCTCACGTCGCTTTCTCAGGAGATAAGCAATCTGCAGGCGAATATTCATCAGATAGCACACATACGCAACGACCAGCGCGTGCCTCTGAACCAGAGCCGCGTGAACGTCTCTCTTGAAACCAGAGGGCAGGATCACATAGACAGGATAATGGCGCGTTTAAGCTCCCTTTATGAGATTGAGCGCCTCGTATGATATACAGCATAAGGCACATATTCGTATCCACTTTTAAAGAGTCTTTCTTCATACTTGTCACTCTGTTCAGGATACTTGTGCCTATGATGATCCTTATAAAGGTACTGGATATGCTGGGGCTTGTGACCATCCTCGGCAAAATCCTTGCACCCCTTATGGTGCTGACGGGTCTGCCGGGCGAGATGGGGCTTGCATGGGCTTCCGCGCTGCTTACCAACATATACGGCGGTATCATCGTGTTCGCTTCGCTGGCGGGTAAGCTGGAGCTTACGGCTGCGCAGGCGACAGTGCTTGCGTCAATGATGCTCATGGCGCACGCAATTCCTGTGGAAGTGCAGATAGCGAAAAAAGCCGGAACGCGTTTCGCGGCTATGGCGGCTTTCCGCATAGGTTCGGCGCTCATCTTCGGCATCATCCTTAATCTGATATACAGTTACGGCGGATGGCTTGACCAGCCTGCAAAAATATTGCTGAAACCGTCACCCGTTGACGCATCCATCATCGGCTGGGCGCTCGGCGAGGTGCAGAATCTCGCATATATCGCCTGTATCGTGACCCTTCTGGTGTTCATCATGAAGGTGCTGAAAGTGATCGGCGTGATAAATCTGATAAACTCAGCCTGTGAACCACTTATGAAGCTCATGGGAATAGGCAAAGAGGCGGCATATCTTACGATGGTAGGCTTTACGCTGGGGCTTACATACGGCGGCGGACTTATCATAAACGAAGCACGTTCGGGAACAATCAGCCACAGGGACGTATTTTTCAGCCTAGCCTTCATGGGCATCTGTCATTCCATGATAGAAGATACCCTTCTTATGGTCTCCATAGGCGGGCATCTTTCGGGGATTCTTTTGCTAAGAACTGTTTTTTCAATTCTTTTCATCGCACTTGCTGTGCGCATAAGCGCTAAACTTTCCGACGTGCACTTTTACCGCTTCCTTTTTCTGAACCAAAAAGGTTAAGATAAGTCATATTTTCAACAAATTCCCAATATAATTGCGAGGCGCAGATGAAAAGACTGTTATCCATGTTTCTTTTAATCACATCAGTATTTTCTGTAAACGCCGCAACGCTGGTGAAAGCGAAAGCGGACATGACGGCAAAGGTCATTTCCGGTACTGTGGACGGAAAACCCTTCCAGAGTGCCATGACGGATCTGAACGGCACCTTTATTCTTGACGGTGACTGGTTCGGAGAACCGAAGGACACAAGCTATGTTCTTGAACTGACCCTTCCCGAAAGCTACACAGCGATCGCCGAGAGCGACAGAGCCGAAAAAACAAAATACGGCTATAAATTCACTCTGAAACATGCCAAATACGGCATGATGCTCGGAATATCAGACAAATGGCAGGTGCGCACGGAGAAATTCAACGGCGTTGAACTTGCCGTCTACTTCTCAAAAGAGAATATGCAGTATGCAGACACCTATTTCGACAGGATAAAGGAACTTATGAACATGTATTCAGATATGTTCGGAAAGTACCCCTATGGCAGATTTGCAGTGGCGGACGTTCCGTATCCCATCGGTCATGCACACGTTTCTCTTACATTCATTTCCGACAGAATTGTTGCCATGCCTTTCATGACAAAGACTTCATTGGGTCATGAGCTTTTGCACCAGTGGCTTGGTGTTTCTGTTGAAACCGACCGCAACGGAAACTGGGCGGAAGGGCTGACAACTTACCTTGCAGACAGACTTTACGAAAAGCAGGAAGGAAAGGATGTGCAGTACCGCAAGGCGGCGATAATCGACATTATGCAGAACGCCAGACAGAAAGAGGATGGCAGCTGCTGATAGGATTCAGCTATAACAGCGGGAAAGCCGCGCAGGCGGTGGGCTATTCAAAAGGGATGATGTTCTTCTCGATGCTGGAGGATGTCATAGGTTCCGATGCTTTCGGAAAAGGGCTTAAACTTATCTACAGCAGATATAAATATGAACAGGCAGGCTGGGATGAACTCCAGAAGTGTTTTGAAGATGCATCCGGCAGGAAACTTGATAAATTTTTCGGCGGCTGGCTTGCCGAGAATTATATAGCTGAGTTTGACGTTGACAAGGCTGGCTACAAAGCTGTTATGGATGGTTACGAAACATCGTTCACAATAAAAAACCACTATGAAAACCTTAACTATCCTCTGGAAATTGTTGTCAGAACAGATAAAGGAGATACGGTTAGCACGCAGTATATCGACACCAAAGACAAAGAAATCGTTATAAAAACCAAAGAGAGACCCAGCGAACTTGTCATTGACCCGCAGTATAAAACAGCGAGGATGCTTGACCGGACAGAGGTTTACCCTGCATTTTACGGACTTTGGGGAAAATATCCTAAAGCTGTGTTTGTAAGTGCAAAAAATAAAACAAAATACGAAAGCGTTTTGAAGATGATAAATAATGCTGAGGTTTACAGTGACGATGTAAATCCTTATCAGTATAATGATAAAATACTCATCTTTCTTGACAGGGACAACGCCGCATATAAAAAATATTACGGCGTGAACGCTCCAGTTATCAGGTCGGATTTTGAGATGATATCATCTCTCCATCCGCTCTACACTGACAGAATGACGTATATCATACACACGTCAGACGCTGAAACAGCGGAAAAGAATATCGCAAGGGCAAGCCATTACGGCAAATACAGCTCTTTGTCCCTTGAAAACGGCAGGCTCATGCCGAAACTGGCAGAAAGCTGGCAGGGCAACAGATTTATCCTTTACGATGACAGACAGGGAGAGCGTGTGCAGTCCGCAATCAACATCAAAACCATTATAGATGAAAATCCATATGCGAAAGTATTTTATGTGGGCGAGTCACACACGAGCTACGCTCACCACGAGAACCAGCTTGAATTCATCCGCAGGCTGAACGAAGCAGGAAAAAAGGTTGCAGTCGGGCTTGAGATGGTTCAGAAACCATTTCAGCAGGCGCTTGACGACTACGTTGCGGGTAAAATAAGCGAAAAAGAGATGCTTATCCGCACGGAATATTATGACCGCTGGAAATTCGATTTTCGCATGTATATGCCCATCTTCCGCTACGCGAAAGAGAACGGAATCCCCCTTGTGGCGCTGAACACTCCGCAGGAGATAACGAAAAAAGTGTCGGCTGGCGGTATCAAATCCCTTGATGCGGAAGACCTTAAACAGATTCCGGACAGCATCGAATATACGGACGGAGCATACAGGGAGAACCTGACAACCATTTTTTCCATGCACCCCATGGGCAAGGATTTTGAGAATTTCTACGAAGCGCAGCTTCTGTGGGATGAGACTATGGCGGATTCTGCCGACAAATATATGAAAGCGAATCCCGACAGGCTGATGGTTATCATCGCCGGAAACGGACATATACGATACAGGTCGTCCATACCGGAAAGATTGTTCCGCAGAAACCTCCTTAACTACGTTGCAGTGTGTCAGGACGAGGAGAACAGACCAGGTATAGCGGACTATGTTCTGTATCCGGCAGAGAGCGAATACGACGCGTCGCCCATGCTTGGCGTGGGGCTAGACGATAAGGACGGAAAACTCAAGGTTGTCGAGGTTTCTGATAAATCAGCCGCTCAGGTTGGCGGTGTGCTGAAAGACGACATTCTGACAGGTTTCAACGGTGTGCAGCTGAAAGATCTTGCAACGCTGAAGCTGGAGCTCCTTTATGCGGAGAAGGGCAGAGAATACGATATGAAGGTTCTGCGCGGGGACAAAACGGAGAACCTTAAGATAAAATTCTGACAGGAGGGGGCTAACGCCCCTTTCTTTTTTTGACCTGCTGTATCGCTCTTTTCGGTTTAAACTGCTTGTCAGCAGTTGCCAAAGCGTCTTTCTGAGCCTGACGTTTCTGCGGACTCTTTTCAACAAAAATATCTTTTCCTGTGAACGGGTCTTTGCCTGTGTAATACATTAAAGCTGAATAGGTTGAAGGCAGAGGAGTGAAAATCTGCACCTGTTCGGGGTTTATGCGAAGTTCTTTTGATGTGAACCGTTTGAGGTCTTCCATATCTTTAATTGTACACCCGGGGTGGGCAGCGATCATGTAATATGTGAGGTACTGTTTCTTACCTTTATTGCGTTTCTGGAACTCCGCTACGAAGTTTTTCAGCACTTCTGCGGATGGTTTACCCATATGTCCAAGCACGCTGTCCTGAGTATGTTCGGGGGCTATTTTCATCTGTCCGCTGATATGAAAATTCACAAGGTTGTCAAGATATTGACCGCCAAACTGTTTGTCTTCCATGATGATATCGTAACGGATTCCTGATGCCACAAATACGCGCCTTACGCCGCTCATTGTGCGCACAGCACTCAGCAGGCTGTTCAGCTTTCTGTGGTCTGCAGGCATCTGCGGGCATTTCTGCGGGAACAGACACCTTTTATCCGTACATCTTCCGTGGTCCTTCTTCTTGCGGCATTCCATGCCGAACATGTTCGCGGTGGGACCGCCTACGTCGTTTATTATCCCGTTGAAGTTTTCGGCATCTCTGAACCGTTTTACCTCTTTAATAACAGAAGCTTCTGTGCGCTCTGCTATTGTTGTTCCCTGATGCACTGCGATGGCGCAGAAGTTACATTCACCGTAGCAGCCTCTGTGGGTGGTGACGGAGTTTCTTATGGTGTCAAGCGCCCTTACAGCACCCTGTTTGGCGTAGAAAGGATGTACTTTGTAAGTGTATGGCAGTTCGTAATAGCTGTTCATCTCTGTGCGCAAAGGCGTTTCTGATGGTGGATTCTGGACAAGATATCTGCTGTCTACCCTTTGAACCAGCCCTTTTGCAGTGATAGGGTCGTTGTTCTTGTAGAACGTGTTGAACATCTGCATGAACTTCTCTTTATCTCCAACGCACTCTTCGTGGGCAGGAAGATAAAGGTAACCCTTAGGTACCTCTTTGGAGATGTAGCAGAGTCCTCTGATTCCTGTGACATCGGTGCCGTTTTTAAATGCATCGGCAAGTGCCATAATGGATTTTTCGCCCATTCCATATACAAGATAGTCCGCTTTCGAGTCGAAAAGCACGGATTTGCGCAGGCTGTCCGACCAGAAGTCGTAATGGGTCACTCTGCGCAGACTCGCCTCTATACCGCCGATAACAATCGGCACAGTGTTTTTGAAATGCCTGCGGATGAGGTTCGTATATGCCAGAACGGCTCTGTCGGGGCGTCTGTTGTTTTCGCCTCCGGGAGTGAAGTCGTCTGTGTTGCGTTTTTTCTTTGAAGCCGTATAGTTTGCCACCATGGAATCGACGCATCCGGCGGACACTCCCCAGAAGAGTTTCGGTTCGCCGAGGCGTGCTATATCGTCTGTGTCCATGTCCGGCTGTGCGATTATCGCCGTGCGGTATCCTGCTTCGGTCAGCAGTCTGCCGATGATGGCGGTGCCGTTGTACGGACTGTCCAGATATGTATCACCGGAGACAAGTATAACGTCCGGTCTGTCCCAGCCGAGTTTAGAGATTTCTTCCTGTGTTACAGGCAGGAAAGTATTATTGACCATCATTGTTATTCTGTTTGAAAAGACCTGATATCAGTTCTTTGTAGCGCTTTTCAATGAAATGTCTGCGTTTTTTCAGGGTATTTGTCAGTTCTTCGCCCTGTTTGAACTCCTGCTCCAGAAAGGACAGGTTGTGCAGTTTCTCATGGTTTTTGAAACCTTTTTTGTTTGAAAGCAATTTGTTTATCTCTCTTTTAACGTGGTCCACAACGGGTTTGGAGTTCATATCGAAGTCCGAACGGATGTGTTCCAGCTTGGATGTCATATAGTCTTTAAGTTTTTCCATGTCGGGAATTATCAGCGCCGCAAGGCTTTTCTGATCCTGCCCCACAAGCACCGCGTCCTTGATGAACGGGAGCATTGTAATTGCTGATTCTATGCGTGAGGGGTCTATGTTCTCACCGTTTGCCAGAACGATTATATCTTTAATGCGTCCTGTTATTTTCAGTTCACCGGAGAAGGTCAGTTTTCCGAGGTCTCCTGTGCGGAAAAATCCGTCTGATGTAAAAGATTTTGCGTTCTCTTCCGGCGAATTGTAATACCCTGCGAAGACCTGCGGTCCTTTAATGACTATTTCGCCCTCATGACCTCTGGGTAATTCTTTGCCGTTTTCATCGATTATCTTGAGTATGGTTCCCTTTACCGGCTTACCGAGGGTTCCGAATATCTGGCAGTCAAGCCCTCTGCCTGCTATGGCGGGTGCGCATTCCGTCATGCCGTATGCGTTTACGATGCGCAGACCGATAGCGTCCAGCCAGTCTTCAAGGTATCCGGGAAGGCTCCCTCCGCCGCTGACTGCAAGCCTGAGCCGTCCGCCGAATTTTGCCTGAACCGCCTTGAACTTGTTCATGGCAAATATTTTAAGCGGGAGCAGCAGAATAACCTTTGCAATGGCGGTCAGTGTCTCTTTTATTCTCTGCTTAATGGGTGTTTTTTCAAATTCGGGAAGAACTCCGAGGAGATAGCGGGAGTTGCGGTTAAAGGATGCCGATGCTCTTGCAAGGAACTGGAACATGAAAAGTTTGAATTTCGACTGCTTTTCAAGTGCCGACTGAACCTTTGAATAGAGCGATTCCCACACACGCGGCACTGATGCCACTATGGTTGGTTTGTACTGTTCCAGATCCTGTGCAAAGGTTTTTACACCGGAATAGACTGTGCAGCAGCCGTTTGTAACGGCTATAAGCTCCGCTGCGCGCTCGAAAATGTGCCATGTGGGCAGAATGGACAGAAAGCTGTCTTTCTCTGTAAGAGCTACTATTTCGGGCATTATAAGCAGGTTATGTATTACGTTCATATTTGAAAGCGGTACGCCTTTCGGGTAGCCCGTTGTTCCTGAGGTATATATAAGGGTGAAGATGTCTGATTCGTTTGTGGGGTCAAGTTCGCAAAAAGCCCTCATTTCGTCTTCTGTGAAAGTACGGTCAGCAAGAATTTCGTTATAGGTGTGTACCTGACCCTGGGGGTGCCCTACGATGTCACCCTCGATGAGGAATATTTTTTTGAAATATTCGTCCAGAAGCTCTTTCTTAGCGGATTCGTATACTGCTTCCGTTTCAAAAATGGCAAATCTTGCCTCGGAATGACCTGTGATGTACTTCATTTCATGGGGAGGAGTGTCGCTTCCTCTTGGTATGCTGACAGCGCCCAGTGATGCCAGAGCCATGTCTGTCACTATCCATGCATACCTGTTGTCGGATATAAAAAGGACTTTGTCGCCTTTGGATATACCTTTATCGCTGAGACTGCGCGACAGAATGAACACGTCCTCAAGAAGTTTTTTGAAAGTGACAGAAAACTCCTGACCGCCCACCCGGTATATAAAAGCTGTGTTGCCTTTGTACTTTCCGCAGGCTTCAATGAACATGCGGAAGACAGATCTTGTATGTATATTTGTCATCAAATTGTTCCGTTTTAAAAACAATATTTTAGTTCAATCCATATGACTATGCAATATTTTATTAATGGAAGTGTATTAAAAAGATACATAAAAATTTTTAATGTAAATATACCTGCACAAAAAATACTCAAAACGGTTAACTGATTTGTTTTTAATTGTTTTTTTAGATCGTTCATTTTTCTTTGAACAATTTCTCAACAATTTTGTGGAGAAAAAAATGCTTGACAGGTGTAACCCTTGCTTGTCAAGTGTTTGAGTTAAAGCATTTATAAATAAGGGGTTATGTTTAAGTGTGATTAAGGTTGGTTAAGACTGTTGAAAACACACGGATTATTTTCCACAAGTTATCAACAATGGAAGTGAGTAAAATTGCTATTAAAAAATCAGATACCTGTATTCGGAAATTGTTATAAATTTAATAGAGAAAAGTCATCAGACAACAAATATTCTTTGCATATTTCTAAGGTCTTGAATAGAGAATATCCCGTTTTTAAACAAACGTTATGTAGAAATGTCTGCTGCTGTTTCTGCAAGAATATCCTATGGCTGTCTCGCAGTGTCCGGTTCGACAGGATTTCGTCTGTTCGCTCGCGGAGATAGTTTGAAAAATTTTAGCTCAGTCCGAATTCAGCAAGCAGTTTGTCGATGTCATCCTGAGAAGCATCTTCTACGGTTGTGGGATCGACTTCCTGTTTGAGCTTGATGAATCCGAGTATGGCACCCAGTCTGCCGCCTATTTCCCTGACAGCATTGATCACCTTATTGAGTTTCTGCTCGGTGATATCCTGAAATTCGAGCGCATGGAGTATGTTCATTCCCATTGTGTCTGCCATTTCGGCGCTGTTTTCAAGTGATTCCAGTTTTTTGAGTATCGCTTTCTGGTCTTTTTTGTACATCAGATCCTCAAGATCCTCGATCTCGTTGAGAAATTCCTGATAATGACCAGTGAGTCCGTCAGCGGCTTCCATAAGTCCCATCGTCGCTTCTTCTGTGGATTCAGTTACGGTTTCGAGTGATTTCACAAGGTTGGGAAGCTGCTCTTTGGACGTGATAAGAGTAGGTTCGATCTCATCTACCCGTCCTTTTGTATCAAGGATAAGGCGGAGGAGTTCGGAAACTTCCTGTTTGATGGAAATTCCGAGGTCAACTTTTTCGCCGTCAATTATCTTTTTAGAGAGTGTTTTCAGTTTTTCAAACGATTCCTGTTCGTTGAACGGGGTTGATGATGATGCTTTCAGTTCCTGAATGCTCTCTGTCTGTATGGGTTCTGCAGGAGCGGTTTTCAGCTCTTCAAGAAGTGAATCGACTGAATCCAAAAGCTGGTCGCTTTCGGTATATTCGTCAGGCAGACCTTTGCCTATTATCTCATCACCCATTTCCTGTTCAACAGGCTCAGGAAGCGTGAATTCTTCCTCTTCCGGTTCGTTTTGAACCGGTTCCTCAAGGGCAGATGTATCTAAACCGAACTCTGCTGCGAGGTCGTCGGGGATGGTAAGATCTTCTGTTTTTTCAGGAAGATTTTCGGATTCCCGGATGGCTTCTGATATGACAGGTTCTTCTTCTTCGGGGAGTGTTTCAGGTGATTGCTGTGCGGCAAGCTCTTCCGCTGCCATTTCGGCAGCCATGAGTTTTTCTATGTCGTCTTCGGAAAATTCAACAGATGCAGCAGGTTCTGCCGCTGCGCCTGCTATCGGAGCAGACGGTTCACTTACTTTTTTTTTTTTATTAAGCTCTTCGGTTTCAGCCTCGCGCTTGGAAAGTTCCTGCTGTATAAGGAAATCAAGCTCGTCCTGCTCAACGTGTCCTGATGTGGACTGCATTGAGTTTTCTGACTGGTTCAGGGCGTCGTTAAGTATGTCATCCATCGCCTCCTGATCTAGTTCAGGCTTTTTTTTTCCTTCAGTGTCCTCTTTCTTTTTCTGGTTCAGCTCGTCAGTTTCCGCTTCGCGCTTTGCCAGTTCCATTGCGATAAGGTCGTCAAGTGACGCACTGTTTTCTTTTTCAGGTTTTTCTGCCGTTTCTATAGCCGCAGGCTCAATGTCTTTTTCGTCGAACTCTTTTTCGACAGCTTCCGCTATCTTTGTGAAGTTCTGTTCCTGTGATGGCAGAGCCGCCTGAGCTGATTGACCTGGCTGTGTAAGCAGAGATTTTTTAAGATTGCTTTCGATTGTGGGTTTTCCGTCGGCAATGACGCTGTCGATATCCAGAAGGATGATAAGACGATCCGCATATTTGCATATGCCGAGTATATATTCCTGCCCCACTGCGCCAACCAGAGGCGGTGTGGGTTCAACCATTTTTTTGTTAATGCGGATTACTTCTGTGACTTCATCCACAACGAAACCGATATTCTCCGTTTCAAATTTAACGACAATGATACGGGTTTCTTTGTCAAAGTCCATTTTATCCAGTGAGAAACGTACACGCAGGTCGATGACCGGTATAACCTTTCCTCTGAGGTTCATAACGCCTAAAACGAAAGTGTCTGTTCTTGGTACGGATGTTATATCAACAGTGCGTATTATTTCCTGTATTTTAAGGACGTCAATGGCATATTCTTCATCCCCCAGTTTAAGACCGACAAGCTGTATGACCTCAAGGTCATCAGAATGGTTAATATCCCCGTATTCAAGGTCTCTGACAGGCTGAAGATTACTCATAAAAATCTCCCTAAAGCTTTGTTATGATGTGGCTTCTGATATCGTCGATACATTTTGCCATATCACTTCGCATGTTGTTTATATAATAGGGTCGCATCAGTTTAATACTTTCGCTGACGCTAATATCATAAGGCATAAAACCTAATTTTTCAATATCTATGCCGAGATATTTTTTAGTAACCGACTCAAAACCGTAAAAAACATTGAGTTCCTTGCGTGTTCTCACCATATTCAGCACGGTTCCTATCTTGTAATCATCGACCATTTTTCTTATTTCTCCAGTTCCGGTGCTGTCCACCTGAATGAGAGCTTTTGTTATGGAGTCGATATTAGGATAGTTCATGCTTTTGCTGCGCAGTTTGTTGCATATCTCGCTGAATTTTGTATCCTTGCGCAGGTGCAGTTCAATCTTTCTGTAAAGCGCCACTTTAAGGAAACCGTAAGAGTTCTCAAGGCTGGTGGGCTCTGAGTTCATTATCATTATCTTTTTGTCGGCGAAGTTGAAAAAATCTATCATATTGAAGCTTGTTCCGGCTCCAAGGTCAAGTATTATATATTTATAATCAAGTTTCTTAAGTCTGTTCAGTACTTTAAGCTTTTCAAAGTTTGTGATGTGCGCCATTCCGAGAACATCGCTGGAACCTCCGACAAAATCAACTCCTGCGGGAGTTTTCGCAATTACGGAGTTTATGTCTATCTTGTCTTTCAGAAATTCGTAAAGACCTTTTCCCGGAACCTTGAGTCCGATAAAATCGTGCAGGTTTGCGCCGCCCAGGTCTGCATCGACCAAAAGGATCTCGTTCCCTGCTGTTTTCAGGGACATGGACAGGTTTGATGAGAAAAAGCTTTTACCAACGCCGCCTTTTCCGCTGGCAACTGCGATAATTTCAGCCATTATGCGACTCTGCCTTTATATTTTTTAACTAAATGATAGGATAGAATATACGTTATTACCGCAAGAATCAACCCCAGCAGATGAGTTCCCACAAAAAAAGGAATAAAAAACGTCTTAGCAGTGTGTATCATGGCGGTATATTCAAAATTACTGAAATCCGGCATGGTTGTGATATGTCTTCCTGTGATCAGTGCGCCGAATTTATAGCACAGGGTATATACGGGAACAAGCGTGAAAGGGTTGGTGATGTAGGCGCCAAGTATGAGCGGATAAAGCGGAAGCCCGAAAAGAAAAGATGCGCCCATTGCAAGACCCGTGTGCAGCCCCACATAAGGCGAAAAGCCTATGAATACTCCTATGGCGCAGGACATTGCTATCCTTCGCGGAGAATAATCAAGCAGCAGTATCTTTTTTATCTTGTGTCTCATGCGCTCAAGCATTTGCTTTCATATCACCAATTTCAGAAAATGTCTTCATATAAAATATACTGAAAAGTATTGGCAGAATTGTGTAGATTACGGATTGGAATGTGTCTATACAAAAAAACTATTGTCACTTTCAGTATAACGAATATTATTACGTTTAGAAACACTGGCTTTATAATAATTATTTCGGGACTTTCTTTCAGGTAAGTTTCTGATTAATTTTACAAATTCTGATCAGTTCTGATATTTTTGCATATATGAGTATGCGTTTCGTGTACATTTCAGGCTTATGTGCAATTAGTTGATTTACTGGTTATAATTAATGAGGTATGATTCATTTATGTTGGGAGATAAGATTCGTAAATTAATCAAAAGGAAGGGAATTAAGCAGATAGACGTTTGCCGTGCTGTCGGGCTTTCACCTTCCAGGCTTTCAAACTACCTGAGCGGCAGCAGAGAACCCGATCTTGAAACACTTTCCAGAGTAGCCAGATTTCTGGAAGTGAAATTAGATTATTTCGCCTATGGCGATAACATCAAAAACACCAAAGAGATCGGGGAAAACATTAAAAAGATGAGGGAAAAGAGAGGTTTTTCCAAAAGCGATCTGGCTGTTGTTGCGAAGCTCGACGTTCAGTTTATTTCGAGACTTGAACTTGGGTACGGTGAGTTTGAAAGAGATTTAATCGAAAACCTTGCAGGCTGTCTGACATGCAAAGTTTCGGATCTGATCGGGGAAGAGGAGGGATATTCGATGGATTTCGGAGCATCCTCCGCCGCGGAAGCAGAATCTGTTCTGTATGAACCGGAAGCACCTGTTATCAGATTTAACCTTAGCGATGTCGAAGACGGCAGATGCGAGAAGGAAAAAGGCGCGGTGTGGGTTTCCGTTAATGACGGAAGATTCGCTCCAAAGGTCAACGAGTCAGACATTCTGTACGTTGAAAAATTAACCATTGGCGATCTGGGTGATAGAGAACCTGTTCTCTATTTTGACGGCTCATCGCTCAAATATATGCGGGCGTTCGTTTCAGCCGATAAGGTGCTTTTTGCTCCTGAAGTCGGAGCGGGAGAACCTGTTGTTCACCAGAAAGGTTCCGAACTCCACGCAGATTGCAGAGTGTATAAGATACACTGGCATGCAGTAAAGTATTAAAGTAAGAAAGCCCTGTCGATTTAAGCAGGGCTTTTTTTTTTGTCTGTGGCTATATGCGTCGTGATTCAGCGTTGTTGGAACAAAAAATATTGCTCATGTACTTCTGTGTACACTGCGCATATTTTTTGTCCTTCGCCTTGAATCACTCGCATCTAGCCACAGCCCCGCTTCGTTGTCCTTGCAAAAATCTGCCTCACATACTTAGATGTATGCTCGTTGATTTTTCCTCGTCCGCCTTGAGCTGCTTGGTTCTGATAACCGCTCAAGTCTGGCTCGCATCTACCCACAGTCTGATTATAGCTCACCGCCGACTGTGTTCAAACATCTGAAAATTCTGTCTTTGCGAGCACTAGCCGAAGGCTGAATGAGTCCACTTTAAACTATTTGTCGAATAAAGCGAAGCAATCCGGTCTTTTCTCCTCTTTGTCATCAGTCTGAATGCCGAACTTGTTTCGGCATCATCTCGTTTTTGCACAAAAAAAGGGCGCCCGTGAGAGCGCCCTTTTAGGAGTGATATAAAATCTCTTACTTAATGTAAGATTTAGAGTATTCAGGATAAGCATCGATTCCGTGTTCGTGGAAGTCGAGACCTTCAAGTTCTTCCTGTTCGGAAACTCTGACCTTAATAAAGATGTTTATGAGTTTGAACAGAACGAAGGATGTTCCGAAGCCCCAAACAAATGCGGCGGCGATACCGATAAGCTGAGGAACGATAACAGGCTCAAGAGCGTGTGTTTCAAAGTTATAGTTGAAGAGACCGGCAGCAAGTGTACCCCATGCACCGTTCATACCGTGAACAGAGATAGCGCCCACCGGGTCGTCAATTTTGATCTTGTCAAAGAACTGCACGGACAGAACAACCAGAATACCGGCGATACCGCCGATGATGAGAGAGAATCCGGGGGTTACGTTCGCACAGCCGGCTGTGATACCGACGAGACCTGCAAGCGCACCGTTGAGTGCCATGCCTGCGTCATATTTTTTGTAGATGAAACGAGTGTAGAAAAGAGCAGTAATAACGCCTGCTGCGGGAGCAAGTGTTGTATTAACTGCGATAAGAGCCAGTGAAGTATCGGCAGCAGTTTCAGAACCAACGTTGAAACCGTACCAGCCGAACCACAGAACAAACACACCGATAGTTGCGAGGGGAATGTTGTGTCCGGGAATAGCTCTTACTTTGCCGTCTTTTGTAAATTTACCGATACGGGGTCCGATAACTATAACACCCGCAAGAGCAGCCCAGCCGCCTATGGAGTGAACAACAGTTGAACCTGCGAAGTCGATGAATCCAAGTCCTTCAAGCCAGCCCTGTCCGTGGAAAAGTGAACCCCATGCCCAGCTTCCGAAAACAGGATAGATTATTGCTGACATAATGAATGTGAATACAAGATAAGCAGTAAAGTTAGCTCTTTCAGCAATAGCACCGGAAACGATTGTTGCTGCTGTTGCACAGAAAACTGTCTGGAACATCCAGAAAACAAGTGTCCAGTTGTCAACCATGTCCCAGTTGCTGATGAAGAAACCTTCGGTTCCGAAGAAACCGTTTGATGTTCCGAACATAAGAGCGAAGCCCACTGCCCAGAAAGCTATTGAACCGAAAGCGAAGTCCATCAGGTTTTTCATGATGATGTTAACTGCGTTTTTAGCTCTGGTGAAACCTGTTTCAACCATTGCGAAACCAAGCTGCATAAAGAAGACCATGAAAGCTGCAATGAGTGTCCAGAGCCAGTCGGTATTTGCCTGAGTTGCCTTGACAGCCGCGTCAAGAGATTCGAGTGTAACAGGCTCTGCCGCTTCATCCGCAAAAGCGAATACGGCAAGACCCATTATTGAAAGAGTGAGAAGAATTTTTTTTAACATTTCAACCTCCCTGAAATCAGATGGAATCGTTGCCGGTTTCACCGGTACGGATTCTGAGAGCTTCTGCTACGTCGATAACGAATATTTTACCGTCGCCGATCTTGCCTGTTTTTGCAGCATCTGAAATAGCTGCAACGCATTTTGGTGCGAGTTCGTCACTGACAACCGTTTCAAGCATTACCTTAGGAACGAAATCTATCTGATATTCTGCTCCTCTGTAAAGTTCGTGGTGTCCTTTCTGGCGGCCAAAACCTTTAACCTCGAAAACTGTCATCCCGGTTATGCCAAGACCATTGAGAGCTTCTTTTACCTCGTCAAGCATATGTGGCTTGACTATGGCTTTGATTAATTTCATGTTTTCCTCCGTTAGAAAAGCATTTGCTTCTTTTTATCAAAACTCGTGCCAATTTCTGAAAATGCACATTTTCATTGTATAGAGTGATAAAAGCGTTATATTGTGAAAAATACCAGACATGCTGTTTAAAAAACATGCATCGGTGGTTAATTTTTCAGCAATTTTTCATATAAAGTGGTATAGTCTAATATTGATATTATTTTGAGGGTTGAATTGAGCTCGGATTTCAAATTGTTCGATTTGTTGGCACATCCTATAGCCGTAATCGGTTCCGATTCGGAAATAGCATATTCCAACAAAGAGTTTAAAAGGCTTTATGCCGCTGGTAATTTTAGTAGTTTTGGTCGTGAAGACGATACAAGATCGTTATTCTTCTGCACGGACAAGGGCGAAATAAAGTGTTATCTTGCGTCCGTTTCCCGCGACGGTGAGAATCATATCTGGTCATTTTCTGACGTAACATCTCTGGTCAACCGCAAAATAATGGTTGAAACTGCCGCCATTGACGAATCAAAGATCACCGATGATAACCTGAGAAAGGTCATTGAGAAGAATAAAAGGCTCACTGATGTTCTTGAGGCGATGGAATCGGGGGTTATGGTGGAGGGCGAATCAGGAAGTCTTGTTCATCTCAACAACAGCTTTCTTAAAATGGTATCACCGTACTTTTCCGAACCTTATTCTGATCCTGAAAATGCCGCTTTCTATCACAGACTGCTTGCGGAGATGGATCTTTCCGGTATGTATCGCGAAAAGACCGACTTTATCCTTAAAGAAAAACAGGACAGAAGCTATTCTGACGAGTTTACATCAAAGGACGGGCGCACCTTTGCCCGTATCCATGTGCCTCTGTATATGGACGGCAAACCCAAAGGACATCTTTGGCGGTTCCGTGACATTTCTGTAAAAAAGCAGATGGAAGCTTTCAAAAACGAACTGGAAGCCATGATAACTGCGCTTGAATCGAGTGTTATGGTGGGGCTTTATCTTGACTATGAAGGGTTTCGCTTTGCCAATGAAGGTCTTCTGCATATTCTGGGGGTCGGCAGGGACGACGTGCTTAAACATGGAATATCCTATTATCTGGGCGACAGAGTATATGACACAGGCGATCCCGGCGAGCACATAATAGCATACTATTCTCCGAAAGGGCGCAGGATAAGCGTTCATGTTATTTCCGATACAATGAAGATAGCGGGAAAAACAGCGGAGATAATCAGCGTTATAGATATAACCGATAAAGTTCAGCTCCAGAGCAGTCTGAAAAAGAACGAGGCGAAGTTCCGCAGTTTCTTTGCAGACAACACGGCGGTGATGCTGGTTTTTGAGCCTGACACTATGGCTCTTGTTGATGCGAACAGGGCTGCGGCTGAATATTACGGATGTCCTATCGAACAGCTCAGACTTAAAAAGATGTGCGACCTGACAGTGCATACAAGTCATGGCGACTGCCTGACACTTGTGGGCAGTATTCTGGAAAACAGACGCGGAGCTAAGATACCTGTGCAGCAGTATACTGCGGGCGGAGCTGTGCGCGATGTGGAACTTCTTATAACTCCGGTGGAAATAGACAGCACTGTCTATATGTTCATCATTGTTGAGGACGTTTCACAGCGGTTAAAATATCAGCGTGAACTGGAAGATATCAATAAAAACCTTAAATATATAGTTGAGGATGAAATAGCCAAGAGGCGCAGAAACGAAGAGCTTCTCATGGAGAAGATGCGTCTGGCGGAGATAGGCGAGATGATAGGCAGTATAGCCCACCAGTGGCGGCAGCCTCTGAATACGCTCGCCATTCTCATTCAGGATATCCAGGACGCAAGGGAGTTTGGAGAGCTCACAGGAGATTATATCCGCGACGTGGTGGCAAACTCCATGCAGCAGATAGATTACATGTCAAAAACGGTAGACGATTTCCGCGATTTCTTCAAACCGTCTAAGACCAAAGAGGTATTTGACGTTAAGCGTTCTGTGGAACAGGTGCTTTCAATCGTTCGCGCCCAGCTTATAAACAACAGCATAACCTGCACTGTCACCTGCAGTTGCGAAAATTCAGGTCAGCCCATAATGGATTCGGAAAAACTTACATACTGTGCCGGTCATGATATGAAAGTTAAAGGATATCCCAACGAGTTCAAGCAGGTGCTTCTGAATCTTATTTCAAATTCAAGGGATGCTCTTACCGGAAGGTCGGAACGCAGGATAGATATCAGCATCAAGCGCAACGGTGATAAGATCAGACTTGATGTTGAAGACACAGGCGGCGGAATTTCCGCCGAAATACTCGACAGGATATTCGATCCGTATTTCACCACAAAGGGCAGTACGGGAGGAACGGGTATCGGTCTTTATATGTCCAAAGGGATAATAGAATCAAATATGAACGGCAGCCTCGCCGTTGAGAATACGGACAAAGGCTGCCGGTTCAGTATATTCATGGACAGATTGATTGATTAGAATATCTCGTCCACTCTGTCGTGAACTCTCGCTATGTCTGCGTGCAGAAGCTCGTGGCGATGTTTGCATTCGTTCTTTGCAACGTAGTCCCGAGCCAGTATGACGTTTGTCTTTTCCTGACCCCTTCTCAGCTCGTTTATCGTGCGCCATATGGGCAGAAGAACCATAGCCGAAAGCCCGCCAAGGTTCTGTATTATGTCCGATATGTCCATTATCATGCGAACACCCCGAACTTTTGAGGCTTTTTAACTTCTACAGTTTCGCCTGAGCTGTCGGTATATGAATATGTCGGCGGATAGATGCGGTCGTATATGATTTTTTTTGTTTCATCGGCGAAAACCTCTTCATATGTTCCGAGAACCGCTACTCCCTCCGGCTCTGTTTCACACCTGCAAAGGCACATCTTTACGTCACCGTCAGTTTCGTAAGGGGTCACTGTGAGCCCTTCGATTTCCTCTTCCGTCTTATATATAATAATGATATCTGTCATGCCGCATTTACCTCCTCTTCTGTCAGCGCATGGTCATAGATGCGCAGGTTTGATATAGTACCGTTAAGATAGCGCCCTCCGGATGCGGAGCCGATATACATAACTGATGTATTATCGGAAGTCGGTACCACATCTGATCTGCGATCTTTATATGTGCCATCTATGTAAAAATCGGTTCCGGTTCCGGTATACACGGTGCTGTATCTGTGCCTTAAGAGAGTATCAATACCTGACAGTGCGCTATACGAAGTCCCCCCTTTTGCATTGTGAGAGAATACCCCTCCACCGTAGAAACCTAAGGCGAATCGGGTGACTAGAGTATCCCCACCAAGCGCTATCCTGTCTGTCGCCGCTGATGGACTCCATAACATCTTTATATCCATCACATAGGTATGTCCCGTTGATTGCAGGATTTTAACCATATTATCGGTAATAGGGAAAGAACAGACCTCCGCCGCCCGTGTTGCCGGCGCCGTAGTTGTCGGGATATAGCTTGTCATGCCCGGATTTGCTTCAAGCTGTGCGCCGAAGATATACAGCCCCGATGTGCCGTCGCCTGTGTATGTTACAACTGAATTCGACTGAGCCAAAACTAATGACGGCTTGCCTGTGGTTGTAGCTCCTGCGGTTACGCTTACAGAGCATCTGTACCATCCGTCTACTAATTTCTTTATTTTAGCGGTTATCCCCGATCCCGTTGAAACAACTGTTCCTGCTGATAAATCAAAATGCCCGTATCTGCCGCTTGTTATGCTTGAGGGAAAATATAGTCTGAATTGATCACGTTCCGCTTTTTTTGCAAAAACCGACAATGAGTATACCGTACCGGAGGTAAACGATATATTCCCGCTTTCAACAAAGTGCGATGCAGTGCTTGTATCCTCAGTCAGTTTATCAGCCAGATTGGTTCCGTATGGGTCAGTTGTATCAGCCGTGTTTGCACTGATAGAAGACCCAGATTTCGCCCACACCGCATTATCGAACTGATCTGAATATGTGAGCAGATTTGTTGAAGCACCTTCTACTAACAAACCGTCAGCTGTGAAACGCGGTGTGTCGGCTGCGGCTGTTTTAAGCACCCCGTATCTGTCGATGTATGTCGCTGTCGATGCCCTTGTGAACGTGCAGATGCTCTGTCCCTGTGCGGTCAGAAGGTTCTTTTTCAAAGGCAGATGCGTAAGCGGCGCGGAAAGATTTCCCACCATCCCAGCCATTGCAGACCTTGTCATTTTTGCAGAAAGCTGGGTATCGGTCTGAGTTTTTGTGTAAAAATCGTCCTCCAGACCTTCGATGCGTACCTTTAGTGACGGGTCTCCCGTTTCGTCCAGAACCATGTTCAGAACTTCACCCTCAGTTTTGTGGATACCTCTGAGAACGTTGTCCGAACTGTCAAAAACATCGTTCAGAATCTCTTTTACGCTCTTATAGCTCATGTCTCCTCCTGTTTATCGTTTCTTTTTATAAATATTTCCGTCAGGCGACACATACAGTCCGGCAGTGAGTTCAATATTCCCGTCTTCGTCGCAGTTATAGTTTATGACAGACGTGCCGTATCCGTCCGGTGCCCACGATTGGATGAATCTGCTGTATTTAATGTATGCTCCAGTTGACACTGTATTTGTGCCGGAAGCCGCTGTGAAAGGATTCACTGAGCAGGTATAGAACCCGCCTATGAAAAAACCTGTGCCGACTGTGTCTTCACAGTAGAAACCTGTCGTTTCGTATCCGATACATTCGCCGTAAACAGGAGACGATGCTCCTGTGACAATGGTGTAAGCGCTCGCAATCTTTTCGTGTGTGCCAAGTGATGAGTACAGGTAGAAGTCGAAATCCACCCTGCCGGATGTCTGCGGCTTCCAGTCGGTGAAGGTGTTTATCTGGTATATCACAAACGCCGCGCCGCTTATGGGGTCAACGTGGGCGGTTATAACGTTTGAACGCGTGCCGTTGAAAACGCCGGATGTTGTCTCTTCGTTGTACGTTTCATAGATGAATTCACTGCCGAAATAGTAACGGGTCAGGCGGGTATAGACGTTTGTGGTCTGGTGTACCTGAAGGGAGTATATCTTTCCGTTGGTGTCGTCCGGCGCAGGTTCGTTTATGTACGTCGGCGTGCTTACCGCGCATGTCCTTTTTTTCATCGCTTCATAAGCCCTGTTGAAAGCTGCTTTTTGTGAGCGGACTAATTCCGTTCTGTGCAGAAGCCCCGAAGACATGATGAAGTTATCTGTTTCATATACTTCCGCAGGCATCGGGACGAAAGACCAG
Organism: Seleniivibrio sp.; assembly: GCF_021209385.1. Taxonomy (GTDB): domain Bacteria; phylum Chrysiogenota; class Deferribacteres; order Deferribacterales; family Geovibrionaceae; genus Seleniivibrio. The sequence goes on along the minus strand of NZ_JAJOIL010000001.1, from coordinate 44,302 downwards.
AGCCTGTCTTTGAATCCGATAATGTGTGACGGCACTCCTTTATACAGTCTGACGACCACCGTATCGCTGACGGAGAAAGCGTAGGATTCTGGCTTGCCGTCAGCGGATTCGTATACTATGGGCAGGTCGCCGTATGCTGCGCCGCTCACCGCCACTTCCACCGTGTTTTCCGTGTGATTGGTTTTTGTGACTCGCCCCTCGGCGTAAGAGATGTTTTCGGTGGGGTCAAGGGCGTTCTGTGAATAGATCATACCGCCCCCTGATAAAACATTTCGGGGACTATGAAATCCCCTGATTCAGAAAGAGTTTTTTTAACATTGGCATTGGATATGTCAGTGTCGGGCAGAAGCGGCAGATCAAGATTTTTTGCAATTGCCACAAAACTGCCCACAGAAAGTCTGCATGGCGAAACTGATTTTAACCAGCAGCGTTCGCCGTGATATTCTACACACCAACGGAGTTCCTTTTCGTACAGCCATTCATCTTTTAAGCTGTGTCCTATTCCCCCTTTTACAGGGAAATATTCGTAGGTATACCCCTTTTCCGGATCGTTTTTGTCGTTGTACACCTTCCGGCGGACGGTCACACCACACCCTAGCAGAACAGCGCCCGTAAAAATATCTGTCTGAAAACTGTAAGAACCCAGATAGTATTCTTCCGGCAGATCGTACATCCTGAAAAAAACGGAAACTGTGCGTCCCGGAATCAGTAGTGTGTTTGAAAGCGATGTTGAAAGCGGTATGCTCCCGTCAACGTTGTGAGTGTATTCGGGAAATGCGGAGGTTATCTCGCCTGACGGATTTATGTTTGTTTCGCTGAAACCAGATGAACTGTAATAGGTTAAAAGAGCAGTAACTCCGCATGTGTTTATGACGGGTAAATAGGCGGTTATGTGGTTTCCCGAACGCTCCCATGGCGATGTGGTGTCTGCATCCGTGTAGTTTGCGCAGGGGGGAGTGAATTCTTTTTCCGTTTTGTCTGAGGGGAGCAGAAACAGATTCACGACGTATTCACCGCCGTCCTCTTCAATCAGATAAACGTTGACTGAAACGGTCTCAAATCCGTATGAAGGCCAGCCGTTTACGGGCGGTTCGTCTGTGATGACCGACGTTGTTACATAGGTGGACACGCACTTGTCAGGATAACACATACCCGATGGGGTGTATTCCGACGGACACAGCCAGACGCCCACTGACGAGTATTCCTCTGTAACGTAGCGCGCCATCATGACACCGTGAACGTATCGTTGCAGATGTTGTCCGCATCCGTGGTTTTATATCCTTCCTTTTCCACAAGAAGGCTGTATGTGCCGCTTTTCATGCTCCCCAGACGCACCCTGCCTTCGCTGTCGCTCTTTCCGGCATACTTTCCGTTCAGATAGACGTGGGCGTCCTTCAGCTTTTTCTTTGTGCATGCATCCCGAACAGTGAGTACGACCGTTCTGTTGTAGGTTCCCGTCAGGTCATCCGTAAAATCCAGTGCATAGATTCCGCTTCGCCCGTCCTTTTCTGCGGACACAAGGCAGAAGACGGAACTGCCGCACGTCACGTCAACTATGTCGTAAACTGTCTCGTATTCTATCCTAAGAACTGCGGTGGCGTTTTCAGGAAGTATTACTGCGCTCTCCGAAAATACCGGATTACCCGCCTGTTCGCCCTGCCATACGGCGGATATCACCGTGTCCACAGGGAATGAGGCGGAAGCTTTTTTGCTGTCTTTGAATATTATGAACTCGGTGACAGTCTGCCTGTGGTTCGTACCGTAAAATGAGGCGCTTCCGTATGTCGCTTTAAGCGTGGGGTTAAGCCCTCCCGGGTAAAGTTTGAGCCTTGCAGTTGTACCTGCCGCAAAGACGGTGGTGCCGTTGTTCTCTTCCGGTTCGAGGATGAAACGGAATATGTCGCTGTCTGAGGTTTTTTTGAATGTCAGACTGGTATCAGCCATTTACAACCTCCGCATAGACGATTACGGGATAGCTGTCTCTATCCTTTGTCGTGAGAGTTATGCCGTAAAGAGCGTATGCTGTGCGATAACCTATCAGAGCCGCCGAGAAAAGCCCCTGCGAGGGTTTTGGCTCAACCTCGCATTGTACGGAGTATGTTCCTTTGCGTGTGACTGCGCCCAGACTGCCGCCCATCCATTCATAACTGCTGACTGATGTTACGGGTTTGTCTGTGTCTGCAGATGAGGAATCCAGAAAGACGACGGTCTCATCCTCAACGTCTTCCGTGCATATACCCATTGGGGTCAGCGTACCGTCGGATGCGAAAACTGCCAGTTTGTCAGGGTGTTCCGCATAAACCCTGAAATATGCCGTTTCCCCGTATGCAAATGATGTCTTGGTCTTGCCGTATTCGTCGATGTTTCTGTCTGCATCCTGCGTTATCAGTATTTTTGAGCCTTTGGATGATGTGACGAAGCTTATTGTTGCGTCGGTCATGGCTGTACCTCGATTATATTTTTCACCCTGAGCGGACTGCCGGATATCTTTATGACGGCGGATGTTACTCTGCCTGAGCCGAATCTGCTTCTGAGTTTCAGTCCCGCCGCAGTCGTCAGTCCGTTCATGTGGGTTGTTTCCAGTGTTATTCTGTTTGTGGTGTATGCCAGATTCATAGCCAGACGGAGAGCCGAAACCCTGTCGCACAGGGCAGGGGTGCTTTTGGTGAGTGAACCTTCGCCGTCTCTGAAAATGATTGTCACGCTGCTGTCGGTGACAGCAGTGACATATTTTTTTGTCTCCGCTGTTTCCGTCACGGTGTAGAGGTCGAAGCGCGTTGTATAGGTGACGGTTCTGTAACCGTTCAGACTGCGGCTTGTTACACTTGTGCCGTCATATCCGATTCCTGCTGTGATTACCGACCTTGCGGGAACTGAAAGCGTTCCTTCGCCATCTGTAAAAAGTACGTCCTCGGTGACGGTTTCCGCAACGTTGCGGCTTACGAGGGTTAGATTTTCCGAATCGCTTATCAGGCTGGCGTTCCCGCTGTGATAAAGTCTTATTTCAGCCGCTTCGCCTGTACCCGTTTCGGAAGGAGCAATTATATGTACATAATCCGATGAATATGCACCGTAATTTACTGTTATGGTTTTATATTTGTGTTCAGTTCTTTCAAATGTGCGTGAAAATATTCCGGTCGGTATCAGTTCGATGTCGGAACCGTCATCTGTGACCGCTATGTATCCGTCGGGCAGAAGACGTACCGACAGCCCCGCACTGTCTGCCAGATATTGCGCCAGAGACATGTGGGTGAAGGAACCTTTGAAAGTTGTTACGAAATCCCGTGCCGCCCATATTATCCTGTCTGAAAGCTCCGCCGCCGCTTCCGATGCTTTTTTGCCCGTGATTTCGGCATAAAAACTGCCTTCCGGCTCAGATATCAGACCTGTCAGCACTGTGCTTTTGTCCGATGAAGATACGGAACTGATGCCAAATGTGAAGGTTTCGTCATTAATAACAGCCGACAGAGTTTTCGCGCTTTTAAACATAATGCCGAAAGACGCTTTTACCGACGGGACGTCGAAGAGCGAAATATTCAGTTCCGTCAGATACTTTGTGACGTCTTTGCCGTCGATGAAAACGGTGAACGTATCTGCTGATACAAAGCCTGCCGCCGAAGGAACTGAAACGGCAAAACTGCCGCTCAGACCTGCCGGATACAGCGGATTTTCCATATTTATAAATCCCGTATAGCCGAAGTCGCCCAGTGTATTTGACAAAGAAATATCGGTGCTTAGATATTGACCGCTCACGGATGGAACTGTCAGAAGACCGTCCGCAGACAGGCTGTTAAAAAGTTCTGTTCCCGCCGACGGGTCTTCCATCGCCGACAGAGAGTTCATCGCTTCGCACGATCCTAAGGTTACTGCTGTCATCTCCGCAGTGAGTATCAGCTCTTCGGAACATGTCAGTGATGTTGATAAGACGGTTGTGCCGCCTGTGGAAACCGTTGTCATTGAATATGTCCCTCCCGATATGATGAAAGGCGTGGTGATACCGCACCCGCCTGTTTTTGTGTCTGACGGCGAAAACCCCGAAGCTGTGTAATCTCCGGCGCAAGTGTCCATGCTATGCCGTCCTGAACCATTTGGTTCCGCTTGAAACGTATGTGCGGAAGCTTCCTTCCGCCTCCAGCATGATTTCAGATGTTTCGATATCTCCGATCATCACAGGATTTGAGTTAGTGTCAGTCCTGATAACCGTTACGGACTGCCCCGCATGTTCCGATGCACTGCCCATGCTGACATATGCATAGCCAACCGATGCGTCGGCGAAGATATAGGATATGCCGCTTGGCAGACTGTAATATCCCGTGACGGAAGCAGTTCCGCCCGTTCCCGATGAACCGCCGCTTTCAGGTGTGAGGTTTACAATGCCGCCGTAAGCAGTCTGCATGAACCAGAAGGAGCCGCCTTCTTCTTTCAGTTCTGCGAGCAGTTTGTTTGCCGTGTCGTAAATGAAAACGGAGTTATCGGTTTCGTCCGTTTTTATGACCGGGACGGGTACATTGGTCATGGCGCTGTTCTGCTGAATGTACAGATACAAAGGGGATTCCGACGCATCGGCGTACACAGCGGAACCGTAGGAAAAGACAGGTCCGCTGGTTGTAAAAGTCTGAAAAGAGTGGGGCGAGAAAATCCCTGTCCCGATGATGCGCCATATCCCGCCGATGACAGCCAGTTTCACAGTACATGCAGAACCCAGTGTGGTTTGCGTAATGCCGTTCAGACCTATAGTGTCCCCTTCGGCAGCTATAATCACCGCATACTGCGAAGGCTCTGTTCCGCTGTTGATGATGGTCAGCACGTCGCCGCTGTAAAGCGCGGCATCAGGCAGAACACAGCTTATGCTTTGGTTCGCCTTGCTGAAGGAGATGGCGACAGTGCAATCGAACGGGTCGATAACACTTCCTGAATCGGTGACCACCCTGAAAGACCTTGCAGATGCAAAGGTGTTCAGCATTTCCGCCGTGACCACGTTGGCCATCATGCTCCCTGTGTTCCAGTCCTTTGCCGATGTGCTTTCCCTGCCGCGCTCGACAGATATGGTGCTTTCGGTTTTCTGCGCCAGAACTATTTCGCGGTTAGGGTCGTCCGCAGGGGATGCGAAACCGTTTCCCCATATGACGGCGGTGAAACTGCCTTCCGGAAACAGTTCCGCATTCTGAACTGTCAGTTCCGTGCCGTTGGCATGAAGGTACGCCGCAAGCTGTGAGCGCGCGAAGTTGGCGAATCTGTTCATCAGTCTATCTGCCATTCAAGTGTTATTCTGTTATCGGGTTCGTGGGGGCATCCGGCGGGTACGACCTCTTTCAGCCAGAAACCTTTTGCAGAGGGCAGGGTGACGAGTGTAAGGCTGTTTCCGGCTTCAAATGAACCTGACCATGCTTCCGCCGGAATGGTGAAATAGGGTTTTCCTGTTTTCGGGTTCAGAGGTGCATACTGGGCTGTGGACTGACCGGAAGGCAGAGTACCTGCGTAAAGCCCTGTTGCAGAAAATGATATTGCCGATGTGAACGTCAGCGAAAAGGTGTCGTATTCCGTGCCTCCGTTGGAAAGCACCACAAGCTCATGATCGAAAGCCCCCGTGAGACTGTTCAGTGATGCGCTTTCAAGGACAGGTTCGAGGTCGCCCAGTTCAAGCATAACGCCCGCATAAGCCGCGTTTGCCTCAAACGAATGTGGTAACTGACCTACGAGCGATACGGTGGCAGTGTTGACGTTTCCGGAAACGGATGCCACGCGCATATTGCATGATTTTTCATCGTCCCTGATGAGCAGAAGCGCGCCTTCGGGGATGCTGTAATCTGATGATTTGAACAGCAGAGTGATACTTTCATCTCCCGCCGTGGCGCTCTGAGTGAGTTTTCCGCATCCCGTCCATTCGTCGGGCAGTTCAGCCTGAGTGTCCGCCATGCCCGCCTGTGCAATGTAAAATCTGTCCTGACCGTTTCCGGGAGTGCCGATGCACACACATGCGGAATACGCCGTCTCTCCGTTCACGTTTGAGTTTGCGATGAACGCCTTGCGGTACCTGGTCACTCCAGTCTCCCTCTCTGCAGAGGTGACACGGGGGAAAAGGTTGAATTTGACGCCTGAAACCACGGTGGAAGCAAGGTTCGCTCTGCCGCCGTTATCGTCGGTGTCGGTGATGTTTACGCTTCTTATTATGCTGATGTCGCTCTGATTCATTCTAAACCTCCAAAAGCCTTATGGTGCCGCTGTAAACGTCGGCATCCGACTGAACCTGTCTGGCGTTCAGCGGCTTAAGCTGAACTGCACTGCTGTCGCTTACGAAAACAACCTCCATCTGCCTGCCGTTTATATCTGCGTGAACTGCCGCCGCCGCCGATGCCGCGCGGCAGAGGGCAAGAACGTCCTCCCGCTTCATGCCGCTTTCGGTGGCGGGGATATATATCTCGATACTGTTGTAAGGTTTGCCTGCGTATACTATCTCGGTACCCGAAAGGTCGGTTTCCGTGTCGGTCTGCGGCAGTCCGTATGCCGTTTCGTTTGTCCACACCGCCGTTTCGGGCAGTGCTATTCCTGCTATGGTTATCATTTCAGCACCTGTATCCGCACTCGATGACAAAGGTCATGGTGCGTGTGTCGGTTGTTTGTATACTGCTTGAAAGGCTGATCGGGCGTGTCGCACCGAGTGCATTGACCGCTGTGTGGAATGGCGATATATCTGCCCTGCCCACAGAGAGCAGGCGGACGTATATTTTCAGATTATGCTGCGTCACCTGCACGCCGTTGTCGTTAACTGTTTCAAATCCTGCATAGGCGACCGCAGCCAGCGGTTCCTTTCCCGTCATCACCTCTGTACTGCCGTCTTTCAGCAGAACTCGGGTAAAAACTCCGCACTCCTCAAGCACCTGCACCGTGTCCAGCGTAAGCTGATCCGCTGTCCTCATCTGTATCCCTGCCAGTCGCCCCGTCCCGTCTGTGTGTATGCCGCCGCCTGTTTGGGTATCTCGCCCGTGGATGAGGTGACGGGTGCCAGCGGCGCGAGAAGCTGTGCTGTTTCGGTTTTGTACTGTTCTGCGGTTGTCCATTCGGCGGCGTAGATGTAAAGTTCTACCAGAGTGCGCTTTTTCACCGCGAGGCGCAGAACCGCGTCCGATTCGTCATATTCCAGCCCGTAACTGTCTGCCACTGCCTGAACGTAGATGCGGGCATTTTCCAGCGCCTCTTCCGCTACGGAATCGTCCCCCTGACATACTGCAAGGTAGTCGTCGTCGCGCATGAGTTCCTGTATCTCTTCAATGTCAATAAGTTCCATATTAAGCTCCATAATGAGATCGCGTCGTTGCTGCGCGCCTCGCGAAGACGGCAAACGTCTCTGCGAGGAACAACGTGACGACGCAGTCTCATAGTTTAATTTCCAGGGCGGGGCAGAACCCCGCCTCAAAAAGTCTTAAAGCACTGTCGCCCAGCAGATACCTTTTGTGAAAGGCACGGGGAGCGGCTTGCTCTCCGCGATTATCTCTATGCTGGAAGAACGTGCGTCGCGCACCTGCTTAACGAAAAAGGGCATCGCCGTAAGGTTGCTGTCCAGATCGTCGATGACGCTGTAAACCATTTCAAATGGTGCGTCTGCGGCGAACGCCATGAGCTTGCCGCTGTCAACCACCTTTACCTGCGAACCTGTGGCAAGGTCTGTGTATGAGCTGTTCATAAGCTCAACACGGAATCCGGCTATGTTGATTGTTTTTGAGTCAATTACCGCTGTCAGCGAGCTGTTTCCGATGTCCTGAACAACCTTAGCCAGCGCCATGAACGCGCTCTGTCCAGCCCAGAAACGGATGTCGGAACCGTAGTGGCTGTTGTTCTGAATCTGCGATTCCATGCCGATGAGGTCGGCGAGGATTCCGTCTAGGCTGATGGAAGACTGATCCCATGTCTCTTCGGGTGTGTGTGAAAGTGTTGAGCCGAACTCAACCCCGTATGTGGCAAGTCCTCCGTCCATGTGCATGGGATATGCGATACTTCCCTTAAGCGACTGAGCCGCCATAGCTTCGGTGGATGCTCTGACGATCCTGCGCAGGCGGTCTATCTTGTTGTTCACAAGGAGCTGGATGCCTGATTCGTCAAGGAGTTTGAGGTTGTTCACGTCCACGCCGTTGAGCCTTTCGGAGGGGCGGAAGGGCTGGGGTTCGATATGAGTTATGCTGCCGTTCTCTTCGTAAACGGGGACAGGATCGCCGCCTCTGCGTGTCACCGCTATGTTTGTTACCGGCTGCTGCAGGTCTGTTACGGAAACTGTGGGCAGCGGGTGATTGCGTCTTTTCGTTTCGGGGTATACGTTGTCCATAACGGGGGATTTAAGCTCCGGCATGGACGTGAGCGAGCGGACTATGGAGTCCGTTGTAAAATATTTACCGAGATCAAGCTGTATCATGTTAACTCCTTAAAATACCCAGATGGGTGCGTTTGTTTCAAGGGACGCAACGTGCGCCGCGGAAGATGCGGAACCTTTGGTCAGAAGGCTCTTTTTCATCACTGTGCCGTGGACGGCGACGCTTCCAGCCGTGTCTTTTGACGTGTCGATGTCTTCAGTGCAAACGCCTACGGGCGTATTTGTGCTGTCGGACGCCGCAGGGTCAAAGCTGACCGCCTTGCCGGATGCGTCAAGGGCGATTATCTCGCCCGCCTGAATTGTGCCTGCGTCGGATGCAAACTCCATAATGCGGATCACGGCTGGGTGTCTGCCGTCTGTTACCGTTTTTCCTGTGATGGTCTGTGTTCCCACCACTCCGTTGACTGTTGCCATTCGTTCCTCCTTATATCTTTGAGAATATTGATGCCGCGGGTGCCTTTTCGGATCTCAGCCCGTGGGTTCCCTGTGAAACGGGGTTCTTCACTCTTCCGAATATCTCTGCAAGGGTGTCTGATGCCTGAACTGCGGGTGTTTCGCGTTCAAGTCTGTCTGCGAAGCTGATGAGCGCCTGATATGCACCGGAGGGGAGTTTACCCGCCGCCGCCTCTTTCAGTCTGTTCAATTTCTGTTCCAGATTCTGCGTTTTGAGCTTTGAAAACTCGCTCATTTCGCTGTCGGAAAGGACGAACCCGCAATTTAAAGGTGAAAAGGTGATTATCTTTGTCCTGTCGCCCATGCTGATTATTTTCAGATCTTTGATCATGGGCGGGACGGCGCCGAGGAACGCGACGTGGTGCAAATACAGGCTGTCGTCCTCTTTACGCGCCGCACCTATGCTCCAGTTCTTGTATCTGCCCTCGGCAAATGCCTCCGCCAGCTCCGCACCAAGCTCTATCTCGCCAAGAAGCACTGCACCGTCAGCAGACACTTCCACAGCCGTCACCCAGCCGTATGCCGGCATGGAATCGTCAGATTCGTGTCCTATTGTTACAGGTACCTGCGAAGAAAAATTTTCAGCCATGCTGAGAATATCTTCGGGTGTTATCACAACACCGTTGTGGTTTCCTGCTCTGGCAAGTTCCAGTTTCATATTCCGCCTCCTTCTCTTTTCGGATTGGCAAATAATACAGGAATTGTTTGTAGTATATGTTTAAAAATGACAAATAAAATTTGTAACAATTCCTCTTTTAATATATTTGAATAGAGGCTATCCTTTAGAAAAAGCTAAGGGAGATAACTGATGCTTAAAAAAGCTATGCTTTTGGTATCGATGCTGATACTCGCCGCCTGTGCTGCTGACAATTCCGCCGTTTACCTTGATACGGCGGCACAGCTTAAAAACATGCAGGATGCCGATTCGGCAGTAAAAAAATATGAATCCACAGTTAGAAAGAGTGTCCATTCGCACTATTATTACGAAGGGCTGGGCGACATATATTATGCGTACGGAGAGTACGGGAACGCAGTGAACGAATACACCAGTTCGCTCAGAAACAAGGATGCCTCCGGAGTTCATCTCAAGAGAGGGGATGCATATGTTAAGCTTGGGTTCTATCCCGATGCCGCATATGATTTTTCATCTGCTATAGAATACGGCGGAGAGAATGCCTATATCGCTTATGCGAAACGGGCGAAGGTATACATTGAACTCGGAAAATATAAAGAAGCTCTGAAAGATATTGAAAAGGCTCGGAAACATACGGAAGTTTCTGCCGATATGGACAGGGCGCTTGCGGAGATATATTATAAGACCGCCGACTACAACACGGCAAAGGTTTACGTTCAGAGAGCCATATCTGAAATACCTGATGATGCCGGACTGTATTATCTGAGAGCAAAGCTGTTTTACAGAACCAAAGATGCAAATCAGGCAATAGCCGACTATGAAAAGGCTGTGGCGCTTAAACCTGATTTTTACGACGCGAAGAGGGAACTTGCCATGGTTTATGCCACATGCCCCGTATCTATTTACAGAAACGGCGAAAAGGCGCTTAAGCTGGCATCTGAACTTTACGACGCGAATCCGTCATCCGGCAATGTTACTGTTCTGGCGGCGGCATATGCGGAGAAAGGAGATTTTGACAAAGCGGCGGAACTTCTTAAAAATGCTGCGGATAAAGAAAAGGATTTTGTTAAGCAGGACGATATGCGCGTATATCTGCATGCATATGAAGAAAAAAGAACCATAAATAGCTGGTAGATAAAGCTGGGGGCGTGTTCACAACGCATGCGCCCCCATTGTCTGAAAAATGGGCAATGTAAAAAAATTTTACTCATTTAATGATGGTCAAAAAACTGTCACCCTGTTCAGAAAGCACCCTGACAAAGGATTCATATTAATCTTTCAACAGATATTCCACAATTTTGTTGATAAAAAAAAGCTTGACAGCATAAACCCCTAAAATTCGGGGAATTCTCTTGATTGTGTTCAATATCAGTTATTTGTGGAATCATGTGGAATTTATGCTGATAAATCACGGGTTTTTAACATGAAATTTTCAACAGGTTTTCCACATTCTTGATGCAGGCTCCAGCACCCCGTCATATTCATCGTAATGCATTATTATCTCTTCAAACAGATTTTCTCTTTCATGAGTGAAGGATAGGACGACAGAGTACCTTATTTCGGTATTATCCGCACAGAAGTCTCTTTTGGAAGGTGTGATCCTGAGAACCAGCTCTTCGGGCAGTGCGCCCCCTTTCAGCCTTGTTTCGTAAAGCTTAACAGGGTTCCATTTGAACATCTCCCTGTTAGTCTCCTTATCTTCCGCGTTTTTTTGCAGAGCCAGCAAATCTTTAGACGTCAATATCGCCTTCCATGCACCTCTTTTGTAATAGCCGAGAGAGAGTTCCAGATTTGTGCAGCAGTAATAATGTGGGAAGTTCAGGTCTGTTCTTGTTTTATAAACAAGGGTCATTTCAATGCTTCCCGCATTTTTTCCACACATGGATTCCGGTACGGGGATTCCGGTCACTTCCGTTATCCCGCCATGGCGCACGTTGCCTTCATGCAGATAAACTGCGCTTGATGGTGTATCTTCAAAATTTTCACTGTCACCTGTGATGATTCCGTATCCCGTGTAAAGATCGGGCGGGCGGCGTGTATGCAGGCGGGTGTAGTGGAGGAGTATTGCCTTTGTCATGTCGGGGTTTTGAAATGCATGTGAGTATCTGTGGAAAATTCTGGCGGCAAGAGCTGTGACCATAGGCACCGCATGGGATGTTCCGGAATCTTCTGCAAGTTCGTTCCGTGTGCCGATGGAAAAAACTCCCACGGGGTAAAGCCTTCCCATCCGTTTTTCATGGGAACCGCCGTATGCGCATACTTCCGGCTTTATAAAACCTGCGGATGAGGGACCTCTTCGTGTGAATAGGGAGGGGGAATGACGGGACTGAACGTTGGTGTCCCTGTGTGTGACGGAACCGACGGTTATGGAGTGTACGCTCTCTGCGGGTGAGGTTATCCGGTTGTCAGGTGTATACTCTTCCGAAGGGTCGCGCAGTCTTTCATAGTTTCCGCCGGATATGATGAACAGAACGTCATAGCGCTCCTGCAGCGAGTCAAGAACGTGTGCCGCCGCTGAAAAAGAGTCAGGATCGGTCTGTATGTCAGAACCGAGGGATATATTGTACACCTTAACTATTTTGTGGTAAGTCCTGAGTGTGGACTCAAGCCTCTGCTGAAACTCTGCCAGTCCGATGCTTCCGCCCGCCGGAAGTATTTCCGCATTCAGATAGACGATGCCGCCGAAGCTTTCACCTTCGTTAAGCAGTCTGCCGGTGACAAACGTACCGTGTTTGGGGTCTCTTTCCGGCTCATCGCAGAAACTCAGGGTATCCATCTCCCATTCGCGCAGATATGAGGATGGGGCTATGCCTGAATCCACAATGGCGGCTCTCGGATAAATCTTTTCCGTATCGCGCGTTTGCACACATTCCAGCGGCAGATCGCCATGCCGCACATAATCCTCTTTCAAAACCAGACAGGATGCGGGGGAAACAGAACGCACAAGACTGTGGGTGACTATTGTATCCAGCTTAGCCTTTACGTCGGGGATATGCGCCTGAATTATTCGATAGGTGCCAATTCTGATTATTTTTGAACGGACTGCAGATACTTCGTTTTTCAGAAAACCAAGAAGGCTCTCTTCACCTTCGCCGGGCAGGGTGTGGATGTATATGCTTTCGTCGGGACTCATTTCAGAAAATCCTGATTCAAAAGGATTGCAGAGGGAGAGCTTGTCATGCGGCATGAATGTGTGCATCGTTTCTATGTGACTGAAAGAAGCCATAAAGTCCTTGCCTCTGCCGCTGAGTACTTGGGTGTTCAGTTTTGTCAGCGCTTCTTCGCTGTTGATGCCGAAAATAAGGTCGGGAAGCGAAAGACTGGCAACGGGTTTGATGCCTGTAGAGCTTAGAAAGTGGTATCGGAGTGATTTTGAAAACGAACCCTGTCTGAGGGTCATGATGTTGTAAACCGGCAGGGAGCGGTTGTACTCGAATTTTTTGTAGAATCCGAATCCCGATGCCAGTGAGTAGGCTATACTTTCTCTGTCCGGAAGCCCACGGCAGGAAGTCCGTGGTGACCCGCCTCTGACTTTTCTGGGGTTTGGTCTGTGCATGGATCTTGAAAAACGCAGGATGAACGGACAACAGCCGCTGACTGTCATAGGGCCTGTACCTCCCCGTAAAAGACCGGTCAGCTTGAAAATTCTTTCAGTAATGCTCTGATGACCGTTTCGATGAATCTTATTTTGTCAAAATCAAGATCAGAGATATCGTCCAGCAGATCATGCCATCCGGCGGGAATATCCGGTCCCTGTGCGCTGTTTGCGTGGAGTGTGGCGGTTTTGTAATAAGAAAGCGGGTGCTCGTTGAAAAAATATCTGATGTCTATGTTGTATCTTTTTGCTATGACAGCAAGTTTTGTTGCGTCTATGTTTCCTGTACATTCGTAATGGCTGACAACCTGCTGGGTAACATTGAGAAGCCCGCCCAGCTCTTTCTGATTTATTTTCAGTTCTTTACGAAGTTCTTTAAGTTTATCGCCTATATTCATAATTCACTTATACAGATTATTTGTGTCATGTTCAAACAGAAAATATTTGTTGAAAAATACAGTCAATTTGTGTATAAGGATACAAATTATATATGTTCAGGAGGATGACATGGCAGCACCTTTTAAGGTTTGGGAAGAGGAGAGCATTACAAAGCAGATGGCTAATATAGTGTCGAAGAACCTGACGATATATCAGGTGGCTAAGATGCTTCAGGTCAGCCACATCACAGTCAGACGCTGGATAAAAGAGGCAAAACTCATTGCATGGAACACAAATCTTGAAGGACACGGGAGATGGCGCGTGCCGAAGGAGAGTCTTGAGGAGTTTTTACAGTCCCGAAACTGCATGAATATAGATTAAAAGATCGCGTCGTCGTTACACTCCTCGCGAAGACGAAGGAGTCTTAACGAGTGTAGCGAAGTAATCTTATTTCTGATTACCTGTTAGTGTCAAATAGTGCTTCTACGAAATCATGAGCGTCAAATGGTTTCAGGTCGTCGATACCTTCGCCGAAACCTATGAATTTAACAGGTACCTTGAGTTCGTCAACTATACCGATGATGGCGCCGCCTTTTGCGGTTCCGTCGAGTTTTGTGATAACTATACCGGTGAGTCCTACGTCTTCATGAAACTTGAGCGCCTGAGAAAGTGCGTTCTGTCCGCTGGTTGCATCCAGAACCAGCAGTACCTCGTGGGGTGCATCGGGAAGTTCCTTTTTTGCAACACGGACTATTTTTTCAAGCTCTTTCATAAGGTTGACCTTGGTTTGCAGTCTGCCTGCCGTGTCGCAGATGAGAACGTCGAAATTCTTTGCCTTGCAGGACTGTATTGCATCGAAGATAACAGCGGCGCTGTCGCTTCCTGCGGACTGTTTTACAACAGGCACGTCAACCCTGTCCGCCCATACGCAGAGCTGGTCTATAGCTGCCGCGCGGAAGGTGTCTCCCGCCGCCAGACATGTTTTAAGTCCCTGTTCTTTGAACATTTTTGCCATTTTTGCTATGCTTGTGGTTTTGCCGGAGCCGTTAACGCCGACAACTATCATAACATACGGTCTGTCGTTTGTCTGAACAAGGCTGTTATCTATATTTAGTATATTGAATATTTGTTCTTTAAGTGCATTTTTGAGGTCTTCCGGATTTTTGAGGGTTTTTCTGTCCACCTGTTCACGGACGGAATCTATTATCTTCATGGTGGTTTCAACGCCGATGTCGGAGGTTATGAACAGCTCTTCCAGCTCTTCGAGAAGGTCGTCGTCTATCTCCTTTTTACCCAGAAAGATATTCTCCATGCCGCCGACGAGTTTGCCTGATGTTTTGGATAGACCCTGTTTGAGTTTTTGAAAAAAGCCTGAGGAGGATTCCGGGAGCTCCTGTTCCTGCTGGATTACAGGTTCTGTTTTTTCCTGTTTTTTGAATATACTGAAAAATCCCATGGTGCCTCCAAGTCTTAAAACGGGGTATTATAAGCAGAAAGACAGATTAATACAAAGGAAAAATCATTTTCTGACGCATGGGAAGTACTTTTCAAGTTCTTCGCGTTCGCCAGGGTCGAAGCCGAATACGCGTTTCCACACGCTTTCATGTTCCATGCAGAAGTAGATGAATACGTTCTTCCAGTGTTTTCTGACCTCTTTAACGAAGAAATTCAGCATATAAACCCGCTGGGATTTGAAATACCGCATTTTTCCGTCCAGCGATTTGATATAACTGCTTTGAAGAAGAAGAGAGCTTTCAAATTTATTGCGCACAATATCCAGAAGTTCGGGCATGAACCTGAAAGTTGATACGCTTATATAGTTTACGGATGCCTCAGGCACAGAACTGCACATCTTTTCTATGACATCGGCATAGTCTTTTTCAAAATTTTCGGAGTATATCAGCGGGTCGAAATGGAAGCCTATGCCGAGCCCGTGGGCGGCACATTCTTTTGCTGCTTTCAGCCTGTCGCTGATTTTTGCCGTGCCGTGTTCCTCAGCCTCCATGATGCTCTGGGGATTCATGCTCCATGACACCATCAGATTTTTCGGATTACAGTTCAGCAGATTGCCCACATTTGCGGATTTTGTCTTGAACTCGAACAGAATATTGTCCGACCTGTTTATTATGTCTGCGATATAGCCGCTGAAATTGAATATGTGATCCAGTGCCAGACTGTCTGTGAGTTCGCCTGTGCCGAGCCTGAAAAATCTGTCTTTCGGCATGTTCTCAATTTCACGCCTGACGTTCTCAAATCCTGAATAGACTTTTATATATTCGTGGTTAAGGTAGCTCTGCAGGATGCAGTAGGTGCAGTCGAACGGGCAGCCTTCGGAGATGTCCGTAACATAATAGTCACAGCATCTGTATATCTTCGTTGCCGGGCATCTGTGTACGAAGGTGTTGTGTTCCTCCGCAATATATATACTTGTTTTTTCGTCAGGCACTTCCGATACGCCTTCAACAAGTATGACATCGCGGTCTTTCATGACAATTCTGGCGGGGATGCTGTTTACAGCTTTACGGTCAAGATATATCCTGCTCATCCAGAAACCCGTAAATTTTTTGAATCTCCGACATCTTCGATCCGGCTGAGGTTATTTTGTTACAAAACTCCTCCGCCGATTCTGCTGTGAAAGAGAAGGTAAGCCTTCCCGTTTCAAAATTGTCCAGAGATGTGACGTTCAGAGGCAGTCCGTCTGCAAGAGCCGCAAACTTTGCCGTAAAATCCAGACGTGCTGCATCTTTCTTTGCCGAAAGGTTTTTCAATACGTCACCGTTCAGATCTTCCGGACTTATTGTCGGCATCATATCGAAAAGTATATTCACCAGATTTCTGAAATCACCCACCGACATATCTTTAGATGCCAGCGTGTCGGCAACATAGGTTTTGCAGGTGTCGTTCAGCTTATTGAAAATCGCAAGCACCTTAAGTGGGATATCCTTTGTGCGGAGATATTTTTTCAGTGGTTCAGGGTAGGATGGAACAGCTTCCAATGTCTGAAAATTCTGCCGTCCTTTTATATTATATAGCGCGAAAACATTCAGTGATGAGTGATTTATGTTCAATTTTATACATATACATGAGATGTTTGCCAGTTCTGTCATGCTTATTCTGCCGTGGACGGACACAGACAGGTCAAGTGCCTCCGCCATTGAAGAAACAGTGACAGCATAATAGTTCTCCGCCTCGGCAAAGCCGCTGATAAAAAAGTATTCGCCGTTCACATCGGCAACGGCGGGCGGGAAAACTGACACAGCAGTTCGCTGGTCTGTCCAGTTTAGTTCATAAGACGGTGATATTCCGGTTATCAGTTTACCTTTCATAGGGGCAGAGTATATGGCATTAGCGGCGGGATGTAAAACAGATTGTTCAGCCGGAATAGCTGTCCAGCATGAGCCTGACCCTGCGCGCCATTTCCTCGCGCACTTCTGCGGGTTCAAGACACTGGCATTTTTCGCCCAGCGCGAATATCATTCCGTATCCGAAGTCGTCCGGGAAGAATGGAAAACTTACGATATAATTCCCGTCTCCGCAGGGTTCTATATGCTTGCTTTCGCAGATGTCCATGACGCGGTTCAGAGTGGATTCGTGTACCAGCAGTTTGATTCTGGTGAAGGCTTTGTCCATGCTGTCGCAGAAATTGTCTATGGTTTCGGGAACGCTGCGCAGTTTGAACTGTTCTTCTTCCATCATAAGTTCGGACATCCGCGTAAGCTTGAACAGTCTGAAATCCTGCCGTTCCAGACAGAAGCAGTGAACGTACCAGAAACCAGCCTTTAGCACCAGCCTGTAAGGTTCAACTCTGCGCGTGGTTCTGCCTCCGTTGCGGTCTGAATATTTAAACGAAAGTATGCGGTGCGTCAGAACCGCCGTGCGCACCGTGTCCAGAAAGCTCATTGAGGTTTCGCTGGAAACCCACGGGCGCGGGTCGATGGTTATCTGTCCTGCTCTGAACTCTATTTCGTTCGCCTGCTCCGCAGGAACAAGGCTCTTTATCTTTGCCAGTGTGTTCACTATCTCGTTTTCCGTGATATTGCCGGGGAGGCTCCCAAGTCCCATCAGCAGGGTGGTGATGTCTGAAACGGTGAATATCCTTTTGCTGACCTTATACTCTTCCATTATGCTGAAACCGCCGCTGACCCCCGGTGCGGATACTATTGGGATGCCCGCAGTGTTGATGGTGTCAATGTCACGGTAAATTGTGCGCAGGGATACCTCAAACATTTCCGAAAGTGTTTTTGCGCTCACCTTTCTGCGCTCCAGCATCAGCATTATGATGGATATCAGCCTGTCTATCTTCATGAGATGATGTTAGCCCGCAGAATAAAAGGTGTCAAATTTCATTTTTCAATTGTTGCCATACAGATGTCAAAATCATCTGATAAAGTTCTCTATCAATGATTTCAGGAGGCTTTATTTTATGGAAAAATATGCAGACTACAGCAGAGTTTTGAACAGTTCAAAAGTTTTGGCGCTCGCCACTTCAGTGGACAATGTCCCTAACGTGAGATTACTTTCTTACGTCCACGACCTGAGCAGACCGGGCGTGGTCTATTTCGCAACGGAGAACCACAGCCGGAAAGTTGAAGAGTTCTGGGAAAACAGCAAAGTGGCTGTTACGACCATCCCCACAGATGACGTTTCTCATATCCGTTCCGTCGATTCCTCAGTATCTAAAAGCAAATTTACAATTAAGGACATGAGCGGAAAGTTTGCCGAGGTGCATGACGGGTACGACAAGATAATCGAGGCGATGGGGGACGTTCTGGAGGTTTATGAGATTTCCATTAAAGATTGTGTAGTTGTTACCGGCATGGATCAGTTTGAAACGGTATCTTTTCAGTGATTTAAACAGGGTCCTCTGTTTCCGGGGACCCTTCTTTCCTCCCTTCTGCGTAAAATTTTTTTACATGTAATTAGGCACATAATTTCTTCATATCCGAATACGCATACACATCAGTCTCTTAAGTTCTGAAACCCTTTAGTGATGCTATTTTGAGCAGTTTCAATATCCCTTGACTAGCGAAATATAATTTGTTAACTTTGGCATAAATTGTACGATAATGTCATTAATAGGTATAAATTGGCATAAAAATGGCAGGAAGTTTCAGAGGGCAGTACCAACATAAAATCAGCGACACCGGACGTATCTCGGTTCCTTCAAAGTTCCGCGAGATACTGAAGGTCAAATATGGCAGTGACGAGCTTACACTGTTGTCCATGGGAGACCATCTGAGACTGTACCCTTCTGCCGAATGGGACAGAGAGGAAGCCCGGTTGGAGTCCGAATCCACCGACAATGACGAATTTCAGGAGTTTCTGCGATACCTGTATTCCGAGATGGACGAGGTTGCCATCGACGGAAACGGGCGCATACAGATCACTTCCGAAGTGAGACAGCGAAACGGTATCCAAGGCGAATGTATCGTAAACGGTTTCAGAAACCATTTCGAGCTATGGCCTGCCGTTGTCTGGGGCGAGAAAGCCTCAGAGGAGAGAAAGGACGAACTTTTCAAAAAGTTCGCTTCCAAAATAAGATAAGGGCAGGTCGGCCCGCCTTATAATAAGGAGTGGAGAAATGCACATATTTTTCTGGCTGACCCAACTGATGTACAACCGCGCCGACCTTTCGATGTTCGACAGGCACAACCGAAGCATCGAAGACATTGCGGCGCAGTGCAGAGAGTTTATGCAAAAAGGCAGTTTTGTCGAGCTTGATTTCGGCAGAACGCAAAGGGCGGTAAGAGGAAATGAAGCATGTACCGGTAATGGTAAGGGAGGTGCTCAGGTATCTGCCGGTTGATCCGGACGGGATAACTCTGGATATGACGGGCGGAGGCGGCGGTCACTCGGCTGCCATGCTGAAGGAGATATCGGAAAAGGGGCGGCTTATCGTCCTTGACCGTGACCCTGACGCAGTGGTGCGGCTGAAGGAACGCTTTGCGGAGCACAGCAACGTTACCGTTGTTCATTCCAACTTTTCCGACTTCGATCAGGTTCTCGACGAACTGGATGTTAAAGCTGTGTCCTCTGTTCTGGCGGATTTCGGCGTCTCGCTGTTCCATCTTAAAACAGCGGAGCGCGGATTTTCATTCCGCAGTCAGGGACCGCTGGACATGCGTATGAACCCCGCGGACAGGCTCACTGCCGCTGAGGTTGTGAACAGCTATTCCAGAGAGACACTTGCAAATCTTATAAGAAAGTACGGCGAAGACGATTTCGCCTGGAACATTGCCACCGCTATTGTTGCGGCGAGAGCGATAAAAAGAATAGAGACTACTGTACAGCTGGCGGACATTATAGCTTCCGCCGTGCCGAAAAAAGCTCAGAAGCCCGGTGTTCATCCGGCGACCAAGAGCTTTCAGGCATTGCGTATTTATGTAAACGGAGAGCTTGACGCCATCGAAAAGATGCTTGGCAAGCTTGAAAAATATGTATCAAAGGGCGGCAAGGCTGCCTTTATTTCGTTTCATTCTCTGGAGGATAGACTTGTCAAAGACTATTTCCGTGAGTTTGAAAAAGAATGTGTATGTCCTCCCGGAATGCCCGTTTGTACATGCGGAAAGGTACGCACCTTCCGCCAGATAACCCGTAAACCTCTGACAGCTAAAGAGGACGAGGTTGAACTTAATCCTCTTTCGCGAAGCGCAAAGATGCGCGTTGCCGAAAGAGTTTGACTTTTCCCCCTCCTTTAGCAAAGGAGGGTCGGGGTGGATTTGATTAAGATTTAATGCAAATCCCCCTTATTCCCCCTTTATTAAAGGGGGAGACAAGAAGAACTGTAAAAAACATTTATATCAGGAGACGGATATGAAAGCGCAAACCATGACGGCAGCACCCGCAGAGACTGTTTCAAGAGTGAGACTCAGCACCCTGATACTGGGCGCTGTTATGATGCTTCTTCTGTTTTCCATAGTTTATGTGCGCCAGATGTGCATCCGCGCAGGTTATGACATCAGCAGCATGACGCAGAAAATAGAGCAGGGTGAGATAGACTATACCTCTCTGCTTTCAAAAAAATCCGACGCATACGATGCGGAGAACCTTTATAAAAAAGCAAAGGATATGGGGCTTATGATGCCTGACGTAAGAAGAACCTATTATGTTAAAAACTGAGAGCGGAAGACTGACATTCTTTTCGTGGCTCGCCATCTTTTTCTTTTGCCTTGTTGGTGCAAAGGTGGCATATCTCCAGACAGCGCAGAACGATTTCTACACGGATAAAGCTGTCAGACAGTCGAAAGGCGTGATGAAAAGCACAAAGGGAAGAGGACTTATCATGGATGCGAACGGCAACCCGCTCGCACTGAACAAAAAGTCCGCTTCCCTTTATGTTTTTCCGGAGGAACTGAAAAACCGTCAGGCTTTTATAGATCAGCTTCGACGCGACGGAATCAGACTTTCGGCTGATAAAAGACGCAGAATAATCAATAAAAAAGGCTTCACATGGATAGCCAGAAACATTGAGGTTGCACAGGCAAAAAGAATTCAGGAGGAGATACCGGAGATTGAGTATGTCCTCGAAGAACAGAGGTTTTATCCTGAACGCAAACTTGCGGCATCCATAATAGGTTTCACAGGAACAGACAACGAAGGTCTCAACGGAGTTGAGTACCGTTACAACGACGTGCTTGAAGGGAGCGAATTCCAGCTTCTCGCAATGCGCGACAACAAAGGAAAAAGAATTATCTTTGAAGATCCGCAGAAGAAAAAAGATGTGGATACAGTGATTTATCTGACCATAGACGAATACCTACAGGGTCTATCGGAAGAGATCCTTCGGCAGGGCACGGCTGAGTTCATGGCGGACAAAGGCATGGCCATTGCCATGGACGCACAGACAGGGGAAATAATTTTTGCCGCGTCCTCCGGAGGGTTTGACCCGAACGACTTTAGAAAGTATTCCCAGAAGGAGTGGAAGAACGATCCTGCAAGTTTTCTTTACGAGCCGGGTTCGATATTTAAACCGGTTCTTTTTTCACTGCTTCTGGATAAGCACCACCTGAATACGAATATAACTATAGACTGCGAAAACGGTGCCTATAACGTTTACGGACACAACATCAAGGATGTTTCCCCAAACGGTATGCTGACGGCGGAGCAGGTGCTTATTAAGTCCAGCAACATCGGAATGGTTAAGCTTTCCGACAAGGTTACTAAACAGGAATTTCACGATTATATAAAGTCTCTGGGATTCGGTGACAGAACGGGCATTTCCGGCATGATAGAGGAAGAGGGGCTTGTACGCAGCTACAGACGCTGGTCGGGTCTCAGTAAACCTTCCATTTCAATCGGTCAGGAGATACTGGTAACTCCTTTGCAGATGGTGCGTTTTTACAGCGCCATAGCAAACGGCGGACATCTTCTTAACCCCAAAGTCGTAAAGAAGATAGTGAAGGGCGAGGACACCTATACGCCGAAAAATAAAGACGAGCGGGTTTTTTCGGATGAAACTGCAAAACGTTTGCAGGGGCTTTTGAAGAAGGTGGTCAAGGACGGTACCGGAAAGAACGCCTATTCAGACTTTGTTGATATAGGCGGAAAAACGGGTACCGGACAGAGGATAGATAAGGAAACAGGCACATACAGCAAAACGGGTTACGTTGCGAGTTTTGCAGGCGTTTTCCCTGCTGACAATCCCAGAATTGCTATGGTTGTCGTTTACAAGGAGCCCAAAAGTTCTATCTATGGCGGAACCACAGCCGCAAGAACTTTCAAGACCCTCGCGGAACAGATATCCATGCACATGGGGCTTAAAAGGAGCTATGTATATGAAAGTGTCCCAACTTCTTGACGGACTTGATATTAAGGGGTTTGATCTGGATGTTGACTTTGAAGCGGATATCAAAGATATCAGCTTCGACAACAGAGACACAAAGAGAAAGTGTCCTTTCTTTGCGTTCAAGGGGACACATTTCGATTCTCACTCCTTTGCCAGAGAAGCGTATGAAACAAAAAAAGCTCCTTTTGTAGTTGCCGAGCGCCCCATTGAAGGCGTTCCCACCGTTGTGGTTGAGGACGGACGCAAAGCCATTGCTCTTGCATGCCGCAACCTTTTCGGCAGACCCGACGAGGATATGGTTAAGGTCGGAGTAACAGGTACAAACGGAAAAACGACCACTACATATATTATAGAATCCATCATGAAAGAAGCGGGAATGAGACCTGTACGCATCGGTACGACGGGCGTTGCATACGGCGACACATCGTTCGATTTGGATTCGACAACCCCGTCTCCGTATGAATATTACAAAGCTGTGCGAAAAGCAGCAGATGCAGGTTGCAATGCGATGGTGATGGAGGTATCATCCCACGCTCTCGACCAGCACAGGGTATACGGAACAGTCTTTGATGTCGCCGCCTTCACAAACCTGACAGGCGATCACCTCGACTATCACAAGACAATGGACGAGTATTTCAATGCTAAGAAAAAGCTTTTCACACCGACGTATTCAAAGGTCGGCGTTATAAACGTTGATCATGATTTCGGCAAAAGGCTCGCGAAAGAGAGCGAGGTCGACAAGGTCACTTTCGGCGTGAGTCCGAAGACCGACATCGGAGCGGAAGAGATATGGTTCGGGCTGGATGGTATCAAAGCGAAGCTGATATGCCCCGCCGGAAAGATAAATATAGATTCCCACCTTGTGGGACTGCACAACCTTGAGAACCTGCTGGCTGCGGCATCAGCCTGCATCATGCTCGGTATAGATTCCGGGCATATCAGAGAGGGCATTGCTAAGATGAAGAACGTGCCGGGCAGGCTTGAGAAATTTAAAAAAGACAACGGCGCATTCATCTTTGTGGACTATGCCCACACAGACGACGCGCTTATAAACGTTCTGTCCGCTCTGGGCAATTTCAGAGAGAACAGAATAATAACCGTTTTCGGCTGTGGCGGAGACCGCGACAGAACGAAACGCCCCAGAATGGCGAAAGCGGCGGAGAAAAACTCCGACGTGGTGATACTCACCAGCGACAACCCCAGAACCGAGGATCCGAAACAGATATTCGGGGACATCCTCACAGGTTTTGAGGATGCGGAGAACGTTATCCTTACACCCGACAGACGCCATGCAATTCAGCAGGCGGTGGGTATGGCACAGGACAAGGATATTGTACTGATAGCCGGCAAGGGACACGAAGATTACATGATAATAGGCAAAGATAAGATACATTTCGACGACAGGGAAGAGGTAAGAAAATGTCTGGAGGCGCAGTGATGCACGTTACACAGGCAATAAATGCAATGGGCGGGGTTCTCAGGTCAGCTATCTCAACCGACTGTGAGATAACCGATTTTGTAATCGACAGCAGAAAGGTTTCCGCAGGAAGCTGTTTTGTTGCTTTCCGAGGAGAGGTCACCGACGGCAATCTGTATGCGCAGCAGGCGGTGGACAGCGGAGCGGCGCTCGTTATCCTTGAGGATGAAGAGACGTTCAACAAGATGTCAGGCAACAGGGTGCTTGTTAAAAGCAGTCTGGATGCTCTTAAGACCATCGGCACATACAACCTGTCGAAGTTCAAAGGCATAAAAGTCGCAGTGACAGGAAGCGTCGGCAAGACCACCACTAAGGAGCTTATCTCCTGTGTTCTCGGAGCAAAAAAGAAGGTCTATACGGCATACGGCAACTATAACAACGAGCTTGGTGTTGCCATTTGCGCGGCGAATATGAAGAACAGAAGCGGTTTTGCCGTTTTTGAGATGGGAACGAACAACACAGGGGAGATATCCGCCCTGTCCAGATATATCAAACCTGACGTAGCTGTTGTGACACTTATCGGTCACGCGCACATCGGCAGATTCGGGAACATTGAGGGGCTGGCGGCGGAAAAGCTGTCCATAGTCGACGGCATGACAGGCGAGGGAACCCTCTGGGTGCATGATTCATGCAGACGCTTCATAGGCGAACGGGAGCTTTCAAAGGTAAACGTCCGCTACTTCGGAACGGACATGGCTTCCCACGTTATCATGGGCGACATGAACAGAACCGTTAACGGCGATTTTTACTTTACGGCAGTTATGCGCAACACGCCTTACTGCTTTAAACTGAACCATATATACAGCCACTTCGTGCAGAACAGCCTTGCCGCCATCGGCATAGGCATGACATGCGGGCTTTCATACACAGACGTTATGAAAGGTATCAGGAATTTTCAGCCGGAGAACGGCAGGGGAAGGATAACTGACTACGGCGCATACAGAGTTATAGACGACACATACAACGCCGGATTTGAATCTGTCATGAGTGCAATGAACAATCTGGCGGAGATACCCGCATCACCAAAAACCGCTGTATTAGGCGAAATGGGCGAGATCGAAGGATACGAAGAGATGCTTTATCACAAGCTGATGAAGCGTGCCAAAGAGCTTAAGGATGTAAATTTCATATTCGTGGGCAAAAGCTTTTTAAAGTTTGAGTGCGCAGAGAACGTGAAGGTCATAGCCGAAAAAGAGGATGCCATGAAACAGGTGGCTGCTCTTAACGGCGGGATGTTCCTGTTCAAAGCGAGCCGCGCCCGCAGGTTTGAAGATTTCATAAATTATCTTCAGAAGGAGAAAGAGCAGCGTGCTGTATAACCTTTTAGTTCCGCTTTCGGAATATTTAAGTTTTCTTAACGTATTCAGGTACATTACCTTCAGAACGGCGTATGCTGCCATTACCGCTCTGGTCATAACACTTGTGTTCGGTCCCTATGTTATTCGCAAGCTGAAAGAGATGTCTTTCAGCATGAAATCAAAGGGATATGAACCGGAACGCCACAAGGTTAAAGAGGGTACACCCACAATGGGCGGTGTCATGATAGTCGGTTCCGCCGCTATATCAACATTGCTCTGGGCTGACCTGCGCAACCCTTATATCTGGATAGTTCTTCTGCTCTTCATAGGGTACGGACTTATAGGCTTCGTTGATGATTATAAAAAAACGATCCTTAAAAACCCAGAAGGTATATCTCCACGCCAGAAATCCGGCGGACAGCTTCTTTTCGCTGTGATAGCCACACTTCTGGTGCTTTATGTGGATAAATCCGGTGTTTCAACGAAACTTGCAATGCCATTCTTTAAAAAGTTTGTAATAGATATGGGCTATTTCTATGCCCTGCTTGCTATTTTTATAATGATAGGCACGTCCAACGCGGTGAACCTTACCGACGGTCTGGACGGACTTGCCATCACTCCAAGCATAATCGCTTTCGGAACAATCGGTTTCATGGCGTACCTTACAGGTAACTTCAAATTCGCCAGCTATCTGAATATCATTTATGTTCATGGAGCGGGCGAGGTTGCAGTCTTCTGCGGGGCGATGGTGGGTGCGGGTCTTGGTTTTCTGTGGTTCAATGCGCATCCCGCCAGCGTTTTTATGGGCGACGTCGGTTCGCTGTCTATAGGCGGCGCGCTTGCGGGCGTGGCTGTCATAGCAAAACACGAGATAGTTCTTGCGGTTGTCGGCGGCATTTTTGTTATGGAGACACTTTCAGTTATCCTGCAGGTGGGCTACTTCAAAATAACAAAGGGCAAACGAATGTTCCGCATGGCACCGATACACCATCACTTTGAGCTTGCCGGATGGAGCGAAACGAAGATAACCATTCGTTTCTGGATCATATCCTTTATTCTGGCGCTCATAGCGCTGTCTACGCTGAAACTGAGGTAATGTAGATGAAAGCTGCGATCTTAGGATACGGAAAAAGCGGCAAAGCTGCCGAAGCACTGCTTAAACTGGACGGATACACAGATATCACCGTTTTTGACGACGGTGATAACTCGTTTAAAAATATAAGTGAGTTTACAGATACTTACGACCTTGTTGCCGTAAGCCCCGGCGTGAACCTGAGAAACTATCCGAACGCGCCCAAAGAGTTTACCAGCGAGATTGAGCTTGCGCAGAAGCACAAGCCTCAGGGTGCGAAGGTTGTGGGTATAACAGGTACAAACGGTAAATCCACCGTTACGGCACTCACGGCGCAGGTGCTTACCAAAGCCGGTATCCGCTCCGAGGCGTGCGGAAACATCGGGCTGACATACGGCGAATGTGTTCTCGGCGAGCATATGGACTGCTATGTCGTGGAACTCTCCAGCTTCCAGACCGGGATGCTCCGCGAGTTTGAAGCGGACTGTGCGATAGTCACCAACCTTGCGGAAGACCATATGGACAGATACCGCGATATGGACGACTACGCAGACGACAAGATGAATCTGGTGAAGTATATCAAGGAGGGCGGCAGACTTATAATCGAAGACGAGCCGTACCTTGTTAAGAAGACCGCCTTTTATAAAGGCGAAACGGTCAAAATAGACCCGAAACTGAAAGGTTTTCCGAAGCTTAACGGCACTAAGCTCGATTTCGGAAGTTTTTTTGTTGATGTAGCAAAATTTCCGCTGAACGGCGGACATAACATAATGAACCTCTCATACGCTCTGCTGGCGGCTGACGCGCTCTGCAAATTTGAGGGGGATGTAACTCATCTTGTCGAAGGTTTAAAGGGACTGCCCCACAGATGCGAATACGTTGACACTATAAACGGTGTCGAGTGGATAAACGATTCCAAGGGAACGAACCTGCACAGCACCCTTACAGCGCTGAAAGGGTTTGAAAAGGGCGTTAACGTTATTCTCGGCGGAAAGGACAAGAACGGGGATTTCAACGTTCTGATAGACGTACTTAATGAAAAGGCTTCCCTTGTTGTTGCATACGGCAAGGCGGGCGAAAAGATAGAAAACACTCTGAAAGACAAGGTAAAAGTACCTGTTGTCAGGGTAAAAGACATGGTTGAGGCGGTTGACGTATGCTTTAAGCACGCGAAAGCGGGCGAAAAAGTGGTTCTGTCTCCCGCTTGCGCAAGCTTCGACCTCTACAGAGGTTTTGAGCACCGCGGCGAACATTTCTGCGAGCTTGTAAAAGCTCTTAAAAAAGGGTGATATGCACGATTTACAGGACAACAGACTTAAAATTCTGATAATCACCTCCGTACTGGTGATTCTGGGACTGATATTCCTGCTGTCTGCGGGCAGTATGCAGGCGATGTCCCTCGGTCGTCAGGAGCTGTATTTCTTCCAGAAACAGCTCATCAGTGTCCTTGTGGGTGCGTTCATAATGTACTCTGCATATAAGGTGCCCCTTGATACATGGCGCAGATTTGTGCCTATCTTCTATTTCGGAACGCTGATACTGCTGGTTGCTGTCTTCTTTTACAGACCCATCAACGGTGCGCACCGATGGGTTATTCTGCCCGGATTCAGCTTGCAGCCGTCGGAGCTTGCTAAGTTCACGGTTATACTGTATCTGGCGCACTACCTTGAGAAGAAAGAGGACAAGCTCAAGGATTTTTCAAAAGGATTTTTACCTGCTTCCATCATGCTCGGTATGATGGGGGCTTTGATACTTATGGAACCTGACTTCGGAACAACCTTCCTGCTTATCACGGTTCTGCTCGCCATGTTCGTCATCGGCGGCGCAAGCGTACTGCACATCGGCGGTATGCTGGGGTTCATCTCCCCCATACTCATTGCGGGTATGATGATGGGCTACCGCAAGGCAAGGCTTCTGAACTTCCTCGATCCGTGGCAGGACAGCCACGGGGTAGGATATCAGCTTATTCAGTCGCTCATTGCAGTTGGAAGCGGCGGACTTTGGGGCAAGGGGCTTGGGAACTCCACACAGAAACTCTATTTCCTGCCGGAAGCCCACACTGACTTCATCTATGCCATCATAGCTGAGGAGACGGGGCTTTGGGGTGCGTTCGGGATAATGATACTGTTCATTCTCCTGTTTTATGTGGTTATAAAGGTTGCGAAAGCACACGATGATAAATTCAAGAGACTGCTTACGTTCGGGCTGGCGTACTGCATGATAATTCAGGCGATACTCCACGTCGGCGTGGTTTCGGGCGCACTGCCCACAAAAGGTATCGGTCTGCCGTATATGAGTTACGGCGGTTCGAGTATGATATTTGCGATGTTCATGACGGGGATTCTTCTGCGCAGTGCGGAAGAGGCTCAGGTGAAGAAGTGATGAAGGAGCGTCTTATAATAGCCGGCGGCGGAACCGGCGGACATCTTTATCCGGGTATTGCCGTTGCGCAGTATCTAAAGGACAAAAACGTCGAATGTTTCTTTATCGTTTCCGACCGAGGACTTGAACGCAGGGTGCTGACAGAGCTTGGATACAGGTTCTACGAACAGAAACAGACACCTCTGAAAGGCGTAAATATATTTACCCGCATCCGTTCTCTTTTCAGACTGCTGAAAGAGATAAGCGTCTGCTACACGCTGGTGCGCAGACACGACACGGTTCTTATGACAGGCGGTTTCGCATCTGCGGCGGCGGGGATAATCGCCGTTATGAAGGGGCTTAAGCTTTACATGCACGAGCAGAACAGCGTCATGGGGCTGACAAACAGGATTTTTGCCGGATGCTGCGACAGGGTTTTTCTGTCGTTTCCGGAAACCATAAACGCGGCGGGCAACACGATTGTCACAGGCAATCCCGTCCGCGAGGAATTTAAAAGCATAAAACCCGCCGAAAAGGGCGGAAAGCGCATACTTGTGATGGGCGGTTCGCAGGGTTCCAGACTGGTGAACATACTGGTCTCCAACTCCGCTCCCATACTTGTGGACAGAGGATATACCATCGTCCACCAGACAGGCGGCGCGCTGTATGAAGAGACCGTAGAGAAATATAAGGTCAAAGGGCTTCTGGACAGCGGAAAAGTCACTGTCTGCGGATACATAGACAACGTTGCCGAGGCGCTTGAAAACTGCGATATCGTAATAGCCAGAAGCGGTTCCGGTACCGTTTTCGAGGTCACGAACGCAGGACGCTATGCTATTTACGTTCCGTTTGCAAAGGCTGCGGATAACCATCAATACTTTAACGCTTTGTTTGCTGAAAAGCAGAAAGGTGCGAAAGTTGTTACGGAAGAATACGCAAATGCGGAAAAAATTATAGAAGCCGTTATAGATTATGAAGAAAACAGCGATTTATATATAGAGTCGCTTAGAAATATGAAAAAATACGAAAGTGCTGCTCTTATAGCAGGGGGAATGAACATTGGATAAGGTGTTCGGTTCGGTCAAGAACATTCATTTTGTGGGTATCGGCGGGATAGGTATGAGCGGGATCGCAGAGGTTCTGCATAACATGGGGTTTGGCGTAAGCGGCTCCGACCTGTCCGAAGGCGGTAACGTTAAAAGATTACAGAACATGGGAATAGATGTGCGCACAGGGCACAGATACGAATATGCGGAGAACGCCGACGTTGTTGTCTATACATCTGCGGTTAAAGAAACCAATCCGGAGCTTGTCTGTGCGAAGGACAGATTCATACCAGTTATCAAGCGCGGAGAGATGCTTGCGGAGCTTATGCGCCTGAAATTCTCAGTCGCAGTTGCAGGAAGCCACGGAAAGACTACCACAACCTCAATGGTTGCTGAAATTCTGAACGAGGCGAAACTCGACCCGACGATAGTCGTGGGCGGTATCCTCAATACTCGCGACACAAACGCGTCGCTCGGCAAAGGTAACGTTATCGTTGCGGAAGCGGACGAATCCGACAGAAGTTTCCTGATGATGTCACCCAGTGTAGCGCTCATCACCAATATAGATTATGAACACCCCGACACCTACAGCGACCTTGAGGATGTTAAACAGACCTTCATAGATTTCGCCTCAAGGGTTCCGTTCTACGGAAGCGTTGTTCTCTGTCTGGAAGATATGAACACTGCGGACATAATTCCGCATATCGGCAGAAAGTTCCTTACCTACGGCTTTAAGGCACAGGCTGACGTTCATGCGGTGAACGTTGAACAGAAGGGATTCGGAATGCATTTTGATGTTGTTATCAAAGGTCAGAAGATGGGTAAGATAAGGCTTGGATTCCCCGGCGAACACAACGTACTGAACTCGCTCGGTGCCATAGCTGTTGCGCAGGAGTTCAACATTCCTTTCAAAACGGTAAAACGCGCCCTTGAGAAATTCAAAGGCGTACAGAGAAGGCTGACCGCAAGATATGACGACGGCTCATGCATCGTTATGGACGACTACGGTCACCACCCCACAGAGATAAAGACCACACTGCGTGCGGTGCGCGGCGCATACGGCGACAAGAAGATAATCGCCGTGTTCCAGCCACACAGATACACCAGAACGCAGGCGCTCATAAAAGATTTCGCAATGGCTTTCTTTGATGTGGACATGCTGTTCATAGCGGACATATATGCCGCCAGCGAAGACAAGATAGAGGGTGTTGATTCAGAGACCCTTGTACGTGAGATAAAGAGAAGAGGATTCAAAAACGTAAATTATATAGGTTCCTTTGACGAGGTCTATGACTACCTTGAAGACGAAGGATGCGACAACACCGTGATAATCACGCAGGGCGCAGGAAACGTAACCAAGTTCTCATTCGATCTTGCCGAAAAGGTGAGGGAAAAACGTGAAGGAAAATAAGGTAGCCGTACTTTACGGCGGGATGTCTGCTGAAAGAGAAGTTTCACTGCGCAGCGGTAAGGCGGCGTATGATGCGCTTGTTCGTCTGGGTTACGACACGGCGCTTATAGATATGGACAAGGACGTTGCATTTAAAATACGCGAGGCGGGCGCAACAGTCTGCTTCATCGCTCTCCACGGAACATACGGTGAGGACGGACGTATTCAGGGGATGCTGGACATCATGGGGCTTCCCTACACAGGTTCGGACTTCGAGGCGAACATGGTTGCCTTCGATAAGCTCATGACAAAGGAGCAGTTCGTTAAGAACAACGTACCCACTCCGGCATACAAAGTGCCGACAGATAAAAAGATGCCCTTTAAGAAATGCGTGGTCAAACCCTGCCGTCAGGGTTCGTCCGTGGGCATACATATAGTGGATAACGAAGCTGACTATGCTGCGGCTCTTGATGACGCTGCGAAATATGACAGCAAGCTGATGGTTGAAGAGTGCATCGAGGGAAAGGAGCTTACTATCTCCATACTCAACGGCGAAGCGCTCCCTATCATCTGGATACGCCCGAAAAAAGGCGTGTACGATTATGAATCTAAATATACCAAGGGCATGACAGAGTATGTCTTTGAAACTGAACTGACCGACGAACAGTATAAATATGTGCAGAAAGTCGCTCTGGATGCGTTCAACGCGGCAGGGTGTTCAGGATACGGCAGGGTTGACGCCATCTTTGACGGAAAAGAGAGCTACGTTCTCGAAGTCAATACACTGCCGGGCATGACCGAAACAAGTCTGCTGCCTAAGGCCGCCGGAAAAGCCGGGATGACCTTTGAGCAGATGGTTGAAAAGATGCTCGCCGGAGCGCTGAAAAAATGAGTTCTCAAGGTGCAGGACGCACCACACGGAGGAGTAAATCCGAAGTTTTACTCGGATTTGCGACGGAGTGTGAGCGTAGCATGGATTCATTCCATGCGGAGCGTTACGAGGAAATGCTAGGACAGCATTTCCGAGAGTTAAATCAACTGCCAATGCCCAAGGATGGGGTTGCTTGAACGGAGTTAAGTAATGGCAAAAAAGAAAGGAATCGGACGTTTTATTCTCGTGTCTCTTCTTGCGCTGGGAACAATGAGCGCCGTAGGCGTCGGCATAAAGAAGGGTGCGGATTCTTTCACCGAGAGCGGTTATTTCAAGGTGAAGAGCGTAAATGTCAAAGGACTGATAAAAGCTGACAACAAAAAGGTCGAAACCATGGTGAAAAGCATGGTGGGGCAGAGCATATTTGATGTTAAGCCGGAGACCATAAACTATAACGGGGATTCGTGGGTTGAGCGTATGGAAATACGCAAGGTGTTCCCCGACAGGCTGGATGTGGTGGTGTTTGAAAAACGTCCCGTGTTCAAGCTTCAATACACCAGAGGATGCTTTACGGCTACCTCCACCGGACTTATGATAAAGGATACATGCGAAGGCGTCAGGATAAAGATGGACCAGAAAGTGAAGGAAGACGATTTTAAGGAGTTCATCAAAATGTATGAGACCGCGGCGGTGCTTAAGGACAAAAACATAAATCTTAAGCAGTTTTATTTCACAATGGTGGAAAACGGCGTGGAACTGCGGGCTTCATACGATCAGGCGGATTTTGAAAGGATGTACGCAGCTTATCAGGACATCATCAGGAAACGCTACAAAGAGATAGAATACGTTGATATGAGGATTCCTGACAAGATATTCGTGAAAGGGGTGATGTAATGATACAGGATAATATCTATGTCGGGCTGGACTTCGGCACAACGAAAATATGTGTTGTTGTCGCAAGTCAGAACAGCGACGGAAGCATAGACATAATCGGTCTGGGCAAGGCGCCCAGCGACGGCATCAGGCGGGGCGTGGTTGTCAATATAGACTCCACAGTGCAAAGCATCCGCGACGCCATCGCAGAGGCTGAAAGAATGTCCGGTGTGCAGATAAAGGCAGTTACTGCGGGCATCGCAGGCGGACACATAAAAAGCTTTAACCAGAGGGGAACAATAGCCGTTAAAGGCGGGCGCGAGATAACCCAGAAGGACGTTGAAAGGGTAATCGAGACAGCCGCCGCCACGAACATCACCGTGGGAAACGAGATTCTGGCTATTCTGCCCCAGCAGTTCATTCTGGACGGGCAGAGCGAGATCAAAGATCCTGTCGGTATGAGCGGCGTTCGTCTGGAAGCTGACGTACATATAATCACAGGCGCAGTGTCAAGCGCCCAGAACATAATAAGAAGCTGTGAAAAGGCGGGAATAATCGTTAACGATATCGTTCTTGAACAGCTCGCATCTTCCGAATCCGTCCTCAGCGAAGACGAGAAAGAGATAGGCGTTTGTCTTATCGACGGCGGCGGCGGCACCAGCGACATGGCTGTTTTCAAACAGGGTGCAGTGTTCCACACAGCGGCACTTCTCATAGGCGGACGCAACTTTACAAAAGATCTTGCGATAGGGCTTAACACTCCCGAATCCGAGGCTGAAAAGCTGAAACTGAAGAACGGATGCGTATGGATGCCCCTCGTTGAAGAGGATGAGCGCATCGAGGTTCCCACTGTCGGCGGCAGACCCCCCAGACTGGTGAGCAAGGCGACAGTCACTCAGATTCTTCAGGCAAGAGCAGAAGAGGTTTTCCAGATATTTAAGGGAGAGCTTCAATACAAGGGACTGCTTGATCATCTCGGTGCGGGTGTGGTTATCACAGGCGGACTTTCAAACCACGAAGGCATTGATATGCTCGCGGGCGAGATACTCGGCGTTCCGGTGCGCGTTGGCAGACCCCACAACGTCGGCGGTCTGAGCGATTATGTTCATGACCCCAAATATGCGACAGGCGTAGGTCTTGCACTTTGCGCGGCAAAAAAAGGCAAATCATCAGGTTCAAGACTGTCCTCTTCGTCCGACAGCGACGAAAAGCAGTTTTCAAATGTGCTTGGCAGGATGAAAAGCTGGTTTTCAGAGTTCTTTTAACAGAATGGCAGGATAGAAAGAAAATCCCCCTTAATCCCCCTTTGTTAAAGGGGGAAAAACTCCCTCCTTTAAAAAAGGAGGGTTGGGGTGGATTTGAATTAGGTCTTTATATAGCTTTAAGGAAATTTTTCGAGCTTTACAAGGAGGTTTCAGATGGACAAATTACAATTCGACTTTGCGCCGCTGCCTCAAAACGCGGTAATCAAAGTAGTCGGTGTTGGCGGGGCAGGTGGAAACGCTGTCAACAACATGATCAGAGCAGGGATAGCAGACGTTGAGTTTATCGCTGCGAACACGGATGCACAAGCACTTGCATCCAACCTTGCACCTAACAAAATTCAGCTTGGCACCACCATCACACGCGGTCTCGGTGCGGGCGGCGTTCCCGAAGTTGGTAAAAAATCAGCTATCGAGGACATGGAAGCTATCGAACAGCACCTGCGCGGGGCCGATATGGTATTCGTTACAGCAGGTATGGGCGGCGGTACCGGCACAGGTGCGGCTCCCGTTATAGCGAGCATTGCAAAAGATCTCGGAGCTCTTACAGTTGCCGTTGTTTCAAAACCCTTCGCTTTTGAAGGCAGAAAAAGAAACGACAACGCAGAGCAGGGACTTAAATTTCTGAAAGACCATGTGGACACCTATATCGTTGTTCACAATGATAAAATAATGGATCAGTGCAAAGAGAACACTCTGTTTGAGGAAGCGTTCAAAATGGCAGACGACGTTCTGCGTCAGGGCGTTCAGGGTATCAGCGACGCTATCAACTCAAACGGCGTAGTGAACGTGGACTTTGCAGATATCCGCACCATCATGAGCAGCAAAGGCATGGCTCTTATGGGTATAGGTACTGCGGAAGGCGAAAACAGAGACCTTCTCGCTGCGGAAAAAGCACTCAGCTCTCCGCTTATCACAGACGTTTCCATCGCGGGCGCGGACGCTCTGCTGCTTAACATCACTTGCGGCACAGACTTCCGTATGTTTGAGATGGACAGAATCGCCACCAAAATCTATGAAGCGGCAGGCGATGAAGCAAACATATTTAAAGGCGTCGTGATCAACCCCGACATCACTAACGGCGAACTGAGAGTTACCGTTGTTGCTACAGGTCTGGGTAAAACACGCGAAAAAAAGCCGGTAGACCTTGAAAGCTTCGCCGAGAAGACTAAGGTCGGTAAAGAGATCAAAATGACTCTCGGCACAATAAGAAAGACAGACCACAGGTTAAAAACGCTGACTGATTTCAATGAGGAGGAGTCTGAACTCCCCGCATACCTTAGGAATCAGGCAGACTGAGATAGATTGAGGTGCGTATACTAAACGTAATCAACGTACGGTGGTATAACGCAACCGCCTGGTATGCCGTGTCTTTGTCGTCGGCTCTTAAGTGCAAAGGGCACGATGTCGCTGTTTGCGGACTGCCGGGCTCACCTCCTGTCCTTAAAGCTCGTGATGCCGGTCTCGAAATTTTCGAGGCCGGCATTAACACATCAAACCCGTTAAAGGTGCTTGCCGCCATGGGGGCGATGGACAGGATACTCATGTCTTATCAGCCGGATATCATCATTGCAAACCGCGGCGAATTTTTCGGGTATTTCGCGTGGAAACGCATCACCAGACAAAACTTCAATCTTGTACGCGTGCGCGGCGATATACGTCCGCCCAGAAACGGATTCTTTAACCGTGTCATGCACAACCGATGCACCGACGCAATAATCTGTTCAGGCGAATTTATAGCGGACAGCTACAGGAAAAATCTCAAAACACCCGATTCGGCACTCAATGTCGTATACGGCGGTGTCGATACAAAAAAAATTCAAAAAGAGCGAGTTTGCCCGAATAAAGATACGCGACGAGTTCGGTTTTGCACAGGACGATCATGTTGTGGGCATAGTCGGCAGGTTCGACCCCATAAAAGGTCATGAAAACCTCATAAAAGCAGTCGGCAAGGTCTACCGCGAGGGCAGAAGGAACATCAGACTGGTGATCGCCGGTTTCGATGCGGTGAGCCAGACTGAAAGCATAAGAAAATATATATACGACAACGGTATCGAAGATATAGCAACTATAACGGGATTCCGTGAGGATATTGCGGACATATACAACAGCTTTGATGTGTGCGTTGTGTCTTCTCTGGGTTCGGAAGCTATATGCCGTGTCGGTATGGAAGCCATGGCATGCGGAGTGCCGCTTATCACCAGCGATACAGGCGTGCTTCCAGAAATTTCTAAGAACGTCTATCCTAAAAACGACTGGGAGCGGCTGTCGGAACTCCTGACAGATTACGACCCGTCGGTTACTGTCTATTCACTTGACGATTTCGCGTCAGCTTTTCACAAAATCATGCGGATGTGAAAAGCCCCGCATGGCAGTGCGGGGCTTTCAGGCTAAAAGAAGAGTTACGAGGTACGAAATGATCAGAGTATGTATATCAAAAATGACGTCGTGTCATTTTTGATCAACGCCTTACACAGGCAAAGCCTGCGTAGGCTCACACTACGCTTGGTTATATTAGCCGAAACAGAGCAGGTCTGTTCCGAGTCTGTATTCCTTGTTATCGTCGGTTGCTAATATCTTCATATCCGTCAGTTTTTTAAGGTCACGTCTGGCTGTCTGCTCGTTCTTGCCTGAGTAAAGCAGAGAGAACGGAAGGTTCGTCTGGATGGATGCCAGAGTGATTGTACAATCCTTGTCCATCATAAGTATGACAAGATCAAGCTGGCGCTGGTTCAGATCGCCGTCCTCTTTAAGTATATTGAGGTATTCGCGCATGGTCAGGTCATAAAGGTAACCGTAAACAGTGTCCTTCAGCCCGTCCAGTGAGGCGTTGACCGCCTCAAGGACGAACCGGATAAAAGGAGTTATGTCTTTTTTGGCTCTTTTAGACATTGAAAATATATTGAAATACTCTTCTGATTTTGCATGGTAGCGGACACTGAGTGATTTTGCAGTGAGACGCATGTCAGCATGGGAGAGGATGTAGGCTTCCAGAAGTCTTGCAGTGCGTCCGTTCGCCGTGAAGAAAGGGTGTATTCCTGTGAGCTTCGCGTGCGCGGCTGCGGCGCGGACATAGGGTGATACGGACATCATAACGGGATGGTTGATGAACTCAATGAACTCAGCCATCTGCGCGTCAAGGTCTGCTGATTTTCTGCTTCCTGCCTTCGCGGGTTTATCGCGGTATTCACCGGGGGTGGAACCTGCTGTGTCGATTCCTATGGTGAGGTTTTTGTGCAGTTCTTTTATGAGTTCCTGAGTTATAACTGGTGCCGAACCGTCCGGCACTATCTCGTCGAGCAGTTTATATGCTCTTATCAGGTTCTTTATTTCTTTTACATTGTTTGCTGTAGAAGTTTTAGATGCATTTTGTGAGTATATGGATGCTATTTCTTCTTTAGAAAGTGTGTTTCCGTCCAGTGCGGCAGTGGCAAAAATGGAGGAAACAGCAATTTCGGTCTCCATTTCTAACGCCTGATTGGGCAGCAGCGGTATATCGCTGATGGTTCCGTTCAGAACAGATGCCCTTGTAAGTAAATCATTTAGCTGATTCTCGTCAAAAATATCCGCCGTAGAAAAACCGTCCGCAATAACCAGTTGCTTTTTATATAACATAACACCCTCTTTAAAATTAAAAATGTAATATTTTTAATTCCTAACCACAATTATTTATATATCATAGTAGCTATTTAATGTAAAGAAAAAAGTCATATAAAATGTAAAGAAAAATGTAAAATATCCGATAATATA
Source organism: Seleniivibrio sp. (assembly GCF_021209385.1). Classification (GTDB taxonomy): domain Bacteria; phylum Chrysiogenota; class Deferribacteres; order Deferribacterales; family Geovibrionaceae; genus Seleniivibrio. The sequence continues at coordinate 6,695 of NZ_JAJOIL010000001.1, read as the reverse complement.
TCAAGAATGTATATGGTTGATATTATGGAATAAAATATTTCAGAAGAATTATAAGTGAGTAGTTTTGATGAATAAATGTACGGGGGTGTCAAAAGAGTAGTGACTGTCGTGTCAAACGGAATGGAATTTTTTTTCCAACTTCTACTTAACATCTCTTAACATGTCAGAGCTTTCGTAAGAAGTCACAGTGACCAAAACCAAGAAAAGAGCTATTATGAAAATCTATAATGCGAGAAAGACGGTCGAACTTTTAAAGCGAGAAAATTAAGAGTGCTATCCTTTTTGAAGATGGTTGACGAGCGCATCGAAACCAGCGAAATTTGAACGCGCGGTTTTGATGATGGAGACTAACGACTGTTCTTAGGCATGATTCTGATCAGAGATTTGAAATTCTTCTCTTGTTCTTTTTTCGGTTTACTACCCTCTATGTATTCTTCCATCTCAGGAATTGCGGCGATAAAGTTATCCATAAACATTGAAATGTTATTTCTAACTGCGAAATGTTCTGAGCAATCACTTGTGCATGAAGAGTCTCCGACGCCTTGGCTTGTTACAACCAAACTGTAAATGGTGCCAAAATCATCATAGATATCATATCTGATGATAACATCAGTCGGTTGTGATTGATTTGCGGGGACAAATACCTGCATGGGGTAAAAAGACATAAATACCTTTGCAGCAGGTGTGTAAAACGTGTAAATTGTTGCATCCAATGTATACAGGTTTTTAATGTTGCCATTAAATGTATGAGAATTGTCCATTGTTTTTTGTATTGATTCTTTAATTAAATCAAGTTTTGAATCCCTTAACCCGACAATTTTTCCCATCTGTTTTTCTTCGGGTGCCGTGGTGACATTTATTTCTTTAAGATATCCGTCAATTTTTGTCTGCGATGTTGGGAAATACTTTGGAGTATAATTGTTTGCACACGATGTTGTAATGATTGACAAGCATATTATAAAGATAATTCTAAATTTCATTTATTAATCCGGCTTTACAAATTCCCCACAGTGCTTGCATTTAAGTGCATCGGCGGGGATTTGTGACAAACAGTAGGGACATTTTCTTTCATAAAGCCCTCTTTTGAGACCAGCTAAAAAACCGTTGTCAGGTTTTTGATTAGTGGGCTTGAGAAATAGAGCAATCAATAACATGATGATGGCTATCATGATAAATGGAGGGAAAATCAAACCAATCAGAAGGCAGAGTATAGCAAAAATGAAAGTTAACTTAGCCATCAAGACCTCTTAGTTGTTAGATTTTTCGGAGGCAGCATATTACGCGACCAACGACTTTAACATTATCAGTTTTGACATCAAGCTCCATCGGCTCATAGAAACCGTTGTCCGATGTTAATCTCATTATACCCTTATCGAAGAATATTTGTACACGTTTTATATATAAAACCTCTCCGGCTCTGACTATAAATATGCCATCCCCGCCAGTTTGGCTATTATCAACGATGACCACATCACCATTTCGCAATGTAGGTTCCATACTGTCGCCAACAACTGTAATTGATGCTAAAAGTTTGTAATTCGCTCTAAGTCCCTTTTCGATAAATACTCTATCAAGAGAAATTTGACCTACAGGCTCGTTGCTGTTATATGCTCCGTAACCTGCCGATGCCTGATTTTCAGATTCTAACAGTTAAGACATAAAAAAAGAGGGCTGAAATGTCAGCCCTTATAGAAATAGATTGTAATTATAGCGGTTTTTTTTATGAGTCCTGCATATGTTCGCTGATCATGTCGGTTTTGACCTTCTTCAGCCTGTCGGAGATGCTTACCTTGTAGACGTGAGGATTCAGCAGGCGTTTGAACGTGTCGTGCAGGGAATTCATTTCTGTTTTCGCACGTCCTCTTATTTCACGCAAGTCAGATTGAGCGATTATCTTTTTACCGCCTTCCATGACCTTCTCAAGCAGGAGTTTTGCATCGGCGTATTCATCCAGTGTTATGAAAGCATATTCAATGGATGGGTGGTTCAGGCGCAGGGGTTTCTTTTCTGCGGTGATTTTCAGAATTTCCTCTGTTTCCTCTTCAAAAAGTACCATATCTGCAAGCATCATTCCGCTTTTGTCATAAAAACGGAGGATGTTCTTTATACCGGGGTTTGACATCTTTTCTGGGTTATTTGTCAGTTTTATTGCCGGAGAAAAAGAGCCGTCTTCAGCTTCTTTCGCTGTGAGCTTATACACTCCGGTGAGCGAAGGATCTTTGTCCGCTGTGACAAGTCTGGTTCCCACGCCGTAAGCGTCTACTCTGGCGCCTTCGAATGCCATCTGTTCGATGACCCATTCGTCCAGATCGTTGGATGCGACTATTTTTGCTTCCTGCAATCCGTTTTCCGCAAAGATTCTTTTAGCTTCGCGGCTCAGAAAGCTCAAATCCCCGCTGTCAAGGCGTATGCCGTATCCTTTGCAGCCTTTTGCCTTAAGTTTTTTGAATACTTTTACGGCGTTCTGTACGCCTGATTTCAGCGTGTCGTATGTATCTGCAAGAAGAATGCAATTGTTGGGATACATTTGTGCAAATGCTTCAAATGCCTCAAGCTCGGTTTTAAAGCTCATTATCCAGCTATGCGCCATGGTTCCGCTGACTGGGATATCATATAATTTGCCTGCAAGAACGTTTGATGTCGCGCCGACTCCGCCGATGTATGATGCCCTTGTGGCGGACACTGCGCCGTCGGGTCCCTGCGCGCGCCTCAGTCCGAATTCCATAACGGCGGAAGCACCTGCGGCTCTGCATATTCTGGCGGACTTGGTAGCTATGCTGGTCTGAAAATTCACAAAGTTGAGGAGAATAGGCTCGATAAGCTGGGCTTCGAGCAGAGTCCCTTTAACTCTGAGCAGAGGTTCATTTGGGAAAACGACAGTGCCTTCCTTAACGGCATATATTTCGCCTTTGAAACGGAAATTACTGAGGTAGTCCAGAAATTCCTTAGAAAAGCAGTTCAGGCTTTTGAGATAGCCGATATCGTCCGCCGAAAAAGTGAAGTTCTCTATAGCGTCGAGCATAGGCTCCAGTCCTGCGAAAACAGCGTAACCGCCGCCGTATGGCTGTCTGCGGAAGAACATGTCGAAAACGGACAGTCTGTCGGGATTTTGCGAAAAGAATCCCTGCATCATTGTGAGTTCGTAAAAATCTGTCAGAAGCGCCGAGTAAGTGCATTTCATTTTAAAATATCCTCCGAAGAGATTATCCTTATGCCTTTTGCCTGCATAGCATCAAGAGCGGCTTTGGCACTTCCTTCCGGAAAATCCACTCCTCTGCACGCGTCTGCGGCTACATAAACCTCGAATCCGGCTGAAAGCGCATCTTCTGCGGTATATCTTACGCAGTAATCAGTTGCAAGCCCGGTTATGAACACTTTTTTAATGCCTTTGCTTTCCAGATAGCCTTTAAGTCCCGTTACTGTCTTCCTGTCATTCTCCATGAATGCGGAATATGAATCTATCTCAGGATTGCTCCCTTTTCTGATTATGACTGAAAAAAGGTCGGTTGTGAGATCGGGATGAAAATCGGCTCCGCATGTACCCTGAACACAGTGGTCGGGCCACATGACCTGATCAGTTCCGTTCAGATTTTTAATCTGATAAACTTCGGTGCCTTCGTTGTTTGATGCGAAAGATCTGTGGTTTGCCGGATGCCAGTCCTGTGTTCCGACAACCGTATCAAAGCAATCCATCATTTTGTTGATAACTGAAACAACCTCGTCACCGCCTTTAACGGCAAGCCCGCCGCCCGGGCAGAAGTCGTTTTGGACATCAACAACTATCAAAGCGGTATCTTTTCCTGCTGTCATGCTGTACCTTCCTGTGCTGATATTTTGTGAGCTGACTGTAATTATGGTATCAAAAATGAAAGGAAGCAAGACTGTCGTGCAGTGTATTGAAAATAAAGGTGTGTTTTTTCAATATCAAAAGTATCTGTACGGTTGTCCGGCAGAAGAAAAATTGACCGGAACTCCTTTGGAAATCAGCGTGGTGAATTGAAACATGGTTCTTAATGGGGTATAATTCGTTAAACACTGCCGGAGGGTGATAATGTCGGAATGGCTTGCCAAAAATGATCCCCATATGGAAAACCTCAGGCTCTACTGCAAGGGCGTTCTTGAAGACGAAGACCTTGGAGCACTTTATGCCGAATATGAAGGCGATATAAAATCAGTTCAGTATGACGAGGTCATGGCTCTTGTTCACTGGATGGTATCCTGCGGCGATTATGATATGGAAACTGTTAAGGATGCGCTGAACAGAATTATAAACATCTTTTCAAGCCAGCTGGACAAGGACGTCTTCAATCTATGCAGGCATGTGCCGCAGTTCATTTCCATTCTGTCGGATGAAAACAGTGCCGTAATTGAACACATGGATTCTATAAAGGAGCTGCTGAAATCATTCAGTAAGGCACAGGAAGGTTCCGCTGAATCTGACAGGTGCAAACGTGAACTCATCGGGAAACTGGAAGAGCTTACAGAGATAGACAAGCATTACATAAAGAAGGAGAACATCCTTTTTCCGTATGTTGAGAAATATATTCCGGAATACAGATGTATAGGCGTGATGTGGTCGATGCATGACGACGTGCGTCAGGGTATAAAGTTACTTACAGGCATCCTTTCGGAACCGTCTATGGACAGTATAAAATTCAACCGCACTGTGGGCAGGCTGTTTTTTGATATATACGGGCTTATCTTCAGAGAGGATTACATACTGCTGCCCATGGCGGCACAAAAGATACCGGAGGACGTTTTCGCAGAGATAGTGTCGCAGTGTCCTGAAATCGGTTACTCGTTCATAAAAACACCGGAAGTCAAAGCCGCTTTGAAAAAAGGAACAGCCATTCCCGACGGAACTATTGATCTTGAAACGGGAAGCTTATCCGCAAATGAGCTTATAACTATGCTGAACACACTGCCGGTGGACATGACCTATGTGGATGCCGACGACAGGGTTCGCTATTTTTCATCTCCCAATGATCGTATCTTTCCGCGTTCAAAAGCTATCATCGGACGCACAGTTCAGAACTGCCACCCGCCGGAGAGCGTTCATATAGTGAACGATGTTGTGGAGCGTCTTAAATCCGGCAAAAAGAACGTTGAGAGCTTCTGGATTCAGATGGGCGGCAAATTTATCCTCATCCAGTATTTTGCGCTCAGAGACAAAGACGGGAAATATATAGGTACAATCGAGGTCAGTCAGGATGTGACAGGAATACGCGAGCTTTCCGGCGAAAAGAGACTTCTGGACTTTCAGTGATATCCAGGCGGGTTTGCAAGCCGCTTTTTTTGTCAAAAATAATTGAAAATTTATGCTTGATTATCTGATGAATATAAATATAATCAAACTTCCTGAAAAATCAGGGGGTATAGCTCAGCTGGGAGAGCGCTACAATGGCATTGTAGAGGTCATCGGTTCGATCCCGTTTACCTCCATATTATCGGAAGGGAACTTGTTGAAACAACACAGGTTCCCTTTTGTTCCGTTTTTGGATGTTAAAAATTTTATAGGGGTATTAGCTTAGTTGGTAGAGCGGCTGACTCTTAATCAGTAGGTCGTAGGTTCGAATCCTACATACCCCATAAATAACTGAAATGGCTCGGAGAAATCCGGGCTATTTTTTTTATCGCCGTTATAATTTTATATTTTTAGGAATAATGTTGATTTTTAAGTTGATATATGCAATTCTGTCGTAAATTTATTCGGCAGGGTAGTTATGAAAACATCCTCAAAGTTGTCATTTACCGACAGAAACCTGACGCTTATAATAATCATTGCGATGCTGGCGGGAGTTGCCGTCGGTTATTTCATCGACGGAATAGAGAATATAGTAAACGCTTTCAATGTCGGAACAACTAATGTACCGATTGCCGCGGGGCTTATCATAATGATGTATCCGCCGTTTGCGAAGGTGCATTACGAAGATCTGCCGGACGTGTTCCGCAATGTCCGCGTGCTTTTGGTTTCGCTGGTGCAGAACTGGCTTATCGGTCCTTTTCTAATGTTTTTTCTCGCTGTTATTTTTCTGCCCGACAAGCCGGATTATATGGCGGGGCTTATCCTCATAGGTCTTGCGAGATGTATCGCAATGGTTATCGTCTGGAACGAGCTTGCGGAGGGCAGCGCAGAGTATGCCGCCGGACTGGTTGCTTTCAACTCAATATTTCAGGTGTTTTTCTACAGCGTTTTCGCGTGGTTTTTTATGACTGTTCTGCCGCCGTTCTTCGGGCTTCGCGGCACTTATGTGGACATATCTGTCAAAGAGATAGCAGTCAGTGTCTTTATATACCTCGGCATACCGTTCATAGCGGGATTCATAACACGCCTGATAGGCATAAAGATTATAGGAAAAGATGCTTACTACAGCCGATTCGTTCCGAAAGTGGGTAAACTTACACTGATTGCCCTTCTTTTTACTATATTTGTGATGTTCAGTCTTAAGGGTAAGATGATTGTGGAGATACCATACGATGTGTTCAGGATAGCCGTTCCGCTCTGTATCTATTTTGCAGTTATGTTTGTTGTTTCTTTTTATATGGGTAAAAAAGCAGGCGCAGGATATATAGTGGACCTATTGTCAAGACATCAGTTTACTATTTCTTAGTAAATATTATGCCGCCATCTTCATCTGATTCATGTGCACTTCCATAGGTCTCTTATATCCCAAAGCTGAATGCAGCCTTCTGTT
>NZ_JAJOIL010000015.1 GCF_021209385.1 Seleniivibrio sp. | reverse complement strand
AGTCTTCTGTTCGGCAGAAAACTGTCGTCTCTTCTTACTCATGCGGACCTCCGATTTCTCTTAGTATTTTAAGTCAAAAAACACTTAGAAATCTACTCAGACTGTCTTAATTCGTCGGTCCACTATAGGGATGCAGTTCCGGTATGCAGAAATATGCAATCGGAGTATCGACCACAGGGGTATTGAGCTGGCGAAGTGCATTAACAAGCCACTTTTCGTTATCCGGCAGATAAACGTCATAACCCTGTTCTTTCAGATATGACATAATGCGCTTAACAAGCCAGTCTTCGCCTGTTTGAACCAGTTTTTTAAGAATTTGTGCCAAGTCAGGATTTAAAGGTTGTCTCATACAGAACTTATACCACGTTTGGACATTTTTTTCATGCATATAGAAGAAAAAAAGATATGACAACTCATCACACTTAATTGTAAAAACAATCGGAGTGTTTTATACTATCCGCCAGATACGGAGAAAATATGAAAACAGAAAAATTTATCACATCTCTTTTCATGCTGAATATAATTCTGGCTCTAATACTTGTCTATGCAATGAGATCCGACGGCATCATCGCCGTTTTTGAAGATGTATTCTATTCAAAGAAAGTTTCGGCCGGTTATATGACTTTTTCTCCCGAACTTCTGGGAAATTCTTTTAAAAGAGACACGGAAGCCGACAAAAACGAAGGATATAACCGGATATTCACAGAAACAAACATCCAAAGACGATATCTGACCGGAATCTCAAATATTCCGCCCGTTGAAAGAGCGGGACTTATCATAAAGCTGATGGGAAACTCTGGCGACGGAACCTGTCTGAACGGCAAAGATATAATTGAAAAGATAAAACTCACTGAACACCGCAAAGGGTGTTCCGAGGATTTCGCAGAGGTATTCTCCGTTATTGCCGGATACACCGGATTGGAAACACGCATTGTAAAAAACAGCAAACACTACGGCGTGGAAATATTCGACGGCAAAAAGTGGTTTTTTACCGATCCTTATTATGCAGTTATCCCGTTTGACGACAGCTCCCGTCCGCTCTCCTTCACAAACATGGCGGACAGGATAAGCAAAAACAGGCAGGTCAGGCTTGAATGTGTCGGCGGAAACAACCACTGCTACGCCGGAAAACCTTCCGAAAGTCATCCGTATTTCAGCGACAGAGCAGCGTTTTCATCTGTTTATGTTCTGATGGGAAACAATATTTTCGGCATATTAAAAAAAGAGGCAATAACGCCTCTTAAGCCTGAATTCGTATATACTTTCGCACCTTACAGAGAGGTGAAACCCCATTGGGCGCACCTTATCACTGATATGGAAAATACAGACCACCTGCGCAAGATAGTAGTCAGTTTCATGATGCTCTGGATAGGGCTGTTTATTGCAACGGATGTTGTACTTCCTCTGTATTTTATCTATTCTAAACTTTACCAGAAGAGGAAATAGGCTATTTAAATTCCGCCCACACAGGCGCGTGGTCAGAGGGTCTTTCCATACCCCTGACCTCATAATCTATTCCGGCGCTCACACATTTTGCCGCAAGTTTCTCTGTGGCAAGGATATGATCTATCCGCAGTCCGCGTTTCGGCTCGGCTTCAAACCCTTTACTGCGGTAATCAAACCAGCTGAAAAACTCCTTACTTTCGGGGTACAGACTTCTGTAAACATCTTTCAGACCGCATCCGCACATGGTTTCAAACCATTCGCGCTCTTCCGGCAGAAAGCTTGTCTTGCCCTCTTTAAGCCATCTCTTCGCATTCTGCTCGCCAATGCCTATGTCAAAGTCAGTCGGAGCAACATTCATATCACCCACCAGAATAACATCAGCATCTTGCCCGCAACAGCTATTCAGGTAGTTTGACATATCAGCATAAAACTTTGCTTTAGCAGGAAATTTTACCGCATGATCTCTGCTTTCTCCCTGTGGAAAATAACCGTTTATAAAGACAAAATCATCGTATGCACACATGATCATGCGTTTCTGAGCATCATCATCATCGGTCGGAAAGTTCTTCTGGACACGCAGGGGAGCTTTTTTTCGACATCACAGCGACACCGTAATGTGTCTTCTGCCCTGTGAACTCAACGTGGTACCCCATACCGTTTATCTCAGCTACGGGAAATTCGTGATCCTGAACCTTGGTTTCCTGTAAACCTATTATATCAGGGGAATGTCTGTCTATTAGCTTCTGAATCTGATGAAGTCTTGTCCGTATACTATTTACATTAAAAGAAATTATCTTCACTTTATCTCCTCAGTTTCAAATCTGTCGCCGAATCTGTAGTCTTTTTCCGCCTTTGTACCCAAAATCTTTTCCAGATATTTCGGATGCGCTCCGAAGCCGGGGCGTACGCTTCGGATATTCTCTTCCGTAAACATCTCGCCCTTTTTGATATCTTTGGCTATATACAGACTTCTTGCGAACCGTCTGTTCTTCATCTTTTTATCGGTCATGGAATAATCCGCAACCGAGCAGTTTTTCCGTATCGCGCACAGCCTTTACCATATCTGCAAATTCCTGCCTGTTCAACGAAAAATCGGCATCAGGACCGCCCGCGCTCCTGTCCAGAATGAAGTGCTTTTCAATGACTTTTGCCCCCAAGGCAACTGCCGCTATAGGTGCCGTTATGCCCATTGTATGATCGGAAAATCCTGTACAAACGCCAAACCGCTCCGCCATATCGGGTATTGTGCGCAGGTTAGCATCCTCAAGAGGCGCAGGATATGCGCTGGTACACTGCAAAAGAACGATATCGTTGTTGCCGACAGTCCGGCAGACGCTTACGGCGTCTTCAATATCGCTGTATCCTGCTATTCCGGTTGAAATTATCATAGGGCGCCCTTTGGATGCGGCATATTTTATCAGTGCATGGTCGGTTATTTCGTATGATGCTATCTTGTAAGCAGGTGTATCAAGCTGTTCAAGAAGATCAACGGCTGTTTTATCGAAAGGCGAAGAAAATATTTCTATGCCGATTTTGCGGGCATGTTCAAACAGTTCTGCATGCCACTCCCACGGTGTATAAGCCTCCTGATACAGGCTGTAAAGGGTTCTGTCGTCCCAGAGGGTTCCGCCTTTTATAACGAAATCCTCACGGTCGCAGTTCAGCGTGAGGGTGTCAGCGGTGTAGGTCTGTATTTTTACGGAATCGGCACCCGCTTCTTTCGCCGCGTCTATGCTGTCAAGGGCGGTCTGAAGGCTCCCGTTGTGGTTTGCGCTCAGCTCCGCAATGATAAAAACGTGTCCAGAATCAAGATCGAATTTTCCTATTTTCATGTTCTACCCGAAGAAGTTATATACGAACCCCAACACCGCTGTGCCTTTTTCCGGCACACTTTCCGTGGGTATACTGCATATCGTCCTTTCTGCCGCAGAGTTTACCCAGAGCCGCAGGTCGCAGAAGTTGAAATGGTCGCGGATTAAGACGGTGCTTGAAATTCTGGGATTTATCTCAAACACATAAAACACTCCGTCCGCCTCTCTTGTCTGGATATTGATACTGCCAGTTATACAGAATCTTTCTGTCAGGACAGTTGCATATCGTTCCAGTTCTTCGATTTTTTCTATCTCTGCATAGGATGTCATTCCACCTGTCAGCTTTCTTCTGAAAGTAATCGCACCGCCGCCGAACACCGCAGTGGTGTATTCTTTGTCAGCATTGCCTATGTATTTCTGGATAATATATTTTTCCGTGTTGATGCGTCCAGTGACAGCCTCAAGCTCAGGTTTGCTGTTCACTATGAAAAAACCTTTACCATGAATGGAACGTCTGGTCTTTATGATGGTGGGAAATCCAAGGTCACCAGAATAATCTTTTAAGGGTCTTGTATCAGGGGTCTTTATGCTCAATTCATTAAGTGTTGCTGCTGTTTTCAGTTTATCGAAAAAAGTATCGAGTATCTTGTCGCCATTGATGAGGATTTTCTGCGAAAACCTGCCTCTATTGGCGGCAAACCACATTATATCTACTTCGGATGATGGAATTATCATATCTATGGAATATTTTGCCGCGATGTCTACAATAGCATCGCCGTAGGCTTCGGCATCCGTGCGCGGAACCGTAAAAAAACCGTCCGCCGAATTTTCGCAGAAGATATGCTCCTTTATATCCGCCGCAAACACCTTAACTCCGTCAGCGCGGCTTTTGAGCAGTATATTGATTATGTTTCCGCCGATATCGCCTCCGGCGGATGTGACAAGAATATTATACATTTTTTTCCTCCCGCATCAGAACCTCCGCCAGATATTTATGGTCGTTCAGCTTCTCTATCATGGAAAATAGCGGCGCTCTGTCATATTCGTAGCGCACATGCTCGTGCTTTTTGGCGGTTGTGTCCACCACAGCGAAAGAACCTTTATTGTGGTCTCTCGGCTGCCCGACGGATCCTGGATTTATAAGCGTGAACCCGTCACCTGCTCTGACAAGCGGATGATGAGTATGCCCTGTGAACAGATACGGCACTGATACATTGAAATCAATGTCCGTCTCTTTATAAATATATTCGTCTATGCCGCGCGGTGAACCGTGAAAAGCCTCAAAATCAGCTCTTATCACGCTTTCGCGCATATTTTTCATAAAGCTCAGACACTCGTCTGTAATGTTTTCAGCCAGCAGGCTGTATGACGTACCGTATCTTTCGCCGAAAGCGTTTAAAACATCAGGTTTATCTATGTTTTTCAGAAAGTTATCGTCATGGTTTCCCTTAACTGAAACAAGCCCGTCAAGCCCGTTCAGAAGAGTTACGCACTCGTTCTGGAAGTAGTAATACCCCGCCATATCCCCAAGGAAAACGTACATATGTGGTCGATATGCCTCCATCAGTTTCAGCGCCCGTTCAAGTGAATGGACGTTGCCGTGTATGTCGGAAAAGACAGCCAGTATCACAGGCACTCTCTGATTATCATTTCAGCCGCCTGATCAGGTGTTTTCAGCCTGCCTTCACGCGCCAGACTGTCAAAGACATCATGTTCGCGCCCGTCTTTAAAGTCCCTTATCTTCGCCTGCATATCCGTATCCACCACACCTGGGTCGATATTGAAACATTTTATATCGGAGCAGTCGTTACCAAGGCAGTTGACATACATCTCCATTGCCGCTTTCGCCGTGCAGTAAAGGCTCCAGCCGTGCAGACTGCGCCGCGCCGCGCCTGATGTGATATTCACAACACGAACGTCCTGTGCCTTGCCGCGCACCGACCGAACAAAGCCGTTCAAAAGCAGTATGGCGGAAGTGACGTTTACGTTTACGGAATCGACCACATCATCAGCATCCAGTTCGCAGGCATCCGTCAGGCTGCCCATGGTAAATGCGTTGTTTATAAACACATAGCTGCCGTATCCTGTGCGCACGGACAGCATCTTTTCCAGTCCGCATCTTTTCACAGTCTCAACATCACTAAGGTCTGCGCATATATTAATGTGCGCTCTGTCTTCGGGCATACGCCTGTTGACCGTGATGATATCGCAAGAATCTTTCAGCGCATCGAAAAGCCCTTTGCCAAGTCCTGCGGTGGTTCCTGTGATGACGACAAGCCTCTCTTTCATCCAATATCCTTAAGCATCATTGAAATGCTGTCTTTCATTTTGTCCGCGTCAAAGCTGTCAAACACGCAAAAGCCGTTTCTGTGGAGATATTCAGCCATGAACCGCTGATTGTCCGCAGTTTTAACAGCTATGAACGGGATGCCCATATAAAACACCTCGTTCATAGTCACGCTGGGCGTAACTATGCAAACCGCATGAATTCATTATTTCAGCTATGTTATCAGCATTTATGTGTAAAAATACGTTGCCTTTTTCCGCACACTTTTTGAGGTTCTCAAGTCCTGCATTTGCGGATGTCGTCACCACATGTGCAGTAAGCGAAAAAGCGTCAAGCACATCGAGTATTTTTTCGTTCAACTGTGCCGTATCAGCGCCGCCCATTGCGATAAACAGGCTGTTTCTGTCAGGTCTACGCCCTTTTGCTTTTTCAATGATAAACTCGTCACGCAGAAGGGTATATTCAGCGCCACATCTGATCTCGCATCTATCAGGCACCAAACCCTTATAGAGCTTCGCATCTGCATATACGTTATGGTTCAGAAGCACGTCGCAGTGATGCTTTTCATAAGTATCATCCAGACAAAAAATCTTTATGCCCGTAAGCTCTTTAATACGCTTTTCAAATCCAAAGTCTATCCCGTAATGATCTATCACGAGGGTCTTTGAGCCGTGTTTTTCTATAAGCCGTGCAAGTTCCTCCGCGCTGTCGCCGGACAGAACTTCAAAAGGATATCCTGCGGCGGTTATCCTGTGGTTTATGCTGCCGCGAAGATCGCGCACCGCAAACAGAACGCTTTCAAACTCTTTTGCCAGCACAAGGTCACGCATTATATGCCCGGTGCCTATTTCGGACGATGAATCCGCCCTTATTATAACCTCAGTCATCGGCTCTCAGTATGGCATCGAACATAAGCTCCGCCCGTTTCCAGTCCTCCGGTGTGTCGATGTCCTGCACAAGATAGCGCGGAATGACCACAGGGATACTCACATTGCTGAACATAACGGCATCCTTATGCTGTTTCTGCCTGCTCCTGCATGTCCAGTAGAACTGTCCGGCATCCTGATAAGCCTCTTCAAGATCCTGACTGCGTGAAAAAAAACACTCAGGAAAGAACATCTCCGCCCTGCCCTGCCCGTCTATGCGGAAGGTTCGCTGTATAGGAAACGGCATGGTCGCGCATGAGAACGCGTTCACCGCATCGCTGTCTTTCAGCAGTTCATAACCTTTTCTGATGTATTCGCCCCGAATAAAGGGAGCAGTGGCATAGATGGTGCAGACGAAATCATAATATTCGCTCTGTTTTTCAAAGAACTCAACGGCGTGGTCAATGACTGATGCAGTGGAAGCAAAATCGTCCGCAAGCTCTTCCGGACGCACAAAAGGTACTTCCGCTCCGTACCGACGGGCGACGGAGGCAATCTCTTCGTCGTCAGTCGAAACGATTACCCTTGTAAAAAGTCCGCAGTCAAGCGCCGCCTGAATGGAATAGGCTATCAGCGGTTTTCCGCGGAAATCCTTGATGTTCTTGCGGGGAATCCGCTTGCTTCCGCCCCTTGCGGGTATCACAGCCAGTGTCCTATCCATTGATAAGCTCCTTAACGCAAGCGATGACCATATTCTGCTGTTCGTCTGTCAGAGCGGGATACATCGGCAGCGAGAAACATTCGTCATAATATGCGTCCATGACGGGCGTATACTCTTCACCATACCCAAGTGCTTTGTAATACGGCTGTTTATTTATCGGAATGTAATGAAGCTGTAAACCTATCCCGCATTCACGCATTTTTATAAAAAATTCCGCACGGGTCAGCGGACATTTTCTGAAATCAGTACGCGCAACATAAAGGTGATATGACGAACGTCCGTCAAAGGTGTAAAGCGGTTTCACCGCCGTGTCTTCAAAAGCGCTGTCGTATCTCTGTGCCAGTTCCTTGCGTCTCTGCACAAAAGCGCCGAGCTTTTTGAGCTGTGAAATACCCAGTGCGCACTGAATATCCGTTATCCTGTAGTTGTATCCAAGCTCCTGCATCTCGTAATACCAATGGTTTTTATTGCCTTTGGCATCATATGCCATCTCGTCGTTTACAAAACTTTCGCGGACTATACCGTGTGTTCTGAGCCTTAAAACCTTGTCGTATATCTCTTTTGAATTGGTGGTGACAGCGCCGCCCTCCCCCGTCGTCAGGTGCTTTACGGGATGGAACGACAGAATTGAGCAATCCGAATTTGCACAGCTTCCCGCCTTTATTCCGCTGTCCTCTGCACCGATGGAATGTGCGCAGTCCTCAAGTATTTTTATATTGTAAGTATCTCTGATGTACTGAAGTTTTTTCTGATCAAGCGGGTTCCCTGAAAAATGGACGGCGTATATAGCTTTGATGCTTCTGTCTTTTTTTATCATCCCTTCGCAGAGGTCGAGATTGATGTTGCCGTCCGATGTGATGTCGCAGAAGACTGGTTCGCCACCTGCGTAAAGGATTGAATTTGATGTCGCCGCAAACGAGTTAGGCGTGGTGAGCACTCTGTCTTTTTCAGAAATAAGAGCGAGGGATGCAAGGTGCAGTGCAGCAGTTCCGTTGCTCACGGCAACAGTATATTTTGCGTCTGTTACGCCGCAAAGCGCCCCTTCAAACTCTGCTACTTTCGGTCCCGTGGTGAGATAATCCGACCGCAGAACATCCGCAACAGCTTCAATATCGTCCTCACCGATGTTCTGTCTGCCGTATGGTATAAACGTCATTCTATACCTCTTTCAAAAGCTCCCTGAACTGCTCGTGGGAGAGCCATTCGGCGTTCTTATCCGAACTGTATTCAAAGCCCTGCTCAACTTTTTTGCCGTCCTCGCCCAGCAGATTTCTGGAGAAATCCACCTGAAACGCAAACTGTATGGTGGGGCTTATGACGTAATGGTCGTGAAATTCGTATGTAAGGTGGGAATCATCCGCCGGACACATTGTCTCGTGAAGTTTTTCTCCGGGGCGGATGCCGATTATCTTATGCGGCAGCTCCGGCGCCATCGCCTTTGCGAGATCGGTCATATACATTGACGGTATCTTCGGTATGAATATCTCGCCCCCCTGCATTCTTTCAAAATTTTTAATAACGAAACCCACACCCTGTGCCAGAGTGATGAGGAATCTCGTCATCTTTGCATCGGTGATGGGCAGTTCCTTAATTCCGTCGTTTATCATCTTCTGAAAAACAGGAACAACGGAGCCGCGGCTTCCGATAACGTTTCCGTATCGCACAACGGAAAAACGGCTTCTGCGTTTTCCCACTATGTTGTTTGCCGCTATGAAAAGTTTGTCGGACGCGAGTTTTGTTGCGCCGTACAGATTTACGGGGTTTGCCGCCTTATCGGTTGATAGAGCTATTATCTTGTCCACATGGTTGTAAAGAGCCGCCTGAATGACGTTCTCTGCGCCGTGGATGTTTGTCTTTATACATTCCATGGGGTTGTATTCCGCTGCGGGAACCTGTTTCAGAGCCGCCGCATGGATAACGTAGTCAACACCCTGCATGGCTTCCTTAAGTCTTTCTCCGTCGCGCACGTCGCCTATGAAATATCTCATGCAAGGCTGGTTGAAGACCATGGACATTTCAAACTGTTTCAGTTCGTCACGGCTGTATACGATAACCCTGTTGGGCTGGAATTTTTTAAGAAGTATCTCTATGAATTTCTTTCCGAAGCTTCCGGTGCCTCCGGTGATAAGGATGTTCTTTCCGTTAAACATTTTGTACTCCTTGTCCCTTCAATAGTATCCCATGGGAAACGAATATACAATTGAATTGTCCTTCGCCTTGAAACAGTAAGGGGGCGGTCACTGCCATGACCGCCCCCTCCGTAACTCTTCTCTGATTCTGTCAGAGCTTAACGGATTCCGTTTTGCGGATGATGGTTACCCTTCCCGCCTCGAATTTCACTTCAACGGAACCGTAGAAATTAGTCTGGAACATCTCTTTGAGCATATCGTTCAGTTGTTCCATCTGCGATTTATTGTTATTATTGTCTTTTTTCTGTACAGTCATTGCAGCCATAGTATTTTCCTCCAAAAACTACATTTTATAAGGCATTTAAGCTTACTGAAGAAGCTGCATTGCCATCTGAGGTATCTGGTTGGCCTGTGCAAGCATTGAAACGCCTGCCTGTGCCAGCATCTGGTACCTTGTAAATGTAGACATCTCTTCCGCCATATCGAGGTCGCGTATTCTTGATTCAGCAGCTGTCATGTTCTCTTCAGCTGTGTCAAGGTTTGCGATGGTGTGTTCAAGTCTGTTGACCTGTGCACCGATAGTCGCTCTTACGCTTACCACCTGTGCGATGGCGGCATCAATATCCGGTATCGCAGCCTGTGCAAGGTCCTGCGAAACCATAGTGATGTTGTCGAGACCGAGACCTGTCACGTCGAGCTGAGGGATGCTCACTGCAAGCGTCTGCCCTGCGTTTGCACCGATCTGAAGGTCTGTGGAGTTATCCACTATGTGCAGGAAAAAGTCCTCTTTCGCTGCAGCTGCGTTTGTTGAGAAAACAACCTGATCTTTGGTGTTGTCCCATGTTTCATCAACGCCTGCTCTTGAATCAAGAACTATCTCAACACCGCCGATGATGCCGTAAACTCTGTCGTTTCCGGTTTCATCTGTTCCTTTAAGTTCACCTGTGTGCGCATCGTACACTGTCACTTTTGTGGTGTTGTTGGTAGCTGCCTGAATCTGGTTAAGGCTGAGACCGTTTATAAGGTCTTCGTCACCGGAGAAGGCAAGCTGTCCCTGTTCGCCTGTAAGGGCGGTCTGGATGATGAAAGTACCTTCAACAGCCTGAATACCGCCGTTGGGGTTTGCCAGAGAAACATAGTCCACAAGGTGGCTGTTAACGTTGTTGTTGTCTGAACCCATGCCCAGACCGTTAACGATTGCGTCTGTAAGTTTCTGTTCAAAGTCGGAAATGGTGTCGTCCGCTTCAAGATAGATTGTTGCGGATGTACCGTTACCCCAGACAGTCAGTTCCTGTTTATTGTCGAACAGGTTGTTTCCGTCGGAATCCGTGAACACTGAAATATCTTTGAGCTTGGTGGTTGTGGCTGCGGCTTCACCTGCTCCGTTGACTTTCAGCTGCAGATCTCCGACTGTCGTAAACCCTGTGGGGGTGGGTGATCCGTCGTTACTGTCTTCCTTGAAGTTAACTGTCATGTTTCCAAGGTCTATGTTTCCTGTTTCAGAGTTGATGCTTGCATAGTAAACAGTCACGCCGTTTGTATCCACAAAGTTATCGCCGTTGTTCGCTTCTGTCAGCGAGTTGGGGCTGAGGAACTTAAGTGTAGGACCTGTCTGGTTTGCGGGTCCGCCGGATACTGTTATAGTACCGCCGCCGGATGTGGCAACGCTGCCTGCGGGTGCAGTGTGTTCGCCTGAGAAGCTCAGAAGAACCTTGTCGCCATCCTGAATTTTACCGCTGACACCAAGGTCAAGAGTAAGGTTGAAAGCGAGCGTACCGCCTGCGGAGTCTTTAAGTGCTGTTGTGTTGGATGCTGTGATAGTTACAACAGAACCTGTGGCGCTGATGTTTATCTCTTCCCAGTCGGAAGTTGTTCCGGTAAGGGCGTTGATATATCTGATCTGTGCTTTGTATGTACCGCCTGCACTGACGTTATCATCGAACATAACTTCGATGTAGCCGGAAGATGTGGCATCTGATGCAGCATCGGAACCTGCAGACGTAATAGAGTATGAAGAACCTGTCTGCATGTAGGAACCTGTCAGAGTAACAGATGCACTTGTAGTTGTTGCCGCGTCAATGTCGCCCACTGTAACTGTGTAATAGCTTGTTCCTGTGGAAGCAAGCTGGTTTGCGTCTGTTACAGATGCGATATTGGTATCGTTTGTTCCATCAACGATCTCTGAAGCGATTGAATCATCGTTCAGCGTCATGATGTCTGTTTTGAATATCTGGTTTGTGCCTGCTTTGGTTTCAAGGTTGATCTTGTAGTTACCTTCGTCAACCTCATCTCTGATGATTGCTTCGATGTCGCTGGAGCTTGCAGACCAGAGAGCTGTTCCGTCGCCATTCAGAAGTTTTTTGGTGTTGAACTCAGTAGCAGTGGAGATTCTGTCGATCTCGTCTTTAAGCTGTTCAACCTCTTTCTGAATTTCAATACGGTCGTTTGAAGTGTACACGCCGTTGGACGCCTGCACTGCGAGCTCACGCATCCTTTGGAGCATGGAGCTTACTTCTTCCAGTGCGCCTTCAGCCGTCTGCAACATTGAGATACCGTCCTGTGCGTTCATAGATGCACGTTGAAGGCCGGTAATTTGACCTCTTAATTTCTCAGATATTGCAAGACCTGATGCGTCGTCTGCTGCGTGGTTAATACGGAGACCCGATGAGAGTTTTTCAATTGATGATGCCAGCGCTGTCTGGCTTCCGCTCAAGTGTCTTTGCGAGTTCAAAGACATGATGTTTTGATAGACTGTAAGTGCCATTCTATCCTCCTTGATTGTTTCAATAGAGGTCATGCGCATCCTTGCGCATTTTTCTCATCGACACCTTTTGATTAGTTCTTTAGGGGGAAAATAAAAATAAATTTAAACTAATTTATAACCCATTGAAACATAAGGATAAAAAAAATCAAAAAAATAGATAAAAAAAAGCCTTCCCGGACAAAGGAAAGGCTTCAGGCATCAAAAATATTTTCTATATTCTCTTAATCTCCCCCTTAAAAAAACGGGGGATTAAGGGGGAGATTTTAC
>NZ_JAJOIL010000016.1 GCF_021209385.1 Seleniivibrio sp. | reverse complement strand
TTCAACGGATGGAAACCATGAAACATAAAATTAATTTATTTATTTATGAGTGTAGCGTGAGCGAAGGGAGGCTTTTGCCGACCATAGCGTTTGCGAAATTTTTTTAGCTAGCTCTGTGCAGAAACATTTACATAAAATAGTGTAAATGTTTTCCATGGATGGAAGAAATTTCGTAGTAAATAGGTTTCAGGATGAAACCCGCGGAACGATTAAAATCAAATTTATCTGATTTTATGAGTGTAGCGTGAGCGTAATGAGGCTTTGCCGATTGGAGCGTTGCAGAATTTTTCAAGGACTGAAAAATTCTGTGTTTATAATGAAAAAGCCCCCGCACCGCCTTGAGAACCAAGACCGTTTTTAACGGGGGCTTTCTTGAACTGAGGTATTAATCTTCTTACCTCCTGATTTATTTTAACAACCTTGCAAAGCTTCTTCTTTCACACGAGACTTTATAAGCGTCTCCCACTTGTTTGCTTGCGTTTGGTTGATACTTCTAACATAGTATCCGAATGTTTTTCCGCAAGGGGGAAAGTGACATTTTTCTGACAAACGCTCACGCAGGTCGTATTCTGCGAAGCCATGAAGCTATACCAGCCGGAAGATGGTATGTCATTCTGTCGCATACCTCTGCTATCATGACACAGGTTTCCGGTTTCAGGTAATCGACAAGGGAGCCGAATATCTCTTCTGATGAGCTTTCCGTACGCAATATCCACGCGTCCTTTTTAAAACGTACCCCGTCGTGTCTGTTCAGCTCCCCTGTGACGGCGGATTCTGTGGAAAGGTCGTTGTTGAAATCGCAGCTGACTATGAACGTTCTCATGAAGACCCCCTTTTTTAAAATTATACACTTATTGAAAATTTTATTGTCAAATCAGACAAAATAGGTTATAAATAACAATTATACGCTATGGTTATGAAATTCACAGATACACTGGCTGTATTTATGTCTATTTAAGGTGATATATGGCAGACTACAGAAAATACGCATGTGAAATAAGTGGTAAACTCTTCAAAGATATTAATAAAAAAGGTATAAGAAGGGAGAAGCTGGCAAAAGAGCTTAACATATCTGAAAATCAGATAAAGAACTATGCATACGACAGCACAAAATCAGCCACTCTGGAGAATTTCCTGCATGTTCTCATAACGTACCGCTGTGAAACTGTGCTTGATCATCTTGCAAAGGATATGGGCTACAGCATATTCAAACTGCCGGAGACACAGCAGAACGGTTTAAACCTGACCGAATCTGCCGGAGAGGTTCTTTCCTCCGCAGCGGCTGCTGTTGGTGCGGGTCTTAAAGAAGGCGACCGCACGGAGAAGGTGCGTCTCATCAGGAAAGCCATCGAAAAACTTCTGGTGCTTGAAAAAACCATCTGAAACTTGCAAAATCCTTCATAATTTTCCCTTTCCCTTTGGTCTGTTGATGATTATCTTTAGTTTTTGATATATAATTTATTACCGTACACAATCTGATCGGTTACATTAATGGAGGGAAATAGTGAAAAGACTTTTTCCGCTGTACTACAACAAAGTGAGTCCGTGTTACGCCAGAGACCATATCGGCAACCACGGATGTTACGCCAGAAACGACATTCCGAGATTCCTCTTTCTCGCCTCCGAAGGGCGTTTTGAGGAAGCCTTTTATGTTTTAAAAGATACCAACCCGTTCAGTTCAGGCTGCGGACGCTTCTGCGACCACCCCTGCGAAACTGCCTGCAACCGTACCAAGTTTGATCAGCCTGTAGACATCAAGGCGCTTGAGCGTTTTGTTTCCGATTACGGCTATTCTAAAGGACTTGCGCCGAAGATGCTTGCAGGCGACAAGGGTAAAAAGATTGCCGTGATTGGTTCCGGACCTGCGGGGCTGTCTGCTGCATACTTTCTTTCGCGCCACGGATACCGTGTGGATGTTTATGAGAAACAGCCCGTTGCAGGCGGTCTGCTGACACAGGGTATACCGGCTTTCCGTTATCCCCGTGACGTTTTTGACAAGGAACTTGATTTCATCAAGGCTTCCGGCGTGAACATCAAATGCGGCGAGGCAATAGACAAGAACAGATTTCTGAACATCGCCCGTGACTACGATGCAGTGATTGTTGCCACAGGAGCGCATAAACCTGTGGAGATAGGCATTGAAGGCGAGAAGACCATTGGGGTTGAATCGGCTATACCTTTTCTGCGCAAGATAAATTTCGGCAAAGCGGAAGAGCTTAAAATTAAAAAAGGCGAAAAGATAGGCGTCATAGGCGGCGGATATTCCGCCATCGACGTAGCCAGATGCAGTGTGCGTCTTGGTGCCGAGCCGACGGTGGTTTACCGCAGAACCCGCGGCGAGATGACAGCCCATTCCGGCGAAGTTGATGATACGATAAAAGAGGGCGTGGCATATAAATTTCTCCGCCAGCCCCTGCGCATAGAGAAACACGGCGACAAGCTGAAACTGGTTGTTCAGGTGATGAAACTGGGTCCCGTGGACGAAAGCGGACGGGCGAAACCCTTTGCAGTTTCGGGCGCTTACGAGGAACTGATGTTCGACCGTATAGTGCTTGCTGTGGGCGACAGACCCGACCTCTATTTTGTGGGCGAGCGCTTTTCCGTGGATTTTCCGCGCATGGTCTGCCCCGACCTTCAGCATGAAGAAAGCAGTAAGGTCTTCATTACAGGTGACGCCGCCATGGGTTCTGTTGAAAATACGGGCATGGTTGTCCGTGTTGTCGGACTGGCGCAGGACACCGTTCGCTCTGTGCGAGAGTTTCTGGGTGAAAACGTACCGCAGGAGACAAAACGCGAAACCGCCTTTTACAATACGCTTAACACTAAATATTTTGATACCGCAGGACGGCTTATCGAAGAGGAACTGCCCCACGCGGAGCGCGTCGGCAACTTTAAGGAGGTTGTTCAGACCATTGAAGAGGACATGGCGATGCTCATGGCATCCCGCTGTTTCAACTGCGGTATCTGCATCAAATGCGACTGGTGCTATTTCTATTCCGATGGTTCCCTTGTGAAGCTGGATAAGGAATGGGTACCGACCAAAGACGAACATTACTATGAATTTATAGAAGAGAATCTGTGCAGTGCAACTTATAAAAGTGTCGAGGCTTGTCCCCGCTCAGCGCTGACCGTTACGCCGGAGGGTTCCAGACTGGACGATTTCCGCAAGTGTCAGTATATATCCGCCTGCGAGATAACAAAAGGGGAGTGCAAAAATGATTAAGAAAGACGAATATTCGGCCTCCCGAAACCTCAGTGTGAACGATTTCTCCGGCGGCGAACTGGGGCTTCCTAAGGGTGCCTGCGGTCTGCTTGCTGTGGCGGGTGATTTCAAACTCAGCGCACTTCTGAAAGCGGCAAGGTGCCTCCAGTACAGAGGACGCACCGGAGCCGGAGTTACGCTGAAAAGCCTTTACAGAGATACAAATTTCTTCAACTTCCACATCATGTTCCGCAGTGCGGACAAGATTGCCGAGCTGGAGCAGGTGCTTATCACAATGGGTCTGCGAGTCCTCGAAAAAAAGGATATGGTTCAGCGCAAGTATTACTATGAATACGATCTGCCAGTGATAATGCATTACAGCATCATCCCGCCTTCGCCTGAAGAGATGATGTTCCGTGAAAAGATTAAGGACGAAAGCATGTACATCAAGCGGGTTGTTGCTCGCTTCAACCGCCTGTACATCGACGATGCCCGCATCTTTTCAAGCTCAAAATACAACGGCACCTTCCTGACGGCGTTCGAGCTTCAGGACACAATAGACATATACGACCTGCACCAGTATGAGGACAGGTTCTATGACGCATGTCTGATCCACCTTCGCTGGCCTACCAGTCAGGGGCGCGGTCTCTGGTGGGGACCCCAGCCCATATCTCTGGGCGAGGTTGCAGGCGTTCACAACGGTCACCTTTCAAGCGATATGGCAAATGCAAGGGCGCTGGAACAGCTTGAGATAATGCTCACTGTCGGCACCGACTCCGAAGCGATATTCCTTTCGGTGGAGTATCTTCTGAGAAGCGGCTACAGCCTTGAAGAGATAGAGTGGATAATGTGCCGCAAGTTCCCGCAGGAGGTTCGCCTCATGGCACAGGACAAGCAGGATCAGTATAACAAACTGATGGAAGACCCGCTTCTGTTCCGTATGAAGATGAGCGGTCCTGCAACAGCCATAACCCTTGTTGACGACGTTCTCGTGGGCTTCACGGACAGAGACCACCTCCGTTCTTTCTCTGTGGGCGTCAACGACAAGATTGCCCTGCTCGGTTCGGAGCAGAGAGCGGTTATCTCTGCGGCGTACTTCATGCACGAGGAACTTAAAATGTTCGACCCCGAAGCCGGATGCATAGTCGGTTTCAACGTTAAGAACAAAGCGGTTTCCAAACTGGACTATGGGTGGAAGAAAAATGACTGAGATAAAAAAAGACGTTGTCTTCAAAAGACAGATAAAATATACGGAACCCGACTCCCGCGGCATTTTTGCACAGGGGGCTAAATACTGGGTGAAGGTTACGGACGAGATTGAAGAGCCGGGCAGGGGATGTGTACACTGCTCAACCTGCGTCGAGTCCTGCACACACAACCTCACAAATCCATCGTCGCCCAACGGCGTTTTCAGCATGGAAGAGGTCTGCTACGATGCGGACGGAAACCGTGTGCGCGCAGAGGATGCGGACAAGGTTCGGCTTATTGAAAAAATACTCTGGATAAACCCCGATGAGTGCTGCAACTGCAAAAGATGCGTTAAGATGTGTCCCCAAAGGGCAATCAAGGTATACGAAAACCCCGATTATCACGATATCGGTGTTACGCTCACCGGACACGAGGAGATAAACAACATCCTCAGCCGTGCCGCCGGAAAATCCAGCATATCTTCCGCGCACCTAGGACGGGGTAAATCAAAACTTTACACCGACTGGCTCATAGATGCGGCGGAGATACTTTCGCCCACAAGAGACCACATGAACGAATATGCGGGTCAGATGCGGAATATGACGCTGGGCAAACGCCATGCACGCTTTAAATGCGACGTGCCGATAATGGACGTTCACCAGTCATACGGCTCCAACAGCCACGAAGCTGTTCTGGCAAGGATGATGGCGTGCGTTAAACTCGGAAGACCGTTCTTTACTGGTGAAGGTTACATACACCCCGATATGATGCCTGCTGCAAGCCACTGCATTTTGCAGTTCGGCTCCGGCGGTTTCGGTCCCTGGGTTGAACTGGACAAGTTCGCCGGAATATCCATGAAATACGGTCAGGATGCGAAAAAAGGCAAGGGCGGCAGACTGCAGGACAAGAAGAACGACTATGAAATTGCGCTTCTTCGCTGTGTTGAGGCGCTCAGACATCTGAGTTCACCAAACCCTCAGCACTTGCAGTATTCCATTGAAGAACTGCCCATGCGCGTCGAATCCCTCCGCGCCCTGCTCGGTGATGAAAAGCTCATCGGTGCAGACGTTTACGGCACTGCATGGAACTTTCCCGAAATATGCGTCGCCATTGCGAAAGCGGGTTTTGACTACATAACCATAAAAGCGGGCGACGGCTCCACAGGCGCTGCGCACCTTGTTGACCTCCAGAACAGAGGTCTGAATATAATCTATCTCACTCACAAAGCTGACCTCGCACTCCGTCAGGAGGGTCTGCGCGAACACGTCTCCATCATCTCCGAAGGCGGAGTAATGGATTCATTCGGCGCGATGCTGGCTATGCTCGCTGGTGCGGATTTCGTCGGTATGGGTATGCGCACGCTCCACGTTCTGGGCTGTACTCTCTGCCAGCGCTGTCACACAGGTCAGTGCGCATGGGGTATCACATCCAGAAAATACGGACACCGCATTGATCCTGCCACCGCCAGTGACGGCATAGTGCGCATGATAAAGAGCTTCCACGAGGACATGGAGGGCATGGCGGCGGGACTTGGCATGTCGAACCATGCGGATGTTATCGGTGCGCGCCGTTTCCGTTACCACGGAAGCGACCCGCTGTTGTTTGAAACGTTCGGCAGGGGCGAAACACCGAAACAGGTTCCCCATGTGGACGTTAAGGAACGCACCAAAAAGATATTCAAATCCCGCGAGGTTTCATATGCAGAAGATACTGAGAAATTTGAAAAAATTCTGCAAAACATCGACGGTGAAAACCTTAAGATAGACGTAGGTTTCGACCAGATAGAATCAATGCAACTCAATCACCTTATGAAAGAGGCGGCGGACAGAGGCGTTAAAAAGTTCTATCTCGACAACGTTATGGGACAGAGAACCATCGGCACGGGGATCAAATGCGACGAGATAACTGTCAGAGGGCTTGTGGGCAACCACTCGTTTGCCTTTGCCCGCGACGTAAAAATAAACGTCATCCCGAACCACAGCACCATTACAACTGTTCCGGCAAATGCTCAGGTTGGTGTTGCGAACACGTCAAACCCCACTGAAATAAATATAGCGGGTGATGTGAGCGACCTTTTTGCGGCGTATGCGATCAGCGGTACCTTCCGCGTGGCGAAAAGCGGCGGCGTGCGCAACCTGTTGCTTATGAAAGCCGGACTGCCGGATGAATGGAAAAAGACAGACGCCGATAAATACGTCGGTGCTGATAAAAACGTGATACTTAACGAGCTTGTGCGCAGATATCAGAAACGCAAAGCCAGACGCGTTAAAACAACCTGGGGCGACTTCCTGAAAGCGTTCGAGCAGAAGCTCCACAACAGGAAACCCCCTGTTGCCGTTTACGGTCTGGGACACGAAAAGGGAATGGGCGACTATTTCATGGAATACGCGCAGGGCGGCATAGGCGTTGTGCTTAACGTCGTGAACCGCGAAACCCCTATCGGCTATTATGTTTGCAGCGGTATGACAGCAGGTGCGGCGTATATCCGCGGGAATGTTGAAGAGGAGAGACTTGGTGTCGGCGTGCGCAAGATAGACTATCTCACCATGGCGGACACTGAATTTCTGAAAGAACAGATTGACGCTTTCCTTGATACTTTCAGCGGTATAGATATCGATCCTGAATACAACGAGAGCCTGAAAGCGTTTAAGAAACAATATGAGGCTGATGCGAACAGTATTTTCAGCGGATTCTGCAAAATCATTCCGATATCAAGTTTGACTACAGAATCTAACGAATAGTCCGGTTATAAACAGCTTCATCAACATAAAAAAGCCCTTTATCTGTACGCTAAGGGGCTTTTTATTATTTATCAGACTGAGAACCTGTTATCAGTATATCCACCAGTCTTTTTGCGCTCTCCTGCCAGTCGGGGCTGGTGGAAATGCTCGCCACGCCTATCAGCGCCCTCAAAAGGTCTATGGGGTCAAGGTCTTCTCTTATATCCCCTGTTTCAATAGCGCGCCTGACCAGAGACCGTATGGTCTCCCATATCTGTGCATAGGATGCTTCGAATGTCTTTTTAGGATCTTCCGCAAGGGCACTCAATGCCGACGCAATTATCTGTTTTTCCGCTATGTAATCCACAAAAAGGAGCATCCAAGCTCTCAATGCATCCAGAGGTGAAAGCGTGTCAGAGAACTTCTGACCCGCATCGGCAAGTTTCTGAACCGCCGTGTGGTATACGGCTTTCAGCAGTTCCTCGCGGGAAGGAAAATGGCGATAGAGCGTACCTGCGCCCACACCAGCCTGTTTTGCTATATCGTCCAGACTGGCATTCGCTCCGGATTTTCTGAACGCTTCCTTTGCTGCCTCAATTATTTTTTCGCGGTTCTGCTGTGCGTCTGCGCGGGGTTTGCGCCCGACAGACTGCGACTGCTTCTTTTCCATTTAAAAAAATCCTTGAAAACGGAGACAGTCTCCGCTATTTTTTATTAAACGGAGATATCCTCCGTTTAATGATGTGAATTTCATTATAGCAGTGGAGACGAAAGTATGGAACGACAAAAAATTGCGATAATAACAGGCGGTAGCAGAGGCGTGGGCAAACGAGCTGCATTAGAGCTTTCTGCTCGCGGCATAGGAGTGATTCTGACATATAACAGCGGTCAGACGGAAGCGGAAGCGGTTGTTTCGGAGATAATAAACAACGGAAAAAAGGCAGTTGCTTTAAAGTTGGATGTAACACAGGTAAAATCTTTCGGTGATTTCAAAGATCAGGTTCTGCACGTTCTTGAAAAAGAATGGAGACGCAGCAGCTTTGATTATCTGGTCAACAATGCCGGAACAGCCCAGCGAAGCCTTATCAAAGATGTTACGGAAGAACAGTTTGACGAGCTCGTTCAGGTGCATTTCAAAGGAGTTTTCTTTTTAACACGCGAACTTTTGCCGTTTATGGCGGACGAAGGACATATTATTTTTATTTCGTCCGGGCTGACACGTTTTTCACACAACGGAGTTGCAGTGTATGCGGCGGTGAAAGGCGCTGTTGAGGTTCTGACCAGATATATTGCGTTGGAATTTTCCGACAGGAAGATACGCGCAAACTGCATAGCGCCGGGTGCATTGGACACAGATTTCGGTGGCGGGCGCACCGACGGGCAGAGAAAGTCCATAGGTGAAAATACTCTGCTCGGCAGGATAGGTCTGGCAGAGGATATCGGGTCTTTGATAGCGGCTGTGCTTTCCGACGACTGCCGATGGGTCAATGCGCAGAGGATTGAAGCCTCAGGCGGCATAAACGTTTAATAAAAGGAGAAAAATATGCGTATTTTTGTCACGGGTGCAACAGGGTTCATAGGTCTTGCAGTAGTTAAAGAGCTGATTTCGTTTGGGCATAGTGTTCTTGGGCTTACCCGCTCCGAAGAGGGGCGTGGATTACTTTTAGGTATGGGAGCCGATGCGCATCACGGTTCACTGGAAGATATCGACAGTCTTCGCCGCGGTGCGGAAGATTCCGATGCAGTCATTCATCTTGCATTCATTCATGATTTTTCTAAATTCTCGGAGAATTGTCAGAAAGATAAGGCTGCCATTGAAGCAATGGGAGAGGTGCTCGCAGGTTCGGGCAAACCTTTCATAGTCACTGCCGGTGCCGGTGGACTCGCTGGCGCTGGAATAACCGCAACCGAAGAGTTTGAGATCCCCTCAGATTCAAAACTGCCCCGTGTTTCCGAGCAAACGGCAATGGCTCTTATCTCAAAAGGCGTAAGCTCCGCAGTTGTGCGTCTGCCGCAGGTGCATAACACGGTCAAACAGGGATTTGTCTCATATCTGATAGCGCTGGCACGTCAGAAGGGTGTTGCCGCATATGTGGATAACGGCTCAAACAGATGGTCTGCGGGGCATATTTCAGATGTTGCCCGTCTTTACAGGCTGGCGCTTGAGAAACATGAAACGGGTGCTCGATATCATGCTGTGGGAGAAGAAGGGGTGTCTATGCTGGAAATAGCGGAAAATATCGGTCGGGGACTTAAGATTCCCGTGGTATCAATGACAGGTGAAGAGGCAAAGGGATATTTCGGCTGGATGTATAATTTTGTGTCAAATGATATGCTGGCTTCAAGCATCCTGACACAGAAAAAACTCGGCTGGGTTCCCTCTGGCACTGGTATGATAGAAGACCTTAAAAACATGAATTATACAGTATAAAAAAAGGCAGCCGAAAGGCTGCCTCTATATGTTGTTTATTCGCTTCCCATAGCATCCATGATGCTTATCTTTTTGTATCCTGCGGGGATAGAGAATTTGCCGTTTTCAATGGGTTTTGTGGAAACCGATTGCAGAACGGTAGTGTATGAATCCGCAGCGCCTGCACTCATGGGAACTCCGGGGATGCTGTGAACCGTCTTTTCATAGATCACATAGCCCACTTTTTCGGATATTTCGTCCAGTTTCGTGCGTACCGGATCAACGTTGCCCTCAAAATCCATTACTTTCAGCCAGTTTTTAAGTGCCGCTCCGTTGATTTCGTTCAGGATAAGCTGACGAACCTGCGGCGAAACGCATATCTGTGAAGTTGCGGGCTGGTTCTGCAGACCGACTTCATACCTGTCACAAGCATAACCGCCATATTCCCCTTTTCCAGTTTTCTTAATGACAACGGGAGCCTTTGCCCCGTTTTCCATATTGAACTGCTTCACCATTTCGGGGTCAACCCCCTCCATGTCGGCCTTGTTCATTTCTGCAAGTTCCTTAAAGGTTGCCTTGAAATATGTTTTTCCTTCCGGATTAAACCCGTAGACGGTCTGGGTTTTCAGGTCGGTGATATTAAGAATTTGTCCGTTCTCCTGAACGGCTACCCTGTTCTTTGAAAAGTAGCTGGTGGAGACAACTCCGTCAGTTTTTTCTGTCAGGGTCACGTCGGCAAAAGCATACATCGCAAAAAATGTTAATACAGTTACCAGAAGACTCTTCATATGTGATGCTCCGTTACACACAAACGTTATAAACCAATTATATGATACCTTATCTGCATAGATAAATAAATAGTCAAACTTTATCGGACTGGTAAAAATCACGTTTTCCGTCTCTTTTTTGTGTTATAATCCCAATTAACTGATACTGTTATTTATAATTATTTTGTTTTGTATTGATTGACCTTTAATTGGAGTTTTACCTTGAAGGACAGTAAAAGAGTTGTTTTGCTCTTCATACTTCTATCAGTTCTGACCATCGCCGTCGGCGCTGCTGTTGCCGTGTACTGGTACGAAAATACCAAGTCCATTTATGAACAGCGTCTGATGGAGATAGTGCGGGCGCGCAAGGATATCTTCATATCCGTTTATGCCAGATTTTATGAAGACAACCCGGAAACTGCGGCGGCGGACGCCATTGATGTACTCAGAAAAAGTTTCAGCCCGACAGTATATAAAAGGTATTCCACTGAGTTTTACACCGCCTCGCTGACAGGCGGCAAATTTGCCATTTTAAGCCACAGCAGGCGCGATAATCTGGACGACCATTCAGGCGATTTTTCAAACGTTCCGTCGGATTCGATACTTGCCATGGCTCTTTCGGACAAAAGCGGACTTACATCCGCAATGGATTTTACCGGAGAAAAAGTGCTTGCCGCATATGACCATGTGGATATCGGAAACGTTCGTTACGGTATGGTGGCAAAGATAAAATATATAGATGTAATATCTCCAAAAACAAGAGCGGTGGTTTCGTCGGTGCTTATGGCGCTGGTGATAATTGTCGGCGGCGGTCTGGGTTTTTACATATTCTCCTCGCGCCGTGTGGACAGGCTGGTTAAGGCGAAGAAGGAACTCGAACTTTATGGGAACATATTCGACAGTCTGGACGAATATGTCGCTTTTTTGGATAAGAATATGAGATACCTGTCTGCGAACAAGGCGTATCTGACCATTCTTGATGAGAAACAGGCAGAGATCATAGGAAAGCCTTTCGGCGAAAAAATGAAAAAGACCCAGATGGACGAAATACTCTCGCCGTACTTTGCAAAGGCACTCAAAGGCAGTTTTGTATCGTTTTCCGGCTGGTTCACTCTGCCGGGCAGAGGAGAAACGTATCTGGATGCATCTTTTCTGCCGCATATAGTTGACGGGGAAGTACAGGGAATAGTCGTGCGCGCCAGCGACAGAACACTGGAGGCAGTTACAAAAGAGGCTCTTATAGCCCGTTCCAGAGAATTGCAGAGACTTACTGCCGATCTTGAGGAGAGGGTACACGAGGAGACTGCGAAGCGTATGATGCAGGAACAGCTTTTTTTCGAGCAGAAAAAATTTGCTGATATGGGACAGATGATAAACGCCATCGCACACCAGTGGCGTCAGCCGATAAACTCGGTTGGATTGTATATTCAGCTTGTATACGAAAGCTTTAAGGATAAATCTCTTGATGAGGATATGCTGGAGAATTTTAAGACGGATTCCATGAAGCTCATCCAGCATATGTCAAAGACCATAGATGATTTCCGCAGTTTTTTCAATCCTCGCAGCGAAGAGACCTCTTTTGAGGTTATAAAGGCGGTGATAGACACCGTTTCGCTGGTTGAGGCACAGCTTAAAAACGTTTCGATTGATTTTGCAGTAACATGCAGGTGCAAAGAACGCGATTTTGAGGTTTGCAATAACCTGCTGCGCCCGCCGTGCGAACTTCCCGAAACACTTGTTAACGGGTTTTCATCCGAATTCCGTCAGGTGCTTATGAATCTTGTTCAGAATGCGAAGGATGTTCTTCTCGACAGACAGGGTAATAAAAAGGTTACGATTGCAGTTTCCGCAATGGACGAGAACGTGACGATATCTATCTCAGACAACGGAGGCGGTGTGCCGGAAAGCATAAAGAAAAAGATATTCGATCCGTATTTTACCACTAAACCTGAGGGCAAAGGCACAGGGATAGGGCTTTATATGTCGCGGCTGATAGTTGAAGAACACATGGGCGGCAAGATATCTGTATATAACGACGAAATGGGAGCAGTATTTGTCATTGTGCTGCCAAGGGTCAGCCCGAAGATCAAGAAACTCAATCCGCCAGTGTGATTGTTCCTTTAAGGTAGTCTGCGCATTTTCCGGCTATAAGCACCCTGTCATAGTCGAGAGTACAGAACAGCAGTCCGCCGCGTTTTGACACCTGCCTTGCGATCAAAAGCTTTTTGTTCAGCTTCTCCGTCCAGTAGGGTGTGAGAAGACAGTGTGCGGAACCTGTTACCGGATCTTCGTTTATGCCGATGTTCGGGGCGAAGAACCTGCTTATAAAATCGCATGAAGAACCTTTCGCAGTAACCATCACTCCCCTGAGAGAAAGTTTTTTAAGCGACGCGAAATCCGGTTTCATATCAACGATATCCTGTTCTTTCTCGAATACCGCCATATAATCCGCACCCGCATAGACCTCAACCGGTTTGCATCCCAGCGCTTCTGTCAGACCTTCCGGTTCTGCGCAGGGTTCGTACTGTGCAACGGGGAAATCCAGTTCAAGGATGTCGCCTTTGTTTTTAACTCGCAGTGCTCCGCTTTTCGACTGGAATTCTAGTATTTGTCCTGTGAAACCTTCGTGGTGGAACATCACATGTGCAGAGGCAAGGGTTGCATGTCCGCAGAGATCTACTTCTGCTTCAGGTGTGAACCAGCGGATGTGGAGTCTGCCTTCGCGGGTGAAGATGAAGGCTGTTTCAGAAAGGTTGTTTTCGGCGGCTATCTTCTGCATCAAATCATCGGAAAGTTCAGCTTTCAATGGACATACGCCGGCTGGGTTTCCTCCGAACACGTTTCCTGTAAATGCATCCACCTGATAAAATGTGATTTCCGCCATGTTTTAACCTCTTAATAGACTGCTTCGCTTCGCTCGCAGAGACCGCTGAGGGTCTTTGCGAGGAACGAAGTGACGAAGCAATCTTTTTTATATATCCTGAATTTTAAGAACGATTTTGCCGAAGTGCGCGTCGGCTTCCATCATTTTATGCGCTTCCACGACCTTTTCAATAGGGAAAACGTCAGAGATGATGGGGACTATGCTTCTGTCTGCGAATTTGGGCAGTGCGGTCTTTGTGAATTCCGCAACGATCTCACCTTTCATGGGTACCGGACGGCTTCTGAGAACGGAACCGATTATCTGCTGACGTTTTACCATCATCAGGGCTAGGTTGAGTTCCGCCTTGATGCCGCTGATAACGCCTATGATTACAAGCCTGCCTGCATATCCCAGAGAATCCATGTTGGGTTTCAGGTATTTAGCGCCGACGTGGTCGAGTATCACGTCCACGCCCTTTTTATTGGTGAATTCTTTAACCGCTTCGGAGAAGTCGGGAGTTGTTGTATAGTCAATAACCAGTGCCGCGCCGAGTTTTTTGACTTCCTCAATTTTTGCGGGAGCCGCTGTGACAATGTATTTTGAATCGGGAGCCAGTGCGTTCGTAAGCTGTATCGCGGCAGTGTTGACGCCGCCGCCGCCGCCGTGGAAGATGGCGGATTCGCCGTTTTTCAGTCCGCCTATCATGAAGACATTTGAAAACGCCGTGATGTATGATTCGCAAACGCATGCAGCCTCTTCGTATGTCATGGAATCGGGGATAGGCATGAGATGACATGCATATGCAACGGCATATTCGGCATAACCGCCGCCGCCGACCAGCGTCATTACCCTGTCGCCTTTTTTCCATCCTTTGACATCCGCGCCCAGTTCTTCGATTACACCTGCGACCTCAAGTCCGAGGATCTCGGAATCGCCTGCGGGGGGCGGATATTTGCCCTCGCGCTGAACAAGGTCGGGTCTGTTGATGGATGTTGCGGCAACTTTTATGAGAACCTGATCTGCCGACGGTACAGGTTTTTCCGCCTCGCCCACATACATGTTCTCTGCCGGTCCGAATTCTTTGAGCAGGACTGCCTTCATTTTTGTACCTCCAATGTATCTTTAAACAAATAGTAAAATAAGCTGTTGAATACAGCGTTAGTTTGGCATAAAAAAGCTGTTTTGAAAATATGAAAAAAACCTCAGAGCGACTTAACACTTGAAATTTACGGTCAACAGTTTAAAATCGGTTCTTTACACAGTTTATGACAAAAAGATAATGAGATCGCTTCGTTGTTTTATTCCTCACGAAGATTTAAACCGTCTCTGCGAGGAAGCCGGAGGCTGACGCGGCAGTCTGCTTTTAAAAGGTGAGTTTATGAAAAAGATATTAGCAGTTGTTCTTTCACTGGTGTGCTTTTCAGCATACGCGGCGGGCGGACCCAAACAGATAGGTATTTCCCAGATAGTTGCGCATCCCGCTCTTGACGCCGTTCAGAAAGGTATCATCGACGGTGTTGAAAAATGCGGACTTAAAAACGGTAAAGACGTTGTTTTCGACGTTCAGCTTGCCAACGGAAACATGGTGACGGCTGGTCAGATAGCCGATAAATTCATCGGTGCGAAAAAGGATGTTGTTGTGGGCATAGCCACCCCGACGGCTCTTGCTCTTGCAAGTGCATACATGAAAAATTCACCCAAAACACCTGTTATCTTTTCGGCAGTGACCGATCCTGTCGGTGCGAAGCTGGTGAAGGATATCAAAAAACCAGGCGGAAACATCACAGGCGTGAGCGACATGCTCCCTATAGACACACAGTTTCAGCTTATCTACGACATGGGACTTAAACCAAAGGCAGTGGGCATAATATATAACGCAGGCGAGCAGAACAGCCGTTCTCAGCTTGATCTGACCAAAAAGGCCGCCGCCGCCCGCAAGGTTAAGCTGGTTGAGCGCGCCATCGCAAGCTCGGCTGACGTTGCCGCGGCTACAAACGGGCTTATGGGGCAGGTTGACGCAATATTCATAACAACCGACAACACAGTGGTTTCCGCACTGGAATCAGTGTTTAAGGTTGCCAACGCAAACAAGGTTCCCGTCTTTATGTCGGATACGGATTCCGTTAAACGCGGCGCTCTGGCGGCGAGGGGTTTCGACTATTACAAACACGGTCTCCAGACAGGTGCAATGGTTTGCAGAGTGCTGAAAGGTGCTAAGCCTGCAGACACTCCCGTTGAGTTTCAGCACGACCTTCAGCTAGTTATAAACGCCAAAACAGCAGCTCTGATCGGTTTTAAAGTTCCCGCTGTAATGCTTAAAAACGCTGACGAAGTTATAAAATAATGACGACATACGCTTTACTGGGAGCCGTTGAGCATGGACTTATGTTCAGCCTCATGGCTCTCGGTGTTTTTCTTACATTCCGCGCTCTGGATTTTCCAGACCTGTCCGTCGACGGCTCTTTCCCTATGGGTGCGGCAGTCTGTGCAGTTTGCATCACAAAGGGGATAAATCCTTATGCCGCTGTTGTTGCCGGCGGTTTTGCCGGAGCCGGTCTCGGTTTTGTTACAGCTTTTCTCAACACTAAGCTTAAAATACTGAATCTGCTTGCGGGTATCCTTACGATGATAGCGTCATATTCAGTCATTCTGCGCATTATGGGTATGCCGAACCTTCCGCTTCTGGGATATGACACCATCTTCACACCCATTGAGAATCTCGGGTTTTCACCGCAGATAGCCGCGATAATCTTTTCCGCATGTGCGGCAGTTCTGGCAGGGCTGTTTCTCATATGGTTTTTCCATACTGATATGGGGCTTGCGCTCCGTGCTACGGGCGACAATATGAAGATGGTGCGCGCGCAGGGGATAAGCACCGACAGAATGATATTCATCGGCGTTTCGTTCAGTAACGGTCTGGTTGGGCTTTGCGGTGCGATAGCGGCTCAGTCCCTCGGTTTTTCCGATGTTAACATGGGCATAGGCACCGTTGTTGCGGGGCTTGCGTCTGTCATAGTCGGCGAGGCGGTGCTTTCAAGCCGCAGTGTTCTGCGTGCTGTTATAGGCGTCATTCTCGGTTCGATGATATACCGCATGGCGATAGCCTACGCGCTTTCTTTCCAGATAGGTGATTTCCGCTTCTCTCCCGGCGACCTGAACATGATCACCGCGGTGATAGTCGTTGCGGCGCTGACGTTTCCGGGGATGCGCAGAAAGGTTGGGGTCGGAAAATGATAGAGCTTGTAAACGTACGCAAGGTATTCAACCCGAAAACGGTAAACGAGAACGTCGCCATAAAGGGGCTTAACCTTAAGATAGAAAAGGGCGAGTTTGTTGCAGTGATAGGCAGCAACGGAGCCGGAAAATCCACTATGCTTAACCTGATAGCGGGGATACTGTCGCCTGACGGCGGGCAGGTTCTTGCAAACGGCAGAGACATAACTGCGCTTGCGGATTATAAGCGGGCATCGTTCATCGGCTCTGTTTTTCAGGATCCGCTGAGCGGAACTGCGAAATCCCTTACCATAGAGGAAAATCTGGCGATAGCCCTCAAAAGGGGGCATGGCAGATGGTTCCGCAAGGGCGTGAACAGGAAAAACAGGCAATTTTTCACAGAAAAGCTTGCGACACTGGGGCTTGGACTTGAAAACAGGCTTAAGAGCAACGCAGGGCTTCTTTCCGGTGGTCAGAGACAATGCCTCACACTTCTGATGGCTGTTATGGCGAACCCGGAAATACTGCTTCTGGATGAGCACACGGCGGCTCTTGACCCGAAGACTGCTGAACTTGTTATGAGTCTTACCAGAAAGCTTGTGGAGGAGATGAACCTGACATGCCTGATGGTGACTCACAACATGAAACAGGCGATAGAGTTCGGTTCGCGCATTATCATGATGCACGGCGGCGAGGTTGTCGTTGATGTCAGCGGCGCCGAGAGGCAGGGGCTTAAGGTGGCAGACCTTATGCACATGTTTGAGCAGGTGCGCGGCGAAGGCATAGAGGACGATAAACTTTTGCTGTCTTAGATAAAAATGAAATCGCTTCAGGCTGAAGCCTTCGCGAAGACTAAAACGGAGGTGAAATAGTTTCATTCATTTTCAATCTTAATCTTACATTTCTTTGATATTAAAAACAAGGCGATGCTTTATATTTAATAAGCGGCAAAACTCCGTTGCGAGGCGTGTCATGTCAGTTCAGAAGCGTACCTTTGTTTTTATCACGGCTATTATTGTGCTGATTTGCACCATATACACCGGTCTTCTGGAGTATGAGGGCGCACGTCAGGCAGCAAAAGCGGCAGAAGAAAAGAAAGAGGTCATATCCGGTCTTTACAACGATTTCCCCATTCGCATCGACAAACTTTTAAGCCAGAAAACAAGAGAATTAGCTTCGGACAGAGATGTCGTTTCAGCCCTGAAAAGAAAAGACCGAACCGCATTGTCCGCCGCCGCATATAATCTTTATGACAGAATGGCGGACGAGTTTAACCGCGAAAAGATCATCATGAATTTTATAACGCCGGACGGCACAGTTCTTTTGCGTATGTCGGCACCGAAAAAATACGGGGATATTCTGAAAGGAAGCCGGGTTCTTTTGGACAGGGCTGCTGAAACAGGTTTCGGACAATCCGGAACTGAAGAGGGGCTGAGCGGGGTTTTCATACGCAATATCCTTCCCATCTACTCCGAAGGCATATGCATAGGCTACGCGGAGACGGGCGTTATCATTGATTTTCTGGTAAAGCGCATAAGCTCAACAATGAAAATGGACGGCGCTGTCATTATTTTCAGCAGATTTGCCGACATGATATCAGGAATAACCGACTATACGAGATTCTCTGACAGATACATGCTTTTCAGCACGGACGACGTGCTTTTCCGTTCGATACTCAGCAGTTTCTACGAGAGCGAGGGAAAGGATGTCCATGAATCTTACCAGAACAGAAAATATCATATCATAAGCGGTATAGACATACCGGATGTTACGGGTACCGTAATCGGCGAACTGGTTTTTCTGTCCGACGAGACGGGGCAATATCATAAAATGATGCGTCATATCGTAATTTCCGCGCTTATCGGCGTGTTCATAATTGTCATCTCAATCCTGGTTATGAAGCGTAACTTCATAGACCTTATAGGCGATCTGGAATACAGACATAACAAGATTGAACAGCAGCTGAAAGATTACAGCCGGAATCTTGAAAATCAGATGGACACTGCGCTTGAGAAACTGGCTGAATCCGAACAGACCATACAGAACAGAAAAAAGATGTCGGATATAGAACGCATAACCGACGCTATGTCCCAGAAGATTGCAAAGCCGCTGTCTTACATGAAGAACAGCATACAGAAGATGGAAAACAGTGAAACCGCCAAAGAACAGCTGGCACTGATTGCGGAGATGGAGCAGTATCTGGACGAGGTGAACAGCTATTTCCGCAAATACGACGGAAAAGAGGTGTTTGACGTTTCCGAAGAGATACAGGCGCTTCTTTACATCATGCGCAGTCACCTGAAACAGAACGATATAAAGGTCTATCTTACTGAGAAGGAAGCTGTCAGCATGGAGGTTTTCGGGTACAGAGGCGAGTTTAAACAGGCGCTGATGAACATTATAACCAACTCTGTGGACGCTCTGAAAGTGAAACATCCCGACTCGGTTGATTTTGAAGCGGCTGTCCGTATAAACGTTGAGGTGGACGGCGGGAACGTTCGGGTCGCAGTTACGGACAACGGAGGCGGCATAGACAATATCGCAAGGATATTTGACTCCGGATATACCACGAAGGGGAGCGGATACAGCGGTCTCGGGCTTTTCATTACTAAAAATATAATCGAAAAACATATGAACGGGCGAATCTATGCCCACAACACAGACGACGGTGCGTCATTTATCATCCTTGTTCCTGTCTTCCAGTCCTGACACTTGACATTGTGTCCCGATGTGCAATTATATGAAAAACTGCATGTAATATGGGGGCGGAATGTCTGAAAGATTCGATACGGCAGCAAAAAAATGGGATGAGAAACCCCGCAGGATCGAACTGGCAAAAAAGGTATGCGCGGCTATAAAGGAACGCGTGAAAATAGACCGAAACAGCAGGCTGACAGATTTCGGAACCGGAACGGGGCTTATCCTTCTGGGGCTTTCGGATATTGCAGGCAGCCTGACCGGGCTTGATTTTTCAAAAGGGATGCTCGACGTTCTGAGAGAGAAGGCGAAAGCCGCGGGGATAGATATCACCACCCGCGAGTTTGATATAGAGAAGGATGATTTTGAGCCGGAGGGCGCGGACATCATCACGGCGAGCATGGTCACCCATCACCTTAAGCATCCTGAAAAACTTTTCAACAAGGCTTACAAAGGGCTTTCTAATGGCGGATATCTCTGCGTCAGCGATCTTTGCGAAGAGGGCGGGGATTTCCACGATAACCACAGCGAAGTGCATCATCACGGATTCAGCATGGCTCTTGTGAGAGAGCTTTTTGAAAAAGCGGGATTTAAGGATGTTGTCATTGCAAATGCGGCGGAGATAAAGAAGGAGAGAGGCGGCGTTGTCACCGCCTATCCCGTATTTCTGGCAACAGGGGTCAAATAGCCTCTGCCGCTTCGTTTTGTTTTTTATCTCTGAGCAGATGCACCAGAAGATATACTATCGGTGTGTCGAGAAGCGCTATCACAAGTTTCACAGCCCACTGTCCGAGAATGAGCGGAATGACAGGCATCTGTCCGTAGAACGCTATCATGATAAAGATAACCGAATCCAGAAGCTGTGACATAGCTGTTGAGAGGTTGTTGCGTATCCAGAGGTGTTTGTCACCTGTTTTTGCTTTTATGAAGTGGAACAGCCACACGTCATGGTACTGGCTTATGAGATATGCTGCGAGGGACGCAACTATTATCCGTGATGAAGATGAAAGTACGGACGTGTATGCTTGCTGATTCTGCCAGAAAGGTGCAGACGGCAGCGCAACAGATATCTGTATAAGTACGGCGACCACCGCAAGGCTTATGAATCCGCCTGTCACAATATTGTTGGCGGTCTTTCTTCCCCAGACCTCTGTTATCGTGTCGGACATTATGAATGTCACGGAATAGGCGAGTATACCCGCCGGGACAACAACTCCCGCTATCATGATTATCTTGCTGGCGAGAACCGAAGCTATCGTCAGTGATGAAATAAACACTGCCGTGAGTACGGCAAGACTTCTGTCGTTCATTTTTCCCTCTTTTTGGTGTATAACTGCGGAATATATCCCCATGCGGGTTAAAAATCCAGATAAATATGAGGCTGACATGCGTTACTGGCTAATGAAATCAGAACCCGGGTGTTTTTCCATGGAAGATCTGAAGGCTCTGCCCGAAAGCACTAGTCCGTGGGACGGCGTGCGAAACTATCAGGCGCGCAACTTCATGCGCGACGATATGAAGATCGGCGACAGGGTGCTCTTTTATTATTCAAACTGCGATGAACCCGGTGTTGTGGGGCTTGCGGAGGTGGCGAGCGAATCCTATGCTGATTTCACAGCCTTTGATCCGGCAAATCAGCATTACGACCCGAAATCAATTCCTGAAAAACCCATATGGATGATGGTGGACGTTAAGTATATTGCGAAATTCGACAGGCTCGTCAGCCTGAAAGAGATAAAAGCGGATGGCAGACTTTCCGGTATGGAGCTGGTTAAAAAGGGTTCCAGACTGTCCGTTCAGCCTGTTTCCGCAGAGGAATACGGAATAATATTAAAGATGGCGGGATACAATGAGAAGAAGTGAAAAACAGCTCACGGACGACCAGACTAAGGAACTGCTTAAAAAGGGCGAAGTGATGTATCTTTCGCTGGCGGACGAAGGCACGCCTTACGGAGTTGCGATGAACTACGGATATAAGGACGGAGCCGTTTACCTGCACTGCGCATATGAAGGGCGCAAGATGGATATCATAAAGAAAAACCCGAAGGCGGCTTTTATGGTTGTTTCTTCAAGCGAGCTGATAAAGAAGGAAACGTCTTGCGGCTGGACATGCGCCTTCACCAGCGTTATGGGAGACGGAACCATAGAAATCATTGAAGGCGATGCGGAAAAACGTGCGGGACTGGACGCGCTGATGGAGCATTACGGCAAAATGGAGAATACCTATGCCGATAAGATGGTGGAGAGGACGTGCGTCCTGAAACTGACTATAGATAGCTGTACAGGCAAAACCTCTCCAGCTCCCGTAAAAGGTGAGTGAGATGTCGAAGGATAAGTTTCCCGTTACGCAGGCGATAAGGGTTCTGCGGGACAATAAAGCGGATTTTGAGCCGCATCTTTATGATTATGTTGAAAAGGGCGGAACTAAACATTCCAGCGAGGCGCTTGGGGTGGACATGCATATGGTTATAAAGACCATAATACTTGAAGACGAGACTAAAACCCCAATAGTTGTGCTGATGCACGGCGATAAAGAAATATCGCTTAAAAAGCTCGCAAGGGACATCAATGTCAAAACTTTAAAGCCGTGTGAACCGGATACGGCGAACAGACATACCGGATATCTCGTTGGCGGAACCTCTCCGTTCGGTACTAAACGCGCTATGAAAGTATATATGGAAAAAACCATCGCAGCTTTGCCGGAAATATATATCAACGGAGGCAAGCGGGGTTTTCTGGTGAGCATCAGTCCTGCCGTGGTTACAAAGATATTGAAACCTGTGGAAGTTGAAGTGGCGATAGACAAATAGCGGGTATTTTGTTTTGACTAAGGTGCGTAACGAAGTTAAACTATATTATTCTATGTCTTTGTAAATATGGGATAACTAATGAATGAACATGGTGCAGTGAACAGTCGTATAGTGTCTTTAGGGGGATTCTCACTCCTTTTTGCGTACATTCTTTCTTTCCTTTTTGAAGGGAGAGCTCTCTACAGCGTGATGGAATTTTACGGAGTTCAGGAGGGCAGTCTTGTTCTTTCTGCAATAGTTGCCCATTTTGCGGGGCTCTTCACATGCGGTTTTTTCGTTAGTTCACTCCGCAGAGCGAAACAGGTTGTTCTTATCGGTATGGCGGTCAGTTTTATCTGCACTCTTCCTTTCTATTTCAAACCGTCGGCTCTATGGTTCGTATCGCTTGTTATAGCGGGCTATTCGTCTGCTCTGGCAGTCGCTTCATGGGGATATTTCCTGAAGACATTTACACCGAAAAAACAGCGTATAAAGACTTGCGCTGATGTCCTGATATACTCCAACATCATTATGATACTGGTTAATATGTCCGCTGTACATATATCGCACACTGTCGGGCTTACCTTTTCGCTTGCCTGTATAGCGGCAGGTGCCGTTTTAATCCGGAAGCTCCCTTCCGACGTTCAGGAGAAAAGGTGCTGCGAAGCGGGCGGCACAAAGAAACCCATGCTCATATTGTTTCTGTTCGTTTTTGTGATCACAATAAATTCTGGTCTGATGTACGAGGTTATGAATCCGGCTTTCGGGCATCTTACAACGCTGACAAGCTGGTACTGGGCTGTCCCCTATATTGCTGCTCTGGCAGTGATGCGCAACCTGCCGGGCAGGATAAAGCGTTATGTGATACTCTATGTCGGTATGGCGACCATAATAGCGTCGTTCATCTGTTTCATGCTTCTGGGCAGAGGCGTTGTTGACTATCTCATAGTAAATACTCTGATGTTGGGTGCATGCGGTATATTTGATCTTTTCTGGTGGAGTATAATTGGTGAAATGCTTGATTATACAGACAATCCGGTGAAGATGTTCGGAATGAATCTTTCAGCAAACGTTCTGGGAGTGCTATGCGGCGGCGCTCTGGGGATGTTCATTACATCCGCTGGGCTGGCTGATTCCGAGATTGCAGTGATAGCCCTTACGGTGGTTTGTATAACACTTGCGATGCTGCCGCTTCTGAACCGCATGCTTGTCATGAAGCTCAAAAGTCACGCGTACCTTGTGGAAGAGGATTATGTCACAGAGCCTGCACAGGTTCAGGAGATAAGCGTCTTTGAACCGCTGACTGCACGCGAACAGGAGGTTCTGGAGCTTATTCTCACAGGAATATCAAACAGGGCGATAGCCGATTCTCTGAACATCAGCGAAAGCACTGTCAAAACCCATGCGCGCAGTATCTTTTCAAAATACAATGTGAATACGCGTGCGGAACTTATCAGCCTGCTTCTTAAAAGCAGATAGGCTAACTATCTGATAATTTACTCTCTCATACTTTAGTATTAGATATTTCCTCTGAAATTTCAGCCTTATGGTCGATGTTTTTTCCGTAATTTTTATTTAAGCTCTGTTATGAATGACGATACTGCAATAACAGCGGCGGCGAAGAATAAAAAAGCGGAGAAAACAGCGGAAGCGGCTTATCCGGTTTGAACCTGAGGACGATCGCAATGCCCCTTCTATATCCGGAAATGGGTGCGGATGTTGGCAGCAATTTTTCCGGTGTGTTTGCTCATGAAGGGACAGAGAGGGCGTTGTTTGCGTTTGGGGCGTCGGTTATACGCTCCGGTTTCCGGAAGAGCGCGGATATGGTTTCGGGTTATGTTAAAATTATGGAATAGACCTCTTTATAGCGTGTAGAATACAAACTGAGTTCTCTGCATATTCAAAAAGGCATGCATTGATATAAAAAGATGCCGATATGTTATTGCGCAGACCTTCGGGTTCTGTAGTAAAAAAAGCGGGTGTGAAATCCCGCTTTTTTTTTCGAGGTATGATATGAGCAAGCGCAGCGGAGTTCGCAGCATCCGCAGCGCATAGTATCCGTTCAGAGAAATTTTGAAAGCTCGGCAAGCTCTCTTGCTGCCGTTTTGTCCAGCCGCGCATCTATACTGTTTCTTATGTATTGATTCTTCGCGTTTATTACCGCTTTTGAAACCGCCTGCATCTGCTGGGCGACGTTCAGTTCCGCATCACCTTCAATCAGCATTTCGATGACTTTTGATAAATGCCCGTTCGCTCTTTGCAGTCTTTTAACGATATCCTCGTTTGCCGTCTGTTCCATGAGAATATCCTATCCTATAGGATAGGATATGTCAATCAAAAAATATAAAAGTCGTTTGAAAATCCTTGACGCAATATAGCCGAAAGTGCATATTTGGAAGGTGATACTTCGGAGGATGAAAATGAAAAAAGTGATCTTTCTGCTTATAGCGCTTATGTCTCTGTTCCTTCTGTCCGGTTGTT
This sequence comes from Seleniivibrio sp., assembly GCF_021209385.1. GTDB lineage: Bacteria > Chrysiogenota > Deferribacteres > Deferribacterales > Geovibrionaceae > Seleniivibrio. The sequence continues at coordinate 47,755 of NZ_JAJOIL010000016.1, read as the reverse complement.
TCGGCAGCAAGGAAAAAACCGAAAATAAACAGGGAATACAGACAGTCTCAAAAGGCTATTTAGAGGAACTGAAAAAGCAGTATGCAGGAAAGACCCTGATCGTCAATTTCTTCGCTTCGTGGTGTCCCCCCTGCCGCGGCGAAACACCCGATTTTGTTAAAGCGTATGAAAAATATAAAGACCAAGATTTCGTTATAGTCGGTATCTCTGTGGACAAAACAGCAGAGGACGCACAGAAATTTGTAGATGAGTTCAAGATAACCTACCCCGTTGTTCACAGCGACGACAGCCTTGGCATGGAGATGAGCGTTAACACCATCCCCGTTTCCTTTATTTTTAAACCGGACGGCAAGCTGTTCGACAGGGCTGAAGGTCCCCTCACAGAGAACCAGCTTGAATATATCGCCACAAAATTAAAATAAGTGCCGGATTTGCCATTGATTTTATGTTTGGCAAAACTATTTTTAACATAGGTATTACGCTTGATCCGGAGGAATCTTAATGATAGAGACAACGGTTAAATGTGTCATCAGAGAACCACTTACGTCCAGATACGTTCTTTTGCTGGAAACCCTTTGCGGACACTATCTTATCCCTGTCAATGTCGGAGATCTCGAAGCGGAGTCCATTTACTGCGTTTTAAACAGGATCAACACCCCCAGACCCATGACATATGAATTCATAGCACGCATCATAGACAGCATAGAGGATGCGAACATTGACCGTGTTGTAGTTGACAGGTACGAACAGGGCAACTACAAGGCGAGCATCTATGTTATATGCAGCAAGTCCGAGAAAAAGATAGACTGCAGACCATCCGACGGAATAGCTCTTGCCATGCGTATGGGTGTTCCGGTTTATGTTGAAGACGATATCCTTTGCCCCACCTGTTGTGTTGACCGCACCAACATCAATGAAAGAGACAACAAAGTTCTCGCCAATCTGATAGATGATCAGGATGGTCCTCTCTGGCACATCTGAAATCATACGTCCGCTTTTTTATGTAATAATATTTAATGAAATTGCCGTTTAAGTTTTTATATGTGTATAATAAGTATGAGAGCTTATTTGATTATCATTTCGGAGTTTTCCGATGGAGAAAGATTTTTTTAGATCCATTATTAATAAGGCTGATTTCGGGTATGTGCTTCTAAGTTCCGCTGTTGCTGATAATTTCCAAAAAACTGTCATTCTGGATGCAAACGAAGCTTTTACAGCTATGACAGGATGTCCTGTGGAAAAACTGATAGGCAGTAACGTTGCGGATCTCTGCTGCCTTTTCTTTAAAAACGATTTTGAAAACGTTGTAAAAGATGCGATAACCATTCCGGTTTTCTATTTTGTTGCCGAGCTTGACAAAGGATTTCACATCGAATCGGTGAGATCCTCAGACGGTGAACTTGCGCTTATAGTTCGTGACGACAGCGAACTGTCATCCGCAGTCACAGTTCTCAGAGAGAAACAGGAACAGCTCCGAACTCTTATAAATGCCACACCGGACATTATCTGTTTCAAAGACAGCAAAGGACGCTGGCTGGAGGCGAATTCAAGCTGTCTTACCGCTTTTTCACTCAGAAAAGATGATTTTACCGGTAAAAACGATCAGGAACTCGCAAACTACACTCTTCCCATATATAAAGAGGCTCTGGAAGCCTGTGCCAATTCGGATGAGACGACATGGGAGAAGAAGGTGATTAACCGCGAAGAAGAGATTGTTACAATGCCGGACGGCACTGTGCGGGTCTTTGATACTATAAAAGTCCCGCTTTTCTACGATGATGAGAAGACTATGCGTAAAGGTCTGGTGGTTCTCGGAAGAGACATAACCGACCTCAAAAATGCATACAACGAGATAAGAAGGCAGGCGGGACTTATAAAATCTCTGTTCGATATCATTCCCGATCTTATCTTCTATAAAGATATGAATGGAGTTTACCTCGGATGCAACAAAGCGTTTGCGGATTTTGTAGGTGAAGAACCGGACACTGTAATCGGAAAGACAGATTTCGACCTTTTCGGCAAAAAGGTTGCGGAGGAATTCATAGCAAACGACAGGATCATGTTTGCAATGCGCCAGTCGCGCCTGAATGACGAATGGGTTGAGTTTAAAAACGGTTCAAGACACCTTATGTCAACAGTTAAAACTCCTTTTTTGGATGCCGATGGTGAACTTGTGGGTTTGTTTGGTATAAGCCGCGACATAACCGAGCTTCACAGGCAGTCCTGCGAGCTTCAGGATATCAACCTGAATCTTCACGCCACTATTGCCAGAGAGACTGAAAAGAACAGAAAATATGAGCAGATACTTTTTAATCAGAAGAAACTTGCAGATATTGGCAACATAATAAGCGCCATGGCACACCACTGGCGTCAGCCTTTGAACGCACTGGGGCTGTATATTCAGGATATCTGCCAGACATACAGGGACGACGGTCTGGACAATGACTACATAAAGGGATTTGAAAGCACATGTATGCATCTCATAGGAAATCTCTCATCAACTATAGACAATTTCAGCGAATTTTTCAGACCGCAGGGCAACAGTTCTGCTTTCAGGGTAATGTCTGAGGTTCGTGAGATACTGAAAATATACGAAGCTAAACTCGCTTATCATGGGATAACGTTTAACGCTTCATGCATCTGCGGTTCAAACTTTATGGACTGTCAGGGATTTTATGAAAACATGGGGTGTGAGTATACCAGCGTTGTGGTTGACGGATATAAGGACGAGTTCAAACAGGCTTTCATCAATGTTCTTCAGAATGCTGTTGACGCAGTGGATGAAGATTTCGATGAAAACGGCAGGGAAAAGACCATTTCGATTGACGTCGATTTGGACGGCGATCGTATTGTAATAAAAATATTCAATAACGGCAAGACCATACCTGAATATGTCGCGGAGAGGATATACAACCCGTATTTCACGACAAAGGGTGAAGGCAAGGGTACCGGCATCGGGCTGTATCTTACTAAGAATATCATTGAGAACTACATGCGCGGGAAGCTGTATTTTGAGAATACTGAAAACGGAGTTGTGTTCTGCATTGTTCTGCCTGTCAGGAAACCTGATCCGGTTTCCCACTCAGCCTGAAATCCATCACAACGGTGAGTCCGCCAAGGTGATTGTTGAATGCCGCTACCTTGCCGCCGAGGTTCTGTTCAGTGAGAACCTTGACCATATAGAGACCGATACCGGAAAACTTAGCGTCGTTCTTTGTTGAGAAATAGGGTTCAAATATCCTGTCGAGTATCTCAGGCGAAACGCCTGTTCCGTTGTCTTCCACGCTTATGGTTACCCTTTCATCAGAACATACTATGTTGATTGCTATACTGCCCTCCAGCTCCGGTTGCCTGCTCATACGTTCGATTATCGCTTCGTAACTGTTGTTCAGTATATTCATCAGCATCTGACGGAATTCCCCCGGCTGGCCGTAAAGCGTTATTTCGTTGCATCTTCCGCAAGACAGGCAGGGTGAAAAATGTATGTCCGGTTCTCTTCTGCACATGAATTTTGTCTTTATGTTCTTTGAGGCTATGTGTACTGAAAGCAGCGCGTGAGTGTTTTGCAGTTCATCCACAACATTGAATTTTTCTTTTCTTTCGCCTGTTTCAAAAAACAATCTGAAGTTATCTATTGTATCCGACATCTTTTTTACAAGCAGCATGGCGGTCTTTTCATAATCGGTATATTCCGGGGAAGTTTCATCAATATTTAATGCATCCGGTATTGATTGCAGCATTATGCCCAGTGCATTCAGAGGCTGCCGCCACTGGTGGGCGATTGCGCTGACCATCAGACCCATATCCGCCAGCTTTTTCTGTTCCGCCAGAATATGCGACTGCCGACGGTTCTTTTCAACCTCCTCTTCAATACGTTTTTCAAGGTTTCTGTTCATTGTTTCAAGTTCAAAGTTGAGTTCTTTTAGTTTGTTTTCCATTTCGATTGAGTGAGTTATGTCGAGACAGTTGAACAGAAGCGATCTTTCGCTCATTTTTACAGCCTTTGCCATCATGGCGATCTCTTTTCCTGTCCTGTTGACGACGTATAAAACGCCGGAGTTGCTGCCTTCATGGAAAGCTTTTGAATAGAACTTATTTATGTCGTTGCGTCTGTTATCCGTTACAAAATCGTAAAGGCTTTTTACAACCAGTTCGTTCTTTGACGTGCCGGTCATATCAAGAAATCGCTTATTTGCATCCGTAAAGATTTTTGAATCATTCGTCGTGAAAATGGACATGGGTGAGTTATCTATGTATTCCTTATGCTTCTCTTCACTTACAAGGAGTTTGTTGATTGTGAGTTCATGTGCCTTTTCAAGTGTCCCTACTGTTCTGTTGAAACCGACACGGATAAGCATAAGGGATATGATACAGAAAACCATGGTCATAAATACAACGCTGAGAGTATACGAAAGCATTGCAGAAACGTCGGATGTGACGTCTTTGGCGTATATAAAGCGTCCAGCTTCCCTGCCTTCCGCAGAGTAGAAACGCATGTCGTCTGAAATTCGGTAATGCATGTTCCCGATGTTAACCATATCCGGCAGTTTGTCATAGTTCTGTACAGAATTGAGCAGCCTTCTGAACATGGTCTGGTCAGTGTTCTGCATGAGAGCGTATCTGCCGTATCTGGGCATGCCCTCCAAGAGATTTGTATCTGTGTTGGCAAGCACAGCCATGCTGTAGCCTGTGGATTGTTCCATTGCTCTTCCGTAAAATTCGAGCGAAGTGCCAAGCTCGACCACACCTACCAGCTCGCCGCTATTGTAAATAGGCAGAGCGGAAAACTGGAGTATCTTATTGGTACATAGTTCGTAAGCATTGCCTGCGGCTTTCCCTGAAAGCTCGTTCAATGCGGCGTCAGAGATCGGTTTAGGACAGTGATCCGTTCTGCGGTCACTTGAGAAAAGGAGCCTGCCGTCTTTTGCCACGATACGGAAGACAAATACATCGTCCGGGTATTCAAAATCAAGTGCATTTGTGTGCATGGACATTCTGCCCATTAGAAGCGGTATGTTTCTGCTTACCACAGCTTCTACGAGAGATGAATCATAAATAATTCTGCTCAGGTTTGATTTAAGCACCCGCGAAAGCTGCGATGTAAGAAATCTTTGATTGTTCTCCACTAAATAGCCTTCCTGACGCATGGCGGAAGTGTATTCGATGTAGCGTACCGTTATGTTTGAAACCGCAAAAAGTACACATACAGTTATAAGAACTATACTGACATAAATGAATATTTTGTGTTTAATCCCTTGGTTATATTCCATAGTGAAGTATAACCCGCGGAAGTTGACATTCAAACGAAAGTTGATAAAAAAGAGAGCGGCGTGTTTTAGACAGGCACGCCGCTGAAGGAGTTATTTCTTTTTGACTGTATAAACCAGTGCGCTTGCGACCGCTATTGAAGAGTAGGTACCTATTATGATACCGATGAGCAGTGTGAACGCGAAGCCGTTTATCACCTCTCCGCCGAAGAAATACAGCGCTATAACTGTAAGCAGTGTCAGGAAAGATGTAATTATCGTACGGCTGAGTGTTTCGTTTATGCTGAGGTTCATAAGATCCCTCAGAGATATTTTGCCCTCTTTGTCCTCGTGCATCGTTTCCCTTATACGGTCAAAAACGACGATTGTGTCGTTAAGCGAGTAACCCACAAGAGTAAGAATCGCCGCAACCACAGAGATGGATATCTCTTTTCCCATAAGGCTGAAAAAGCCCATGGTGATTATAACGTCGTGGAACAGCGCAACAACCGCCGCCACAGAGAATATTATCTGGAATCTGAAAGCAACATAGATAAGGATACCTATCAGAGAGTAAAGAACGGCGTAAATAGCCATCTTTTTCAGTTCCTTACCGACCTGCGGACCAACCTGTTCAACCCTTTCAACCTCGAACTTGTTGTCTTTCATCTTCTCTTTCAGTCCCAGCTGAATGGAATCGGATACGTTTTTAAGGTCTTTGTCGTTTTTTACAACGCGGATAAGAACCTCTTCGTCGGTTCCGAAGTTCTGGATTATGGTTTCACCGAGTTTCAGTTCATCCACAACAGATCGGATAGAGTTCAGATCGGGTGCTTTTTCAAACTTGACCTGAATGATTGAACCGCCCGCAAAGTCGATTCCGTAGTTGAATCCCTTTGTCACCATGAGCGCAATGCTGATGGCAATGAGCAGTCCGGAAAAGGCAAAGAAATAATACGCTTTGCCCATGAAATCTATTTTTGTTCCTTGTTTTATCAATTGAAACATGTCTTGCTCCCTCCGGCTATATGCTCAGTGATTTGACATCTTTTTTGCCGAGGAAAGTCCAGAAGACCGCCTTAGTAACGAAGATAGCCGTGAAAAGGGATGCCACGATACCGATTGAAAGCGTTATGGCGAAGCCCTTGATGGGACCTGTGCCGAACTGGAACAGAACAACCGCAGCGATGATCGTTGTGATGTTCGCATCCATAATTGTTGAAAACGCTTTTTCGTAACCGTATTCCAGAGCGTTCAGCGGGGTTCTGCCCAGCCTCAGCTCTTCACGCACACGCTCGAAGATAAGCACGTTCGCGTCAACAGCCATACCCACGGTGAGGATGATACCTGCTATACCGGGAAGGGTGAGCGTTGCGCCGAACTGCGCCATGACTCCGAGGATGATCACAAAGTTTGTGAACAGTGCGAGGTTCGCAACCCAGCCTGACCATCTGTAGTAGACGCCCATAAACACAACGATGAGAACGAAGCCGATGGCTGATGCCTTAACGCCTGCGTTGATGGAGTCCTGACCGAGTGAGGGACCGACGGTTCTGTTCTCTTCGATCTTAACAGGAGCGGGCAGAGAGCCGGCGCGAAGAACTATCGCGAGGTCTTTCGCTTCCTGCATGTTTGACATACCGTCGATATATGCGGAACCGCCGGGGATTTTTGACTTGATGACGGGCGCGCTGTACACGTTGTCGTCAAGAACTATCGCCATGCGTTTTCCTATGTTCTCTCCGGTAAGTTCTTCAAAGAGTTTGCTTCCTGCCGCATCAAGCTTGAACTCAACTATGGGCTGGTTATATGTGTTTGAGAAGCTCACCTGTGCGTCTGTAAGATAGTCCCCTGTGAGAACCACGTCCCGTTTCAGAACAAAAGGTATCTTGCTGACAGCGCCTGAGGCTTTGTCTGTGTGTTTCTGGTAGAGGATAATATCGTCAAACGGTATGTTGCCGCTTGTTGCTTCCGCTTCGGAGACGGTATCGTCAACCATGTGGAAAGTGAGCTGCGCAGTTTTACCGATAAGGTTGATTGCGCGCTCTGGGTCTGTGATACCGGGGAGCTGTACGACCACCTGATTGGTTCCCTGTCTCTGGATGATGGGTTCGGCAACACCGAACTGGTCAACCCTGTTTCGGACAACCTCAAGGGATTGGTCGATAGCTGATTCCTTGATATCTTTGACCGCTTTTGGGTCAAGGATAAAGGAGAGTGTGTTCTCTTCGGAGATGCTGACGTCCTGAAGAGTGTTATAGTTCTTGGCTATGACGTCTTTTGCCTTGTTAAAGTCTTCGGGGGTTTTAAGTGAGATGTTTATCTTTCCCCCGCTGGCTTTCTGTACATAATTAAAGTTTATTTTTTCGGCTGCAAGCTCTTTTCTGAGCTGTACAACGGTGTTGTCGATTTTTCCTTCGACAGCTTTGTCTGTGTCGACACCGAGTACAACGTGCATACCGCCCTGAAGGTCGAGACCGAGATTGATCTTGTCCTTAAGCGGAAACATTGAATAGAGCGACCAGGCGAGAACAATTAAAATTACTGCCCAGCGGACTTTCAGGTTCATGTTTATTTTTTCTCCTGTTCGGTGACTTTCTGTGCGATGCCGTTTTTGGTGAGCTTAACGGTGACACCGTCTGCAATCTCAACCAGAAAAGTATTGTTGTCGAGAACTTTAGTTACTTTGCAATAGATACCGCCTCCGGTGATGAGTTCATCGCCGGCTTTGATGGCGTTCAGCATGTTCAAATGCTCTTTCTGTTTTTTCTGCTGAGGTCTGATAAGCAGGAAGTAGAATATACCGAATATCACGACCATCATAAGAAGAGGCGCGAAAGGGCTGCCCTGTGCGGTGGCTCCGTCTGCTGCATATGCGATACTATTGAACATTTATAGTCCTCCTTGGCTCATTTTTTCGAGCGTTTCTTTCATAAAATTATCATAAACCCCTAACTTTATAGCATTTCTGGCACGTTTTACAAGTGAAAGATAGAAATGCAGGTTATGAATACTGTTAAGCCGAAGCCCAAGATACTCGCCTGCCTTGTAAAGATGGCGAAGGTATCCGCGGCTGAAATTGCGGCAGGTGTAGCATGAACATTCCGCATCCACAGGCTCGTCGGAAAGCTCCCACTGCTTGTTCTTTATATGCACCTTGCCCGCCGATGTGAAGAGCAGGGCGTTTCTTGCGTTTCTGGTGGGCATTACGCAGTCGAACATATCAACCCCGTATTTTATGCCGTGCAGAAGATCCTGCGGAGTGCCGACGCCCATAAGGTATCTGGGCTTGTCTTTCGGCATGTATTCGGTGGTGTATGAGGTCGTCTCATACATGAGGGGTATCTCCTCGCCCACTGAAAGCCCGCCTATGGCGAACCCGTTAAAGTCTATCGAAGTTATCTGTTCCGCGCTGATTCTGCGCATTTCCTTATCCGTTCCGCCCTGAATGATGCCGAAGAGCGCCTGATGGTCGTTGGTCTTTGCGGCGCGGCTGCGTATCGCCCAGCGGTAGGTTCTTTCAACAGATTTGCGCACATATTCCCTTTCTGCGGGGAGGGAAACACATTCGTCGAAAGCCATCATGATGTCCGCACCGATGTTCTGCTGAATTTCAATTGAACGTTCGGGATTCAGAAAAAGCCTGCTGCCGTCGAGGTGACTGCGGAAATGCACTCCTTCGTCGGTTATCTTATTCATCTCTGCAAGGCTGAAAACCTGAAATCCGCCGCTGTCAGTCAGTGTGGGTTTATGCCATGAGTTGAACTTTGCTAGTCCGCCGAATTTTGCCACCACCTCATCGCCTGGGCGCAGATGCAGGTGATATGTGTTGCCCAGAATTATCTGAGCGCCCATGTCGTCAAGCTCCTGCGGGCTGATGGTTTTTACGGAACCTACCGTGCCGACGGGCATGAATATCGGTGTCTCGATTATGCCGTGGGGCGTCGTTATGGTTCCTGTTCTGGCTCTTTGGTCTGTTTCTTCCAGTTTAAATGAAAACATCTGTATCCTTTATATTTTCTCCCTCCTTTGATAAAGGAGGGCTGGGGTGGATTTCATTCTACTTAATGTAAATCCCCCTTAATCCCCCTTTTTCTAAGGGGGAGAGAAGATCCAATTACTCTATATACATCGCGTCAATAACTACAAAATTTTGCCCATCCTTGGGAAAATTTTGCCAACGCAAGCCAAAGCAAAGCCTTGTCTTGCTTTCGCAAGCGGGTTTCATCCTGAAACCTTATTCTATATACATCGCATCGCCGTAGCTGAAAAATTTATATTTCTTTTTAACGGCGTGTTTGTATGCGTTCATTGTCAGTCCGTATCCTGCAAACATGCTCACCAGCACCAGTAGAGTTGATTTCGGCAGGTGGAAATTGGTTATCATGCGGTCGATGACCTTAAACTTATAGCCGGGCTTGATGAAAAGATTCGTCTCTCCGTAGCCAGCCTTTATGTTGCCCTCATCGTATGCTGATTCCAGCGCCCGAACCGCTGTGGTTCCCACAGCTACAAGCTGTTTTCCGTTTGCCCGCAGATGGTTTATCTCTTTTGCCGTTTCCGGCGAAATATAGTATTTCTCCCAGTGCATGTCGTGGTCTTCCAGATAGTCCGCTTTAACGGGTCTGAAAGTCCCGATTCCTATATTAAGGGTCAGCTCAAGTATCTTAACCCCTTTCTCTCTCAGTTTGTCGAGTATCTCATCGGTAAAATGCAACCCGGCAGTGGGTGCGGCAACGGACGCCTCGTCCGCAGAATAGACCGTCTGGTATCTGTTCGCGTCGGTTTCGGTGTCCTCTCTGTGGATATAAGGAGGAAGGGGGATATGCCCGAATCTGTGCATTATTTCCGACGGGTCGGCGCTGAAACGCACAAGACGTGTTCCGTCCTCCCGCATCTCTTCTATGACAGCGGAAGCATTTGGAAAATTCAGTTCTGTTCCCTGTTTAACGTTGCCTTTGGTCAGGCACATACAGTGTTCATTATCCAGTTTTTCCAGAACCAGAAGCTCAACCAGTCCGCCTGTGGGCTTTTTAGCATAAAGGCGTGCCTTCATGACGCGTGTGGAGTTCACCACCAGAAAGCAGTTGTCGTCTATCATATCAGTGATATCAGTGAACACGCGGTCTGATATTGTTCCGTTCGCACGGCTGATGTTCATCAGTCTCGATTTACCGCGGGTCTCGGCAGGATTCTGAGCGATGAGCTCTTCCGGCAGGTTGAAATCGTAATCGCTTATCGGTGTCTTATTAGATATTATCCGCAAGATATTTCTTAACCTTATCTATGTCGTTGTCCATCAGAATACATTTCTTCGGCAGATCCTCAAGCTGGGATATTCCCGACGGAACAGCGGGTTTTACGCCTGCCGCTTTTTCCGCAACTTCCGGAAATTTTGCCGGATGCGCAGTTGAAAGGCAGATATAGTCCGCATCGTGGAATTCCAGCGCCGCGCCCACTCCGCATGCTGTGTGTGGGTCGAGGATATATTTGAACGTATTGTAGAAATACTGAATTACAGTTTCGGTCAGGATGTTTGACGCGCTGAAAGTGCCGAACAGTTTCTGAGTGTCTTTTATTTCTTTGTCGGTGAAGGTGATTTTTCCTGTAGTTTTCAGTTCAGCCATTTTCTCCACAACCTTTGCCGGATTTTCTCCGTAAAGGAAATAGAGGTAACGCTCAAAGTTGGACGCTATCTGAATGTCCATGCTGGGGCTGTGTGTGATGACAACTTCTTTTGTGCTGTAGTCGCCGTCGTTTATAAAGCGTGACAGGATGTTGTTTGCGTTGGTGGCGAGTATCAGCTTGTCGATGTTCAGACCCATGCGCATGGCAAAGTATCCGGCAAAAATGTTGCCGAAGTTGCCAGTGGGGACAACGAAGCGTATCTTTTCAGCTCCCTGTTCCTGCGCGCGGAAATATCCGTAAAAGTAGTAGACAACCTGTGCCAGAACCCTTGCCCAGTTTATTGAGTTCACCGCGCCGAGCTTGTTCTGTTTTTTGAATTCAACGTCTGCGAAGATAGCTTTCACTATGTCCTGACAGTCGTCGAACGTGCCGTTTATGGCGACGTTGAAAACGTTTTTATCGGTGACGGAGGTCATTTGCATTTTCTGAACACGGCTGACCCTGCCTTCGGGGTGGAGGATGAATATATTGATATTATCCTTTCCGCGCACGCCGTAGATTGCAGCTGAGCCTGTGTCGCCGCTGGTTGCGCCGATAATGTTCAGCTTTTCTCCGCGTTCTTTCAGAATATATTCAAACAGATTGCCGAGAAGCTGGAGCGCAACGTCTTTGAACGCGAAGGTGGGACCGTGGAAAAGTTCCTGAACGAACAGTTCACCTTTCTTTATAACGGGTGCCACTTCCGGTGTATCGAAAGAAGCGTAGCTCTTGTTTATCAGCTCTTTAAGGTCGTTTGCAGGGATGTCGTCCGCAAATTTGCTGAGTACTGCGAACGCAAGCTCAGGGTATGTCATTTTTGACATAGCTTTCAGTTCGTCTTTGGTAAGTGCGGGAATCTTTTCGGGGAGAAGTAGTCCTCCGTCCTCCGCAAGTCCCATCATGACGGCATCTTTGAAACCGACCGGTTCAGTTTTTCCTCTTGTGCTGATATATTTCATCTTTGCCTCTTCCGGTGAAAAAACAGGGGGCATAAAGCCCCCTTTTCAGATTATTTCGTTTTGAAAAAATTAAACAAGTTCAAGCTGAGAGAAGAAGTAAGCTATCTCCTGTGCAGCTGTTTCGGGAGCGTCGGAACCGTGAGTTGCGTTGTTGTCGATGCTTTCGCCGAACTCTTTTCTCAGTGTGCCTTCTGCTGCGTCTTTGGGGTTAGTTGCACCCATAAGGTCACGCCAGCCTTTGATCGCGTTGTCTTTTTCAAGAACCATTACTATGCAGGGGGCGCTGCACATAAAGTTTGTAAGGTCGTTGAAGAAGGGACGTGCAGCGTGAACAGCGTAGAAGCCTTCAGCTTCAGCTTTTGTCATGTGCATTTTTTTCAGACCTACTATTTTGAAGCCCTCTTTTTCAATTCTGCTGATGATAGCGCCTGCGTTGCCTTTTGCAGTTGCGTCGGGTTTGATGATCGCGAATGTTCTTTCCATCATTAATCCTCTTGGTTAGTTGTTTTATTTGTGCATGTATGCTCTATCATAAGTTATAAAGATATGCAATTTTTTTCCGGACGGTTACATAAATGCAATATTATTTAAGATAGCCCCTGACTGTTTCTTCCAGTCTGTGTCTTTCCACGCCGAGAATTTTGAATACGCTGTCGTCTGAACAGACGTTGCCCTCAGTCAGCATGATGAACTGATCCTTTGTTATGGGGAACCAGTCGGTTTTTCCGAGCATCCCTATTGCCGCTTTAATGAATACCTCCGGCACGGGGAGCAGAAGGTGGTTTTTGCCCAGTACGCGGCTTATCATCTTCAAAAGTCCCTTATATGTCACGACGTCAGATCCGCAAAGGCTATAAGTCTGCCCTATGGTCTCAGGCGTTTCGATAGCTTTAACGAAGCAGTCCGCCACGTCCTGAACGTATATGGGCTGCATGGGGTATGAACCGTCGCCGAAATAGCTGAAAACAGGTGTCTTTTTCATATAGTCAGCCAGCATGTTTATGAAAGTGTCCTGCGGACCGTATATGAGCGACGGACGGAAGATGGTATAGTCCAGCCCTTTGGTCATTACGGCGTTTTCCCCGCGGCATTTGGTTATGTGGTACATGCTCACGGCATTTTCTCTGGTGCCGTTGGCGGACATGTGTATGAAGCGTTTGACTCCGCACTCTGCTGCCGCGGACGCAACGTTTTCAGAGGCGCGGGTGTGCATGTTTTCAAAGGTTATCCATTTCCGCGGAAATTCGCGGATTATCCCAACGAGATGGATGACGGCGTCCATGCCTTGCATAGCTTTTGTGAGGCTGACATGGTCGAGTACGTCTCCATAAAGTTCCACTGCGGGATATTTCAGTTTTTTTTCACTGCCTCTGCGAACAAGTGCATAGGGGACGTATCCGTGTCTGTTCAGCGATTCTATGACCGCGTTGCCGACGAAGCCTGTGGCTCCTGTTATGAGTACTTTCTTCATATGACATGCTCCTTTTTGAAACTGAAGAAACCTGTCTTGCTGACAATTATGTGGTCAGCCATTGCTATATCAAGTGCGCCGAGCGCCTTTATAAGTTTATCCGTGAGGGTTATGTCCTCTTCCGAAGGGTTCAGACTGCCCGCCGGATGGTTATGCGCCACGATAACAAAGCTTGCTTTTCTTTTAAGCGCTTCTTCTGCTATCTCGCGCGGGTAAACGGAAAGTCTGTCCACCGTCCCTTTGAAAAAGGTTTTGTAGCCGAGGAGCTTTTTATTCACATCCATGAACAGCGCGAAAAACTGTTCCTTCTGTTCGTATCCTATGCGGAAACGGAGGAAGGATGCCGCTTTTTCAGGATTGTCGATGGTGACTGTTTCAATCTCTATCTCTTCGTAGCTTATGCGGGAATAGAGTTCTTTCAGCACGGAGAAGAAAAATTTCGCCTCGTCCCCCAATCCTTCGACGTCTGCCATTGAATATCCTGCGACCCCGCTTATACCGCCTGCTTTCTCTATAAGAGCCTTCGCCTGCGGTTTAACATCTCTGCCGCGAATAACGTATCCGAGCAGAAGTTCTATAACTTCATAGTCATACAGAGATTCCGGCTCTTTTGAAAACCTCTGTTTGAGCCTTTGCCTATGTCCGGTGTAGTGTTCTTTCATAAGGTAAATATATCATAAACTGGTTAAAAGTGTAAACGAAAGACAGGGGGTTGTGTCTTACGGAGTGAATTTTTGGCAATTTATGACAAAAATTTAAGTAGTGTGAGCAAAGCACGGATTTTACCCGTGTTTTGCGTTGCTCAAAATTGTAGGAAGTCATTTTTGAGGTGGTAATAAAGACACATGGATGTGTCTCACGGAGTGAATTTTTGGCAATTTATGACAAAAATTTAAGTAGTGTGAGCAAAGCACGGGTTTTACCCGTGTTTTGCGTTGCTCAAAAATGACAGGAAGTCATTTTTGAGGTGGTAATTGAAAACCTTTCTTGCTTTTTGCCGTCAATTTAATATTATCATGTGGGAGGTGAGGATATGTTCGGACTAGGATTCGGTGAAATAGTTTTGATTCTTGCCATTGCATTGGTGGTTGTCGGGCCCAAAAAGCTGCCCGAAATAGCGAAGGGACTTGGAAAGGCATATGGAGAATTCAGAAAATACATGAATGAATTCAAAGATGCAGTTAACGTCGGTATCGACGAAGTTGAAAAACCCAAACCCTCTCCCGCTCAGAAAGTATATGAAGAACACTACAAAGACACAGTTAAGGATGAACCCGCTGATGTTGATGCTGAACCGGTGAAGGCGGAACCTGCGAAAGAGGAGCCTGCAAAGGCGGAGGAGAAGAAACAGGATGCCTAACGAGAAAGATACGGGCGTTGAAGCGAAACAGCCCCTTATGGAACACCTGGAGGAGCTCAGAAAAAGGCTCATCCGAATATTTATAATCGTAATAATAGTTTTTTGCGCTGTATACAGCAACAGCAAGATATTTATGGATTTTGTGACAGCTCCGGTAATTGCGGCTCTGCCCCCACATGCCAGCCTTTCTATGATAAAGATAACAGAAGGATTCTTCGTAGAGCTTAAGCTTTGCGCTGTTGTTGCGGTCTTTTTCAGTATGCCCGCAATATTTTATGAACTCTGGAAATTCATTGCTCCCGGACTTTACGCTCAGGAAAAGAAATATATAGTTTCGTTCGTAATATCCGCCACTTTGCTTTTCATCGGCGGTGCGGCATTTGCTTATTACGGTGCGTTTCCGTTCGGTTTTAAGTTTTTCCTCGGTTATGCGCAGGGGAGCGTAACGGCTACCCTTTCGCTGCAGGAATACCTCGGCTTTTTCACGAAGATGATAATGGCGTTCGGATTTGTTTTTGAAATGCCGGTTTTCACCTTCTTTCTGGCAAAGATGGGATTTCTGACATCAAGAATGATGAACAAATACAGAAAATATTCCTATCTTGGGATATTCATCATCGCGGCTATACTTACACCACCCGATGTATTTTCGCAAATGATGATGGCTTGCCCTATGATGATATTGTATGAAGTGAGCGTCTTTGTTGCAAAAGTTTTCGGACGCAAACGCGAGATAAAAGAGGAAGATGTCTACGCCTAATATAGTTGATAAATTCGGCAGAGAGATAAGATATCTCAGGATATCCATCACAGACAGATGCAATTTCAGATGCAAATACTGTATGCCGATACACGATTTTAACTTCATCCCGCATCCGAACATCCTCTCTTATGAAGAGATGATGCTCGCTGTGGAGGTGTTTGTCGAGCTTGGAGTCCGCAAAGTGCGCGTCACCGGCGGGGAACCGCTTGTGCGCCGCGGTGTCGACGTTTTTCTGGCAAAGGTCGGAAAGCTCGAAGGTATAGAAGAGGTGACCATCACCACAAACGGTTCGCTGCTGAAACGTCATGCTGACGATATTAAGGCAGCGGGTATCAAACGCATAAACGTCAGTCTCGATTCGCTGCGCGAGGACAGATATGCCTCCATAACAGGCGGGTTCGGAATGGCGCAGATACTGGACGGCATTAAATATGCCAAAAGTATCGGGCTTGGCGTCAAAACCAATACGGTTGCCATAAAGAATTTCAACCACGATGAGATACTGGATTTCTGCGAATTCGCTGTTGAGAACGATATCAACGTCCGTTTTATCGAATTCATGCCTGTGGGCAATTTTGAGGAATGGAAAGATACGGGACCCATCACCGGAAAAGAGATTCTGGACATCATCGGCACGAAATACAAATACGAACAGATTCAGAAAGAGAAGCTCTCGGGTCCGGCAGTGAACTATAAACTGTCGAACGGTGCCAGAATAGGCATCATAACGCCCATCTCAAACCACTTCTGCGCCGACTGCGATAAACTGCGCATTACAGCGGACGGAAAACTCCGCCCCTGCCTGCTTTCCGATGCGGAAATAGACCTTATGCCCGCCATCAGAAGCGGAGACAGAGAGGCTGTGCGCAAAGAGATAATCAACGGACTGCGCCTTAAAGAGAAAGAGCACCATCTGATGTCGGAGCACAGGGATGAGGGATTCAAACGCACAATGTCCAAGATCGGCGGATAACTTCAGGCTCGCCTGCGGAAACTCTGCCGTTGACATAGCTCTGCCGAAAACGGCGGAGATAATAAAAGCCGAAAAACGCATGACCGCCATGACCGACGGACAGATAAAAGATGTTCTGTCCGCTGACGGCGTTATGTCTCCGAACCTGTACGAAACCATAGAAGATGCAGAAAAGATACTCGTTGTCCTTCCCGATGCCACCAGAAAATCCGGCGCGGAAAAAATTCTACCCGAACTTACAGCCTATGCGCAGGAGAAGGGCAAAGAGCTGAATTTCATCATAGCTGTCGGTACACACAGACAGCCCACCGAAGCTGAACTCAAAAAGATAATGACACCTGAAATATATGAAAAATACTCAGGGAACATCCTTCGCCACGACAGCGAGAACTATGCCGATATGGACTTTTACGGCATAACAAAACGCAAGACCACCGTTCTTCTGAACAAGGCATACAGACTTCACGACACCATCATAACCATCGGTTCAGTGAGCTATCATTATTTCGCCGGCTACGGCGGCGGACGCAAGCTCATCTTTCCGGGACTCGGCGGACATAAGGCGATAACGGCAAACCATAAACTTGCCATCGACCCTGTTGAAAAGAAGCGCCACATCAACGCGGTCACAGGTAATCTTAGGAATAATCCTGTCCACGACGACCTTGTGGAAGCGGTGATGATAGCCCGTTCCGGTCATAACTTCTATGCCATCAATACCATTCTGACGGAAGAGGGGGAGATTGCCGACATGGTGTGCGGCGACCTTTTTATGTCCCATATTGAGGCGTGCAACAGGCTGGATTCCTACTGTCTTTACGAAGCTGAAGAAAAATTCGATCTACTGTTTGTCAGTGCAGGCGGATATCCTAAAGATATAAATATGATACAGTCCCAGAAATATCTGGACAGAGTATTGCCTCTGGTGCAAGAGGGCGGCAGAATAGTATTCTTTGCGCAGTGTCCCGACGGATACGGCAATAAATTTTTTGAAGATTTTTTTGATGTCAAACTCAGTTCGGATATGCTTAAAGGGCTGATGGATGACTATAAAATAAACCGCCAGACGGCTTTTAACCTGAAAAGTAATCTGGAGAGGTTTGAAGTGTACCTCTATTCGGATTTTTCAGAAAAAGACTGCGAACGCATGGGCTTTCTGAAACTTGCCGACCTTTCAGGTGTACCACATCTCGCCGCAAGTGCCGACAGAATCGGCTTTGTGCCTTTTCCGTCAGATTTGTTCGTTAAATAGAATATTTGTACCCGCCGCGAAAGGAAAATCTTCGGGTTTGAAGCCCTCAATATCGGTGAGAAGTATGGTGCCGCTGCCGCAGGCTATTTCTATGCCGTCGTCGGATATGTTAAGAACAGTGCCTACGTCTCCGTAATCACCCTGCCATTTTTCAGGTTTTGCCCGCCAGATTACATACCGTTGCCCGCCTGACAGAAAATATGCTCCGAAATACGGATGGCTGTATGCGCGTATGTGGTTGTAAAGGCTGAAAGAATCCCTGTTGAAGTCTATGAGTGCGTCCCGTGTGCGCTTTCTTTGAAGATAAAATGCCGCCGCATCGTCCTGCTGAACTGACGTGAAACCGTCAAGCCCCTTTACATAAAGGGCTTTTATAAACTCAGCGCAGGCTATGGCATATTTGGCAAGGAAGTCATCAGGATAGTCCTCGAAGCCTATTCGTAACGGTGTTTTATAAATCACATCCCCGCCGTCGATCTTTTCTCCCCGAAGATAAAAAGAGGCTCCGCTCACCGCCACTCCACGCTCGAACTGCTCTGTAACAGCGCTGTAACCCCTGTACAGAGGGAGTTGTGAGGGATGAGCATATATGACGGGGAACTCTGCACCCTCAAAGAAATCCTTGGTGAAATCTATACAGACCGGAAGTCCGATGTCCCCCAATATGTCTGCCGATTCAGAATAGTTATTTGAGCTGAGGTAGGTCACTATAAAATCTTTTTCAAACCTTTCAAAATCGCAGGCAAGTCCAGTGCGCTGGAAACCTCTGGCATAGGTTACAACGCGCGGGAAAATCCCTTCGGATTTCAGGTCTTCCAGAAGTAATACGCCTGTGACATTGGCTGTGAACAGGGTTATGTTCATTTGTCTTTACGCCTCACTATGAATGTCATACCCAATATAATGATGATGACGGTGATAACATATATGTACATATAAGACGGTTCAGCATCACTGTAAAGCCTTAAAGCTTCGCCCGTTTCCAGAGCTGCTATGCCTTGCAAGGTGTTGTCATGATAGACGGAATCTATTGAACGAACCGGTTTTCCGCCTGAGGTCACCTCTGCATGCAGGTTTTCCTGCGCAGGAAGATCAGGTCCAAGGAACTGAATGTAGTATGCCGCCCTGGCAGCCTGAGGCACGTCGCCTGTTCTGGGGACTATGCTGAATCCTTTCAGCGGAGCTTTCATTTCATATGCAGTATAGAAGCATCCGTTTCCGTCGGGCATAAAACCCTTTTCCGGATCTGGCGACCATCCGCATATTGTCTCTTTTATCTCAAATGACGAGCGTTCGTGTATTACGTTTATATCCAGTGTTCCTAAGGCGAAAGCGTTAAATGCGAAAAGAAATGTCAGGAAAAAAATCGTATTTTTCATGATATTAAACCCCGAAAATTATAGAACATTGCAACCGTTTTAATGATATCAAAAAAATCAGGCAGTTTCCACCAGAGCATAAGTTCATCTTTGTTTAACTGCGGATAAGGCTTAAATCAGCGTAATTTAGGCTTGTTAAAGGATTGCGCGCCGACAGTTTTTACACCCGCAAAATCTAACAAAATTATAGACATGGATTTATAATTGTGTTATACGAAATTGTATACAGTATACCATTGGCGTATTAGTGCATGTCAGTGCATAAAGATAAATTTCCGTGGAGTGTGTAATGGCACAAGTTTGCTACGGGTACTATAAGGATACCAAAATAGACAACAGAGGAAAAGACAGGTCGGAGTGGACGGAATCCCCGTTCAAAACGCCTGACGAGTACAGGGACAAACCGCTCAAGGTTTTTATCGACTGGGACGGCTTCCTTGTTTTTGACGAAAGTGCAGATATTCTTGCGGCTCTTGCCAACTATATGCTTGAAATAAGCGGTCACGGTTGCTGCGGACGCTGCTTTCCCGGCAGGGTCGGTACGCGTCTTCTCGCTGAACAGCTTATGAAGATGAGAGCGGGCGCCTGCGAAAACTCCGACATCGAAAAAACGGTGGAGATGGCGGAGTCAATATTCAATTCTGCGAAATGTACAGTTGCTCCCACATCCACCATCCCCGTTAGACTTTTCCTGACACACTTTAAAGACCAGATAACAAAACAGGTTAATAAGGACGGAATGGAATTTTACCGCAAGGTGACGGCGCCCTGTACGGCAGGCTGTCCCGCGAATGTACAGATTCCTGAGTTCATTGAACAGATAAAAGATCACAGATATATGGAAGCGCTGGCGACAATCCGCGAGACAATGCCCCTTCCGGGCGTATGCGGACGCGTCTGCCCCCACCCCTGCGAGGCGAACTGCCGCAGAGGACTTGTTGACGACACTCCCGTCAGCATCATGGTTCTCAAACGCGCACCATGGGATTTTGAATATTACAACAATAAAACTCCGAAACTGCCAGAAAAAGCTGCCGACAAAGGTAAAAAAGTCGGTATCGTGGGTGCGGGTCCCGCAGGGCTCACAGCCGCGTACTACCTCGCTCTTATGGGTTATTCGGTAAAAATATACGAATGGATGCAGGAACCAGGCGGTATGGTGGCTCTGGGCATCCCTGATTACAGACAGCCCCGCCATCTTCTGCGCCGCGAAGTGGACATAATCCAGTCACTTGGCGTTGAGATTGAATACGGCAAGAAACTGGGCGACGAAAAAGACGACATCACAATTGAATATATGAAAAAGAACTACGACGCAGTTCTTGTCACCATAGGTGCATGGAAATCGAGAGACATGGGCATCGAAGGTGAAAAAGAGGGATACGACGGAGTTTTTGCAAGCGGTATCGGTTTCCTCCGTGAACAGGCAGAGGGCAAGGATACGGGCGTTAAAGGTAAAAAGGTCGTTGTTGTGGGCGGCGGTAACACTGCGATCGACTGCGTTCGCGTTGCAATGCGCGAAGGTTCCACAGACGTCAACCTCGTATACAGACGTTCCCGCGCGGAAATGCCTGCAGAACCATGGGAAATTGACGACGCTATGGAAGAGGGCGTTAACTTCCATTTCCTCTGGAACCCCACCAGAATAATAGCTGAGAACGGAAAAGTTGTAGGCGTTGAGGTTGTTGAGATGGTTCTGGGTGAACCTGACGAATCCGGCAGACGCAAACCCGAACCGAAAGCAGGTTCTGAAAAAATACTCCCCTGCGACGTGATCATCCCCGCTATCGGTCAGTTCTCTGATCTGTCCTTCCTTACGGAAAAGGATGGCATAGCTGTTACAAAATGGAACACATTCAAGGTCAGAGACGACCTTTATGATACCACCGACCCGAAAGTATTCTCCGCAGGCGACTGCGAATGGGGTCCCATGACTGTTGTTAAGGCTATCGGCGCTGCCCGCTGGTCTGCAATAATGATAGACCGTTTCCTTGAATCGGGCGCACCCTATCTTACGGAGCAGGAAACACTTGAGGTTTCTCTCTATAAGAACAAGGTGTTCGACAAGGCGGAAAAGGTCTGTGAACTTGAGACACCAACAATCCACAGAACCCATCAGGCAAAAATGTCGGGCGAAGACAGACGCAACAACTATGAAGAGGTGGAGAGATCCTTCACACTTCAGCAGGCTTATGACGAGGCTACCAGATGCCTCCGCTGTGTGCGGATGGCAATGGTCGGTCTGGGAACGAAATAAGGCGGAGCGGACAAAATGGCTGAAATTATCATAAATAACAAACCCTATTCTTTCAGCGAGGGTGAGTCCATTCTCGACGTGGCAAACAGAAACGGGATAAAGATCCCTACGCTGTGCTACCTGAAAGATATCACCCCCACGGGCGCTTGCAGACTTTGTCTTGTTGAGGTTGAAGGAGCCGACAGACTTCAGGCTGCCTGCGTTACATACGCAATGGACGGAATGAAGATTGACACAGAAAACGAAAGGGTGTGGGCGAACAGAAAACAGATGCTCGACTTCATACTCATTAAGCACCCTCTGGACTGCCCCGTATGCGATAAGGCGGGCGAGTGCGAACTCCAGAATACTGCGTACGAATTTGGTATGATGGAAGAAATAGTCACTTCTGACAAGCCGAAAGACCCGGTGGTTAAATGGAACAAGATAGTCTATAACCAGAACCTCTGCGTTCTGTGCGAAAAATGTATAAAATCCTGTCACGAAATGACAGGATGCTCCGCTCTTAAGATGGAGGACAGAGGATTTTTTAATCACGTCACTCCTTCAAGGGGCGATACTCTGAAATGCGATTTCTGCGGAACCTGCATCGACAGATGCCCCGTGGGCGCTCTTCTGGATGCCCAGTTCCACCATGCCGCAAGAGTATGGGATCTGGAAAACACTGTTACATCCTCCGTTTTCTCTCCGTGCGGCGAACAGGTTGAATACGGCACTATGAACGGACAGATAATGCGTGCCACAGCTGTTGGCAGCGGACAGATATCGTCGTCCGACAGATTCGCCTATAAATATCTGGATGCCGATTCACGCGCGCTTAATCCCGCCATCAACGGCACAGACACTAACTGGGATGAAGTAACTGCTCTTCTGAAAGGCAAGATAGCCGGACTGAAAGGCTCGGAGGTTGCTCTCATCGCATCCGCATCGCTCACAAATGAAGCATACGCGGCATATAAAAAACTTATGACTTCTATCGGTTCTTCAAATTATGTGTCTGAAACTGACCTTTACTACGGTGATTTCTACAAAAAATATGCTGAAAAATTCGGCACTATGGAGAACATCGGCACTCTTGACGACGTTGCGGACAGCGACATGATATTTGTTATCGGCGCTGACCTCCGCAGGGAATGTGTCGGCGTTAAGCATAAAGTGATGAACGCGGTCATAAAGAACGATGCTCTGCTCTACACTGTCGGCACAAGAAAATATGAATACGATTCGTTCGTTGCAAAATCATTCATGGCTGAATACGGTGACTTCGCAGGCGCTCTGGAAATTGTGAAACAGGACGCACCCGCTCCGAAGCCCTCTTCAAACCCTAAGGTTATAGAGGTTGAAAACGATCCAGAAAGATATATCCCCGCTCACCTTGCGAAAGCGAAAAAGGTAACTGTGATAGTCGGTAACGAATATATGCAGTCAGGCTCTCCAGCAGAAGCGGTACTTGCCTTCTGCGACTTCATAGGTCAGGATAAACTGAAATCCGTGATAGTGCTGAACGATCAGGTGAACTATATGGGCGCCATCGTTGCAGGTTTCATGGGCGGATACACTGCGAAACAGCTTGAATCAGACCTTAATGCAGGAAAGATAAAACTGCTCATCAGCGCCGGATTCAACGGCGTTAAGAGCTGTCCTCATGCAAAAAGCCTTGAGGCGGCGTTCAGTAAAGCCGGAACTTTCGTTGCAGTTGACCTGTTCAAAGACGGTTCTGCCAAGAATGCTCAGGTCGTTCTCGGCGTTAAAGACAGCCTTGAAACAGTGGGAACCTTTACAACTCTGGACGGCAGACTTGTTCCTGTCAACCGTGTTGTGATGGCGAAAGGCACACAGAAGACACACGTTCAGACTGCGGCTTATCTCGGCGAGATAATCGGCTCCGACGTCAATTCATGTGCTTACGAAACATTTAAAAGCGAAGTGGCTCCCATATTCGGCGCTCAGGATATGGAAATGGGCGAAGTTGACGGACACATCGCAAAAGTTAAGACAAACAGATGGGAAAAGACGGCATACGCCTATGCGAAACCCGCAGAGAAAGAGTGTATCATGCCAATTAACCCCAGATATCATACGAATATTATGACTGCTAAGTCATACCTTCCCGCTACGGAAGAACACAGGGAATTCCACTTTCCGGTTGTGGCTGAAAAGGTCACTTGTGCCGAATGTGCCGATATCGCAAAAGGTGTTCTCTGCGTAACAAAAGAATTCTGATAATTCTCTGAAATCAATACGAAAAAGCCGGCTTTGTGCCGGCTTTTGTTTTTTATTGCCACTATGCCGTTTAATGATTATACTCTGAGAACGGGGTACTGATGAACAAAAAGGTATTGAGTATTTCTGCTGTTCTTCTTGCTGTTATCATAGTTCTTCTGATAATAGATTCTACCCTCGACAGACCCATCGTTACTAATAAAATAATCAAAGCGATATATCCGGACTGGGATCCTGAAAAGAAAAAAGGGCTGAAGGATGAGGAAACTGCTCAACAGGGGCAGGAGGATCTTTCAGCACAGGAGCAGGGCGGCATGGATGAACCGCCGTCAGTTGATATCCCCACCTATTCCGAAAGCCGCACACCCATGATGCAGGCTGTTATGAAGGGTGATGAAAAAAAACTTATGGAGCTTATGAACTCAGACAGCTCCGGTATTAATAAACAGGATCTGCTTGGGTTCACGGCACTGAATCTTGCCGTATACATGGGCAAGGAACAGGCTGTCAAAACCCTTCTCATCGGCGGAGCAAATCCTAACATTCCCGATGTAAACGGCATGACACCTACAGCACACGCATCCAGACAGGAACGGCTGAACCTTGCGAAACTGCTCCTTGAAAGGGGAGCGAATCCAAACAAGCCGAATAATGAAGGACAAACACCGCTCATGATAGCCGCCCATTACGGGCATGAAGACCTTGCGGAACTCCTTCTGCACAATAACGCCAACGTAAACGTTAAAGACAAGCTTGGTCGCACGGCTCTTATAGAGGCTTCTGCCAACGGATATACAAAAATAGTGCTTTCCCTACTCAGCCTCGGCGCTGACAAGACCGCCCGCGACAACGTAGGGCAGACGGCACAGGACTACGCCTTCCGCTTCGGTCATGAGGACATAGCGGAGATACTTTCAGGTCAGCAGGCAGAGGACGGCACCGTCGTGGGCGAACCCATGCCGGAGGCTCCTGTCGATACGCAGACACCAGCACAGCCGTTGCTCAACCAGCCTGTCCCGACGACACCTGCCGCTCCCGCGCAGACACAGCCGATGCAGGCGCAGCCTGTGCCTCAACAGCAGAACCAGCAGCCGACGCAGTTCAGAAGCAACCTGCAATGAATCTTTCCTCCGCCTTTTTTAACCGCAACGCTATGCTCGTAGCCATTGAGCTTCTGGGCAAGATTATAACCAGAGACGGTATGCGCCTTCGCATTGCGGAGACTGAGTGCTATTTTATAACGGACAGGGGCAGTCATGCTTCACTGGGATTCACGGAAAAACGCAAAGCATTGTTCATGGACGGCGGCACGATATACATGTATTACGCACGCGGAAAACCTTCGCTTAATTTTTCAGCGCACGGAGAGGGCAACGCGGTGCTTATAAAATCGGCGGTGACGGATTGCTTGGGCGAACCGCTGGAACGCATGAAGAGAAACAACCCCATGCCCGACGGCAGACCGAGAGATGTTAACAGGCTTGCTTCCGGTCAGACGCTTGTTTGCAGGTCACTCGGCATGGATGTTAAGGATTATGACGGAAAACAGATAGATGAAACCGATATCCGTGTGACCGACGACGGATACAGACCGGAGCGCATAGTTCAGACCGTGCGTCTTGGGATTCCGCAGGGCAGGGACGAGCATCTTCCGTTCCGCTTCATAGATGAAAAATATCAGGACAGATGCACCGCAAAACCTAAAAAGGGCTGTTACGGTGTGTACGGATACAATGAGATTATTTCGCAGAATCAGAAATTTCTTTAACCCTACAATAGAATATGCAGGTGAGCTTTATTCCGCAGGGCAGTTTCGCAAGGCGGCGAAAGTGCTTCGCAGGCACGCGATGAATCCTGCGGCATGTTTGACACTTGCAACCATGTATGAAAATGGGCAGGGGGTACAGAAGAACGTGCGTGCGGCGATAAATCTGTATTTTCTCAGTGCGAAGCTCGGTTCTCCCCATGCTATGCTTATTCTCGGCAACTACATGAGGCATGGGATATACATGGAACAGCGGGCTGACGGCGCGCTTGAAATGTTTGAGGCGGCGGCGCAGAAGGGGCTTGCAGAGGCGCAGTATAAAGCCGGGCTTTATTACCTGCGAGGGCATACAGGCAAAAAGGATCCAGAGAAAGCTTTTGATTATTTTGAAAAAGCCGCAGAACAGGGATTTGCTGCGGCACAGAACAAGCTCGGACTGCTTTTCGCAGGCGGCAGAGGAACAATACAGAGCGATGAGGACGCGGTCTACTGGTACACAAAGGCGGCGGAGCAGGGACACGGCGAGGCTATGTATAATCTCGGGTGCATGCTCAGCGCCGGACGCGGCACCAAACGGGACAATAAAGAGGCTCTGCGGTGGTTCAAAGAGGCGGCGAAGCAGTATCGGTGAAACGGTTTTTTTGTGATTTTATTAAAATCGGTTGAAAATATTTAAGCACTTCTGTAACAATAATCTAATGAATAGCAGATTTAAACGTATATACCAATATTTCAAACCAAACAGAAAAAAAATAATCTTCGCGCTCATAGCGTCCGCCTTTGTTTCGGCGACCGACGGCGCGACTGCATACATTGTCAAACACGTTCTGGATGACATCTTCATCGCGAAAAAAGAGGATATGCTTCGGCTTATCCCAATCATTATTGTTGTGATGTATTCGTTCCGGTGCGGAGCGCGTTTCATTCAGGTGCATCAGATGCAGTACGCCGCTCAGATGGCGGTCAAAAAACTGCGTGAAGAGCTTTATGCGAAAATGATATACCTGCCCATGCGCTACTATGACACCAACGAGACGGGAACCATGATGGCGCGCATCATCAGTGATGCGAACAACATGCAGAACGCAATTCCATCCGCTGTGAAAATATTCCGCGACTCGCTTTCCGTATTTTTCCTTATCGGCGTTGTGCTTTATCAGGATTTTAAACTCGGTTCAACTATATTCATCGCTCTGCCTATAATGCTTTTCCTCATCAAAAAATCCGGCAAGATGATAAAAAGATACAGCCGCAAAGAACAGGAGCAGGTGGGGGTTGTTTCATCAGCTCTTCAGGAGAGCTTTACAGGCGTTAAGGTCGTTAAGGCTTTCGCTTCCGAAGACCGCGAAATAAACAAATTCATACGCCTGAACAATCAGGAAGTGCATTATAAACTGAAAAAACTTGCCGTTACGGCTTTCAGCTCACCCATGATGGAGACCATCGCAGGGTTCGCTGTGGCGGGGATCATATTTTACGGCGGTTTTGAGGTTATAAAGGGCAACACTACGCCTGGTACTTTCTTCTCGTTCGTAACGGCGTTCGGGCTTATGTTCGAGCCTTTTAAAAAGATAATCGGTGACAACACCACCGTGCAGACGGCGTTTGCGTCAGCCGACAGAATATTTGAGCTTCTGGACGAACAGAACGAGATGCTCGACAACGACGGAACCCTTGAGTGCAACGCTGAGGGCAAAGAGATACGTTTTGATAACGTCTTCTTCAAATATCAGACAGGTGAGGATATTGTCCTTAACGGCATGAACCTCACTGTTGAGCCGGGAATGACGGTGGCGCTGGTGGGTGCCAGCGGTGCGGGTAAAAGTACCATAGCGGCGCTGATACCCAGATTTTACGACGTTACTGGCGGTCACATAACCATAGGCGGAACTGACATTCGCGAGTTCAGCCTGAACTCTCTGCGCCGCAACATAGGCATAGTTTCGCAGGAACCTTTTCTGTTCAACGAGACTGTGAAAAATAACATAGCGTACGGAGTTGAGGAAGCGGATATGGACAAGATACGTTCCGCGGCTGACAGCGCATATGCAACAGGGTTCATAAACGAACTTACCGACGGTTTCGACACTGTCATAGGCGAGCGTGGCGACAGGCTTTCCGGCGGTCAGAAACAGAGGCTCACTATAGCGCGGGCGCTTCTGATGAACCCGCCTATACTGATACTCGACGAGGCGACAAGCGCTCTGGACACTGAATCCGAACGCATCGTTCAGCAGGCTCTTACAAACCTTATGAAGGGAAGAACAAGCTTTGTGATCGCTCACAGGCTTTCAACTATAGTTAACGCGGACATGATAGTCGTTCTTGACAACGGACGTGTGATGGCGACCGGAAAACACAATGAACTCCTTAAAAGCAGTGATATTTATTCAAATCTTTGCCGTCTTCAGTTCGGGAGCGTCGGGGATTAATCACTTTGACAAAAGTGCGGGGCGGTGGTAGCGTTCATAATACTTTTGCAGGATTTTGATATCTGGTGATTTTCGGGAGCCTTAATGGATTATTTCACTTATCAAAACGGAACAATGTACTGTGAGGATACCTCTCTTGAGCAGATAGCCTCCGAGATCGGCACGCCATTTTATGTCTACAGCGCAAAATCATTTACAGACAGTTTCAATACGTTCAGCAATGCCTTTGAAGGACGCGAAAGGATAATCTGCTTTGCGGTCAAATCATGCCCTAATATCGGTATTCTGAGCCTTCTTGCGTCTCTCGGTGCTGGTGCGGACATAGTTTCAGGCGGCGAGCTTGACAGAGCGCTTAAGGCAGGGATTAACCCGCAGAAGATAGTTTTTGCCGGAGTGGGCAAAACAAGGCAGGAGATACACGAGGCGCTTGAGGCTGGCATACTTATGTTCAATGCCGAATCTGAGCAGGAGCTTGACGTACTTAACGACGAAGCACGAAAGCTGGGCAAGCGCGCAAAGATAGCGATACGGGTTAACCCTAACGTTGATCCCAAGACACATCCGTACATCTCCACAGGACTTAAAAAGAATAAATTCGGAATATCTGTTGAGACAGTGCGGGAACAGTTCAGATATGCCGCAGGGCTTGACAGTCTTGATGTTGAGGGTGTTCACTGCCATATCGGTTCACAGCTTACGGATGTTTCCCCCTTTGCGGATGCCGCAAAGATTATGGTAAGCCTTATTAAAGACTTGCGGGCTGACGGAATTAATATAAAATATCTGGACATGGGCGGAGGTCTCGGCATAACATATAAAGACGAGACTGTACCGAAACATGAGGATTACGCCAAAGCGATACTGGATGCTGTAGGCGATCTTGACATAACCCTTATCTTTGAGCCGGGCAGAAATCTTTCCGGCAATGCAGGGGTTCTTGTTACCCGTGTGCTTTATACAAAAGATTCGGGTACAAAGCATTTCAAGGTTGTTGATGCAGCCATGAACGATCTGGCGAGACCGTCACTTTACGATGCATACCACGGCATAAAGCCTGTGTATGAAACGGAAAACAGGATAACATGTGATGTGGTAGGTCCCATCTGCGAAACAGGAGATTTTCTGGCGCGGGACAGGGATATTGCGGATGTACCTGTGGACGGGCTTTACGCTGTTCTGAGCGCCGGTGCGTACGGTATGAGCATGGCGAGCAACTATAATTCCCGCCCGAGAGCTGCGGAAGTTCTTGTGAGCGGCGGAAAGTATTATATAATAAGACGAAGAGAAACCTATGCTGATCTGACCGGACCCGAATCGGTTCCGGCATTTCTGAGGAACAGGTAAAAATATATGAGAAAAATCCCTTTCTACAAAATGAGCGGCTCCGGAAACGATTTCATCATCATCGACAACAGAGACGGAAAAATGGACGGCATCAACCTTGTTGATTTCGTTGTGAAGACTTGCGCCCGCTGTGTTTCTGTGGGTGCGGACGGTCTTTTTCTGATTGAGGCTCCGAAACAGGGAACGGATTTTTCATGGCAGTTTTATAATTCCGACGGCTCCGTTGCGGAGATGTGCGGAAACGGCTCCCGCTGTGCGGCACGCTTCGCATACCTTAACGGTATCGCAGGCGAAAAAATGTCTTTCGAGACGCTTGCGGGGATAATAGAGGCGGAGATCAAAGGCGAGCCTGACGTGAAAGTGCGAATGACTCAGCCTTTTGACTATAAAGAATCGTACACCCTTGATGTTAAGGGTGAAAAACTTGAGGTTAACAGCGTAAACACGGGTGTTCCCCATTGCGTTGTTTTCTCCGACGACGTAGAGAGTGTGGATATTATGAAATACGGTCCCGCTCTGCGATACCACGAATATTACGCGCCAAAAGGAACAAACGTGAACTTCTGCGGCGTGGACAACAACGGACATCTCAGGGTGAGAACCTATGAGAGAGGGGTTGAAGGCGAAACTATGGCTTGCGGAACGGGTTCCGTTGCATGTGCCATGTTCGCCGTATCTAAAGGACTTCTGAAAAGCCCAGTCACCATAAAGACAACCAGCGGCAAAATGCTTAAGGTTTATCTTGAAGGCGACAAAGTGTATCTGGAGGGCGAAGCCAGAGTCATATACACGGGCGAGCTGACAGAAGAAGCTGTAAATTATTGACAAAGAATATATACCGGAGGAATTCCAATGTTTGAAGGCAGTATTGTTGCCATTGCTACACCTTTTAAAAACGATCAGGTCGACGAAGAAGCTCTCAGAAATCTGGTTGAATACCAGATAGCCAGAGGTACGGACGGCATAGTTCCCTGTGGAACCACAGGCGAATCCGCTACTCTTACCCATGAAGAGCATTGCAGAGTTATCGACATAGTTATAGACCAGACAAAAAAACGTGTTCCGGTTATTGCCGGTTCAGGTTCAAATTCCACACATGAGACAGTGTTCCTTACTGAACACGCTAAAAAAGCAGGTGCAGACGGTGCGCTTATCATTACGCCCTATTACAACAAACCCACTCAGGAAGGGCTTTATCAGCACTTCAAATACGTTGCCGAAAGAGTGGACATCCCGATAGTTATGTACAACGTTCCCGGCAGAACATCCGTTAACATGCTGCCCGACACAGTTGTCCGCCTTTCCAAAATCCCGAACATCGTCGCTATTAAAGAGGCGAGCGGTTCAATGGATCAGGCAGGCGCAATCCTCGGCAATGCAGAAAAAGGTTTCGGTCTGTTCGCAGGCGAGGATTCACTTTACTATCCGCTGATGTGCATCGGCGCGAGCGGTGTCATCTCCGCATCTGTCAACGTTTGCCCCGCGGAAGCCGCAGCTCTTTACGACGCTTTCGTTGCAGGCGATATGAAGACAGCCAGAGAACTGCACTACAAACTGCTGCCCCTGTTCAATGCGCTGTTCCTTGAAACAAACCCCATCCCCGTTAAAAAAGCGCTGGAGATGATGGGACTTATCGGATCTGAGATCCGCCTTCCCCTTATACCTATGACGGAAGCCGGAACTGCGAAACTCACTGCCGTGATGAAACAGGTCGGCATTATATGACGAAAATAGCAATGGTGGGTGCGGCAGGTAAAATGGGACGCCGCATCATAGCTCTTATTAACGAAGACGAAAGATGCACCGTTTCCGGCGCTCTGGAACACTCCGCGTGTCCCTTTCTGGGGCATGACGCGGGAGAGGTTGCGGGCATCGGGAAAATAGGTGTTAAGATAACGTCCGATATGCAGGAAGCTCTCGGCGATTGCGACGCTTTCATAGATTTTACAGGCGCAGAGGTGACAATGAAAAACCTTGAAGCCTACGGAAAGGTTGGAAAGCCTGTTGTGATCGGAAGCACGGGGCTTAGCGCCGCACAGACCGAAGAGGTCAGAAAGCTCGGCGAAAAGGTACCCGTTCTGTTTTCGCCGAACATGAGTCTTGGCGTAAACCTCACCTTTAAGGTGCTTGAGATGGTCGCAAAAGCAATCGGCGAAAGATATGACATCGAGATAGTGGAATCCCACCACAGGCTGAAAAAGGACGCACCCAGCGGCACAGCCATGAAGATGGGTGAAGTTATCGCAAACGTTCTGGGCAGGGATATTGAAAAAGACGGCGCATACTGCCGCCACGGTATCATCGGTCCCAGAACCGATAAAGAGATCGGTATGCAGACCCTCCGCGCTGGGGACATAGTCGGTGAACACACCGTAATGTTCTGCGGGCAGGGCGAGCGCATCGAGATAACCCACAGAGCGCACACCAGAGACACATTCGCAAACGGAGCCATCTCCGCGGCGGTGTGGGTTGCTGACAAGCCCAACGGGTTTTACAACATGTTCGACGTTTTAGGGTTGTAAAATAATATGAGACTGCTTCGTACTCTGCAAACCGGAGGCGGGGCAGTCTCTTTTGTTTCCGTCCTTTCACTTCTGTTTTTTTTCATTTCAGTCACAGCCTTCGCCTCTAATGCCGGAATCAGATATTTTTCTCTACCCTATCAGGAACACGATTTTGAATACGCTCTCTGGTATCCGACAAAACAGGCTGAAACAAAACATGAGTTCGGTCTTTATGAGATATCGGCGGCAAAGAACTCACCCGTGTCTGCGGATATTAAAGGGGTTGTGGTTCTCTCACACGGTTTCGGCGGGAACATGTACGGACAGCACGATACGGCTGAATATCTGGCTCGGAACGGTTATGCCGTCGTAACGCTCACATATCCCGACATGTGGGGACTGAAACAGAGAGATGCCGTTTTTCATCCCGCACACCTTCGTCCGAAACTTGCCGTTCTTTCGCTTGAAGACCTGAGAAAGTCGGGAACTGTTAACAAGAAAGCATTCAGTAACATATACGTCGCGGGCTTCTCTATGGGCGGCTACACGGCGGCTGTACTTGCTGGCGGAAAGGTCGATCTTGGCTTGCTGAAAAGCTTCTGCGAGAGACCTGATTCGCCTGTTCTTCTTTGCCTGCCTATAAATCAAAGGAAACTTGCAAAGCTCAAAAACGCGGACATAAACCTTACTCTGCCGAATCTGCGTGCGGCAGTTCTTATGGCTCCGGCATATGGTGTGCTGTTCGGCGGGGATTCGTTTAAAAACGTAAAAATTCCTGTCTCAGTCTATGCGGCGGAATTCGATTCAGTAGTCACAGGCGATAAGAACGCTCTTTACGTTGCATCCATCATCCCCAATAAGACACTGACAGTTATAAAAAATGCAGATCATATGGTGTTCATCTCGCCTTGCGCCGAAAACAAACGCGAGAAGTTCTACGATCTGTGTGAAGACGACGATAGTGTGGATAGGATAAGCGTTCACGGAAAGATGAATAAAGATATATTACATCTCTTTGACAATTCACAGCAATAACGCTATTACACAGGTTAAATTAAACAGCCTTATTAAAAGTTCTTTTAAATCAATTCGTTATGCAATAAAAAAATAATGATGTAAACAATATTTACATATTGAATTAACAACGCCATGTTATATGTTAGTAATCAGAAGATGAGAATAGTCCGATTATGAAGCCAGAAAAGGAAAGAAATTTCCCGGACGAAATCATCCGATATATACACCCTGAAGTTTGTTATTTGCTGTCTTAATTCAAAGACAAGGGAGGAAGCAAATGTGATTTGCAGCGCAGCTAAGGGTGCCTGTGGACACAGGAGATTCTGCCCGATGATGGGCAAACAAAAAGGCGGAGGTCCTGAAACCTCCGCCAATTTTTTTGTTAAAAAAGCATTTAAAAAATTGCATATGTGTACTTTTTTAATAACTCGAAACAACGACAAAGCCTTTGTTTTGCTCACACTCCATCTTTTAGAGTACTTAACTTAAGTTATGTCGTATACTGAAAGACGAGATTGCTTCACCCCTAAAGGGCTTCGCAAAGACGAATAGAAAGCTCGTCTTCGCGAGGAGCACAGCGACGACGCGATCTCGCATTTGTCTTATTGCACGGCATATGACATTTATTTCGTTAAATGCTCTGGTAATAAATCACTAAAAATTGTTTCCGTGAGCCACATCCTGTGACTTATTTCAACTATTATACTGTGACTGTTTTAATCAGGTCTTCCCAACTCATTTCATCCTCTTTCACATATCCGGTGACACTTTCATACCAGACGGTTTTCTGACCTGTTTTTATGTTAAACCAGCGCCAGTCGTGGAGCCTGTTCAGAAGGAGCGCGGTCTCTTTACCCATGGCTCCTGAAAGGTGGGCAACCGCTGTGTCGGCAGTTATAACCATATCAAGATTTGCTATTACATCCGCCGTGTCGGCAAAAGTGCTTATGTGCGGGCGCATATCGGTTATGGCAGGGTCAAGGGGTGCGTCGGGTTCCTGTTTTGATATGTAGAAAAGCTTTACACCATCTTTTGAGAGAAGCGGAGCAAATGCATCCTGAGGGATACTCCGTGTTTCGTGTTTGATGTGTGATTTATCCGTCGCAAATGCTATGCCTATGTTTTTTGTTGATTTATCAAAGAAATGTGCTGTCTTTGCCCCGTCCGCTTTAAGGTATGCATCGGCGTGCGTCATTGATTTCGCTCTGACGTTAAGTACCAGAGGCAGGCTTAAAAGGGGCGAATGGAAGTTGAATGACTCGTAGTTTTCTGCGACGACCGTTACTTTTTCCGGCATGTTTGCGGCTGTCAGCGAAACGAGTTCCGGCTGAACCCGCAGAATTATTCTTTCGGGATTATATTTTTCAAGGTCGAGCACGAAGCGGACGAACATCAGAGTGTCTCCGAAGCCTCCCAGTCCCTCTTTTTCGTCATAGATATAGATCGTTTTGCCTTTAAGGTCATTTCCGCGCCAGAGAGTTTTTTCATCCCCCTGCATAATGTGCGGAAGGTGTTTAAGTCGGGATTCCAGCAGCTGAAAACCTTTGCGGAAGTCCTTGTTGCGGAGTGTTATGAGTGCCAGATCGACCTTTTCCCTGTGCATGTCCGGTTTGCCTGCGGTGAGCTTGCTCAGCATGGCTGCGGCTGTGTTGTATTCTCCCTTTTCATAGAGGCTCTGTGCGCATCCGCGCAGTGCGTCCGGATTGTCAGGTGAAATGCTGAGTGCCGCTACAAAACATTCTGCGGCATCGTCGTATTCCTCAAGCGTTAAAAACAGTCTGCCCACGTTTACTATAGTGTTGATGTTTTTAGGGTTTATGTCGAGAGAACGGGAGAAATGAAGTTTTGCTGAGTCGTAATCGCCCCGTGCTTTGCAGATGAGTGCAAGGTTTGCGTATGCGTCCGCCTGATTTGGGTTTATTACTATTGCGTTGCGGATGTAGTATTCCGCCTGATCGAGCATTCCGTTCTGTCTGTAGATTTCGCCGAGGTTATTGCTGTAGTCGGCGTTCTTCGGGTCGAGTTCCAGAGCTTTTTTAAGGCATGTTTCCGCCTCAAAATGGTTTCTTTTGGCATATTGTATCATCCCCAGATAAAACCATGCTTCCGCCGCATGTGGTTTAACCTCTAAAACTGTCCTGTAAAGCTTTTCGGCGGCGTCCAGTTTTCCCTCTTTGTGGTACTGCATCGCCACATGGAGTATCTGTTCGGGTGTTGCGTTCTGCATTTTCACGTCCGTCTGATGTTTTTTCAAAGATAGCACAAGTATGCACATATGACAAATGATAGAAAACTGCCTTTTTTTTGTTCATCTGCACAATTTTTATGCAGTAAATATATGTTGATATTCATGATTTTTTTTAATACAATTGTTTTAACCAGATGATTAAAGAGGCTGCTGATGCAGACTATTTCCCACGCCAACGTTTTTGAAATGCTTGCTGCCGACCTGGATCTGTCTGAAGGCACACTTCGTGACCGCCTGACGGTTCAGGGTGCGTCTGAATTTGTCAAATACCTGAAATACCACAATATAAGCATATTTACCCACAACGTTCCCATGGCGAACGAGCTTCGTGATATGGGCGGGAACATACTGATAAACAAAGATGTTCCTGTAGAGAAATATATTGAATCGCTCCTTGAAAGATATGTTGCCAATCCGTCATTCATAACGTCCTCTTTTGCGGTTCAGGTATCGGACGAGGTGCTGGAACTTTACAGACTGAAAGTTGAGGGACGTATTGAAAGAGCTTTGGACAGGGTTAAAAATGCCGGCGGTAAATTCAAGGCATTCCATGAATACGTTGACCACAAGACGAAGATAGGCAAAAGTCTCGAAAGCTTTCTGGCAAAGGTGATGGATAACGCGAAGGGGATCACGGTTCTGCTTAAAATGGCGCGTAACATCGACGGACACATGAATATGTTTTCCAACTCGGTGTATACAACCTTTCTCGGACTTATCATTGCCTCCATGCATCTTAACAGACTCTCTTCCGTCACCGATAAAGAATATTTTATGCATAATATGACTTTTACAACCTTCATGCAGTATTCCGGTATTTTTACAGGATATGCAATGGAGGATTCTGACGCGTCGCTTAAAAGCCACCAGTCGGCTCAGATAGCATCGGAACTTTGCCGCGACCCGCAGGTTTACAGGGCGATACTCCACAGATACAGCTATCGTGATGATAACGAAATTCCTGTTTTTAACATTCAGGAGAATGCGGAGAACCCGTTCATGCGTATCCTTATGACGGTCAATCTGTTTGTGGATATAGTTAAGAAGAATAAGTACACTACAGGGAGCATAGAGGTACATAAGGTGATGTATGAACTCGCCTATGCCGGATATGCCGATATAGATTCAGTAAAACTGCTGGGCAGGCTGTTTCTGCCTATGAAGAAACAGCAGCTTCTTGAATACGCTTTCAAACTCAGGCAGGCATGTCCTCAGAAGCCCCTTGTATGGGGTATTACAGGCGACATGATGCCGGTGAGGCTGATATGCGACAAAGAGTGTGCCTATTCAGGTCTGCACAAAACATTCATACCCGAAAAACAGAGCATTTCCACCGACGAGGGTGACTTCGGTGTTGGTAACGCCGCAGGGATCTACTACCCTTGCGAATTTCTCACAGAAAAAATGCGCACATATTACAACAATCTTCAGAAAAAGGACTAACGTTACTTTTTCTTCAGTTTTTTCGGTTCCTCTTTTTTCACAGGTTCTTTTTCAGCTTCCGGCTGCTGTTCAGGTATTTCTTCCACTATAACAGGAACGGTGGTTTCCGCTTCCACCGTCATGTTGTATTTGAAATTGGTAGAGACGAATTTTGACAGCATCGTAAGTTCTTCCGGCGAAACAGGTGTTTCTCTTATCACTTTAAGCTGCATCACTGCTGTGCCGTCTGATTTAAGCACCACGTTGTAATCTGTCACCTCTGCCGGAGCCAGAAGTTTTTCTATGCCGCTTTTTATCCCGACCGTCTTTTTGAGAAATCTATCTGATGCGCTTTTCACCGTCTCTTCGGGTACTATCCGCTTTTCGGCCTTAACTATGGTTCTGGTGTTGCTGATGATATCCTCTTTCAGTGCCACCTGTGTGATGTTTATGTTACTTTTTTTGCCCAGTCTGCTTTCTATCTCAGACCGGAGCAGAAGTGTTTCGTCGTGGGTGAGCGGCTTGCTGGAGGCAAGGGCAAGATTCAGAGTGAGCTTGTCCTTGTCCATACTGTAGCTGACGTTGAATACCGTTGCGTTTTTTATACTGCCCACTGCACTGTTTACGATTCTGCGTATCTTAATGTTTTCCACCGACTGTTTAAGGGTGAAAGAGAGGGGCAGGCAGATGGCAAGTATCAGCAGAACTATCATGATAAGCCGTTTTTTGACGTAGTTGAAATCTTTAAGATGCTGGAAATACTGGTTTCCGAACAGAATACCGCTCAAAGCCGTTGTGGCGGTTATCGCCGTGAAGTTGGTGAAGAACAGCAGAAACGATCCCACAGACACCGACCAGTTGCCCGTACCTATGCCGAATCCCACTACGCTTAAGGGTGGAATGATCGACGTTGCAATGGCGACTCCGGTGATTATGGAGAAAGAGCTTGCCCGTTTTGAAAGGTAGCTGACGGCAACAGCAAGACCGGAGAACACGGCTATGAAAAGGTCATAGAGGTTAGGTTTTGTTCTGGCAAGTATCTGCTCATTCATTTCGTTAAGCGGTGAGATAAACGAGAGGACAGCGGCGGACAGTATAACGTATACGAGGCTTTTCCCGATTGTAGTGAGCGATTGCCTCATGAGTATCTTTTCGGATGTGATGTATGCGAAACCGAAGCTGATGATGGGACCCATCAAAGGGGATATAAGCATCGCGCCGATGATCACCGCCACGCTGTTTGTTATAAGCCCGAAAAGGGCTATAAAGTTCGCCAGCAGAAGAAGAACCGTATAGGTTTTAGTCATTTCCGACTGGAGATAAAGATCCTCAAAGAACTGCGGTTCAGTTTCTATATTGAAAAACTGGAGAAATCTCTCAAATTTTGTCATATGATACTCCTGTATCACAAATTGTATCAGTTAAATATTAAAACTGACAATAAATATAAAGAGCTGTCATGAAATTTAAAATAGTATCTTTTATAATTTTTCTTCTGATGATGTACGTTGCATTTTTTCCCGACCATTATGTCGCGTTTCTGAACAACTCTTCTGCACTGAAAAAGGTCGTGAAAGAGGAACACCCTCCTGTGCTGACAGTTACGGAGACCGAGACACAGCCTGAAAACGGGAAATCATCGCTGAAATCTTTTCTTAAAACGACGGACAGGAGTTCGCCGTTTTATGAGTACAGTTCAAAGGTTTATAAGGATGATCCCGCTCTGGAAGCGCTTGTTGCAAATATTACAGCCTCCTGCGGAGATGATACATATTGCAAGGTGCAGAAGATATTTGAGTATGTCAGGGGCAACGTTCCGTATGTGGGCGAACCCAACGGGGTTAACAATATTCTTCCGCCTTATGAAACACTGGGAAAGGGCGGCGACTGTGAAGATCTGTCAATTCTCCTCGCCTCCATGCTAAACAGTGTGAACGGAGTGAAACCATATCTTATAGCGGTTCCGAAGCATATGTATGTCATGGCGTGCGGGCTGAACGGCGGTCATGTTTTCGAGCCTGTCTATAACGTTGTGTACGATAAAGCAACTCAGGTCAGTGATAATAAGTACATGCTGATGGAACTTGGCAAGAACAGCCGTGTGCGCATCATAGCCCAGTCGAACCAGCGGTTCGGCATTATGGTGTTTCCGTCAAAGCTCGACCAGAAAAGGCATATGGAGAAGAAACCTTCGACTTATTATCCCGACTGTTCCGCGGATGATGTAACGGTCTTCAGTAAAGAGTGCGCGTTTCCTTCAAACGGTGCCGTGCTGATGCTTTCCGGCAAAGGGGATGCAGACGTGAAGGTTCAGATAGAATCGGTTCATGCTCCGAACGTTCGCCAGTATGAGTTTGACAAGATGCCGTGTATAATGCTCGACCCGTCATACAGGGGTTCGGGTGCGGATATAGGCGAAGAGATGCCGAAATTTGTGCATGCGAAAAAAGAGGTAGTCAGGGCGTGGTGACTTTTCGGTAGGTTTGCGAAACTTTTCCGCGTCGGAATATTTTCAGCATAGGGAAGTATACGGCTGGTGCGGCGAGTGCCGAAGCGGCTGTGACGAGCTGATTTTTCTGAACGGAATCCGCAACGGCGGCAAAGACCAGCATCAGAACCAGAGGGACGGCGTAAACTGTCAGCAGTGAGCGGAAAAAGCTCCTGCTGTCGATGGCTATCTCAACATGGTCGCCTTTTGCAAGGTCGTTTGCGTTTTTAAATGTGATGCGTACATTGTTTCCGTCGGACATTGTGCATGATGATTTTTCACCGCATCCGGTACATGCGTGTTCGCGCATCACCTCGACAGTTGCCGTACGGTTGGAATCAACGCTGATAACCACGCCTGTATGTTTAAGAAGTTCCGCCATTTTTAAAATCTGCTCCGTATCACTCTGAAGATCACAAACGCCATCAGCGCATAGTTTAATGCCAGCACGAAGCTGTATATCAGTATAACAGTGTCCGCCTGCATGCTGAACCAGCCGCACACCGAGAACAGAACGACTATACTGACCGTGCGCATGATGTTGAACATAAGGAACATGCCCTGTTTGCCCAGAACGCTTAGAACATTTACGATAGGCACTACGACGAATTGTGCAAGGAGCGATACGGAAAGCATGGAGGCGAATGAACCGGACTGGTGCCATGCCTTGCCGAAAACAAGCACGAAAAGAGGTTCGCCTGCAAGCTGTAAAACCGCGAACGGCAGAAGACTGACTATGAACAGTTTCTTAGCGACCTTTTTTGAAAGATCGTATATCTCTCTGGGATTGTTTGCACCTATGCGCGCGGCTTCTGCATAATATGCCTGTCCTGCGGACACACCGAAAAGTATGACAGGCAGTGACAGAACAGATGTGGCAAGCCCCAGCTGCCCCACTGTTGCCATACCGAATAGTTTTCCGGTCATAAGCAGAGGCGCCTGAATGGAAAATGTCAGCAGAAACTGCGAAGGCAGTCTGTACATAGGGAAATCTCTGTATATCTT
This sequence comes from Seleniivibrio sp., assembly GCF_021209385.1. Lineage (GTDB taxonomy): Bacteria > Chrysiogenota > Deferribacteres > Deferribacterales > Geovibrionaceae > Seleniivibrio. Next base: position 7,980 of record NZ_JAJOIL010000016.1, on the reverse strand, counting down.
TGCGGTTCTTATTACTCTTTTTATGCTTACCCTGTGCAATGATGTGCGGAGTGTTTCTTTAAATGCTTTGTAATAAACAAAACTGCCTCCAGCCTGAGTGTATGCCTGACCTATTAAAAGCCCAGGAACGCCGAAGTGGGCAAAACCTGAAACCACCTTTACCAGCGCCCCGAAGAACGCCTGTATCATCTTGGTTCTGGCGATGGGTTTGAAAGCTCGTTCGCGTGTGGCGAAACTGCTGAGCGTTTCATATATTCCTGCGAAAAACTGAGTCAGAATTATAAGCCAGACATATGGTTGAAGACCGTCGGCGTTTGCCGCGCGGAATATGTAATTTCCTGCGAAGATGAATGCCAGAGCCGTGAGCATTGTCATTACGGCTGTTATGCAAAAATTCATCAGAATGATGTTCACCGCGAGGTGTCTGTTTTTCGGAAGAGGAATTGCATACGAATAGCAAAGGGTTGAAATGGGGGCTATCAGCGATGTAAAAGCTATGAAAAGGGACATTACGCCGAAGTCCTCCGGCGTGAAAAGCCTTGTGACCACAAGTGATGCCAGAAAGCCTATTGCCTTTGCCGCCCCTGTTCCGGTTGCGAGGATGAGCATGTTGCGGAATACTCCCGCCGCTCCGTCGCCCTGCAGTCTTTGTTTCAGTTTATCAATGTATTGTTTCACTTAGTCCAGCTTGACTTCAGTTACCGTGCTTTCCAGAACGGCGTCCGCTTTCAGCTTTACAATTTTACCTGTCGCTTTGTCAAATACGAACTTTCCCGATCCTTCGGTTTCGGTGAAGTTTTTCTCGGTGCCGTAAAAAACTATTGTAACGCCGTCGTGTACCGACTGGTCAACGCGGATGAAAGGCATAGGATGCATCGACGATTTTATCATCTGATCTACCCGCTCATCCATAGTTTCGTATTTTTTCATCAGAAGGGTTCTGGATGTTATGATGGATTTCAGCTTAGGATTCTTTTTTATGTCAGGGTTTGCCTTTGCCAGCGCACGGATTTTCTCGTCGGCTTCCCTTATTATCTGTTCCAGCTTGTCTTTATCAGCCATCGCGGTTTCCAGTTTGCTTTCCAGAGTATGTTTTACACCGACGAAAACTTTGAACTGCGGTCCCTGCTCAAGTCCAAGCCTGCGGACGTGTATTGACGAAAACGCCCTTATCTCGCCGCCGCTTATGGTGCCGTCGCCGGATGTGGCTGTTATTTCGCCTTCGCATCTGAGATGCGAGTTAATGCAGTAATTTTTTATTGTTATACTTGTAACCGCCTCAACGTCGGAATTCTCTATGAATCCGGCGGTGATATGTCTTCCGGCTTTCAGAACGCATTTGCCTGTGGATTTTACACCGGTTTTAACGGTGATGTCGTCCGTAGCGGTGAGGAGCGCGTCACGCACAATTCCCCAAACCACAATGTTTTTGGCGTGTATCTCAAATCCGCTCAGCACGTCGCCGGATACGGATACGGTGCCGTCGAATTTTATGTTGCCTACAGAATAGTCCACGTCGCCGTAGACCGAATAGATGGGGTTAACGCTCAGTCTGTTGCTTTCAAAGATGACGTATCCGCCCTCTTTTGCGGCATACCCCTGACGCTCTTCGTCGAAATATATGCCTCTGCCCTTATGAATTACAAGTTTTTTGCCCCGTATGGCGGGTATCTTTTCTCCGGTAACTTTGGTTCCGTCCCTGCCGGACGTTTCGGGGTGGTAAGAGATCAGCAGTTCGTTCTCCGCCGCCGTTACTATGTGGTTTATATCCTTGAAATCCACTCTGCCGTCGTCAAGTTCCCGCGGGCGCCTGTCATCCATCTCAAAATGCAGGGTCATCCATGCATCCTGACCGTCCTCTACGGGTATTCCTTCGGATATCAGAACCTTTTCGACAATATAACCCGACAGGTAATACTGAATTGAGTGCTTTATGACGTCCCAGTGGAAGAGTTCCTTCGAGAGCCGTTTCTCTTTTATGAGATAGTTCTCAACAGCTTCGTTGTTAAGGGTTTTTCCTTTGTTGATGGCAGGAAAGAGTGAGAATTCAGCTTTCATTTTGTCTTCGGAGAGAACAACGGCAACGCGGGCGTCTATGTCCATTTCAGTTTCTATTTCAATAGTTGCAAGCCATTGTTCGTCGAAGGTTAAGTTTATCCAGTCCTGTTCTATGCCGTAGACGTGTTCGAGGAGTTTTTTCAGCTCATGTTCATTGTGCGGAGTAAGTGTTTTAAGGGTTGTTACAGGCATTTTTTCTGCCCTAATTAAGTTTGTTGAGCGCTTCCATAAGCTTTTGCGCTCTCTGATGTCCGGGAGACAGTTTGATGCATGTTTCGAGCTGTTTTTTTGCGCTTGAGACGTACCCTGTGAGCGCCAGTGTTTCCGCCAGCACATATCTGTATTCAGCGTCTTCAGGATTTATCACCGATGCGCATGCGAAAAGCCTTTTCGCCTCTTCAATGTGTTCGTCTTTCTGGAGTTTCAGTCCCTCTTCAAAGAGTTTCTGTGCGTCTGTCTCCGGCTCACGGCTTTTCAGCGTGGAGAATATTTCGTTGTAAAGTCCGGTGTCGTTCATTGAGATGGAGAGGATATTTACCTCACCGAGAAGCTCTTTTCCGCGGAATATATGTGCGATGGAGTTGTCGCCGTCGGATTTTTCAAGAAGGAGCGACATGCCGCCAACGTCAACCCTGTCGTATTCCTTTACGTTCATGCTGGTCATCGCCTTGCGCAGATATAGCGGAACAAGTCCGACGGTCTCGTTGAAAAACCTGCGGGTGAAATCCAGTTCATCGTGAAAACCCAATATTCTCATACGTTTGAACACGGGGGTTATTGCGGAGAAATTGCTTAATATAATATATCCGTAGTCGGGATTGTGGAATGTAACGGAAAGAGTTCCTGCCTCGTTCTCAATTGAAGAGAGGTGGAAGTTCGGCGGCACCCGCAAACCGAAGCTGAAAGGCAGCGGGGTAAGGTTTACGTTATATGGTGATTCTTCAAATGAAATTCTGTTGATCGGCAGAACTGTATAGCCGTCTTTAAGACGCATATACGCGTATCCTGCGGACATCATCACCATTACCCATGTAAAAAAGACTGTGACGCCCAGAATGCTGCGTTTGTATTCAAAACGTACACGGAACTGTTTCTGACCAAGGTAAAGAAGAGCGACTGCCAGGCATCCTGCCTCCAGATATATTTTCCATGGCGCAGGCTCTGTGCCGAGAAGAAAAACACGGGCAAGAACAGCAGTCAGACATGCGTATAGAACTATGCTTGCATAATACCTGCTGTATACCATACCGTTGTACAGCAGATAACCCGCATGCATGAGAAGAAAGCTGAAAAATGCTGTGGAGACGAAATAGAACACAGCAAAATTGCGGCTCATTTCGTCCAGAACCATCTCAGGATTCAGAGCATAGGTAAGCCCTGTGTCCGAAGCGGTTAGCATTCCGGCAAATATAAGGGTTGGTCCCAGAAAGGTGAATCCGGGGACTTTTTTTATATAACTTCTGTATGCCATACTTTTATTTTATCAAGAAAAGACCAATTTTAAAAGAACTTAATCTTTATTGAGATCGTCAAGATACCTTTGCCACTGCTCCATCTTCGGTCTGTGCATGAAAAGATGCACAAGAGAGAGAACAAAGAAAAGATAGAAGAAACGCACGTCCGCTGACACTATATATATGACAAGTCCGAACAGCGCTATTGTTTCCGCCATTGCCGCGGTTATGACGGAGGCTATCATGAGTTTTTTGCCGAGATCACACGAACGTCCGCATTTTCTGCGCAGAAGCGGCAGAAGTGCGTTTGACAGCGGGAAAAAAATTACAGCTATGATGATGAAAGCTATCCCCAAGTGGTCGACAGTGGGTCTGGGCAGGTAATAATGCACCTTCATATCCAGCGTTTCGGCAAGAGCAACGAAGAGCGGATAAAGAAAAAGCCCCATTGCCATTGATCTGAAAGTCTTTACTGCCATGTCAAAGTAGTTTTCAAACGTCATATTTCCCCCGTGAATATATACCTTTATATCATGCGGGCGGGGGCGAGGCAATTAATATTAGACGTTTGCCTCTGTTACACGGTTTCAGAATTCTGCATGCATCAAAACACATAAAAACAACATATTTTTTCGCTGATGTTTAAACAAATTGATAAAATGAAAGAAAAAGTGATCTGATATTCTTTTTGTTAAAATTCACATATATGCATGTTGACAATTAAAACTTATGTGTTTAACTCGGTTATCTCTATATGGTTATTTTTATGTATGCGGGGGTATTTACAGTGAGACTAATTCATATTGCTATTTTTGCATGCTTTCTTGTGCTTTCAGGCTGTTTCAATTTAGACAGCGGTTCTTCATCGGATGAGAATCTTAGTTCCGAGGTTACATTCAGCGGAGACAGCGTATCCGCCGTTACGGACAGTTCCGGAAAATCTTACATTACAAGCAGTTCTTTGGGGATCGTTTATGAAGTTGCCGCTCTGAACGAGGACGGGCAGCCGGTCAGCGGTGTTAAGCTGACTTACACGGAGAGCGGCGGCAAATCAGTTGTCTACATATCGGACGCCAGCGGTACTTACGAAGATATCGTGCTGATTGGCACTCCTTCCGAGCTGGCGGCACAATATCCCCGATACAAAAAAGTGAAATACAGTTCCGAGCGGGCGACTTCCTATAATCTTGGGCTGGTTCTCAAACGGAACGGCGGGTTGCCGACAGGTTTCAGCAGCGATGCGAAGAATCTCAACAGCGCATATATGGGCTCGTCTGAACGAACCGGCACGGGCTGGTCAACAGACTGCTACACCGCTGCGGAAATATCCGACGCAATATCAGCAGTGGGACTGTCAAAGATATTTATATTCGGCGGTCTGACAGTTGACAGCAATATATATATGAAGATAGGCAGTTCATGGAACGGTGATGCTCTTGAAACTGCCATGACAACAAAACTGGCGGAAGTTTACGGCATGACCTATGCCAACGCCGCTTTGGCGAGCTATCAGATGACCTGTTTTATCCCGTCAGGCGGGTTAGGCAGTCTCGGGGCAGTGTGTGAGATAGTCAAAAGCAACGATGTCTGCCAGACGACACCGGGTGACGACGAAACCGTAAATAATGCACCGACAATCGGCGGAACGCCCACATACACCATAGCCGATGGCGAAAGCTACAGCTTCACCCCAACGGCGAGTGATGAGGACGGCGATACTCTGACATTCAGCATAGAAAACAAGCCTGACTGGGCGAGCTTTGACACGGCAACCGGAGCATTGACCGGAACGGCTGTTACAGGCACTTATGCCGGAATAACCATCAGCGTATCGGACGGGACGGATTCAGCGAGTCTGACTCCGTTCACAATTACTGTGACAGAGACGGTTGCTGAAAACAATGCACCGACCATCGGCGGCACGCCGACGACAGCAGTATACCGTAACGCTTCGTACAGTTTCACGCCGACATCGGCTGATGCCGACGGCGATACCCTTACGTTTACGATACAGAACAAGCCTGACTGGGCGGTGTTCAACCAGAGTACCGGAGCCTTGACAGGCACAGCGGTTGCGGGTACATACAGCGGCATAGTGATAACGGTTTCAGACGGTACTGACAACACAAGTATGGGCGCATTTACAATCACGGTGACAAACCGTACGCCATCAATAAGCGGCACTCCGTCGGCATCGGCGGATACAGGAGCATCATACAGCTTCACACCGACGGGAAGTGATGCAGACGACGACACTCTGACCTACAGCATACAGAACAAACCGAGCTGGGCGACATTCAGCACAACAACAGGTGGGCTGACAGGAACGACAACTGCCGGAACGTTTACCAATATAATAATAACCGTAAGCGACGGCATAGCCACAACAGACCTTGCGGCGTTCAGCATAACGGTTGAAGACCCCAACAATGCCCCGACAATATCAGGTACTCCGACGACATCCCTGTATGTCAACACTGCATACAGCTTCACGCCCACATCGGCTGATGCGGACGGCGATACTCTTACTTTCAGCATTGAGAATAAGCCTGACTGGGCAACGTTCAGCACAACTACAGGAGCGCTTGCTGGTACTCCCACGGTGAGCGGAACTTACAGCGATATAGTTATCAGCGTTTCAGACGGTACGGCAAGCGTATCTCTGGCATCGTTCGATATAGAAGTTCAGAACCATGCACCGTCCATAAGCGGCACACCGACTGCAGTTATGAGCGGTGAGGCTTTCAGCTTCACGCCCACGGCAAGTGACGATGACGGCGACACCCTTACATTCAGCATATCCGGCAATCCGACGTGGATGACAATCGACACCTCTACAGGTGCGGTTTCGGGAACAGCGGAAGCGGGTGTATATGAAGATGTAGTCATAACAGTATCCGACGGCAGAACAGGCGGTGTAAACACGCTTACGTTCGATCTTACGATAGTTTCATGGGTAATGACCAAAACGGGGCAGACAAGCTGCTGGGACAGTGCAGGAACGCTCCTTGATGCTGCGGCATGTCTTTTAAGCGGGCAGGACGGAGCATATCAGGCGGGTGCAGATCCTGACTACACCAGAGAGAGCGTAACAGATGCCGCTATCGTGGACAATGTGAACGGTCTTATGTGGCAGGATAACGGGGATGATTATTCGGATACATGGGACAATGCTGTAACTATCTGTGCAGACCTTACCATCGACAGCTACAGCGACTGGAGGCTTCCGTCAATCGAAGAACTGGAGACCATCGTAAATTACGACGGGTTCAGTCCGGCGTTAAATTCCGCCTTCGTAAATGTCAGCCAGTCATACTATTGGTCGTCAACAGCAGAAGGCGATGGTACGTACGGAAATTACTGGGGAATGTATTTCCGTGACGGTGTTTCGCAGACGTATATCGGAACTGATTTGCTTCATGTTTTATGTGTCCGCGGTAATTCATATCCCGCTGCAGATTTCGTGAGGAATGATACGAAAGAGATAGTGACTGACAATAACACAGGGCTTATGTGGCAGGACGATGCAGAGGCCGCATCAGTTTCAGATGTGTGGGCAGACGCAATAAGCTATTGCGAAAACAAAGAACTTGGCGGCTATGCTGACTGGAGAATGCCCAACATCAGAGAGCTTTTGTCTATCAGGGAAGAAAGCGCTCACGAACCTGCAATAAGCTCAGTGTTCCAGAATACCGCCTGGAGCGGCTACTGGTCTTCGTCCACATATAAGGTTTTCGGCGCAGTCGAGGCTGCATGGACAATCTGGTTCGATTATCCCGCTATGTATTTCGGTGCTAAATCTTCGGAAAGTTACAATGTCCGGTGTGTCCGGGGCGGACTGTAAAAATCAATTAAGGGGTGCAGCGTGCGCCCCTTTTTTTCGCTAAAAAGATTATTTTAGTGTTTGATATACGCCCCATGCTGTGATAGATTATATGACTTAAATTTTTTAAGCCGCCCTGAACTTTTCGGGGTGTATTGAAATAAGATTGCTTTGCTTACGCTCGCAATGACGGCTTTTTGTCTCTGCGAGGGCTTGCACGAAGCAGTCTGCAACGATTGCAAAAGAGAATGTAAATCCCCCTTTCTCCCCCTTTGCTAAAGGGGGAGAAAAAGCTCCCTTCTTTGTTAAAAGGATGGTTGGGGTGGATTTTCTTACAGAGGTGAAAGTGTCGGAGGCGCAGGACGCGCCGACACGGAGTGCTGGTTGAGCCGCTTTGCGGTGAAACCAAGCGTAGTGTGAGCGTACACAGGCTTCTGCCTGTGTTAAGCGTTTGATAAAAAACTGCACGACGCAGTTTTTTATAAGAGGTGAATATGAGAAGCGACAGAACAAAAGTCGGCATAGACAGAGCACCCGCCAGAGCACTTATGTATGGCACGGGTATGCCGGAAAGCAGCATGGGCAGAGCGCACATAGGCATCTGTTCCAGTTTCACCGATCTTATCCCCGGACACGTGGGTATGA
>NZ_JAJOIL010000040.1 GCF_021209385.1 Seleniivibrio sp. | reverse complement strand
AAAATGAAAAATGCCGCGCTACCTATATGGATACCTTCCACGGCAAGGCTGTCGAGTTTGGAATGCCCCATGCACCCAGCTGTATCGACTGCCACGTTAAAAAAGGCGACTCCGCACACAACATTCAGAGCTGGAGAAATCCCATAAGCGCAACTTATGAGAAAAACAGATATAAAACATGTGAAGATGCCGACTGCCACGCAAACGCTTCACAGCAGTTCGGTATGATAAGGATGCACTCTGTCATCGACAAAGACATCTATCCTGTCGAATTCTATGTAGCGCTCGGTTTCACCATTCTGACAATCGGTGCATTCTATCCGCTGCTTGCGCTGATGATTCTGGAACTTATCAGAGAGATGTTCCCGAATTTCAGCCTCAGACGCAAAAAAAAGGATTAAGAGGGTACCGACATGATGAGAAAACTGCCGCTGATAAAAATTAAAGACGGTAAAAAACATTACCTGAAAATTACAGGCAACCAGAAGGCACAGCACTATATCCTTATGACAACGTTCCTGATGCTGACCATCACCGGCTTCCCTCTGAAGTTTCATTACTATGACTGGGCTCCTGCCATCATAGATTTCTTCGGCGGGCTGCATGTTACAAGGACGCTTCACAGGATAGCAGGTGTTACCATGTGCGGTCTGTTCTTCTACCACTGGTACTACCTGTTTAAAAACATTTACAACTACTACTATGGTCCCGCAAAAAGAAGCGGAACCTTTTCGTGGAAAGAGCTTCTGCTCTTTGTTTACTACTCTCCCATGTGTCCCCGTGCGAAAGACGGAAAGGACATTGCAGATTTCGTAAAGTTTGCGCTTTTCATTTCGGATGACAGACCCAAGCACGAAAGATTCCACTGGAGAGAGAAGTTCGACTACTGGGCGGTATTTTGGGGTATTCCCGTTCTCGGTATCACAGGCGTTTTCCTGTGGTTCCCCGTCTGGGCTGCATCGTTCATGCCGGGCTGGGCTGTCAACATAAGCTACATCGCACACTCTGATGAAGCTATGCTTGCGGTCAGCGTTATCTTTATCTGGCACATGTACAATGCACACGTCAACTATGACAAGTTCCCCGCTTCAAACCTGTTCATCACAGGTTACCTGCCGGAGAACCTGATGAAACACGAATATTATGTTGAATGGGCGCGTATCAACAAAATAGTTGAAAAGGACCCTTCATATATGCTCGACGTTGACGCACAACAGGAAGCACAGAAGCTTGAAGATGAAGAGAAACTTGAGATCATCAGAGATCAGATCAGCTTCCTTCAAGAGAGCGAAAAGAACGACAAGGGGGATAAGTAATGTCTCACCAACACGTTAAGGTCGGACCTAAACGAATAATATACTGCCTTCTGGGCATAATTATAATGGCCTACTGCGGTTACATTATACAGATACTTGTAATGCACATCTGGCACAAGGCTCCCCATGCGGAACATGCCGAAGCCGGACTTTCGAAAGAGGACAAACTCTATCAGGACATGATTTCCGGTGTGAGTCAGGAGGGCGGACATGGTACGCCTGTTGTTGACATAAACAGCAGCCATAAACTCTATGACTTCCACGAAACCGACAGAAAAGCCATTCAGGATTCACAAAACCTTTGCGTTTCCTGTCATGGGGATGTTCCTCACGATAAAAAGAAAGAGGTCAGAGCTTTCCTGAACATGCACGCATACTTCATGGCTTGCGAAACATGTCACATCAAAGTGAACAACTCCATGACCACAAAGTTTGTGTGGTATGAAAAGACCACCGGCAAACAGGTGGACAAGATAGATCTTTCCACTTATTTAAAAGACACTCCCTACAAGCTTCTGCCTCTCAATTCCGACGGCAGCAAGCTGTATGACAACGAGCAGATGGTAAAATACGTCGACGAGTTCAAAAGTCAGGTCAACAACATGGCTCCCACTGCAAAAAGTGCGGCTATGAAGGTTATCCACAGACCCATGACAGAGCTCAAAAACGCTGTCAACTGCGAGAACTGCCACACTCCCGACCGTATGAAAGCATACCTGCCCTTCGAGAAGATAGGTTATCCCGAAAGGAGAGCAAACCAACTCGTAGGCAACGAGGTTGTGGGTATGGTCAACAAGTATAAAGAGTTCTATATACCTAATTTCCTGAAACCTGCAGAGGGAACAGAGAGTGAAAATTAAGATAATCGCCGTATTACTGCTTTTTGGTATTACCGCAATAAGTGATGCTGCCCAGGTGACAGCATCACTTCTCTATAAAGTTAAGCTGGGCGATAAATCCGCGCCCGCGGATGCGGTGGTCGAAAGCGATTCAAGCACAGGGATATACGATGCCTATACAGGTTCGTATACGGTTTACAGAAACGGAAAAGCTGTCAGATCGACACAGAAGGCGTTTTTAAAAGGCGGAACCTGCCTTGTTAAAAGCGGCAATTACTTCCTTTTCTGCAACAGTACAGAGAACACTCTGGACATGCTGACAGGCAGTCTGGACAAGTTCAGTTCGTTCGGTGCGTCCGGTCTTAAGGGGAAATATGACCCCACCGATGCCGTTGTTTCCGGGGGCTACGTTTATTCGGCGGATAATGACAACCACCGCATACTCAAGACCCACATGGGAACAAAGGCTGTGGAAGCCGTTGTCGGCGGCTACGGACAGGACAAACTGCAATTCTGGTATCCCTTTGCGATGGCGATGGATAAAAAAGGTGTTCTTTATGTTTCAGAGGTTCTCGGAACCCGCGTACAGAAGATAACCAAAGATTTCAAGTTCTATGAATTCATCGGACAGTGGGGCATTGACAAGGGTCAGTTTTACAGACCCACAGGCATAGCCCTGCTCAACGGCGAAATACTTTTTGTCGGTGACGGTTTCACCGGAGCCGTGCAGTATTTTGACGCAGACGGTAAATATATGGGCGTTCTTAAAGACAGGAACGGCAAAAAGCTTAAATTTGAATCAGTTACACACATGAGAATAAACGGACGCTACATGGCTGTTGTCGACGGCTTTGCCAGAACCGTTTCAGTATACGAACTGAGGGGGACCAAATGAAAAAGCTCCTCCTCATTTTCACACTTGCAATTCTTTCCTCAACCGCTTTTGCGGCGGACATAACAAAGAGCAACCCCGACTCATCCAAAGAGTGCGCACTTTGCCACTATGAATGGATGCCCCAATTCCTGTTTGACCTGAAAGGAACGGAAGTCGTTCCTTACCAGAAAGATAAGGTGGTTGCGGCGGAAAAGATGTGTTACAGCTGTCACAACGGAACGGTTGGCGACAGCCGCGTTAAAGTGTGGTCTGGCGGTATGCACAAGCTTTCCGACAAGATACCCGAACACATGAACATCCCCAATAATCTCCCCCTTGAAAAAGGTAAGATAGCCTGCCGTACATGCCACTCGGCGCACTCCACAGGCGACCCCAGAAACGACAGAATTGACAAGAGCATTTTCCTCCGCATGGAGAACTATGACTCTCAGCTTTGTGTGGCTTGTCACAAAGATATAGGACACGACGGCAATATAAGCCACCCCCTGAAAGCGCCCCAGAGCGGTTATGAAGGGATGGCGTCCGCCGTTAAATCCAGATACGGTAAACTCGGCAGCAAAGGACAGGTGGTCTGCGAAAGCTGTCACGTTGCCCACTCACCAAAAGGTGAAAAACTGCTCATCGAACCCCTTGACGGCGGAAAGGTCTGCGGCGTCTGCCACGAAAACGTTGTTGATGCCAACAGCGGCGAATATGTGAAAGGGCTGCTGAACCACCCTGTGAACGTGAAACACGGAAGACAGGCTGAGATGCAGGCGATGATTAACGAGGGCGGAAAATACGGCAAGGACGGAAAAGTTATCTGCTCCACATGCCACTCCACCCACAAGGCAAAAGCGGAAGGACTGCTTGTTGAAGACAATGCCGAAAGCAAACTCTGCTACGCATGCCACAATAATAAGAAAGATATCGTAGGCGGCAAACACGACATGCTCACTGCCAAAGGATTCCGTACTAAAGACGGTAAATCCTCACAGCAGGCGGGAACATGCCAGAGCTGCCACGCTCCCCACGGCTGGTCTGTCGGTCTTGCGGGTGACGGCGACCTCCTTACAAAAGGATGCGTCGGATGTCACTCCGAAGGCGGAATAGCCAATAAAAAGATAATCGACACCAAAAAGTTCAATCACTCAGTGGGCAAAGTTCTGAAAAAGGATATGCCTAAGAATGAAAAACTGCCTCTGTTCCAGAAGATAATCAGGTTTTTCACCACATTGGGTTCAGACAGTAGCAAAACAGAGATAACTTGTGCCACATGTCACGACGTTCACGGCAAAGAGAAGAATTCTCTTCGCATAGACGCACAGAACGGTACACTCTGCATCACCTGTCACAAAGAAAAAGAGATGATCGCCAAAACGTCCCACGGCGACAAGAAGAACGAGAAGAGCTGTCTGTCATGCCACAAGGTACACAACAGCGACAGCGAAAGACTTCTTGCCGTGCCGGAGAACGACGGATGTATGGACTGCCACAAAAAAGGCGGCAGTGCAGAGAAGATGGTCATAGGCGAACACTCCCACCCTGTCAACATGAAGACGAAAATGCAGATGACAGGCGACTTTAAAACAACAAAAGACGGCACCTTCACATGCGTGAGCTGTCACGATCCGCATAAACAGTCCAAGAAAGGCACATTGGATAAAGACTTCATGAGGGGAGGCTTTGCCGATCAGGATTCGTTCTGTTCAGCATGTCACCAGACACAGAAAGAGGTTGCGGGATCAGATCACGACGTGCGCAAGAAGGATACCGATCCGGTATGCGCCCAGTGTCACAGCGTTCACAACGCAAAGACCAACGTGAACATGATGACAGTGGAATACGCATACAAAACAAAAGACGATAATTGCATCGCTTGCCACAATCCGAAAGGCTCCGCAGACAAAAAAGCTGTGGACGGCGGACACAAGATGGGCAAGATAGAGGCACACGACAAATATAAATATCTGACACAAAAGGACGGCGAATACTTCATCTACTGCTCGACCTGTCACACAGTCCACAACAACGGACCGAAGAAGGGCGACGAGGGTACGGTGCAGAACAGCTTCCTTGACAAGAAGATAACTGCCGTTAACGGTAACTTCTGCGCAGGATGCCACGAAGATCAGAAAACTCTGAAAACCTCACCGCACAACGTGCAGAAATTTGAAAAGAACAGTGACAAGGTTGCCAAACTTAAAGCTGCCGACGATACATGCGGCGCATGTCACGAGGTTCACGGCGACGGCGGCTACTACCTGTTTAAAAAGTCCTACGGCAAAGACTTTGAAAAAATATGCTCAAGCTGTCACAGCACAGACGGCATAGCTTCAAAAACAGCCATCACGTCAAGCCACAAGATGAACGTGAAGCCGAAAAAAGATATGAAGATATACCTGCAGGACGGAAACATAGTGTGCGCCACTTGCCACGAACCCCACGGACCTGAAAAGGGTATGCTCAGAGATATGGGCGAGAAGAACATATGCTTCGCATGTCACGAGGATCAGAAACTTGTTGATATGACCAAGCACAACCTCGCAAAGCTTGACTATCTGAACGAGAGTGATAAAAAGAAAGCTGCGGCGAACGTATGTTACGCATGTCACACGCCACACAACTTCCATAAGGACAACAGGCTGATGTGGGCATATAAACCGGACGGCAAGACTCCGTTCTCGTTTGAAATGTGTACCGACTGCCACAAAGCGGATGGCGTAGGCTATAAAAAGATACCCGAAAAGATAACACACGACAGGATATTCAAGATATTCCCCTATAGGGAGAAATTCAAAGATAACCTGTTCGATGATAAGGGAACTGTTTCCGCCGAAGGCTCCATCACATGTCAGACATGTCACAACCCCCACGTCTGGAAAGCGGGCGGCACAATGGCGGCGTCTTACAATGTTGAGGGAGATCTGAACAACAGCTTCCTTAAGAAAGACGTGAAGGACAAATTCTGTTCCGTTTGCCACGGAGAAACACAGGCGAAAGACCTGTTTGAAAAATACCACGATAAGAAATTCAGGGATAACAGAAGCCAGCTCAATAGAAAGATGCTGGAAGCTGAAGTTCTCAAAAACCTTTTTGAGATACAGCGCAACCTTGAAAAAATAGAGGGGCAAAAGTGAAACTGAGAATACCGGCAGGAATGCTTGCTGCGGCGCTGATATTTTCTCAGGCGGCGGCGGATGAACTTAAACCAGTTTTTAAGACATCAAAACCTTTAAGCGAGAACCGCGCTGTACTGTTTTTTGACAGTAATAACAGATTTAACGTCAGTCTGTTCGCAGACTTTCTGAAAGAGTGTGAAGCGCACCCTGCCGTCACCTGTGTCGGTGCCGAGAGTTCGGCATCAACACTTGCAAGCGTGGCGGACGGTTTCAGAGGCAGCAGAGACGAAAGCTTCATATATAAGGGAGTTACAGATAAACATCTGCCCTATATGGAGTTTTATAAAAAGAACAAACTGATAGGTTCCATAGACAGCGAGAGCAGTTTCAACGTCAAAGTAGGCATTTATCTTGATTTCATTTCAGGAAGAGTAGATGCTAAAGAGCTTGATGAAAAACTGAAAATGGCTGAGAGCGCGGAGAACTATAAAAAGATAGTTCCCAGAATGAACTTCGTCCTTCTGCTTGCCAAAAAAGGTGAGACTGAGGCAGCGCTTAAAGAGCTTAATTCCATAGACGCATCAAAGCTGGACGACAAAGGCAAGCTCCTTTTCGGTCAGACCTATCTCAGGCTCAAATCCCCGGACAAGGCGCTTGAAGTGCTTTCAACCTGCACCGACAACGAGTGTAAGTTCTACACAGGGCTTGCTTATTACCTTGGCGGCGATAACGGTAAAGCGATCGAGATACTCACAGGGCTTAAAGGAAAATACAGCTCTGAAAACAGACTTAATTATTATTTGAAAACTATTTATGAAGCAAATGGAGACAAAAAGCATGCGGACGAGATCAAACTTCCCGATAACTTTAATATTGATTCTGAGTAGTCTGCTTTTTGCTTCATCAGCGTGGGCAAAGATGGAAATAATCTTTCCCATGTCGCAGAATATGAAGGCTGTCAGTAATATGCACGTCATTGGGCGTTCGGACAACACACTGCCCGTGCGTATCGACATCAACGGCAGCATCATGGATAAAAAGCTCATACGCGCCAAAGACAAAGAGGGCAAAGACTATTACATGCTGATGACCATCCTGCGCCTTGATGACGGTGTCAACAACATCACCATCACGCAGGGTGATGACGTTCAGAAGTTCGTCATCAACAGGATAGATTCTGCGGCTAAGGTCGCCGACTGGACAGAGGGACTTAACGGGTTCCACTCAAGCACGAACAAAGAGATATGCCTCAACTGTCATAAGTTCGAAAATCTCAGCGACTGCGTGAACTGCCACAGCGACAAATTCCTCGGTGCATGGGTACATAAACCTGTTGCAGAGGCAAAATGTTTCTTTTGCCACGAAAAAGAGAATAATTTTGTTCCGCAGGAACCCTTCGCAGACACCTGCCTTAAGTGTCACACAGCGATGAAAGAGAAGATAGACACCATGCCTATGGTACATGCACCTGTTATTGAGGGTTACTGCACCATATGTCATTCACCCCATAAATCCACCAACAGAACACACCTGAGAAAACAGCCGGGCGAGCTGTGCTTTGAATGTCACGATTCTGAAAGCATACACAGCACAAGCTATATGAAAACTCACCCGACGTCAGGCGTCAAAGTGGAGAAACTCAACAAGGATATCGACTGTGCGGACTGCCACAGCCCCCACTTCTCGGACAACGATAAACTGTTGTCTGTCGAAGGCGGACGCGAAGCGCTCTGTGCAAAATGTCACGACCCTGAAGAAGCAAAGGATCTGCTGGATGCTCTGGAAGAAATGTCTTCCGAGTAACGGCAATAAGAGGATGATATGAGATTTGTTAAATTTCTGCTTGCAGTTATGTCGCTTTTCGCCCTGACGGCTTGTATGGGCGGAGGAGACGTTAAAAGCTCCATAAATGACGATACAAGAATAATCGTCACCACTCAGGTCGGATCCAACGGCGAGCTGAACTATGTCGGCAGCGGCGATATGGAAGGATTTTCCGTAAGCGCTGATTCAGCCGAACTCGCGGGCAAAACGGTCACGATTGAAAAGGCGGAGGCAAGTTATTCTGTTGACGGATACATATCGCTCTCCTCCCTTTACAAAATAACCGTGAGCGGTCTTTCGACAACAGTTCCGGCAAAAATAACACTGCCTTATAATGCGAATATACTCGCTTCAGAGGGTGGTTCTGCGGCAGATTCTGTCTTCTGCTCACTCGGCAGCAGCGTCACAGAGCTTACGACTGCGCACGGCGCCGGAAGCGATGTTTCTGCGACAGTCTCCCTTGTGGGCAACTATTTCGCAGGATACAAAAGCCAGATAACCGATTCCACTGTTTCAGGTATAATAAAACTGTCAGCTGTCAGTTATTCGGCAGCGACATCAACACTCACCGATCCTTCAGGTAAATCACTTCCCGACACATCACGCGGTATAGATCACGTTCAGGTCGGTGAAAAGATTTTTGCCGATGTTGACGAAATAGTATTCGGTGAAACAGTGACATCATACTTATGGACACTGACCTCCAAACCGACAGGTTCTTCTGCAACACTCACATACATCGGAACAGCAGTTTCGATGGTTCCTGATGTTGCCGGAACATATAAACTTACCCTTACGCTTAACGGTGTGAACGGTAAGACACTGACAGAAACAAAGAGCGTGTTTGCACTTACATATTCTGACGATCCGGATGCCGGCACGGCAATGTGCTATGTGCAATGCCACACCGGAATATTTGCATCATCGGACATAGTTGACAAATACGGACGCGAACTCCTCAGAAACCTCACAACTCCGTGGGGGACATCTGCACACGGTCAGGCGTTTGCAGACATAGCAGGAGAAACAGATTCCACTTGCTATCAGTGCCATGCAACCGGTTTCAGATATGACGGTCGCACAGCTGACGGTTATGATGAAAAAGTCACAAACTGGACACCCATGGAGTCAACAGGGGCTGGGCACCTTGAGGGTGTCACATGTGAGGCTTGCCACGGACCGAACTCCGGTGTCAGCGGCAACTTCTTTGACAGACACTATGACAAAACACCTACGACATCTAATGTGTGTCTCACATGCCACGATTACAGCGGCGTGAGCGGTCACTCGTTCAAATATTCAGATACCCACGATAAGTCTCACACACTTGCAAACGGCAACGTTGCAAGGAACGCCTCATGCTTCAAATGCCACACAGGTGAAGGCATGATGGGACGTATCTTTAACACAGATATAAACCCCTCCAACACCGAAAGCGTATCGGGCATCGGCTGTTCGGTATGCCACGATCCCCACGGTGAGAGCGGGCTTGCTTCACAGTTAAGAACTACAGGAAGCTACACCATACCCAGCGGAACCATTGCCAGCGCAGGAACCAGCAAACTCTGCTACTACTGCCACAATGCGGATGTATCCCTTCCCGCAGTCGGAACCATACCTCACAACACTCAGGCTGAATTTATGCAGGGTGTTGGAGGCTACGAATACGGTCAGAACCTTGGATTCACTAAGTCGATACACGGTTCTGTAGATGTTCAGTGTGCCACTTGCCACATGAAAGAGAACGGTAAAGCGACACACGAACTGGATATGCATGACAACCCCGCAGGACGCATCACCACTTGTGTCGCTTCCGGATGTCACACAACTTCACCCACATATACAGACGGGCATTTTGAATATGACGGACGTGTTGCAAACGTAAGGGATAAAATGGATCAGCTTAAAGCAGCTATCAATACAAAAGCGGGTGAACCTGTAGGTTCGGCAGTGAAAGCCAGCTACAGCGCATCCACAGCGGCGCTTTCAACAGCACTTAACCGCGCGGCATATAACTATAACTACCTTCTGTACGACAGAAGCGGCGGTTTCCATAACCCCGAATATGCTGAATCACTTTTAGATCTTTCAATCGCCGACCTGGCGGCAAACTGATAAAACGGGAGAAAGCCGGTGAAATTTTTTAAATTTTTCTTAGCTGCGTCAATAGTATGTTCAGGTTTTTCCGCATACGCATACAATGTTGACGGATTCTTTTCAACCGCCCTGGAAGTTTCAAAGGACAAGGGCGAAAGTTCGGAGACCCTCTGGGAAAACTATCTGAACATTGACAACGCGAAGATATACGACCCATATCTCGGCTTCAATTTTTACGGGCGATTCGCAACTGATTCAGAAGAGGACAGCGACAGCCAGTCCGACGTATATTCAGCATATCTGGACTACACCAGCTTCCAGAACGCAGTTGAGGTTAAGGCAGGACGTTTCTCATACATAGGCAACAGGTTCCTTACGCTGGACGGTGCGCTCGCAACAGTTCGCACGGATTATAAATTCGGTGTTACAGCGTTTGCCGGCAAGCCGCAGTATTTCGATGCCGACGGCAGACACATAAACGAAGAATTCCGCAAAACAGGCGACAAGATGTACGGCGGTCGGGTGTTTCTTAACGGCGTTAAGGATATGACAGGCTACGTTTCGTATTCTAAAGAATATGACAGCGACCTTACATATCAGGAATTCACCGGACTCGGACTTGGCAGAGTGTTCGCTCTTTCAGGTAAAAATATTTTAAGTATTGATGCTAAAGGCGAATACGACATGCTGGAGCATAACTTCTACAGAGGCACGATAAGAGCGTATCTCAAACGCGACGCTCTCAGACTGATAGCGGAAGGCTCGAAATATAACGTTAAAGACGGTACGAATTACGACGACGTACTCATCATAAGCAACTTCTCCACCGGACAGGAAGAGAAGATGGCATTCACAGTGCAGTATGCGTTCTCAGAGAACGTATCTCCGTATGTCAGTGTTGTCCATTCCAAGATAGAGCAGGAGAGCGGTGACATAGTCAACGGACAGATATATAAAGCGGGAGCTGATTTTGACTGGTTCAAAACCAAAGGCGTCACGGCGAATATCGAGGGGTATTATTATGACAGCGAGACAGCGAACGCCAAAGGCGCAAGTGCCGCGCTGGACTGGAGCCTTACTAAACAGTTCCGCCTCACATTCGAGGGCGAAACGCTCAGACTTGAAAACTATGTGACAGATGAAAACATCTATTCGCTCTACGCAGATGCGGAGTATAACATAATGAAAGACCTGACACTCAGCATCTATGCGGAAAATAGTAAAGAAACCTATTATCTGCCTGAGAACAGATACGGCGTTAAAGCTGTTTACAGCTTTTAAACCATTGCCGGAGAAGAGGATATAATGATTAAAAAGGTATCATGGCTGTTATTGCTGGTCGTTCCGGTCATCTTCGGATGCACACAGTTTTACTATCAGTCCCCCGTGACTAAATTTAACCACGAAAAACACGTGGACATCCTTTTCCAGCAGAAAAAGGACTGTTTCCACTGTCATAAACTGCCGTCAATCGAAACTATGATAAAACAGGGCGGAGAGCTGAAAATTGCCGCTGACCTGAAAATTGACGGAAAATGTCACTCGTGTCACAGGGATATCGAAACAAGGGTAGCATCTGCACCCCAGAACTGTTCCACATGCCATGAGAATATGAAGGTTCTGAAACCCGCTGACCACCTGAACAACTGGAAAAACATGCACGCGGCTCCCGCAACTCTGGACAGCAGGTCATGCCAGACGTGCCACGACGAATGGTACTGCGAAAGCTGCCACAGCAAACAGAATTCTATGGAAAATATGAGACACAGCCGCTCTTTTAAGCTGAAACACTCAATTGATGTATATACCGACCCCGGTTCATGCGACACTTGCCATAGGGTTGAATTCTGTATCTCATGCCACAGGAAGGACTGATCATGAAAAAGATATATAAGGTTCTTACATACATTACTGTTCTTTGCGTAATAGCCCTCACAGTCGCCTGTGGAGGCGGAAACTCAGGTGATATGGATTCACCATTAACAGAAAGAACTGGAAACGCTCCTCAGTTGACAGTGCCAGAGGCTCACTACGGTGGTACTGCGTGGGGCAACGACAAGTGCTATCTTTGCCATAACATAAAAAAACTTCAGGATATACACGACTACAGCCCGAAACTCGCTGCGAGCTTTGGAAAAGTAGGTGAAACAGATATAGGCGCATGTCTTTACTGCCACGGAACAAACGGCATCAAAGGTATTACTGCGGACACTTACCAGTGTCTCAAATGCCACGCGGATTCTGACATAGTATCATCACACGATATGTTCGGCGGATCAAATATGCACGATCTGGACGGCGACGGCAAGATAGGCAACTCCGACTGCGTGGTTTGCCACGATTGGTCTGATATGGATGGAACACTTGATCTCGCAGTTGATTTAACTCAGTCAGGTACAACCTATGCAAGTACAAATAACTTCTGTCTTAATTGCCACGACGGTAACGGCGCATTCAGCATTATGCCTTCTTACCTTACTTTTGACACAGAGCAGACAAACATATATGCCACATTTATGGGAATAGGCAGCACGGATGCGGAAATGAAGTCCACCGCTGACATCCACGGCGCGAAAGTCGGTCAGGGTCAGAGCTTTGGCGTGTTCCGCGGCACATATGCCAACGATATGGTGGTTCCGTGCTTAAGCTGTCATCAGGTTCACTCTTCCGATAACCCGTATCTTATAACTGAATCGGGTAAAACAGCCACACTTGCGGACGACACGGCAAAAAGTGCGTCTGTAAGCGTCACAACGAACAACTTCTCCGAACTTTGTGCAGTGTGCCACACGAATGACAGTGGCGCAGATACAACTAACGGACTTAAAGAGGTTGTGCATACCAGCACTTACTCATCAAACTGCACCGACTGTCACTACCACGGGGCAGGGTATGGTACAAATGTGAACGGTCTGTTCTGACAGTATCTTTAACTTAAAAAAATAAGGGGAATCCTGAAAAGGTTCCCCTTTTTTGTTGATAAAGCTATAATTTCCATTTTTCTCCCTCCTTTAGAAAACATTTGCACTATCTTATGCAAATGTTTCTGTTCCAAACTCGTTGAAAAAAGGAGGGCTGGGGTGGATTTGATTGATGTTTAATCAAAATCCCCCTTAATCCCCCTTTTCTAAAGGGGGAGATCGGAACGTAAAATCCAGTTTGTCATCAGTCTGGGGAATTCTGAAAAGGGTTCCCCTTTTTTGTGTCATGATGGGTTTTTCGTAAGTAATGTCTCAAATCGAAATACGGGACTGCTTCCAGAGAAGTGGTTTTTATTCCGTCTTCGCGGAAAGCACTAGCCGAAGGCTGAAAATATTTGCCTATTTTTGCAAATGTTTCTGTACCGAGCTTGCTGAAATGAGTCCACTTTAAACTATTTGTCGAATAAAGCGACGAAGCGATCTGATATCTTCAGCATGTTCTGGCGGTGCAGATTGCTTCGCTCCGTTCGCAAAGACGACATTACTTATGAAAAACGCTCTAAATGCTCTGTTGACAGAGTTTTGTAAAGTTTAATTCAAAAAATCCAATACTATTAGTTAATCAGGCATATTAAATTTGAGTTTTTGTTATCCATGATAGATAAAATCAATATTCACTATAGTATATATTCAAACGGTATT
>NZ_JAJOIL010000018.1 GCF_021209385.1 Seleniivibrio sp. | reverse complement strand
GTATGTTTACATGCTGTGCCGAAATAAGACTTGTGTACTTTATAAAATCTCTGGTTCAGTCGTTATTGCCCGAATACGAGATACCCGCACAGCAGTCAGAATGGATCGAAATACCGCTGAAACTTACCGGCGACAGACCCCAGGGTGACAGACCTCCTTACCGTCCTCAGGGTGGCGGCGCCGGCAGACCTCAGATGGAGGAAAAATCCATAGCTGAGCTTGCTGAAAAGAAAAAGGTAATGCGTGAGAAACCCAAAACGGAGACTGTCGAAACCAAAAAGGTCAAGGCTAAAGCCGCCGTTGCTAAAAAAGAGAAAAACATCCATAAGGGTGTTGATGAAGGTATAGAGCTTTTTGAACTTGAACAGCAGATACTGTCTTCCGACGGTGCTCCAGTTGTTGAAGCTGAAAAAGAAGTTGTTGAAGAAGCACCAAGAGAAAAAAGACCTGATAACAGGAATAACCGCAGACCTTTCAAAAAGCAGAAGGGCAGAAGAGAGGAGAAACAGGAACCTGTTATTGTGCGCCCGTCAAGCGTGCAGATAGGCGAGAACGTTGTTGTTTCTGAATTTGCCAAACTCATCGGCGTTAAGGCGACAGAAGTTATCAAAAAACTTATCAGCCTCGGCGTTATGGCGAGCGTGAATCAGGCTATTGACGGCGATACGGCAACTCTGCTTGCTTCTGAATACGGAATAGATGTTAAGGTGAAATTCCTCACCGAAGACGACCTTATCCCCAAACACGAGGATAAGGACGAAGACCTTGTTCCCAGACCGCCTATCGTTACCGTTATGGGTCACGTTGACCACGGTAAAACATCACTGCTCGACAGAATCCGTCTTACGGCTGTTGCAGAGGGCGAAGCGGGCGGTATCACACAGCACATCGGTGCGTATGAAGTTAAACTCGACCACGGAACAATAACTTTTCTCGACACCCCCGGTCACGAGGCGTTCACAACCCTTCGTGCCAGAGGCGCAAGCGTTACGGATATAGTTATCCTTGTTGTTGCGGCTGACGACGGCGTTATGCCCCAGACAAAAGAAGCTATTGACCACGCGAAAGCGGCAGGTGTTAAGATTATTGTTGCTATCAACAAGATAGATAAAGAGAACGCCAACCCGGACATGGTTCGTAATCAGCTTTCCGAACACGGAGTTATTTCTGAGGATTGGGGCGGCGATACACAGTTTCAGGAGATATCCGCTAAACAGAACATCAACGTTGATGCGCTGCTTGAAAGAGTTCTCCTTGAAGCGGAACTTCTCGAACTTAAAGGCAACCCCAACGCTCCGGCAGAGGGTATCGTTATCGAATCAAAACTGGACAAACAGAAAGGTCCCGTTGCAACAGTGCTTATTAACAGAGGTACGCTGACCAAAGGCGATAACTTCGTTGTCGGTACTGAATCCGGTAAGGTAAGGGCGATGTTCAACTATAAAGGCGCCGCTATCAAAGAAGCCGGACTTTCAGTTCCCGTTGAAATTATGGGCTTTTCAGGCGTTCCGGAATCCGGTGACAGATTCATCGTTACCTCTGATGAAAAAACAGCGAGAGCAATTGCAGAACTGCGCGCAGAAGAGAAACGTAAACACACACTGGCGGAAAAAACCGCTGTCAGTCTTGCGGATATCTTCAACAGAATAAAAGAGGGCAAGCTGAAAGAACTGAATATCGTGCTGAAAGCCGACGTTCAGGGTTCACTGGAAGCTCTGAAATCCTCTCTGATAAAGCTTTCCAACCCCGAAGTGAAGATAAATATCATTTCAAGCGGTGTGGGCGGTATTTCGGAGAACGATATCATCCTCGCAACAGCTTCAAGCGCCATCATCATCGGTTTCAACGTCCGTCCCGGACAGCAGGCGAAAGCCAAAGCAGAACAGGAGGGCGTTGAGCTTAACCTTTACTCTGTAATCTATCAGGCGATTGATGACGTTAAACAGGCGATGGAAGGTATGCTTGACCCGTCGCGCAAAGAGGAAGTTCTCGGACGTGCGGAAGTTCGTCAGGTGTTCTCTGTGCCGAAGATCGGCAAGATCGCAGGTTCATATGTTACAGAGGGCAAGGTTGCCAGAAATGCCAGCGTCAGGGTCATCCGTGACTCAATCGTTATCTATGACGGCAAACTGCACTCTCTTAAACGTTTCAAAGACGACGCTAAAGAGGTTGCACAGGGTTACGAGTGCGGTATCGGTGTTGAAAAATACAACGATATCAAAGAAGGAGACGTTTTCGAGTTCTACATCATGGTTGAAGAGAAGAGAACTCTTGAAGACGTGCGCAGAGATTCCGAAGCAAAAGAAAAAGAACAGGAAGATAACAAATAAATTCTTGACCTTTTCTGCAATATATACGATAGTTGATGTTCC
This sequence comes from Seleniivibrio sp., assembly GCF_021209385.1. Classification (GTDB taxonomy): domain Bacteria; phylum Chrysiogenota; class Deferribacteres; order Deferribacterales; family Geovibrionaceae; genus Seleniivibrio. The sequence goes on along the minus strand of NZ_JAJOIL010000018.1, from coordinate 72,348 downwards.
GCACCTTTTGGGTGCGGAACGCATTTTGCCGGCCGTTGATACGGTTTCCGCTCATGATGGGGCGGTTGCTGTGCAATCGGAGAATGAGCAGGAGATATTTTGGTGAGAGACAGAAGAGTAGCGGAACTTTTACGTTCCGAGATAGCTAACGTGATCCTTATGGGGGTCAAAGACCCGAAAGTTAAAGATGTTGTGATCACGGGCGTTGAGATCTCAAAAGACCTGTCCAGTGCCAAAGTATTTTTCAGCACTTATAATAAAAGTGCAAAAGATGGGATTGAAAAAGGACTTAACCGTTCCGCAGGCTTCATTAAGCACTGCATTATCAAAAACCTTACTATTAAGAAGGTTCCCGAACTCCGCTTCATCTACGACGATTCATCCGATTACGGCCAGAAAATTGACGAAGTTTTAAAAACCATCAGTCATGAGCAGTAATGGATGGCGTTGTAAATATCTACAAAGAAAAAGGTATTTCATCATTTTCAGTTGTCAGGTCTGTCCGCAGGATTTTTAATACCAAAAAATGCGGTCACACCGGCACTCTCGACCCGTTGGCGGAAGGCGTTCTTCCCGTCTGTCTGGGTTATGCCACCAAACTTGCAGATTACATGATGGCTCTTGATAAAGAGTACGTTGCACAGTTTCGCCTTGGCGAAGCCAGAGACAGCTATGACACGGACGGCGACATAACCGCCGAAAACCGCGACATAAAACCCTCTAAAGAAGAGGTAGAGGCTGTTCTTAAAACCTTCATAGGCGATGTTGAGCTTACGGTTCCTGCGTATTCCGCCGTTAAGATAAACGGCGTGCGCGCCTACGATCTTGCCAGAAAGGGTGAGATAGAGGATGCAGGAAGCCGCGTGATGTCCATAACGGATATTGAGCTTATGGATTACAGCTATCCCGACGGGCTTTTCCGCATGAAATGCAGAAAAGGCACTTATGTGAGAAGCGTTATCCACGAGGCAGGGCTTAAACTGGGCTGCTACGGTGTTATGAGCGGGCTTATCCGCACTGTGAACGGCAGGTTCACACAGGCTGCGGCTTATAAGCTCGGCGACCTTGAATCCATGAAGGAAGAGGGCAGACTCGAAGAGGCTCTTATCCCTGTGGACAGGGCGCTTGGATGGGCAAAGGCGGTCGTTCGCGACGAAGCTGTTAAGCTGGTTAAGAACGGCGTATCCGTTAAAAGGCACAATTATATTTCAGTGCCGGATACCGAGGATGCTCATGTCTTTCTTACGGATGGAAAAGGCGAACTGCTTGCGTTTGCAGAACAAAGCGGACTTGCCGACCAACCTTTCATAATTGTGAAATTACTGGTCTGACAGACTGGATTTAATAAGATAAATTTGCTATAATATTAGCTTATCATGGAGGTAACTTTAAAATGGTAATGACCAAAGAACGCAAGGACGAGATTATCTCAGTAAACAAGACTCACGATGCTGATACAGGCTCTCCTGAAGTGCAGATCGCGCTTCTGACAGAAAGAATTACTTATCTGACAGAACACTTTAAAACTAACCCCAAAGACCACCACTCAAGAAGAGGTCTTCTTCTTCTCGTCGGTCGCCGTAGAAAGCTTCTTGATTATGTTAAGAAGAAAGACTACATGAGATACCGCAAAATCATCGAAGCTCTCGGAATCAGGAAGTAATACTAGATGGAAAAAAATATTCAGACTTTCCCTATTCGTCTGCGTGAAGACGCTGACGAAATAATTTTTGAGACCGGCTGGAAAGCCAAGCAGGCAAACGGCAGTATCTGGATCAAACAGGGCGGTACCATCGTCCTCGTTACAGCCGTAGGTCAGAAAAAAGCAGCGGCAAATCAGGGATTTTTTCCCCTGACAGTCAACTACTTTGAAAAATTCTACGCAGCGGGCAAGATTCCCGGCGGTTTCTTTAAAAGAGAGGCTAAACCCTCCGATAAAGAAACGCTTATTTCCCGTCTGATAGACAGACCCCTGCGACCCATGTTCCCCGACGGTTTCAGAAATGAGACACAGGTGATAGCTACTGTCGTTTCATATGACGGCGTTAACTCGCCTGATATGCTTGCGATGAACGCTGCCAGTGCCGCTCTTATGATATCCGATATTCCTTTCAACGGACCTATCGCAGGTGTCAAAGTGGGCAGACTGGACGGCAAGCTCCTCATCGACCCTCCCGCAGACCGTGTTAACGATCTTGATATCAGCATTACCCTTGCAGGTACTGACGATGCCATCGTTATGGTTGAGGCTGGGATGAACAACGTTTCCGAAGAAGAGGTTGTTGAAGCCCTTCAGTTCGGACACAAACACATCCGTATGCTTGTTGCTCACCAGCTTGAAATGGTTAAAGCGCTTGGCAAAGAAAAATTTGCTTATGAAAGCTTCGCCGTTCCCGCTGACGATGTTAACGACGCTATGGCTGTTATCGGTGACAAAATTAAAGCTGCGCTGGTTATTCCTCAGAAACTTGAGAAATATGCCGCAATCGACAAACTTGAAGAGGAATTCCTTGAACTCATGAAAGAAAAAGTGGGTGAAGAGGAATACGCCGCTAAAGAAGGTCACTTTAAAAACATCTACCACGAAGTTGAGAAAACAGCTTTCAGAAACTTCACAATAGATTCTAAAACAAGGATCGACGGACGTTCTTATACTGAAGTACGCCCCATCGACATCGAACACGCTCTTCTGCCTATGACCCACGGTTCCGCTCTCTTCACCAGAGGCGAAACTCAGGCGCTGGTAGTTGCTACGCTCGGTACCAAGATGGATACTCAGATCCTTGACAACATCGACGGCGAAGGCAGAAAACGTTTCATGCTGCACTATAACTTCCCGCCTTTCTGCGTTGGCGAGGTCGGCTTCATGAGAGGACCCGGCAGACGCGAAATCGGTCACGGTGCACTTGCTGAACGTGCTCTGTCATACGTTCTGCCCGATGAAGACGACTTCCCCTATACCGTGCGCATCGTTTCAGAGGTTCTTGAATCCAACGGTTCATCCTCTATGGCTACTGTGTGCGGCGGATGCCTCAGCCTTATGGATGCGGGCGTTCCGGTCAAAGCTCCCGTTGCGGGCGTTGCTATGGGTCTTATCTATGAAGGACAAGACAGATATGCAGTTCTCAGCGACATCATGGGAACTGAAGACCACCTTGGCGATATGGACTTCAAAGTTGCGGGTACCAAAGACGGTATCACCGCACTTCAGATGGATATCAAAATAGAAGGTCTTTCAAAAGAACTTCTTGAGACAGCTCTTGAACAGGCGAAAGCCGCAAGACTTCACATCCTCGGCAAAATGATCGACGTTCTGCCCGAGCCTAAGGAAGATCTTGCTCCTACAGCTCCCAGATACCTGACCATTAAGATCAACCCTGAGAAGATCGGTATGGTTATCGGACCGGGAGGAAAGATGATCAAATCCATCATCGAGGAATCAGGCGCGTCCATAGACATCGACGACACAGGCAAGATAAACATCTTTGCTGTAAGCAAAGACGCTATAACCATCGCTCAGAGACGTGTAAACGAGATCGTTGCAGAGGTCGAAGAGGGCGCGGTTTACGATGCCATCGTCAAAAAGATAATGGAATACGGCGCATTTGTGGAGCTTATCCCCGGAATCGAGGCACTGCTTCACGTTTCTCAGTACAGCAACGAACGCATCAACAAGATAGAGGACTACCTCAGTGTTGGCGACAGCGTTCAGGTAAAAGTTGTGGGCAAAGATCCCAACGGACGCTACAAACTGTCGAGAAAAGTTCTTCTCTCTGCAGAAAAACCTGCGGAAAAAGAAGAGAATTAATACCAAGGGAGCTTCGGCTCCCTTTTTTATTCAATTGACCCCACATCCTTTGCGGTGTAAAATCTCCTTTCATTCAATTCACAAGGAAACTTAATGAGAGAAATATACAAAGTCGGCAACATTCCCGTTATCTACGAGAATGTAACAAGCCTTCCGGGGCTTTTCACCATATCCGTTTTCTTCGACACGGGTTCCGCAAACGAAACCAAAGCAAACAACGGTGTTTCGCACTTCATAGAACATATGGCGTTCCGCGGCACCAGAGATTATTCAAACGAGGAGATAAGCAGACTTTCGGAGATGTACGGCGGCTACATGAACGCCTACACATCGAAAGAAACAACTGCATATTACATAAAGGGTTTTTCCGGCAACCTTGAGCTTTTCATAAAACTGATGGCAAATATCTGCTTCTATCCCGTTTTCGTTGAAGAGGATTTTTTACAGGAGAAACAGATAATCATAGACGAGATAAATTCCGTTATGGACAGCCCCGACGAATATCTGGGTGAAGTGGCGGAGGAAGAGCTTTTCAGAGGCTGTTCCCTTGAGTACCCTGTTTCCGGTACTGTCGCCTCTGTGGAGCAACTGGAGTTCTCCGAACTTAAGCGTTTTTACAAAGAGAATTACACTTCAGATAATTGCATAATCGCTGTAAGCGGTGATGTGAACAGAGAAGAGGTCTCGAAATATATAGAGAAATATTTCCCTGTTTCACAAGATAATTATGCAGGAAAGTTAAATCATTACATCCCGAGCTATTCGCCCAAAAATCACGAGTTTCATTTCAAATCAGGACAGAGCTACGTTCAGCTTATGTACCCTGCGTTTGAATACGGCAATACTGAAAGATACTCTCTTTCCGGCGGCGTGATGATTCTGGGCGGTCTGATGAGTTCCAGATTGTTCCAGGAGATAAGGGAGAAACGCGGACTTTGCTATAACATCGAGGCGGAAGCGGTTCTCTACAAAAAGGCGGGATACGCAAACATCATGTACTCATGTGCCGAAAAATCAGGCGATAAAGTGCTTGAGCTTGTTTTTAAAGAGATAAAGAAGCTGGTTGAAAACGGCATAACAGATGACGAGCTTACTATGATAAAAAATCAACTGATTCTTTCTTATGTTTCAAACTTTGAAACACTGGAAAGCCGCGTTCAGATGAATTTCAGGCAGTTTTACCATTACGGAAAGCTGCTTGAGAGTGAAGAGATTATGGGCAGAATAGAGACGCTGGATAAAAAGAGCATACAGCGCACGGCAGCAGAAATATTTGAGAGGGAGTATTCAGTATGCAGACTTGTAAAGTGAAGATAAAAGCGGATGATCCGGCTTTGATGCCGGAATATAAGACCGAACATGCGGCAGGCGTTGATCTTATGGCGGCGCACGGCGGTGAAATAAAACCTTTTGAAAGGACGCTTGTGAAAACCGGACTTTATATAGAACTCCCCGAAGGTTTTGAGGCGCAGATACGCCCCAGAAGCGGTTTGGCTCTTAAAAACGGCATCACTCTGCTGAACACCCCCGGAACAATAGATTCCGACTACAGGGGCGAGCTTGGCATAATCCTCATAAATCTTTCTCAGGATACGTTTGTTTATAAAAAGGGCGACAGAATAGCGCAGATGGTAGTTGCAACCGTCACCAGAGCTGTTTTTGAACAGGTGACCGAATTGTCTGAAACCGAAAGGGGCGCAGGCGGCTTCGGACACACAGGAATATGACACAATTATGTTTATAAATTTTCTCATTTGTGTGCTAATATGACTTATCAAGTTTTTAAGGGTGATTCTATGAAAGTCTATGAATTCAATGTGAAAACCAAACTCCCCGACAAACTCCGACCTCTGGAGCAGATAGCGCATAACCTCTGGTACAGCTGGAACTGGGAGGCGAGAGAGCTTTTCCGTATGATAAATATGGAACTCTGGGAACAGTGCGAACACAACCCCGTCTGGGTGCTTTCAAAGCTCACAGATAAAGATTTCCGCAGACTTGTCGGCGACCCTGTTTTCATGAACGTCATGGACAACGTACACGAACGCCTTAACGAATATAAAATGCTCCCCAAATGGTTCGACCTTGCCCACGGCGGCAAAAGAGAAGAGGGGATGCAGATAGCCTATTTCAGCGCTGAGTACGGCATACACGAGTCTGTAAAGCTCTATTCCGGCGGTCTGGGCGTACTTTCAGGCGACCACTGTAAATCTGCCAGCGACATAGGTATACCTTTCATAGCGGTCGGTCTGCTCTACAGAAACGGCTATTTTCATCAGTATCTCAATTCTGACGGCTGGCAGCAGCAGTCTATTCCCTATAACGACTTTCACAGGATGCCTGTAACACCCGTTAAGGATGCGAACGGCAATGAAATATATGTTCAGGTCAGAATAGCCGAAAGCGATGTCAACGTTAAGGTCTGGAAATTGGAGATAGGCGTTATCACACTCTATCTTCTTGACACCGACCTTACAACAAACATCCCGCAGCACAGAAGTATCACCGCACAGCTTTACGGCGGAGATTCCGACATGAGGCTGAAACAGGAGATAATCCTCGGCATAGCCGGTGTTCGTGCGCTGAAAGCGATGGGATTCCGCCCCACAGTATACCACCTGAACGAGGGACACCCGTCGTTTGCGGCACTTGAACGGATCAGGCTCTGTGTGGAAGAAGGAATGAATCTTCGCACTGCGGCAGAAGTTGTTAAAAAAAGCACGCTGTTCACCACTCACACACCTGTTCCCGCAGGTTTCGACGTGTTCAGCTTCGATCAGATAAAGAAATATCTCGGTCCGATATTCGAGCCTTCCGGCTTTAACATCAATCAGATAATGGGATTCGGACGCGAGAATCCGTTCAACGAATCCGAAAGCTTTGCTATGGCGATCGCAGGTATCCGCCTCAGCACTTTCCGTAACGGCGTAAGCGCCCTTCACGGTGAAGTTTCCAGACAGATGTTTAAGAACCTCTGGAGCAACGCTCTTGATAATTATGTCCCCATTGGTCACGTTACAAACGGCGTCCACCTTCCCACGTTCATAGCCGAAAGTTTCAAGATGATATACACCAGATATCTTTCCGAGGCATGGTACTACAAACCATACGATTTCGACGTATGGAACGATGTTGAAAAGATACCGGACAACGCCTTTTTTGATGCAAAACGCAAACAGAGAGAGAGACTGGTTATTTTTGCCCGTGAAAGGCTGAAAAAACAGGTTATGAAACGCGGCGGAACCGCCAGCGAGATAGCTAAGGCAGATGACGTTCTCAATTCGGATACTCTTACAATCGGCTTTGCGCGCCGTTTTGCAACATACAAACGCGGCTATCTGCTGTTTATGGATGAGGAACGACTCGCAAAAATTCTGAACAATCCCGAAAGACCTGTTCAGATAATTATCGCAGGCAAGGCTCACCCTAAAGACGACGGCGGAAAAGAGATAATCAAAAAGATATTCCATATCTGCCGCAAACCTGAATTCAGAGACAAAATAGTCTTCGTTGAGGACTATGACATAGAAGTGGCAAGACATCTTGCCCACGGCGTTGATATATGGCTAAATACGCCTCTGCGCCCCATGGAAGCTTCCGGTACAAGCGGTATGAAAATAGCCGCCAACGGCGGTCTTAACCTTTCCATTCTCGACGGATGGTGGGCGGAAGGCTATAACGGCGAAACCGGCTGGGCTATCGGCGCCGGAGAAGAATACGACAAACAGGATTATCAGGATTTTGTCGAAAGCATGGAGCTTTATGACAAGCTTGAGAACGAGATAATCCCTCTGTTCTATAACCGCGATAAAGTTGGAATCCCAAGAGAATGGACGCATATGATGAAACAGGCTGTTAAGGTTTGCGCCGCGTTCTTCAATACTTCCAGAATGGTTATGGAGTATACTGATAAATATTACGTTCAGCTTCATGAACTTTATAAAGATATCTCATTCAATGGTTTTGAAGGCGCTTCCAAGTATCTTGAATGGAAAGAGAATGTTATTAGCGGATGGGATTCTGTTGAAATAGCTGAGAGCGGCGTTCAGGCTGATTCCATAGAAATGGGCGGTTATGTAACCTTTGAAGCGAAGATACGCTCTCCGAAGATAGACAACGAAAGTCTTGCTGTTTATGCCGTTGTTGAGTTTGACGGTGAGAGCGGGGTGCTTAAGAATCCTAAATTCATCGCCCTTGAACTGGCGGAGAAAAACGGGGATATCAGCACTTATAAAGCGCATTTCAGAATTGACAATGCAGGCAAGATGAAGGTCGGCTTTGCTGCTGTACCTTTTCATAAGTACCTGAAAAATATCTTTGAGCTGAATCTTGTAATGTGGGCAAAATGAGAGAATACATTCCCCATTCCACAGGGTGTTTCATCTGCGGACAGCAGAACCCTGTGGGGCTGAGACATAGGTTTTTTGCGGAGAACGGAGCGCTTTACAGTGATGTGTTCGTTCCCGCAGACTATTGCGGATTCAAAGACGTCGTACACGGAGGCATATGCACGGCGCTTCTGGACGAAACAATGGGGTGGTCGCCTTTTATTTTTGAAGATTCGCTGGACAGGCTCTGCTTTACAAGAAGCCTTGAAGTGAAATTCCGCAAAAATACCCCTACCATGACCAGCCTGATAGTCGAAGCGAAATATCAGGGGATGCATAAAGGCATCTGCGAAGTCACAGGTGAACTGAAAGATGCCTCCGGTACAGTGTTCGCATCTGCTTCCGGCAGGTTTATCCCTATTCCGCCGGAAAAAATGAATGAGACGATTCAGTATCTTGTTATGGAAGACGGCGTGTGCTACCATGAGAAATGCATTAAATATCTGAAGGGTATATGATTCGGGAAAACCGCAGGGATATGTTTATATTCCTGCTTTTATTAAATCTTGCTGTGTATATATCGTTCCAGAGCTGGTCGACGATATTCAATAACTTCGCGGTCGAAAAAGCGTCTCTGGACGGTTTTTACATGGGGCTTACCCAGTCTATCAGAGAGATTCCGGGCTTTTTGTCTCTGCTTGTGGTACTTGCCATCGTTGTCCTCCCTGAACATAAACTTGCTGTGGTCAGCCTTATTGTCCTCGGAATAGGTATAGCGGTGACAGGTTATCTGCCATCCGCAACAGGTGTAATAATTTCAACGCTGATAATGTCCTTCGGCTTTCATTTCTTTGAAACGGTCAATCAGTCGCTTACCTTGCAGTATTTCAATAAACTCGAAACTCCATTGGTTCTGAGCCGTTTGCGCAGTGTAGCCGCCGGTGGGAACATAGCCGCCGGAATACTTGTTATAATCTTGCTTAAGTTTTTGGAATATAAATATATTTTTCTGATAACAGGTTTGATAGCAGTTGCGGCAGGAATATACTGCCTGAAACTGAATCCGATAGACAGCAGTCTTCCTGTTCAGAAAAAGAAACTACAGCTTAAGGCAAAATACTGGCTGTATTATGCGCTGACATTTCTTTCCGGCGCACGCAGGCAGGTTTTTACAGCGTTTTCTGTGTTTTTAATGGTGGAAAAATTTCATTTCTCGACCAAAGAAGTGGCAATACTCTTCATTATCAATAACCTGACCAATTTTTTCTTTAACCCTGTCATCGGTAAAATGGTGAATAAATACGGCGAGCGCAGGCTTTTGAGTATCGAATACTCAACCCTGATAGTTGTTTTCGTCGGGTACGCTTTTTCAGACAGCAAGATGTTTGTTGCTCTGCTCTATATCATAGATAACCTCGTTTACAGCTTTGTTATATCTATCAGAACATTCTTTCAGAAGATAGCCGAACCGGAAGACTTTGCCAACGGCTCTGCCATGGGATTCACCATAAACCACATAGCAGCTGTTTTTATTCCGTTCGCCGGAGGTCTGCTCTGGATGGTTGACAGGAAGATACCGTTCCTTGTAGCGGCGTTTCTGGCGTTCGTGTCCTTTGTTCTGGCACAGTTCGTGCCTTCTGAACTCAGAAAGTATCAGCAGCAATGAGCGCCCCTTCATATCGGGAATTCAAACCTGCTCCGCATTTGCAGCCTTTCATAGCGGCATACTGGCTGTCCGAAGGCTATTACGCCGAAAAGGTTCTCTTTCCGATCTTTGCCGACGGCTGCTGCGATATAATCTTTGACATTGCGGCAAATTCTCCGGCTAAAATGGTCGGGACAGGCGTAAATCTGGAATATGTGCCTTTGAAAGGGAAGGTTCGTCTGGGAGGGATACGTTTTCTACCCGGAGGATTCACTGCTCTGACAGGCATACCCGCCGACAGAATATACGATGGAACCGATGCTGAGGACATGCTGAACAGCAAGATTGTTGAAGGACTTAAAAGAATAAACGACGGTTTTTCTCCGTCCGCTCTTGATGCGGTTTTCGGCTCATGCGTTTCCTGCCGGAATCCGATGATGTCTTTCTGGCTTTCGTCGCAGGACAGCGATGTCAAAGGTATAGCTTCATATTTCGGATGCTCGGTAAAAACCGTCAGCAGAACCTTTCTGCATCATACAGGCGCCACCCCGTCAAAGATGTTATCTGTAAAACGCTTCCAGCACTCATTGAAGATGGTGGTTCGCGGCGGCAGTAACTATACCGAAATAGCTTATGAAGCGGGTTATTACGACCAGTCACATTTCATAAAAGACTTTAAAAAATATTCAGGTTCGACACCCTCTGATTTCTTGCGTTATAAAAATTCGCTCGGTGTCCGTTTCATACAATTCCCCACCGGATGTATATGATATTTTCTGAACAGGAGGTGCTGTATGATAAAATATGGCGGCATGGCTGTTATGGCAGAGGATGTCAGAGTCTCACTGGCTTTTTACAGGGATATTCTTGGACTGGAACTCATGATGGACAACGGAGACGAACATGTCATGTTTAAATGCGGTGTGGCGCTCTGGAAAAGGGATGCGGCGCATAAACTCATTTTCGGTTCTGTTTGCGACGGCAGTTCAACGATGTTTGAGCTTTTCTTTGAAAGCGACAGTATAAATGAGGATTACGAGCGGTTATCTGTGGCGGCGAAAGTAGTTAACCCCCTTGAGGAACAGCCTTGGGGACAGCTCACTTTCCGGATAGCTGATCCGGACGGGCATCTGATAGAGATCGGTGAAAAGCTGTCGGATTCCATAAAGCGAATGAGGACGTCAGGTATGACTGACGACGAGATAAGCATACGAACCCATGTTGGAAAGGATATGCTGGATTCACTTTAAATTCAACAAACAGCTCCGTTTCGCGGGGCTGTTTTCTTTTTTTTACTTGAAGTACAAACTAACCCGCTGTATCATACACCCCAAAACAGGAGAAATTTGCCTTTATGAGCAATATTATCATAAATTCATATAAAACTGTCCCCGAAGGTGTTGATTGTTTTGTAACAACACGCCACGGTGGATATAGCAGAGGGGACTACGGAAATTTCAACCTCGCCGTAAGCACAGCCGAAGACCACCGTGTGGCAATGAAAAATATCGAACTTCTGAAAAATGAATTTCACCTTTCAAAGCTTGTAAATCTTAATCAGGTTCACGGAAATATGGTCTATGAAGTGACATCTGACAATTATACAGATATAATGTACAGAGAGGGTGACGGACTTTTCACTTTGGAAAGCGATATAGCCCTTGGCGTACTCACCGCCGACTGCTATAACGTTTTTCTCGCCGGCAAAAAAGCTGTCGCTGCACTGCATTGCGGACATAAATCCGTTTCTTCGGATATCATGGGTGAAGCGATAAAACTTTTTGTCAAACATGGAGATTTTCCCGTGTTTGCCGGCATAGGTCCGGGGATATCCTGCGCCAATTACGAGATAGGACCGGAACTGGCGGATACATTCGGCAAGATATGCCACGACAGCATCGTGGTTAAGGACGGAAAACTTTATCTGAGTCTGCGCACTGTGATAGAGCAGAATCTCACGAATGCAGGTATCAGACACATTGAGCATCTGCGCAACTGCACCTTTGAAGACGAAAGCCTTTATTCTCACCGCAGAGACAAAGGCGTAACAGGGCGTATGATGGGGGTTATCGTAAGGAGAAGCGATGTTCGCTGACAGACTTGCAGAGGTCAGAAAAAACATAGATGCCGCAATGAAAAGAGCGGGTAGGACAGACAGCGTCGAAGTTGTTGCTGTAAGCAAATATTATCCGGCGGAGGCTATTCTTGATGCATATGGATGCGGACACCGTATATTCGGTGAAAGCCGTGTTCAGGAAGCCGTTGAAAAGAAAGAAATACTTAAAGATCTGAATGAGCTTGAGCTTCATTTCATCGGGCATCTTCAGACCAATAAGGTGAAGTATCTGGGAGATATATTCGGGCTGATACATTCAGTTGACAGCGAAAGGCTGGCGGATGAACTTAACAGATATTTCAATAAGATAGACCGTGTTCAGGATATTCTTATTCAGGTGAACATAGCAAACGATCCTGACAAGTCCGGAGTTACAGCGGAAGAGGCGGAAAGCCTTTGCAAAGCTGTAAAAAATATGCCCAATCTGAACCTGAGAGGGCTTATGATGATACCGCCGCTGACAGACGATGAGGAAAAAAACAGGAAATATTTTACTGCGATGAAAGAACTTTTTGATAAGATGTCTGTCAAAAATGAGAATACTATGGATATTTTGTCTATGGGAATGAGCGACGATTACACAATAGCTGTTGAAGAGGGCAGTACGATGGTGCGAATAGGCACAGCTCTTTTCGGCGGACGATGATAAAGGGGAAACGATGGCTATTATTTCAATGCTGATAAAATCTTATCTGGTGGTGTTACTGCTGCGCAGTGTCATGACCAGACAGGAGCTTTATTTCAACCCCATCGGCAAGATGGTGGCTAAGCTCACCGACCCCCTCATGGAAAAACTGCTTAAACTGAATAAAAAGAACGCCGACAGATCAACCGTCATTTTCATTTTGCTCGCGACGGCGCTTACTGCTCTGCTGTACTATGCAATGGGCGGAATGAGCTTTGTGATATCTGCGTTTTTTGCAATATCTGACATGCTTAACTTCCTGATGATGTTCTACATTGTCAGTATAATACTCGGTATTTTTGCCGGAAACGGTCGTATGTCATATTTCTCAATGTATTTTAACCGTCTCGGCTCTTTCTGGGTCAATGCGGTGCGGGCGGTTCTGCCTATACGGTCAAACGCCGTAGCTGTTCCTGCGATCGTTCTCGTTTTCGTCTTTTTCACCGTTGTAAACGGAGCAGTCATTCTTTTTATGCAGCACGGAACAGACTTTACGTTTGTTTCATCCAGTCTTATTTCCTCGATGTTCATGTCCCTTAAATCCGGTTTGTTGTCGATTGTCAGCCTGCTCGGTATCTATATCTGGGTGATAATCATCCGCGCACTGATGAGCTGGGTCAGTCCCGACCCTTCAAACCCTGTTGTGCAGACGATAATAGCCCTGACAGATCCTGTGCTTGTTCCTTTCAGCCGGATAATCCCCCCTCTGGGACCTGTGGACATCAGCCCTATGATTCTGATATTCCTGCTGTATTTTCTTAAGAATATGCTGCTTAGGCTTATCGGAATGCTCCTTTAATGGAATTCAGCAAGCTCAAATACGTTTACATCGGTACAGCACTTATATTTCTTGTCGGAGTGACAGGAACACTCGGTTATATGCACATTGAGCATGCGAGTATGCTCGATTCACTGTATATGACAATTATCACCATGGCTACAGTAGGTTATGGCGAGATATTCCCTCTGTCGGATGCAGGTAAGATATTTACGATCTTTATTATCATATCCGGCACAGGTACGGTTGCATACACTGCGACACAATTTATTGACTATGTTGTTACAGGCGACCTTACCAATTTTTTCGGGAGAAAAAAGATGAACCACATTATCGACAACATGAACAGTCACTATATCCTTTGCGGTTTCGGACGCATGGGAAGGATAATTGCGGGACTGCTCAGAGAAAACAATGTGCCGTTTGTCATAATTGACCCCGAAGACAGAGTGAGCGAATCAGCGGAAGAAAAATATGTGTTTGTTACAGGCGACGCAACCCATGATGCGGTTCTTAAAAAAGCCGGCGTGATGCGTGCGAAAGGGCTTATCACCGTCGTTGATACGGATGTGAAGAACCTCTACATCGTCCTCACGGCAAAAGGGCTTAACAGGAATTTGTATGTTGTAGCTAAGGTTGCGCAGGAAGAAGCGGTAACAAAGTTTGAGTGGGCGGGAGCCGACAAGATAGTTTCGCCTTACACCATCGGCGGACAGAGCATTGCTTACAGCATCATAAAACCATATGTAACGGATTTCCTTTCCATGGCTATGGGAAATCAGGAATACGGCATAATGGTTGAAGAGGTTATGATACATGAAGGCAATGTTCTGGAAAACACTTCAATTGTTGATTCCAATGTTCGTAAGATCGGTATCATTATTGTCGCTATAAGAAAAAGCGACGGCGGGTTTATTTATAACCCCGGACCCAACGAGGTCATCAGAGCGAACGACACACTTATCGCACTTGGCAGAAAGGGTGATTTTGAGGCTCTGAATAAACATTTAAAACGAGGATAACATGTGGATTTTCAGAATATTATATGCAGTTTTCGTCTTGGTGGCGTTTTATCTGGTCAGGGATACGCTGGGCATCGGGATGCCGCAGGCGGTTCTTTATTCAATGGGCGTCATTTTCGCAATAGTTTTCATAGAGACTCTTATAGCAGACATCAAAAGCTATAAGTTTTATGGCGGTCTTGCCGGCGCTGTTGTCGCTATTATTGCAGCGTATTTTATAGCCTCTATTTTTGAGACGTATTTCAATAATGATTCTCTGCGTCTGGCGTTCTATTTCTTCGCACTTTATCTCGGCGTTGCGACAGGTCAGAAATTTTCATGGATAATAGAGAACGTTCTTTCAAGACTGATGGCAAAACAGCCAAAACAGATAAAATTCAGCGCGTCATCAAAAGTGCTTGATACGTCAACACTCATAGACGGACGTATGGCGGATATCGTTGATACAGGACTTATAGAGGGCGGATTGGTCATCCCTACGTTTATACTGAAAGAACTCCAGAACATTGCTGATTCCCACGATCACCTGCGCAGACAAAAGGGCAGACGCGGGCTTGATGTTCTGAAACGCTTGCAGGAACAGACAGCTGTACCTGTTGAGATAAACAACAGTGATTTTCCTGAAATAGGCACCGTTGATGAAAAACTTGTTGCCTTGGCGAAAAAGCTGAAAGCTGATATAATAACAACAGATTTTAACCTGTTGAAAGTTGCTGAGATTCAGAACATCAAGGTTCTGAACATAAATACGCTGTCCATGGCGATGCGCCAGTCGGTTCTTCCGGGTGAGGAATTTGAAATAAGCGTTGTTAAAGAGGGTAAGGAATCCAACCAGGGTGTCGGATATCTCGACGACGGCACGATGGTTGTTGTGGAAAACGGACGAAAATTGATTGGAAAAACAGTAAAAGTCAACGTCACAAGTCTTTTGCAGACTGAATCGGGACGTATAATCTTTACTAAGGTGAAGTATTGAATATAACCGCAATAATACCTGCCGCCGGAATGGGCAAACGTTTCGGCGGCGACGTTAAAAAGCAGTTTTTTGAAATTCTGGGTCACACTGTTCTGTACTATACGCTTACGGCTCTGAACCGTGCTTATCCTTTCAAAGAATTCATTCTCGGTGCAAATCCCGACGACTTCTATTTTCTCTATTCACAGCTTTCAATGGCGGATATTAAGAATTATCAGCTTGTTCAGGGCGGCGGAGAAAGATATGAAACTGTCTATAATTGCCTTAAAGCAGTCACGACGGACTACGTTTTAATACATGACGCTGTCAGACCTTTCATCACGGAAGATATTGTGCGAAGCGTTGCTGATGCCGCCACAGAAACAGGTGCTGCTATATGCGGACTGCCGGTACGCGATACATTGAAAAAGATATCCGGCAAATTAGTTGAAAAGACTGTCAGCAGAGACGAATACGTTCTTTCACACACCCCGCAGATATTCAGAACGTCTCTTCTTAAAAAAGCGGTGGAAAATGCCGATGAACGCGGGATTGTTATCACAGACGAAGCGCAGGCAATGGAGCTTTTCGGAGTGCAGGTTAAATGGGCAATGTCTTTGCCGGACAATATAAAAATAACTTTTCTGAACGATATGGATATGGCGGAAGGGCTGGTTCGCAAGTATTTCGGGCAATAAAAAAGGGGCGATTAAGCCCCTTGTGATTTATCCTGCAACTGCTGTGAAGCGTTTTTTTGATATAATTTCCTTTTTCCGCTTCGTCTATCATAGCGATTGCATAATCCGCATAGCTTATCTCGCTCTTTCCTTCTGAATTCAGAATAAGCTCATCCTGACCGAGAGTATATTTGCCCGTACGCTCACCGTCTGCCATAAAAAATGCGGCTGGGCTGAAAAACGTCCAGTTCACATCATTTCTTTGTTTGAGTGTATCAAAAGCCTTTGCCATACTTCCTGCAACTCCTTTCCATGCGTCTGGAAATTCAGGTGTGTCCAGCAAACGTATTTTATGTTCTTTGTCCACATAAAGGGTGCTTGCGCCGCCGACAACAAGGAATCTGTTTGGTTTTCCTGCCAGAATATCAATCAGATGCGTCATAACTGTCTGATGAAGAATAGGGTCGTCGCTGGCTCCGGTACCGAAAGCATTGATGATCACATCGTTGTCTTTTATATCTGAATACGCGAGTGCCAGAATGTCTTTTTCTACTATAGCGCCTTTAAATCCTGCCATTTTTGATTTGTTACGCACAACTGCCGTAACTTCATGACCTCTTTTTTGCGCTTCTTCCACAAGCATTTTTCCCTGTTTTCCGCTTGCTCCTATAACTGCTATTTTCATAACATTCTCCTTGTTTAATCAATTTGTATGACTACATTATGGTTTATAGGATATTCTGTAAAGTAAGCACCTTTTTGTACCATAGTTACCAAATGGAAACTATTGGAGGAAACCTGATGAAAAAAGATATGCCAGCCTGCCCTGTAGAGGTAACACTCATGCTGATGGGTGATAAATGGAAGATACTTATAATACGCGATCTTCTGGAAGGAACGAAGCGTTTTGGAGAGCTGAAAAAATCAGTCAGCGGAATATCGCAGAAGATGCTGACCGCAAATCTTCGCGCGATGGAAGAGTGTATGCTTGTTGACAGAAAGGTTTATGCGGAAGTACCGCCAAAGGTTGAATATACGCTGACAGAAACAGGGTACAGCCTTAAAACGGTATTGGATTCCATGGCAGAGTGGGGTGAGTCATATAAAAGACAGGCAATGGTTCAGTCTTCCGCTTTTTGAGAAACAGATTTAAAGTAATCCTGAAGCTTATCCGTAAGCATTTTACATGTGTGGTACATGCCCGCATTTATACGCGTCTGGTAAACGTTGTCAGCTTCAATCTTAACGTCTTCAGGTATAAACGTTTTATGTTGTCCTGCGTGCAGACAGTTTGGTTTAGGGCAAAGGAATTTCACAGGCAGCATGTCGCCGATGGTACTCCATATAACAGGGTCTGCGCCGCAGCTGTTTTTGATTTTATATGCGTATTCCAGAACCAGGGATTTTACGGCAGGCAGAAACAGTTTGCTGATGAATGATACCATCTCTTTGTCTGCATATCCGAGTTCCGCAAGTTCGTAAAGGGATTTATGCACTTCAAGGTTATGTGGGTCTGTTTTGTTGATTTTTACTAATTCCACGAATAAATTAACAGTTATCAGCATCCGCAGAAAGAAATTTTTTCTGTTTATCTGATCAGCAAATATCGGTACTGATTTGTCGCCGTCTGCGTATGTTTTAATGCGGATAGCATCTTCAACTGAATCGTCGTTTATCAGCGACTTTGCTATTTGTGCCGAGCGTTCCATGCAGTCCTGATTATTGTCACAGTCCATAAGTTGTGCAATGTTCTGCAATATGGATGTAAGAGCTATCTTTGTGAGAAATCCGCCGGATTCGTCGCCTATAAGTATATTTCTGGAAAATGGGGTGAGTGCGAGACTTATGAATGCCGAATTGAAGTTATCGGTTATCAGTTCCCTTTTATCAGTGGCGTTCTTGAATATCTTCACCATTGCGGTTATGCCGTCGGATGATGCAAGCATGTGATCCACAGCCCTGTTGAAAACGTCAAGAGCTTTAACCTCAAGCATATTTTCCTTTATCTTATCGTAAAACGAACTGTATTGATTCTGTGAAAAGATAAAGTCGTTAAGTATCATTTCTATGCGTTCATAGGTTTTTGAGCGGTAGTAGCTCAGGACATCGGAAGTACATTTGATGGATATTGAAGAAGTCTGAAATCTGTCATCGTTTACATATCTGTCAAGGAGCGCATCAAGATATTTTCCGATTGGAACTCCTGAATTGATAAGGATTTTACCGTTCGGGTCGAAAACTTCGGAACCGAATGGCATAGACGTACCTATAAGAGTGAGTCCGTTTTTTGCGGCATAATCCAGAAACGAACGCCTGCCCATGCTCCGCAGCTTCGTGATCAGATCGCTTTCAGAAATCCCTGTATCTAAAGAAATTAATTCAAAAATATTGTTATGTTCGATATTTCTCATATCTTCTCATGTAAAATAATCATCGTTAAGTATAATACAAATTTGAGTTTTGAACAGCATAATGTATATATTTGCATGGTTATTATCTTAAAATTGAACATATCTCAATTCGTAAAGTCTTTGACTTGAAATGTAAGAGGTGATAAATAATTATGATGGATTTTAATATAGCTGAATACATAAGATTTATAGCGCTTGCGATAGTGCCGTTCATGTTTGCGGTGACCGTTCACGAGTTTTCACACGGCATGAGCGCATATATGCTTGGCGACGACACGGCAAAAAGAGCGGGCAGACTGACCCTTAACCCCATTGCACATATAGACCTCTTCGGTCTTTTGTTTCTGATAATCACAAGGCTTTTCGGCTGGGCAAAACCTGTTCCCGTGAATTACGGAAACCTTTACCGCAAAACAAGATACGGTCCTGCTATCGTTGCCTTTGCCGGTCCCATGTCAAACTTTGTGCTGGCGATAGTTTCCGCTATCCTCCTTCGCGTTCTGTACAACGTTCAGGTGCAGGAGGGCAGTATGCTCATGAAAGTGCTGGTGCCTGTTGCGGGGATGCTTAAAATATCGGTATCTATAAACCTTGCGCTGTTCATCTTCAATCTGATACCTATACCACCCCTTGACGGAGGGCGCATAGTGACGAATTTTCTGCCCTATGACAAGGCTGTAAAATTTGCCGCCATAGAAAGGTATGGTTTTATCATAATCCTGCTTCTGTTTCTTACAAGGGCGATAGACTATGTTCTTCTGCCTGCAATGAATTTTTTTATGAATATTCTTCTTTAGAGGTTTTATAAATGGAAAAAGTATTGAGCGGAATGCGCCCCACGGGCAGACTGCATATCGGACACTATTACGGAGCGCTTAAAAACTGGCTGGATCTGCAGGAAAAACACGACTGCTTCTATTTCGTTGCAGACTGGCACGCGCTTACTACGAATTACGAAAATCCCGAAGACATAATAGAGAACCGCAGACAGCTTGTTTTCGACTGGCTGAGTGTCGGTATTGACCCGAACAAATGTACTATGTTTGTTCAGTCCCACAACATTTACCACGCGGAACTGAGCCTTCTGCTCTCAATGCTTACGCCTGTAAGCTGGCTGGAAAGATGTCCCACTTACAAGGAAATTAAACAGGAACAGACGAATAAAGACCTGTCAAACCTCGGTTTCCTCAGCTATCCGGTGCTTATGACTGCGGACATCATAATGTATAACGCAACCTATGTACCCGTTGGCGAAGACCAGCTCCCGCACATTGAGATTAGCCGCGAGATAATCCGCAGGTTCCATCACCTTTATTCCTGCGAAGTGTTCACAGAGCCCAAAGGCGTGCTTACGGAAGTGCCAAGGCTCCCCGGACTTGACGGAAGAAAGATGAGCAAAAGCTACGGAAATGCTATAATGCTTTCAGAAGACCTGAAAGAGGTTGAGAGCAAAATTAAAAAGATGGTGACAGACACCAACCGTCAGAGGCTGAAAGACCCGGGAAACCCGGATGTATGCCCTGTGTTCGACTATCATAAAGTATTCTCCACCGAAGAAGAGAGAGAATACATTGTAAAAGGCTGCACATCCGCCGGAATAGGCTGTATGGAATGTAAAATGATGCTTTATAAGCATATGCAGGAACTTCTGGAACCCATTCAGGAGCGCCGCAGAAAATTTGAAAACGAGATCAAGGATATAAACGAGTTCTTAAAGCCCATGCAGGACAAAGCCAACGAAGAGGCAGCCTGCATGATGGAAAAAGTGAGGAAAGCGCTTAAAATATGAGCCATTTGCTCGATGTCAGGCTGGATAATTTTGAAGGTCCCCTCGATCTTCTTATCCACCTGATATATAAGAACGAACTGAATATTTACGACATCCCCATAGCCTTCATTGCCGGACAGTTTGTCGATGCTGTGCAGGAGATGGAAAAGATGGATATTGAGATTGCCGCCGAGTTTATAAATATGGCGTCATACCTCATCTATCTGAAATCAAGGATGCTTCTGCCGAAAGAGTCACTTCCTCTGGAAGAGCTTGATCCGGAAGAGGAAAAATTCATCCTTACTCAGAGACTGGTGGAATATTCGTTCTATAAGGACGTCGCTCAGAAACTTAGAGAACTTGAAAATGATTCCGGAAAGTATCTCATGAGAGGTTCGGCGATATTCATTGAGCGCGAATCCATACAGACGGAAGACCCGTACCGTATTGCGAACGCCTTTTTCTGTGCGCTTGAAAAAGACAACGAAAAACCCATGAAGTTTGAAAAAGACATTGTGGATGTGTCTGATGTTATTGTAAAAATAAAGGCGCTGGTTTATGAGAAACAGAAGCTTTTCTGGACGGATGTAGTTAAAACCTGCGCAAGCAGACGGGAAGTTGTCATATCGTTCCTTTCTGTTCTGGAACTGATGCGCCTCGCAATCATACGCGCTATGCAGGCGGAGACCTTCGGCGAGATAGTGATAGAGCAAATTGAACAGGGTGCGGCAAATGGATAGAGAAAAGAAAATCTTTTTCAGCTCGCTGTTTCTGGCGGGCGAACCGCTGGACAATAAATTCTTTCGCAAGATACTTGACCCTATCAATCTCGAAAACAGGCTTCTGGACTATATGGAGCAGTTTAACGGGATGTCGCTGGGTATTAAGATACGTCAGGTGTCTGGCGGCTTTCAGATGGTTACGGATAAAGAACTCTTTACTGAACTGGAACCTTTCTTCGGAGAAAAAACAGAGACTCTCAGCCGTGCATCACTTGAAACGGCTGCAATAATAGCCTACAAACAGCCTATCACAAGGCTTGAAATAGACGAGATCAGAGGGGTTAACTCCTCCGGAACAGTACGCTATCTGCTGGATAAAAACCTTGTAAAGGTGACAGGCAGAAAAGACGTTCCCGGAAAACCTCTGCTCTACAGCACAACCAAGTTTTTCCTTGAATATATGGGAATCAACGACATCTCCGAACTGCCGACGTTCAGAGAATGGCAGGAACTTAAAACCAAATAATGATAAGACTTAACAAATATTTAGCAGAAAACACCTCCCTTTCCAGAAGGGATGCCGACAAAGCTGTTGCAGACGGACGCGTGACTGTTAACGGTGAAGTTGCGGAAGGTCCCTGGGTACAGGTGGATGAAACATCCGAAGTTACTCTGGATGGCGCGAAAGTAGGGGTGGAAGACTACTTCTATTGGGCATTTTACAAGCCTGTAAAGATAGTTACGGCATATGGAGACGGACAGGGCAAAGAGACTTTGGACGTTTTCCCGAAACTGGCTGAAAAAAAACCGGCATATTCCGGCAGGCTCGATTATGACAGTGAAGGGCTGATAATTTTCAGCAATGACGGCGATTTCATCAGAAAATTACAGAAAAGCGATGAAAAGATTCAGAAAGAATATATCGTAAGTGTGACAAGACGTCTGCATCAGGCTCAGATTGATGAGCTGAAACGCGGAATCACATACGAAGGCATAGACTATCTGCCCTGTATCGTTACGGAAACCGAAGAGAGACGCTATCGGGTCATTCTTTATGAAGGAAAGAAGCGCCAGATACGCAACATGTTCAGACACTTCAATATTCAGGTGAAGAGACTGAAACGTGTACGCATAGGTCGTGTAAACCTCGACGGAATGAAGGCGGGCGAAATGAGAGTGCTTTCAAAAAAAGATCTGGAAGGGATGTTATAGTGTACAGAGTAAGAGTTATCCAGCAATTCAACGGAGCGCATAACCTGCGGAATTATAACGGAAAATGTGAAAATCTCCATGGGCATAACTGGCGCGTTGAGGCGTATCTTCAGGGCGATAGACTGAACGAAACAGAGATGCTCGTAGACTTTACCGTACTTAAAAAAAGACTTAAAGATATACTTGAGGAATTAGATCATAAATACCTGAATGAACAGGTTGAATTCTTTGTTCAAAATAATCCGACAAGTGAAAACATCGCACGATTTATCTACGGCAGGCTTAAAGAGACGTTCGGTGAGCTTACCGAGCGTGTCGTCGTTTGGGAAACTGACGTTCAGTCCGCAGAATACTTTGAATGATCCGAAATTTCAGTTAAAATAAAAGTAAAAAGGATATCTGATGCTTTTCGGAAAAAAAGAGCCGGATATTTTTGAAGCTCACAACCTGTATGTGGAGGGAAAATATGTAAAAGCCCTCCATGCATACGAAGAATATTATGCTCTGAACAATGACAGTTTATCCGCTTTAAGAATGATGTCGAACATCTGTTTTCTGGCGGAAGACAGGGCAAAGGGCGAATCACTCCTTATCAGGCTTGCTGACAGGTATCTTTCTGCCGGACGCTACTACGAAGCAATCAGCATCGTTTCAAAACTGATAATCGTATCTTCCGATAAACCGCGGTTTTACAGGCTTGCCTATGACATATACGAAAAGATGGGGCGGCAGAAACTCGCCGTCCGTTATCTTTTCGCACTGGCGGATATGTACAAATCCGCAGGAAAATTCGACGAATGTTCCGTTCTGCTTACAGAAATATTCAGACGAAACGCTGACGACAGGCGCATAATAATCAAAGTTTTGCGCAAACTTACCGTTCTGGGGTCATATCAGGAGCTTTCGGATATTTTGGCAGACTGTGTTGAAAGCCGTGTTTTGAGCGATTTTGAGATTGACGATATGATAGTCTACCTTCTGGAATCAGGATGCAGAGCTGACCTTGTAATGCCTTTTCTGAAAGGTTTCCTCAAACGCAACCCTGATAACTTTGAAATGGCGGAAGGCGCAATTACGGCTTATTTCAGCAAAAATTTCAATGCGGACGAATTCAACGATATCATTGCCGCGGCACCTGCGGAAGCGACATACGGCGTGTCTATGGAGATAAAAGAGGCGGTTGCGGACAAAGCAGTTTTAAACCATCTGCTCTATCTCGGATCGCTGAAAGGGGACAGAGACAGGATAAAAGGACTCATATTTGAGATGTATCTGGAAAATACTCTTGATATTAAGAGTATAGAAGATATATGCAAAAGATCCGGTTGCGGTATCGCTCTTGAGGAAGCTGACAAAATGTTGGCTTCGGAATCAGATACAAAGGAAGAACCTGCTGCGGAAAAAACAGAGGCAGTGCTTGAAACCTTTGGACAGACAAATGAAATTTCAGAATACGAACCTATGGAGCTGGACTGTTTTGCGGTTGATGATGTAACTTCTCGTGTTGATACGGCAATTGATATTGCCGACGATTTCGGACTTACTGATACGGCGCAGAATTCTGATACTTCGTTCAGCGGTTTTGAAACTTTTAACGAAGAACATAACAATGACAATACCTTCAGCGGCTTTGACGATATAGATATAGACGCAGGATCTGAAACAGACTATTTTGAAGGTCTGGTGGAAGAGAAAAAAGAGGAAAAGAAAGAGAAGGTTGCGGTGATTCGTTTTGACGAATCCGACCTGAAAACGTCTTCTGAAAAAAAGACAGATGATTTCTTTTCTCAGGAAATGGAAGGCTGACGTGAGATTCAGATTCAGACCGAAACTATCGGGAACCTCCGGATCAAACTGGAAAAACAAATATACATACGCCTTTATCCTTGTGACACTGCTGGTGTTCAACATTATGGCGTCGTCAGAAATATTCGACAATGAGTTTCCTTGGTATTCAAACATATCTATATTTCTGCTGGTAAATATAAATATCATCCTGCTCATCGTTGTCTGCATACTTATATTCAGAAACCTTGGCAAGCTTTACATAGACCGCAAGAAGAACATTTTCGGCACCCGGCTTCAGGGAAGGCTGGTATCGTTTTCAATAATAATCGCTGTAATTCCTGTCGTTATAGTTTTCGTATTTTCAAACAAAGTCATAAACAAAAGTATTGATAAATGGTTTAACTCCCAGATACAACAGGCACTTGAAAGCTCTGTAAGCCTTATGCAGAAGTATCAGACCCAGCTTGAGAACTATGTCATTGAACAGAGCGATCTGCTGGCAAGCTTCATATCATCCGGCGATTTTGTCTATAAGAACAACAAAACAAAAATGAATAAATTTATCAACGGATATATGGAAAAAGATCGTGTTGACGGTATTTCCATCTATAATGCTTATAATGAAAGAATTTTATCCGTTCATAAGAAAAAAGACAGAACCAGAAAGGTTGTCGATAAAGATACTATTACCCGCATATTGAATAAGGAACTGATAGCCAGATATGCCATGGATAAGGACAACCAGATATACTGGGTAGGTCGTCCGATATATTCAGGAAAGAATTCAAACAAGATAATAGGTGCTGTTGTCGTATATAAAAAAGTGCCTAAGAACGAAGCCTCTGATATTGCAAATATTCTTACCTCGTACAACACATACAGGCAGACCGAGCATTTTGCCAATCCCGTAAAGAACTCGTTCAAAGCCCTTACGATGCTTATGACGCTTCTGGTGGTGTTTGCCGCCATCTGGGGCAGTCTCGTGTATGCCAAGAGCATAACACGCCCAATAGAAAACCTTGCGTCAGCCTCTGCGGCTGTTTCCAAAGGAAATCTTGATGTTGAGGTGGATGTGCAGGGTAACGACGAGCTTGCTTATCTGGCGCGGTCGTTCAACTCCATGATAAAGCGGTTGAATGCCCACAACACCGAACTGAATCTGAAAAATGAGAAACTGTCGGAAATGTTCATGCAGATAACGCGTGACAACCAGTATATCGACTCGATATTCAAGAACGTTAAATCGGCAATATTCCTTTATACACATAGCTTTGAGCTGCTGAAAAAGAACGATTACGCCGAAACTGTCATAGAATTTGCGAACGAAGCGTTCCTTTCTTCCGTACTTACACCCGCAGCGGCATTTATTGAAACCGAGGAACGTGAAACACAATTCCAGATAGAGATACTTCTTAAGGGCGAACTGCGTACCATGACCGCCACCATAACAAAGATTTTCAGTCATGACGGAGAGGTTGATAACCTTGTGATAGTACTTGACGACATAACAGACCTTCTGAACTTCCAGCGTGTCGGCATCTGGAAAGAGATAGCCACCCGCATAGCCCACGAGATAAAGAATCCTCTAACCCCTATAAAGCTTACCGCGGAGAGAATCAGGCGGAAAGCTTCTATGGGTGAGAGCGAAAAAGACACCATAATAAACAGCATGGACACCATAATTGCTGAGGTGGAGAGCCTGCAAAGCATGGTGAACGAGTTTAATATGTTCGCACGCCTGCCGGAGCTTAAGATGGTGCAGTTCAGCCTTAAGGGACTGTTTGACGAGATATACGCTTTTTATGCCGCATCAAAAACTGTGGAGTTTGAGATAAACTGCCAGGAGATAGGATTTGTGGGCGATAAATCCCAGCTTAAAAGAGTTTTTATCAATCTGATAAATAATTCCATTGACGCTATGAACAGGAAAGGTAAAATAACCATCAACGTAACTGAAACCGACGGCATGATCCGCATAGATTACAGAGATAACGGAGAGGGTATCCCTCAGGAGGACATTGCAAGGGTCTTCATCCCGTATTTCAGTAAGAAACCCGACGGCACAGGGTTGGGACTTGCTATCGTTAAAAAGATAATCGAGGTTCACAACGGAAATATCACCGTTGAGAGCGAATACGGACAATACACACGTTTTCTTATGGAGTTTCGCAAGGCTTAAACTATGGCAAGAATACTGATCATCGACGACGAAAAAGGAATATGTACAGCCATTAAAGATATCCTTGAAGATGAAGGATATACGGCTGATTACGCGCTGACTTTCGCTGACGGTTTTGCACAGCTTAAAAAATGCGTGTACGATATATTGTTTCTGGATATCTGGCTTCCCGACAAGGACGGCATAGACGGTCTGCGCGATATTAAAAGCTATTTTCCCGATCTTGAGGTTGTTATAATCAGCGGTCACGGAAACATCGAAAATGCTGTTGAGGCGACCCGCAGAGGCGCGTATGACTTCCTCGAAAAACCTCTGTCGCTGGAACGCATATTGCTTATAGTAAAACACCTTACTGACAAATTTCAGCTTATGCACGACCTGCGCGAGACCAGAAGCGACCTTATAAAAAAATATGACATTATCGGTGTCAGCAGACCAATAAACGAGCTTAAAAAGAAGATAGAAAAGATAGCCCCTACAAACGCATGGGTTATGATAAACGGCGAGAACGGTACCGGAAAGGAACATGTGGCACGCCTTATTCATATGTTAAGCCGCAGGGCAAAGGACGCGTTTGTAGAGATAAACTGCGCCGCCATCCCTTCGGAACTGCTTGAAACAGAGATGTTCGGACATGAAAAAGGTTCTTTCACCGGAGCTGTGGCTCAGAAAATGGGCAAATTTGAAGAAGCGGACAACGGCACCGTATTTCTCGACGAAATAGGCGACATGTCTATGCCTTCACAGGCAAAACTTCTGCGTGTGCTGGAGAATAACAGTTTTACCCGCGTCGGTGGCAATACGCCCGTTAAATCTGATTTCAGGCTTATAACAGCTACAAATAAGAATCTCGAAGAAGAGATAGAGGCGGGTAACTTCCGCGAAGACCTCTATTACAGAATAAATGTGGTACCGCTTACCGTTCCGCCACTGCGCGAGCGCAAAGAGGATATTCCGATACTTATGCAGCATTTTATACGCGAGGCCTGCTCACTGAACGGGCTTGAACTGAAAAAAGTAAGCCTGCAGCTCATGGAGCTTTTCATGGTTTTTGAATGGCCAGGTAACGTTCGCCAGCTAAAAAACCTTATAGAACGCATGGTCGTGCTTTCCGAACACGAGACCATGGACGTTGAGGATGCACCTGATTTCCTTCGCGCACTGGAAGAGGACAAGTACGAGTCTGAAAACGGTGCGGCTCTGCGCAACGCTAAGGAAGGTTTTGAAAAACAATATATCCTCCAAACACTTCAGGCAAACGACTGGAACATAAGCCAGTCCGCGAAAATACTTGAGATAGAACGCACATATCTGCACCGCAAAATTAAAGTGTACGGGCTGGAAAAATTTAAGCCTGTCGATGGAAAAGCCTGATGGGTAAATATCTTATTGGTTCCGTTCTGGTTGCGCTGATAGCGTTTCTGTTTGTAAACTACGCCCTTAAAAATTCAGAGATTTCAAAAAAAATAGACGAAGCAACCGACGTTCCGTCAGGTGATTTCAGTTCCATCGACATTAAAGAAAATGCTGACGGTACATATGCGCTTGAAATGACCGGAGCTAAACTTTACTCCAGCAGGGTCGGCACAAGAACGATGTGCAGTGGGGATATAAATATCATCTTCCCGCGTGAAAAAGATGCGAAACTGGTTCTTAAATTCCGTCACAACATTGCGCCCATGCTTGCAAAACCTCTGCGCGGCATAGACCCGGACGAAGCTGTCACCAAAGAGGGAAAAGACATCATGGCGCAATCCCTGAAAGACGGTTACGCTGCCCAGTACAATATCAAAACTATTAAAGACGTGATATTCAAGAACTTTTCCTGCACAACAATCCAGTGATCAATTTTCTTGACTTTTAGTGCCTTTGAGCTATTATATTCATAGGCGAACACTTGTTCGTCTATGGAGGACGGTATGACAGACAGGCAAAAAATGTTCATGCAATTCATTGATAAGTTCATAAGAGATAACGGATATTCGCCATCTGTCCGTGAAATAGCCAAAGGGATGGGACTCTCTTCAACAGCCAGCGTAAAAAATATGCTGGACAGGCTGACGCAGTCGGGAGCTTTAAGGCGCACTGAAAACATCGCCCGCGGTCTTGAAAAACCTTCGCATGGAATCCCAGTACTCGGACGTATCAAGGCAGGTCTTCCCGTAACATCGGAAGAGAACGTGGAGGGCTACATACGTCTGGACAAACCAATAGGCGATGATCATTTCTTTCTGCGAGTGGATGGCGACAGTATGAAGGACAAAGCTATTCTGGACGGCGACTGTGTTCTCATACGTCTGACCAATCAGGTCACAAGCGGTCAGATGGGGGCATTCCGCATCAACGGAGAAGTCACCCTCAAAACATTTGAAAGAACCTCTGCCGGAGTTTTTCTTATGCCTGCCAATCCCGATTTTGCGCCTATACCTGTTGGTGAATATGACGATTTCAGGGTCATAGGCACCGTGAAAATGGTGATACGCGCTCTGGAGGGCGGCTATGATATTGAACCTGCATGAAAAGGTGCGTGTAGGTGCGGTATTTGAAAACAGCCCAAGACCAGTCTGGTTCAGTCTGCGCGGCGAAAAAGTGACTGTTAAGGATATCTGCTACCGATGGAAAGAACGCGCCGGAAACGACATCGTACATAAATATACCGTTACCGACGGTCTGAACGTGTTCGAGCTGTCGTTCAGCGGTCTGGATGCCTGCTGGTACCTTGAAGGAATGGATGAAGGGGACGGAAAATGATACTCTGCATGGACATGGACGCTTTCTTTGCGTCTGTGGAACAGTCTGCAAACCCGCATCTCAGAGGCAAGCCCATAGCCGTTATCGGTGCCAAAGAGAGAACCGTTGTTGTAACCAGCTCTTACGAAGCGAGAGCCTGCGGCGTTAAAACCGGAATGAGCAAATATGAAGCTATGAAGGCTTGTCCTCATGTCACTCTGGTTACAGCCAGCAGTGGAAAATATACTTATATATCAACAGAGATAAATAAATATCTGAGAACTATAACACCGGAAGTGGAGGTCTATTCCATTGACGAGGCATTTCTTGATATATCAAAGACCGACATCAACCCCGTTGATGCGGCATACATGATAAAATCCTTTGTTAAGAAGACATTCAATATCACCTGCTCTGTGGGGGTGGGTCCGAACAAGCTCATTGCGAAAATGGCAAGCGGTGTCAACAAACCTGACGGTTTTCATATGGTTGAGCCGGACGAGGTTATTGATTTCATAGACGGTTTTGAACTGGGAGATATCTGGGGAATAGGGCGCAGACTGGCAAAGCGCTTCCGTGAGCTTGGGATATTCAGTCCTAAAGATCTTCGTGATTTCGGTCAGGATCGGCTTGAGGATATGTTCGGCATATACGGTACAAGGCTTTATAAGATGGTCTGCGGGCAGTATGCCGACGGTGTCGTATCCGAGGAACCGCCTGTTAAATCCATCGGACACAGTATGACCATGCCTGTGTTTCTGACAAAACGGGAAGAGGCGCTCAATTATCTGCTCCAGCTTTCAGAAATGGTTTCCGCGCGGGCAAGGAAGAACGGCTTTGCAGGCAAAACGGTGCACCTGACCATTCGTGACACACAGATGGGTAATATCGGCAAAAGGAAGACCTTCGGTTTTTTTACATCGGCAACCCACCACATATACGAAGAAGTCGTTAGTATTTTTGATGAGATTTGGGATAAAACGCCTATAAGGTTGCTTGGTGTTACACTTGGAAGTCTTGTTTCAGAATATGTTGCACTGACAAACATAATGGATGAGTTTCAGAAATATCCGCAACTTTATGATGCAATAGATAAAATAAACTCAAAATTCGGAAAACATACGGTTTCTTACGCCTCTGTTCTGAACTGCAAACGGATAGGCGCAAAGACCATCTCTCCCGCGTGGCGACCGGAGGGGACAAGGAATGTGGATATCACCTCCGATTAATTAAAACGTAAGGTATATTTTCCGTAAAAAACACAGCAGTTTTCTTGACTTGAAATATCAAATCAACTAATATCGTTGGACATAATTTTTAACGGTTGTATTGTATCCAAATTCGGAGGAATTAATGTCTAAGAAAGTGAACGCAGGTCTGATCGGATACGGAACTGTAGGCAAGGGAACTGCTGATATTCTGCTTAAGAACAAACAGGATATCTTTGAAAAAACTGGTATCGACATCTGCCTCAAAACGATCGCAGATCTTAAAATAGATAAAACGAAACTGGATGATACGCTTGCGCTCTGTCAGGTTGTAACGAACAACGCTGAGGATATCATCAACGACCCCGAAATTGATATCGTCATTGAACTTGTTGGCGGATATACCTTTGCAAAGGATATCATCCTGAAAGCTCTTAATGCTAAAAAACATGTTGTAACAGCTAATAAGGCGCTTCTTGCCGTACACGGCGCAGAGGTTTTCAAGGCTGCACAGGCAAATAACGTTACAATCGGCTTTGAAGGTGCGGTTGGCGGTGGCATACCGCTCATCGGCGTGCTTAAAGAAGACCTTGTAGGCAACAACATCAAAGAGATATTCGGCATCATCAACGGAACAGCCAACTATATCCTTTCGTCCATGGAGGCAGAGGGTAAAGAATTCTCGGAAGTGCTTAAAGTTGCACAGGAAAAAGGCTATGCCGAAGCAGACCCGACATTCGATATCGAAGGTATTGATACCGCTCATAAGATAGCTATACTTGCATCTATCGGCTTTAAAACACTGATACCTTTCGATCAGATATATGTCGAAGGCATATCCAATATCAAAAAAGTGGATATTGAGTTTGCTAAGAAGCTGAACTGCAAGATAAAACTCCTTGCAATAGCAAAAAAACACGACGATTGTATAGAAGTACGCGTTCATCCTACAATTCTGCCAAACGCTGAGATGATGGCGCAGGTGAGCGGTGTTTTCAACGCGGTTGAGTTCGTCGGCGACAGCGTGGACAAGACAATGTATTACGGGCGCGGTGCAGGCGGCAAACCCACAGGTTCCGCAGTCACAGCTGACGTTGTTTCCATAGCGCGCGACATCGCAGGTGGATGTGCGGAACGTGTTCCCGTGCTGGGATTCACGAGGGATTTCGATTATTACTATCCCATCAGGGATATAAAGGATATAAAATCCAAGTTTTACCTGCGTTTCACAGTTCTGGACGAACCCGGAACTCTGGCGAAGATAGCGGGTATACTCGGCAAATACGGCATAAGCATTTCACAGGCTATTCAGCCCGATGACAGAGCGCCAGGTGCGGTTGTCACAATGGTTTTCATGACTCACAAAACTGTTGCGAACAATATCATGAAAGCTATTGCCGAAATAGACAGTGAGGACTGCGTAAGCGACAAAACAGTCGCCATAAGAGTTAAGGAGCTTGTTTAAATGAAATTTGTTGTACTGCTCACCGACGGGATGAGCGACCATAAAATAGATGAACTGGGCGGCAGAACCATAATGCAGGCCGCTAAAAAACCGAATATGGACATGATGGCGAAAGATGGTGTCGGCGGATTCATAAAATCCACTCCGGACGGTTATTACCCAGGCAGCGACATCTGCAACCTTTCGCTCATGGGCTATGACCCTACAGTGTATTATTCAGGCAGAAGCCCTCTGGAAGCCGGAAGTCAGGGTATTGAACTTAACAAGGGCGATATGGCTTTCCGCTGTAACCTCGTGACCCTTGACGGGAAAGTTATGGACGATTTTTCCGCACACCACATAGACGGAAACGTTGCAAAGGTTTGCATAGCGGAGCTTGACAGCATTTTCAGAAGCGAAGGTGCAGAGTTTTATGCAGGTGTGGGCTACCGAAACCTGATGGTGATGCGCAACGTTGATTTTGAACTTCAGACCACGCCTCCCCACGACATCATGGGGCAGGAATGGGAACAATATCTGCCGAAAGGAAAGGGCGCTGAAAAACTGCTCTCAATCATGGAGCGCGCCAGAAAGGTCTTTGAAGGCGGAAAATATGGACGCGCCAACAGCATATGGTTCTGGGGCGAGGGCAGCAAACCCGAAATGCCAAGCTTTAAAGAGCTTTACGGACTTAACGGCGCTGTTGTGGCGGCTGTCGATCTTATCCGCGGTATAGGTAAATTCGGCGGACTTGAAATTATTAACGTTCCGGGAGCGACAGGATTCATCGATACCAATTTTGAGGGCAAAGCTGAATACGCATTGAAATCTCTCGAAAAAAATGATTATGTATTCATACACGTGGAAGCCCCTGATGAAGCAGGACATATGGGAAGTATAAGTGAAAAAATTAAAGCTGTGGAAAACATCGACAGCCGACTTCTCCCCATACTTCTTGACGGATTGAAAAAATTCGGGGATTTCAGGATAATGGTGTCACCAGACCACCCGACACCTGTTAAGAAACGTACACACGTTGCGGAACCCGTTCCTTGCATAATATACGGGACAGGTGTTAAACCCGACGGAAACCTTACATATGATGAGTTTATGAAACCTTCGTTTTTCATAGAAGAAGGCTACCGCATAGCAGAATTTTTTCTGAAAAGTCCCGTTATCAACGGTTGACGGCTTTTTAAGGAGGACTTTAGTGGGCATTGTAGTTATGAAGTTCGGCGGAACCAGCGTAGGCTCCATCGAACGCATCAAAAATGTCGCGAGAATCATCGCAAAGAAGAAAGATCAGGGGCATGACGTTGCATGTGTGGTTTCTGCCATGTCCGGCGAAACAGACAGGCTTATCAACCTCCTGAAAGAGATTGACCCTAAGTACAGCCCCAGAGAATACGACCAGCTCGTATCCACAGGCGAATCTGCAAGCTCACCACTTGTTGCGCAGGCGCTTATCTCTATGGGCTATCCCGCTGTTTCTCTTTCGGGCATCCAGATTGGTATGACTACCAACGGCGCACACTCCAACAGCCGTATTATGGATGTTAAGGCTGACCGTATCAGAGAAGAATTCAAAAAAGGCAAAGTTTGCATCATCGCTGGATTTCAGGGTATTTTCCCCGAAACAGGCGATATCACGACCCTTGGCAGGGGCGGTTCAGACACGTCCGCAGTTGCAGTTGCAGCGGCGCTTAAAGCAAACGTTTGCGAAATTTATACAGACGTTGACGGTGTTTACACCGCAGACCCCAGAATTGTTAAACATGCCAAAAAACTTGATAAGATATCCTATGACGAAATGCTGGAACTCGCGTCTCTTGGCGCAAAGGTTCTCCAGTCCAGAAGTGTCGAACTCGGCATGAACCACAATGTTGATATAATGGTTCTTTCATCCCTTGAGGAAAAACCCGGAACATTAGTAACCAAGGAGGATTCAGACATGGAGCAGGTCGTTGTAACCGGCGTAGTTTCAGACAAAAATCAGGCGAAAATTACTATTACGGCTGTTCCAGACAACCCCGGAATCGCATCACAAATATTTAATAAAATTGCCGAGAGCAATATCAACGTTGACGTTATCGTTCAGAACGTCGGAAAGGACGGAAACACTGACATGTCCTTTACAGTGCAGAAAACCGATCTTCTGCGCGCAACAGACGTTTGCAACGCCATCGCAAAAGAGATAGGTGCCAAGGAGGTTTTGGCTGATGAGAACATCGCCAAAGTATCTATTGTGGGCGTGGGTATGAGAAGCCACGCAGGCGTAGCGGCAAAGATGTTCTCTCTCCTTGCAGAGAATAATATAAACATAAAAATGATAACCACCAGTGAGATAAAAGTTTCATGCGTCGTTGAGGAGAAATTCTCCGAACTTGCTGTAAGAATACTGCACGAGGCTTTTGTCGAAGCGTAATCTTTTAAAGGAAGAATTATGTCAAAAAAGATAGAGATATACGACACCACGCTGAGGGACGGCACTCAGTCGGAGGACGTTAACTTTACCATAGCGGATAAAGTGAAAATTGCCGAAGCACTCTGCGATTTCGGCATCAGATATATCGAAGGCGGCTGGCCCGGTTCCAACCCCAGAGATATCGGCTTTTTCCGTGAGGTAAAAAAATCTTCCGTACCGATAGACCATGTTGCGGCGTTCGGAAGCACAAGACGTGCGAAAAGAACCTGTGACAACGACGAAAACATTCAGGCGCTCCTTGAAGCTGAAGTTCCTAACCTGACCATATTCGGTAAAACATGGGATCTTCACGTTACAGAGGCGCTTAAAATTGAACTTGAGCAGAACCTTGAGATAATCCATGACTCCGTTTCATATCTTAAGTCCAAAGTGGACAAGGCTTTTTATGATGCGGAACACTTCTTTGACGGCTTCAAGGCAAACAAAGAATATGCCATCAAAACCGTTAAGGCGGCTATGGATGCAAAAGCCGACTGCATCATTCTCTGCGACACAAACGGCGGCACTATGCCTCAGGAACTTGCGGATATCATCCGTCAGCTTCGCGAGGTGACAGGTGACTATCCTCTGGGTATCCACTGCCACAACGACAGCGACTGCGCAGTTGCCAACTCCGTTATGGCTGTTATAAACGGCATCACTCAGGTTCAGGGAACAATAAACGGTTACGGTGAAAGATGCGGCAACGCTAACATCTGCTCCGTTATACCTAATCTCCAGATTAAATACGGATACGAATGTGTGCCCGCGGACAAGCTGAACAGACTCCGCATTATATCCAGATATATAAACGAGCTTGGCAACCTGAAACACAACATCCATCAGCCTTATGTCGGACGCGCGGCGTTCGCTCACAAGGGCGGGGTGCATGTAAGCGCCATTCTTAAAAATGCCAGAACTTACGAACACATAGAACCTGAACTTGTCGGAAATAAACAACGCGTTCTGCTTTCCGACCTTTCGGGTAAGTCCAACCTTGTTTACAAGGCTAAAGACTTCGGTCTGGATATCGACGGCAACGATCCGAAGGTGAATGCGGTGGTGGACAGACTGAAAGAGCTTGAAAACAAAGGCTTTCAGTATGAAGGCGCAGAAGCTTCCTTTGAACTTCTCATGAGAAAGACAATGGGAACCTTCACTCCTTTCTTCGATTCCATGAGCTACAGAGTTATCGACGAGAAAAACAGCAGCAATGACAATCCTTTGGCGGAGGCTACTGTTATGCTTGTTGTCGGCGATGAGCAGGAACATACTGCCGCAGCGGGCAACGGTCCTGTTAATGCACTCGATAAAGCTGTACGTAAAGCGCTTTCCAAATTTTATCCCCGTATAGCTGACATGGAACTTGTGGACTATAAAGTTCGCATCCTGTCGTCAGGCGAGGGGACCGAATCTGTAACCCGTGTTCTTATCGAGTCTAAAGATAAAGACAGTACATGGGGAACAGTGGGCGTTGCGGCAAACATTGTAGATGCCTCATATCAGGCGCTGATGGATTCGATTGAATACAAACTAATGAAAGATAAAGAGCGTACAAACTAATAACGCAAAGCCGCTTCCACAAAGGGGGCGGCTTTTTTCTTGCACAACGCTGCTTAATATTTAACATCTATTACGATTTCAGTTGAAAATTCCATAAAGAAGGTTATAATAAAGATACCAAACAGACTATTGCCCGGTTATTTCTATGCTTTATCCCTCCTCCCCCCTTAAAGCATGTAACCGGGATTTTTTTTGTCATTTTATCCAGCCGTTTTCGGCGGCAAGTTTCATTATATTTCTTATGCAGAATTCGACAGTAAGGGGGCAGGTGCTGTATTTACCTATACCGAACAGTTTTGCGGATTTTGCCGTGATAACACGGCAGCAGGCACTTGAAAATTCTTTGCGAAAATCGTCATGAAAGGTGCGTACAGCTGTTTTCAGCTTATCTATCGGTTCGTCTCTGGTTAGCCGCCCGCCGAGGGTGCTGAGCACAAACACTCCGCCGGAAAGTGCTCCGCAGATACAGCCGGAGCCGCTCAAACCCTCAACATATGCGCTCATACCGCGTTTTGCATCCTCAGAAAAACACTTTTCGGTGTTTGTTTCAAATGAGAGAAGCACAGCCTCCGAACATGAGTATCCGCTTTTGAAAAGCCTTACTGCATCCTCTGCCGCTTTGTTCAATATTTCTTCTGTCATATGAACCTCCGTTTGAAGTTGAACATCCGACCGTTATTTTTGTCAATATATTTGTATTGCGGGCATACTTTTATTCCGATATTATAATTTAATACGGTGTGCAATGTTTAAACTTTTTATTATAGTAGCACTTCTCGCTATGTCCGGATATTCACTGGCTAATGATTTTAAGCTGATTGATGCCTGCGGCAGGGAAGTTGTAATTCCTGAAAAGATCAAGAGAATTTCGGCTGTGGGACCGGGAAGTTCCGCTTTAACCGAATATGCAGACTATTCAAAACAACTGGTAACTCAGGATATATTACCATCTATGGGGAAAGTGCATAAATACTGTGCATGTATATATCCTGAAGGGTATGAAAAAATGCCTGCTGTTTTCAAATCGTTCTACAGCTTTACTCCTGATTATACCGCGATCAATTCTGCAAACCCCGATATAGTTCTTGTGTCAGGTATGAATGACAGACAGGTTGAAAAGCTTGCCCAGTCAGTTCAAATGCCTGTTGCCGCTATGAACTGTTCAGAAACCGGTTATCTGCATTTTGAATCAATTCTCCAGTCCATAAGACTTACGGGATATATCCTGAAAGAACAGAAGAATATGCAGGATATAATGAACTTTATGGCGAAGACAAGAAAGGAACTGATAGAACGTACCAAAGACGCACCTAAAAAAAAGCTGTTTATTATTTCACAGCAGTATAAGCCTTCAAAAGCAAGCTATACCGTTGAAAA
Source organism: Seleniivibrio sp. (assembly GCF_021209385.1). Taxonomy (GTDB): domain Bacteria; phylum Chrysiogenota; class Deferribacteres; order Deferribacterales; family Geovibrionaceae; genus Seleniivibrio. The sequence goes on along the minus strand of NZ_JAJOIL010000018.1, from coordinate 35,468 downwards.
ATGCTACACATATCTGAGGATGCTGAATCTGGGCAGTATCGGTTCCGATCTGAGGATTACTACGCCTTTTTCGGAGATCACATTTAACGAACTGGTTGCTGCTAAACCTGATTTTATATTTGTTGAGTATACTATGCTGGACAGGTTTAAACAGGACTACGCATCTAACAAGGCTCTATTCCGCAATATCCCTGCCGTAAAAAACAATAAAGTCTTTACTATATTGCCTTACAACAGATACGCGGCTCATTACGAGAATTTATTCATAAATGCCAATTACATAGGAAGCATAATGTATCCTGACCTGTTTAAAGATATGAATATAAGGACTCTGGTTGATAATATTTCTGACGAGTTTACCGGGAACGATGTTTACGGAAAAATGTATGAATCGTCTCCCGTTTTCAGACAAGTGACTATCTCTGAAAAGGGCATATCGATAGGAAAATAAACCGCCGGACGTTTGTTATCCGGCGGTATATCTTAATCAGTTCATAGGAAATTCAAAAACCACTCTGCCGCTTTTTATGGTGTAAAGTGCGGCTCCTTTCAGTTTTTTACCCATATAGGGTGTGTTAACGGATTTTGATTTATTCAGTTTATTATCAAAAACATACTCAAGTTCAGCATCAACAATGGCTATATCCGCCAGCTTGCCCACTGCGATCTCGCCTCTGTCTGTCTTTTTGATAAGTTTTGCCGGATTGTAGGAAGTCAGCCTGACGAAGGCGGGCATATCTATCACACCTTTTTCAACCAGCGCCAAAGAGAGCGGAAGCATTGTTTGTATTCCCGTCATTCCGAAGGGTGCAAGATCAAATTCCTGCGCTTTTTCGTCGGGGTGGTGGGGTGCGTGGTCTGTTACAATGCAGTCTATGTCGCCGTTTCTAAGTCCTTCTATCATTGCGTCAACGTCTTCCTGAGCGCGCAGAGGAGGGTTCATCTTGCAGTTGGTGTCGTATGACAGCAGTTCCTTCTCTGTAAGTGTGAAGTGGTGGGGTGTAACTTCGCAAGTTACATTATAACCCATGGATTTAGCCCATTTTATAAGGTCAAGTGTACCTTTTGAGCTGATGTGGCAGATGTGAACGTGTGCGCCTGTGAGCTTTGACATTAGGATGTCGCGGGCGACCATTACCTCTTCGCACTCTGAAGGGATTCCCTTAAGCCCTGTAATGGCTGAAACTTCACCTTCGTGTATCACTCCGGCACCTGCAAGGCTTTTGTCCTCCGCGTGGCTTATAACGAACGAACCGAACTGTGAAGCGTATTCAGCGGCGCGGCGGAAGACTTCCGCACTGCAAACGGGTTTACCGTCATCGGAAAAGCCGATCGCTCCGCCTTCGGTCATATCTCCCATCTCAGTAAGTTCCTCGCCTTCCATGCCTTTTGTCATGGCGCCGATGGGGAAGAGGTCGATGAGACCGTCAGCCTGTGCTTTTTTTATCATATATTCAGTGATTATTCTGTTGTCGTTCACGGGTTTGGTGTTTGCCATGGGGCAGACAGCGGTAACGCCGCCGGCAACTGCCGCTTTTCCGCCGGATGTGATATCTTCTTTATACTCAAGACCGGGATCGCGGAAATGGACGTGGAGGTCTATAAGTCCTGGTACGGCGTATTTTCCTTTGCAGTCAATTACTTTATCTGCTTTTTCGTCTGCGGATGCCGTTACGGAAGCGATGAATTCGCCGTCTATCAGTATGTTACCCTCCGTGACTTTATCATGATTGACAATCTTGCAGTTTTTAAGAAGCGTTTTCATCAATTCCTCCCTTGTTGTTTCCTATTCCGAGAATATAGAGAGCCGCCATACGCACGGCGACGCCGTTTGTAACCTGTTTGAGAACGCCTGAGTTGTCGCTGTCGGCAACGTTGCTCATAAGCTCAACCCCGCGATTTATAGGTCCGGGGTGCATAACGAGTGCATCCGGTTTTGCAAGCGCCAGCTTATCCTTCGTCAGTCCGAAATATTTTGCATATTCTTTAGTGGAAGGTATAAGCAGCTTGCCCTGACGCTCCCTCTGGATACGGAGCATGATTATCACGTCAGCGCCGTCAACAGCCTCGTTCATAGATTTGCAGACGCGGCATCCGAACACTTCTGAGTGTTTAGGTATCATGGTTGTGGGACCGAAAAGGCGCACGTTCACGCCGAGCTTTGTCATTGCCCAGACGTCCGAGCGGGCAACGCGTGAGTGGGTGATGTCGCCTATTATAGCGACTTCAAGTCCTTCAAGCCTGCCTTTGCTCTGTCTGATTGTGAGCATGTCGAGAAGCGCCTGTGTCGGATGTTCGTTCAGCCCGTCTCCGGCGTTAACGACCTTTGCGTCAGTATGTTCGGCAATGTATTTTACCGCACCTGAGTAAGAGTGACGCACGACAAATATATCGGACTTCATTGCTTCCATATTTTTTACTGTATCTATAAGAGTTTCGCCCTTCGTTGTACTGCTGGCGGAGGCAGTGAAATTTATCGTATCTGCGGAAAGCCTTTTTCCGGCTATCTCGAAAGACGTTCTTGTTCTTGTTGAGGGTTCAAAGAACAGGTTTATCACCGTTTTGCCTTTAAGAGTGGGTACTTTTTTTACGTCCCGCTCGTTGATCTCGGTGAATTTCTGTGCTGTTTCCAGAAGATAAAGTATCTCCTCTTTGGTCAAGTCCTTCATCCCCAAAAGGTCTTTTCTTTTGTAAGCCATCTTTTGACTCCTTTGTGTGCTAGGCTTTTTTATTTATTAATATACAATCACATCCGGCTTGTTCTTCAAGCTGAACATCAACTATTTCGCTGCGTGAGGTGGGTACTGTTTTGCCTGTGAAATCAGGCTGAATGGGCAGTTCCCTGTGTCCTCTGTCGATGAAAGCGGCAAGCAGGATCTTCTTCGGTCTTCCGTAGTCGATGAGCGCATCCAGAGCGGCTCTTGTGGTTCTTCCGGTGTAGATCACATCATCCACCAACACGATATTTTTGCCGGTTATGTCAAAATCTATCTCCGTGCTCTGCAGAACCGGATAGTCGTGGATGCTTGAAAGGTCGTCTCTGTAAAGAGTGATGTCCAGATATCCGATTTTAATATCCTTTTTTCCCTCCTTTGTCAGAATATCCGCCATGCGTTTGGCAAGCACAGCACCGCCGCGTCTGATACCTATCAGACAAAAGCCGTCTTCGCTCCTGATGGCTTCAAGAATCTGAAACACCATCCGGTTCAGCGTTCGAGCCATCTCTTCCTTGTTCATTATCTCTTTCGCGGACATTTTTCAGCCTCCGTTTATTCAAAAAAAAAAGCCTTTCAACCGCCCGTGGCGGCTAAAAGGCCGTGTACTCATCAAAAAGTGTTTAAAAAGTTAATTCGTTCTGTCATCATTCACCTTTGAGATAATAGCCTCTGCCATTTTGACTTGTCAACGAATTTTCTTGAAAAAAATCTGCTGATTCTATAAACTATTCAATAAATAAAGATTTTGAGAGGATGCTATGAAATTACATAAAATACTTATTGTTGCCTTTGCCGCTTTTGCTATGTTCAGCTGTGTTCCCGCACCCCTTATTTTCGGCGGAGCAGCAGGCGGCGCAGTGTATACAACAACAAACGACACAATCACCGATGTTTTCACTATGCCCAAAGAGCGTGCTTTTGAAGCCCTCATCGGTATACTGAATTCAGAGAATGCGCAGATAACTCTTTCAAGCATTGCTGACGGCAAAATTGAAGCGCGAACAAGCACTTCTGTTGTGTATATCACAATCGTACCGTTTAATGCAGACAGCATTAAAATAACTTTCAGCGCTAAAAAACATGTTGAGCTTATTCCCGATAAGGACACGGCTGTCAGAATTTACAGACTGTTCATTAAGGAAACCATTAAATGATAAGAAAAGCAGTCATGGCGGATGCAAAAAGCATCCAGACACTTGTTAATACTCACGCCAAAGAAGGGCTTATGCTCCCTGTAGGCATAAACGAGATATACGAAAAAATACTTGAATTCGTCGTTTGGGACGAAGGCGGGGAGATACTCGGCTGTTGTGCAATGCATCCCACATGGGAAAATCTTGCCGAGATACGTTCCGTTGCTGTCAGCAAATACAGCACAAAAAAGGGTATAGGCACAGCCGTTGTTGAGAGAGCTATGCAGATGGCAAGAGAAGTGGGCATCACAGAGGCTTTTCTTCTTACATACCAGCCTGTTTTCTTTGGCAAACTTGGCTTTGTTGAAATAGAAAAAGAGAATCTTCCCAAAAAGATATGGTCTGATTGCCTGAAATGTGCTAAGTTTCCCGACTGCGACGAAATTGCCATGAAACGGAAATTATGAACTATGATATAAAGCGTATTCTGGAACGCCACAGCGGTTTTTATAACAACGTGACGGTAACTGTTTCAGAATCTGTTTCAAAATCTGTCCTACTGAACGACAAGATCGTTGAAAGCATTGATATCGGCTCGGAAACGGGTGTTGTTATCCGTGCATTCAAAGACGGCAGGATAGTTTCAATGTGTTCTGACGGTTTAAACCCGGATGCTATAGAAAGTTTTCTTACGGAACACCAGAATGTTATAATGGCACTTCCGAAAGACGTTCACAATGTCACGTTTAAACCGGAATACTCCGAAGAACTTATCCAAAATGACGGAGAGTTTGAATCGCTCACCACAGCCGGAATGGCGGAAATGGCTCTTGAAGCTGTTGAAACTGCCAGAGCGGCAGACATTAGAGTAAAATCGGTCAACCAGTCAGTGATAACAGCCGCAAAGGACTGCACAAGAATAATCAGTCCGTTCTGCAGTGACCTCTATTCTGAAAAAACATACTATTCATCATACACATATGTTGTTGCATCCCACAAAGGCGAACAGGAAGGATACAGCATGGCGGACAGCACTGTGCTGAAGTCTCTTGAACATGTGAAAGCGGCGGAAGAAGCCGCAAATTCTGCATGTCGTCTGCTGGGAGCTAAAAAGCTCAAAACAGGGAAATACGGCGTTCTTTTAAATCCTGTCGTCATGGCGGATTTTCTCGATATAATCGTTGAGCTGGTAAACGCTGATAACGTATATAAAAAAATAAGTATGCTTGGCGACAGGCTTGGAAAATCGGCGGCATCGGAAGTTTTCTCTCTGTTCGACGACCCGAAAGTGAGGGGCGGCGTGGGTACGAGATACTTTGATGACGAAGGACATCACACAGGACTTACCCCTATATTTGCCAACGGGATACTGGATTCCTTTCTGCACAACAGCTACACTGCATCAGCTCTTGGGATGCGAAATACAGGAAACGCACAGTCCGGCAGCGGCGGAAGCATGGGGATCGGCGTGTCCAACCTTATTTTAAAAGCAAGCACCGATAAAATGCCTTATGATTTTATGAACGAATATGTTAAAGTCACAGACGTGATGGGGATGCATACGGCTGACACCGTGAGCGGTGATTTTTCAGTTGGTATATCCGGCGTGCTTATGCGTGGGCGCGAGGTGATTCACCCATTCAGTGAGGCAGTGCTTTCCGGCAACCTGAAAGACCTGCTGAAAGGCATGGTCGCCGTTTTTGAAGACTACAGAACTTATGCGGGGGTGACATCCGCCTCTGCACTTTTTGATAAAATGACTGTCAGCGGAGAATAATTTTTTATGATGATCGACGAAATAATCAGCGAAGCGGAGAAACTTAACAAAGAGGTGGCGAGCTTCGCTACTGCGATGAATGAGGACGAACTCAGAAAAAAGATCGCAAAAATAGATGAAATGTCCATGAACGACCCTGAGTTCTGGGCAAAGAAAGAATCCAAACTTGTTCTGAAAGAACAATCTACGCTTAAGAAAAAACTTGAATCATGGGAAGAGCTTCTGACGCTCCGTGATGACACCGAAGTACTTCTGGAACTCATAAAAGAGGGCGAAGAGGGGCTTGACGGCGATATTGAGGATGCTATCAAATCGTTCTCCAAGAAAGTCCGTGAATTCGAGCTTCAGCTTGTTTTAAGCGGTCCTAACGACGCGAACAACGCCATCATCACAATCAACTCCGGCGCAGGCGGAACGGAAGCCAGCGACTGGGCATCCATGCTCTACAGAATGTATATCCGCTTTGCAGAGATAAGAGGCTTTAAATACGAGATACTTGACTATATGGAAGGTGACGAGGCGGGCATCAAGAACGCAACGATAAACATCAAAGGTCCCTTCTGTTACGGCTATCTCAAAGGCGAAGTGGGTGTTCACAGGCTTGTAAGGATATCGCCTTTTGACTCCGCAAACAGACGCCACACATCATTTGCGGCTGTTTTCGTAATGCCTGAGATAGAGGACGATATAGAAGTTGAAATCAACGAAGGGGATCTCCAGATAGACACATACAGAGCAGGCGGCGCAGGCGGGCAGCACATCAACACCACCGACTCGGCGGTGCGCATCACCCACATGCCCACAGGCATAGTTGTTACCTGTCAGTCTGAACGCAGTCAGCACAAGAACAAGGCTCACGCCATGAAGATCCTTAAATCAAGAATATACGAACACGAGCTTGAGAAAAAGAACGAAGAAAAGCAAAAACTGGAAAGCACCAAAACCGATATCGGCTGGGGCAACCAGATCAGATCATATGTTATGCACCCTTACAAAATGGTGAAAGACCTGCGCACCCGCCACGAAACAGGCAATGTGGACTCTGTGATGGACGGAAACCTCGATGCTTTCATCCGTGCGTATCTGCTGCACAACGCAGGAATAGAGTATGACAAAGACTAAGATCAAATCACTGAGACCGACATACGCCGAGATTGACCTTCAGGCGTTCGGTCACAACATCGAACAGGCGAGGGCGAAAGCAGGCACGGACATCATCGCCATCGTGAAAGCAGACGGATACGGACACGGAGCTATGAAGCTTGCCGCGTATGCCTATGAGAAACACAAGGTCAAAAAATTCGGCGTGGCTACCATCCTTGAAGGCATGATACTGCGCGAATACCTCGGCAGTGAACCGATGATATTCATCCTCGGCTACGTCGACGGTGATTTCTTCGACGACGTTCTGGAATACAACCTCGTCCTCAACATGGTTGACGAGAAATTTGCGTCTGCCTTCAATAATTTCCTTGGAAAAATGAACCGGACGGCATATGTGTCTGTCAAGATTGACACGGGCATGAACAGGCTCGGGTTTTCACCCGAAATGCCTTTCAGCGATTTCGTTTCAAGGTATGAAAACCTCCGACCTGTCCATGTGATGAGCCACCTTTCCTCATCCGACAGCGACGCGGAATATACCGGAGAACAGATAAAGATATTTGAAAAATATATTGTTGATAACGGTATAACCTGTAATACGAGCCTTTTTAACTCGTCAGGTGTTTCCGCTTTTAACAATAAATTTTCACTCGCCAGACCGGGGCTGATGCTTTACGGCTACCTTTACGGCGAAAATAATGTTACACTCAGAAAAGTAATGAGCATCTATTCAAAAGTTGTTCATGTTAAACAGATAAAAAAAGGCGAAGCGGTCAGTTATAACAGACGGTTCTTCGCCGAAAAAGATATGACATACGGTGTTGTACCGATAGGCTATGCCGACGGTTATCAGCGCTGTTTCTCAAATGTCAGCCACATGCTTGTGAACGGCGTTAAATGCCCTGTAATAGGCACAGTGTGCATGGACATGACCATGATAGACCTCTCAAATGTAGACTTGAACAGTGAAATGAGGGTTGAAATCATGGGAGAAAATATCACCGCAGACATGTGGGCAGGGTGGGCAAACACTATCTCATATGAAATGCTGTGCGGAATTTCAGACAGGATACCAAGAATTTATCTAGGCTAAAGGGGTTTATGGAAAGAGTATTAAGTTTTTTCGGGAGACCGCTTGTAAGTTTCGTTGAAGTAGCAGGGCAGATGGCTCTTTTATTTTACTCAACAATTAAACTAATGTTTAAAAAGCCGTTCCGGACAAAACTTCTTTTAAAACAGATAGAGTTTATAGGTGCTAACTCATTGTCGGTTATAATACTGACAGGAAGTTTCACCGGCATGGTATTCGCGTTCCAAAGCTATATTGGCTTCCATAAATTCGGAGCCGACCAGCTTGTCGGAACAGTGGTAGCCCTTGCCATGGCAAGAGAGCTGGGTCCCGTGCTTTCGGCAATAATGGTTGCCGCTCGCGCCGGTTCTGCAATCACTGCGGAGATAGGCACCATGAAAGTTACAGAACAGGTGGATGCACTGAACGCAATGGCTGTTGACCCTGTTCATTATCTTTTCGTACCGCGAATACTTGCCGGACTTATTGTTATGCCCATGCTGAATGCTATTACTGTACTTTGCGGTGTTGTGGGCGGTTATCTGGTGAGTATCAAGGTTCTTGGTATCAACAAGACCCTTTATCTTGATTACATGTATACTTACATAGAGTTTGACGACTTTGCCAACGGAATGATGAAATCCCTTGTTTTCGGCGGTATAGTTACGCTTGTCGGCTGTTACAAAGGATTTATGACCCGCGGCGGCGCAGAGGGTGTCGGACGGGCCACAACAGAATCGGTCGTTATGGCTTGTGTGCTGATTCTTATTTTTGACTATATACTTACGGCATTCATGTTCTAAGGTGGCAAATGGAATACGCTATAGAATGTTTAGATCTGCATAAAAGTTTTGGAGTACACAAAATACATAAGGGTATCGACCTTAAAATAGTTAAGGGAGCGATAACTTATATCATAGGTCCTTCCGGAACAGGTAAATCCGTGCTTCTGAAACAGCTTTGCGGACTTATGCCGCCCACAAAAGGCAAGGTAATTGTAAACGGGCAGGATATCACCGTTATGAAGCCGGAAGAGCTTGTTCAGATGCGCAAAAAATTCGGCATACTTTTTCAGAACGCCGCACTTTTCGATTCCATGAACGTATACGAGAACGTTGCTTTCCCCCTTGTAGAGCATACGAAGCTTCCGAAAAGCAAGATAGATAAGATAGTTCAGGAAAAACTGCGCCTTGTGGGGCTTAGGAATATAGAAGACAAGATGCCCTCAGAACTTTCGGGCGGTATGAGAAAAAGAGTGGGGCTGGCAAGGGCGATTGCTCTGGAGCCTGATATAATGCTCTATGACGAACCCACAACAGGTCTTGATCCCATCATGTGCGATGTGGTTGACAACCTGATAAACGATACGCAGAAAGAATTGGGGATAACGTCTATCGTAATCTCCCACGATATAGAGAGTACGCTGAAAATTGCTGACTATATAGCAATGCTTTATGACGGAAAGGTTGTGCTTTACGGCACTTCCGAAGATTTTAAAACCACAGATAACCCTTATGTGAAGCAGTTCTTCTCAGCTTCAAAAGAGGGACCTATCAAAATCATGTAGCGGAGTGTTTTTATGAAGATGGGACTTGAAGCTAAAGTCGGATTATTCGTGGTCGGCTGTCTTGTGATTATCGGAGCGATGTCACTGAAACTGGTGGATCTTTCATTCTCCGGCGGCAGCGGAGTGCATATACAGGCAGTTGTTGATGATGCATCCGGACTGACAAAGGATGCAAATGTTATTTTCAGCGGTGTCGAGGTCGGAAAGGTCAAAGACATTAAGCTGGAAAACGGAAAAGCGATTGTAAGTATAATTATAGATCAGGAATACACTCTGCCTTCAAATCTTGTTCTCTCTGTCCGCTCTAAAGGATTTCTCGGTGAAAAATATGCCGAACTTAAAGTGGCGGGTGGAAAGGCAGAAGGTGTGATATCCGATGGCGCTTCAATCGCATCAGAAGGCGGCGGAACGGATTTTGACGTTCTCGGCAATAAGATAGGCGATATCGCTGACGATATAAAGGCTATTACGGCTTCACTCCGCAAAGTTCTGGCAACAAACGAAGCCGAAAGCAATATGTCCACCACAATATCTAATATCCGTGAGATCACCGATGCTGTGAACTCCATCGTTAAAAACAACGAAAACCGTGTGAACGCAATAATGTACAACGTTGATGCCCTCACAAGACAGCTTGCGGACATAACAACCGCAAATGCTGACAACGTTAATCAGATAATAGCAAACATTAACGCCATAACAAAAGATATGCGCGCTGAAACTCCTGCCATAGCTAAGAATCTTTCAAGTATTACAGGTGACATGAACGATATCATCGGCGGCAACAAAGATGATATCAACAGCTCTATCAAAAACATAAGCACCGTTACCGCTAAACTGGAGAAAACAGTTGATAACCTTAACGATATCACAGGCAAGATAAGCGAAGGTAAAGGAACTATCGGTAAACTGGTGAACGACGAAACAACAGTCGATAACCTTAACGGCGCTCTTGTTGGACTGAAAGATACTCTTGGCAAGCTGAACGAGTTTAAAGTTGACCTTGCGTTTTTTGCTGAAAGATATGGCGAAAGTGATCAGTCAAAAGGACACGCCACAGTTAAAATCACACCCAGCAAAGAGAGATACTATCTGCTCGGACTTTCCAGCCACCCCGACGGTGTGACCAAAAATTCTGTTGAGGAAATAGAATCTAAACCAGCTTATTATACAAGTCCTGAGCAAGGACCATACAAAACAACAATCACAAGAAGCAAGCGTAATCCCGGCAGCATGACTTTTACAGCTATGTATGCCAACAGGTTCTGGGACAACTACTTCTTTCGCGTCGGTCTGAAAGAGTCCGAAGCGGGAGTGGGGCTCGACTATCACCCGCTGAAAGACGAGGACAAACTTATACTCTCAGCAGACCTGTTTGACTTCCCAGACAAAGACGAAGACAAAAAGGCACATGCAAAAGCGACTGCAAAATATGTATTTTACAAAAACCTTTTCATGCAGGCAGGTTACGACAACTTCCTTAATAAAGACGATAAGTCATGGTTCGTGGGCGGCGGTGTGCAGTTCCGCGACGACGACCTGAAATATCTCCTCGGCAAAGTGCCGATGCCTAACTGATATGAAACTGAAACTCGGTATCTCTACATGCCCGAACGATACATATATCTTTGCGGCAATGATAAAAGGGCTGGTTAAACACGACTTTGATCTCGACTTGTATATGGACGACGTACAGGTTCTTAACGGGCTTGCCATCAAAGGCGAAGCGGACATCGTTAAAGTGTCATACGGCGTTGTTCCGGTGGTCAAAGACAAATACAAAATCCTCCGCACAGGCGGCGCACTTGGCTTCGGCTGCGGTCCTCTTGTGGTATCGTCGGAAGACGTTCCTGTTGAATCTCTCAGAGGCAAAAAAATTGCCATTCCCGGCGTGAATACCAGCGCATTTCGGTTCTTCAAAATGTTCTTCGGCGATGATTTCGAGTTTGTTGAACTCCGATTCGACATGATAATGCCTGCGATAGCATCAAAAAAGGTTGCCGCCGGTGTGATAATCCACGAAGGACGCTTCATCTATGAACAGCAGGGACTGAAAAAACTTTGTGATCTCGGCGAGCTTTACGAGAAAAAATTCAATTCACCCATACCTTTGGGAGCCATTCTGATACGCAATGAGCTGCTTGATCAGGCAGATAAAATAACTTCTGTCATAAGAGCTTCCATAGAATATGCTGACAACTATTACGAAAATATTGCAGACTTTGTTAAATTCCATGCACAGGAAATGGATGATTCAGTAATAAAAAACCATATACAACTGTATGTTAACAAATACTCGAAAGATGTGACCCCCGCCATTGAGGGGTTATGCAGCTTTTTAGGAGCGGATAAGTCCGTATTTGTTTGATTGCAGACTGAAAAGGAATCTGCTAGATATATTATATGAAAAAAATAGATCTGCTTCTGGGCATAAGCAATATAATCCTTAATTCTGAAGACACCGATACAACCCTGTCCAATATCGCCGCATACGTTAAAGACGCAATTGGAAGTGACGTATGCTCAATATATCTCAAAAACGGCGGTAGACTTGTACTGGCTGCCACAAACGGTCTCAGTGAAAATGCAGTCGGAAGCATCTCGCTCGGATTTGACGAAGGTCTCACAGGTCTGACATTTTCAGATAACAGATATACTTTCATAAGAAATGCCAAAAGTCATGAGAGATTTCATTATTTTCCCGGCATAAACGAAGAACCTTATCAGACATTCATCGGCGTACCGCTGAAAAGCAGGGAACACGAGTTCGGCGTTCTGGTATTTCAGTTCCGTAAGAATAAGTTGAATACCGATACAATGCAAAAGCTCCTTATGGCTGTTGCGGCGCAGGTTTCGGGACTTGTTCTTCGCCATTACCTTTTACAGCAGGACGAAGCTGAAAAAGGACTGGACGATTCCGAACGCATTGAAAAGGGCGTTCCGCTGTCCAGCGGAATAGCATTCGGCGAACCTGTGATGGTGCTTTCCAAAATGGTTGAAAAAACTCACGACAGCGTTTCTTCTGATGAGGAACTGGCAGAGTTCAGAAGCGCGTTGGAAAAAACCACTAATGACCTCAAAGAACTGATAAACAAGATGGAATCTTCCAGTCAGGAGATAGCGTCAGGCATATTTGAAACCCATCTTATGATGCTGAATGACGTTTCATTCAAAAAAGACATCGAAAACCATATCATAGAAAGGAAAAAGAGTGCATCTTTCAGCGTTCGCCACGTTGCAGACAAATATATCCGCAGGTTCCGTTCAATCAATGATGCATATCTTAAAGAACGTGCGCAGGATATCGAAGACATCGCCACAAGGCTTCTGGAGCATCTTGGCGCTGTATGCAAGGAAGCTAATCTGCTGGACAACAGCGTTGTGTTCGCAAACAGGCTTACACCAGGTGAAACCGCATCACTCGACCTCGAACGTGTGTGCGGATTCGTAACAGAGAAGGACGGCGTCACCAGCCACACGGCGATTCTTGCAAAAAGCCGCAAAATACCTGCTGTTACGGGGATACCTAACCTTCATAACAAGCTTGAATACGCTCAGTCCGTAATTGTAGACGGATACGACGGAATAGTGATATTCAATCCCATGCAGGAAACAATTGATAAATATAATGCAAAAATGTCAGCGAAGCACACTCAGCCGGAGGGCAGGGATATCGCCTGTCAGCTTGTGCCTCTGAAAGACGGTTCTATGGTGCATTTTTATGCTAATATTTCCAGCGTTCTGGATTCCGAGAAAGCAGGGCTTTTCTGCGCCGAAGGGATAGGGCTGGTTCGGACAGAGATTTTCTATCTGCGTCAGGATATTCCGTTCACAGTGGAAAATCAGATCGAAATATATAAAGATATAATGCGTGCGTTTACCGACAAACACGTTGTTTTCAGACTTCTGGATATCGGTTCAGATAAAAAAACAGCTTACGAAGCGGATGAGGACAATCCGGCGCTCGGCAACAGAGGCGTAAGGCTGCTTCTCACAGACTATAACAAAATGCTTGACGACCAGCTCAAGGCACTTATAACTCTGCATAAAACATACCCCAAAATAAAAATACTGGTTCCGTTCATCGCTGACGTTTCAGAGTTTTTCACTGTAAAAAACCGCGCGCGCGCGATAGCCGGAGAACTTGGACTTGAACTGCCGGATTTCGGCGTGATGCTGGAAATTCCTTCGGTTATATATCAGATGGATCAGATGCAGGGCGAATGTTCGTTCTTCAGCATCGGCACCAACGACATGTTCCAGTATTTCTTCGCTCTTGACAGAGGAAACCCGATGGTCAGCTCACTTTACAGGCTTGATAATCCGGCATTTCTCAGCCTTCTGCGCCGTATCCTTGAACGCGCCAACGACATAAACATCCCTGTCGAGATATGCGGTGAAATGGCAGCAGACCCTGAAATACTTGTCAAACTTATAGAAATGGGCTACAGAGATTTCAGCGTCAGCCCGTATGCCATAAGCGAGCTGAAACACCATCTTCTCAACACGGTTATAAATATTTGACACCGGTATACCTTTACGCCTACCTGATATTTTATTGTGTTCTGCACAGCGTTCTTGCTGACAGAAAGCTTATCGGGCGTGTGTATGATCTCTGGTGGTACAGATTTTTCTATGTTGTTCAATCAGTTATTCTTCTAATTCCTTTTTCATTCATGTATGTTGGCATAGAACATAAACCTTTCTTTAATCCTTCATTTTTCTGGCAGATAATTCTTGGGATAATCTGGTTTTCCGGTCTGTTATTCGGTATTTATGCCTCAAAGTCATATAATAATGGTGCGTTTCTTGGCATTTCGCAGATAAAAGCCCGTATAAAAGGTAAAAAACAGCCTGATATGTCAAAAACACTCAAAACAACAGGTGCTTTGGCAATAGTAAGACATCCATATTACACAACAGGTCTGATTCTCATCTGGGCGCGTCCCATGAATCGTACAGATTTTGCGATCACACTTATACTCACAGCTTATTTTATCCTTGGATACATAAATGAAGAACGCAAACTTATAGAAGAGTTCGGTCAGGATTATGTCGAATACCGCAGAAAAGTTCCCGCTTTGATACCGAAAATAAGGCTCAGAAATGAAAAATAGAGATGTATGTATAATTTTTATCAAATTTCCTGAAGCAGGAATGGTTAAAACCAGACTGGGAAAGACAATAGGCATGGAAAGAGCTGCCGAAATATACAAAAAACTGGCAGAAAATACTGTTTCATCCATACAATCAAACGATTATGACCTAATAATTGCCATTACACCTGCCGAAAAGCTGGAAATGTTTAACCACTGGCTCGGAGATTTGTCATACATAACCCAAACCGACGGCGACCTCGGTAAAAAGATGCAAAACGCGTTTGAGTATGCCTTTGAGAAGGGGTACAATAAATGTATAGTTGCCGGAAGTGATATACCGGAACTTGATAAAAATATTATTTCAGAAGGGTTCGCAGCTCTTGATAACCATGATACAGTGGCTGGCAGGGCGCAGGACGGCGGTTATTACCTTATAGGAATGAAAAGGAAATCGACTGATTATTCTATATTCAGCAATATGATATGGAGCACGGACACAGTCCTGACAAAAACGGTCAACAGGCTGTCGGAACACGGAAAAAACTGTGCAATACTTAAAACGCTTGATGATATTGATACTGAAGAAGATTTTCAGAAATTCGGGGATAGATTTGTTTAAGAAACTGATAGCTCTGATAATAATAGCTATAATCATCATCGTTCTGCGCAACAGCGAATATGCTGATATGGCTACATTCAGCTATCTGAAATCACATGCAGACGGATTTAAAATCTATGTACATCAGCATTATCTGACATCTGTACTCCTTTATATGACAGGATATTTTCTCTACACAGCCTTTGCCCTTCCAGGAGCAATCATTATAAGTCTTTTCGGCGGCTATGTTTTCGGTGTCATAGTCAGTCTTGTTTTGTCAGTAACAGCGGCAACGGCGGGCGCATCCGCATCATTTTTCATATCCAGATACGTTCTGGGTTCTTATATACACGAAAAATATCAGCGTCAGCTTGCACTCTTCAACACCGAGCTTTCAAAAAACGGACATCTTTATCTGCTGACACTCAGGTTCATCCCAATATTTCCTTTTTTTCTGATTAACATACTGGCAGGGCTTACGAAGATACCATTCAGAACTTTCCTCTGGACAACAGCTTTCGGTATCATCCCCGGTGGCTTTGTTATCATGTTTGCCGGAAGCAGGCTTGGGGAGATAAACTCACCTGACGAGATTTTCTCTCATAAAATGCTTTTGGTTTTTGTATTTTTCGGCATAATGATACTTATTCCTGTGATATATAATAAGATCAGGGGTAAAAAATGACAATATCAGTCATTATACCTGTTTTCAATGAACAAAACTCCATAAATGAGGCTGTAAAGCGTCTGAAAAACTGTGAAATCATAGTTTCAGACTGCAACGGAAGAACTTTGGATGTTATTTCAGATGAAAACGTCAAAAAAATATTATCACTTAAGGGCAGGGGAGTTCAGATGAACAGGGGAACTCGATCTGCGTCCGGTGATATACTCCTTTTTCTTCATTGTGATACAATATTACCGGAAAACTGGCAGGAATCGGTTGAAAATTGCCTTGAAAGCGCCGACTATGGTGCTTTTTTATTAGGAATAGACAGTAACATACCTGTTTTTCGCGTAATTGAGTTCTTTTCAAACATGAGATGCCGTTTAACCAAAATACCCTATGGCGATCAGGCAATTTTTATGAAAAAAGAGTGTTTTAAAGGTTATCAGAATTATCCTATATTTGAAGATTTCAGACTTATGCAGGATGCGAAGCGCGCAAAACTGAAATTCAGACTGGCTGGAAAAAAAGTCAAAACTTCCGCAAGACGGTGGGAAAAAGAGGGTGTGCTTTATACAACCTTTCGCAACTGGATTCTGACACTTCGTTATTTGTCGGGAACACATCCTGACAGATTAAAAAAACAGTATGGTGATACAAGGTGAAGGAACTTTATCTTATTGCAGCTATGACAGAAAATAGAATTATTGGTGCAAACGGGGGGATCCCGTGGCATATTCCGGAAGAATTACAGCTTTTTAAGAAACTGACCATAGGCAACATAGTTGTAATGGGCAGGAAAACATACGAATCCATAGGCAGACCGCTCCCGGATAGGGAAAATATTGTTATCACTTCACAAAAAATAGAAGGAGTTGTCACCTGCCCGTCAATTCTTGAGGCCGTCAGGATAGGCGAGCAATCGGACAAGAAATTGTTTTTTATTGGCGGTGCAAATATTTACAACCATGCCATCAATATCGTGGATCACATGTATATCTCATGGGTGAAAGGTCGGTATAAAGGAGATGTATTTTTTCCTGAAATTGATTTTCTGAAATGGCACGAGGCGGAAAAGGTCTTTAACGACAGATTCGTTATGGTGCATTATATACGCGAAAGTTCCTCGTAAAGTCTGATATAGCTGGAAACCATTGCGTTGTCAGAAAATTTTAACGCCGTATGAAAACCGTTCGATGAAAATTTATCCGCAAGATCCCTGTCGTCATACATCAGATTAAAGCTTTCGGAAAGCGCGTCAGCATCCTTGACAGGCGTAAGCAGCCCGTTGAAATTGTCTTTTACAAGCTCAGGAATCCCGCCAGCGGCAGTTGCTGCAACAGGGCGCATCATAAACATCGCATCTATTATGGAAGTGCAAAGTCCTTCTGTTTTTGATGACATACAGAAAACATCAAAAAGTGCCAGATGTTCGTATACGTTTTCGGTGTGACCGGTAAAAACTATACTGTCGGAATAAGGGCTTGACTCCGCATAGGCTTTAATTTCAGCATAAAGAGGACCGCCGCCGACAATCATAAGTACAGCGTTTTCAGCTTCCGATCTGAAACGAACAAACGCATCTATGAGTGTTTTCTGGTCTTTATGGTCAGATATATTTGCCACGTTACCAATAACATACTTCCCATAAAGTTCATATTTTTCAATAAGTTCTCTGTATAACTGATAATTGATGGATTTTGGAAATCGTACGCCGCTGTTTATGAGGCGCACTTTTGATTTGCTGACTCCATCGTTTATAAGCATATCCCTTATGGCTCTGGATATCGCAACAATTACGTCAACCTGACGGTTGTCATATTTTTTCCGGCTGAAATATCCTTTGTTGACAGAAAAATCCACCCGTCTGGTGTTTATCAGCTTGAAGTTCGTACCCATTACTTTTGTCAGAAGAGCAGGGGTAAGCGAATGGGCGTCGTGGGTATGAACTATGTCAGGTTTCTCCATGCGTATCAGCTTTTTCAGTTCACGCATGAAGCTAAGGTCGGTTTCGCCTTTGAATTTCATGGGGACTATAGATTCAACGCCCCTTTTCGGGAACTGTCCGTCGGCATTGCACACCAGAATAGACTGGAAGCCTGATTCCAAAAGTCCTTCATGCAGAAACTGAGCCTGCCTCTGCCCGCCGCGCCATTCTTTGCCTGTATCAACATGGATTATCTTCATTATCCAACCATATAGGTGCCTGTTCCGGCAGCAATAAGTATATTTTCATTGTTTTTCAGTTTTGTTCTGACAACAGAAACCTTGTTGCCTGTACGCATGGCTTCTCCGGTTGCGATGAAATAATCTCCGCGTCCTGGACGCAGGTAGTCCACCCGCATGTCGATTGTACCAAGTTTTTCAAATTTTTTCATTATCTCGGCTTTCGGTTCGTCTTTCATACGGTTAATGACTCCGTCAACAGCCACGATGGCGCCTATTATATCCAATACACTGGATATCACGCCGCCGTGCAGGATATTCTGCATGTAATTACCTATAAGGTGTTCCTGCTTCTCAAGTCTGATATACGGGTTAAGTGATTCATCCAGCAAGACTTTTATACCAAGGTTATTGCTGAATGGCGTATTCGTTTCAAAAACTTCTTTTATACATTCGTAAACTTTTGCGTCCATTTAACCATCTTACTTTCAAAAGACTGTTCTTGTCAAATATCCATCACTCTTATACAATAGGTTTTTGTATGAAGGAGAATTAATGTTGATTGAAGCTGTTGAGCTTGTGAAGAAATTCGACAAAAAAGCCGCTGTGGACGGTATTTCGCTATCTGTCGGTACGGGAGAATCCGTTGCTCTTCTTGGACCCAACGGAGCAGGGAAGACAACCACCGTGAACATGCTGACCGGACTTTCGCGCCCGACATCAGGGAAAATTCTTTATAACGGAAAGGTATTCAGCGCCGATGACAACAATATAAAAAGAGAGATTGGCGTGGTTCCTCAGCACAACAACGTAGACCGTGACCTTACAGTTGAAGAGAACCTGATAGTACACTGCAAACTATTCGGAATAAAAGATATTCAAAAGGCTGTGAGCGGCGCGCTCGATTTTTCAGGACTTGGAGACCACAAGGACAAGACCGCGGAAAAGCTTTCAGGCGGTATGAAGCGCAGGCTGGTGATAGCACGCGCACTTCTGCATAACCCGAAAGTGCTTTTTCTTGACGAACCCACCACCGGACTGGACGCAAGCGTCCGCAGAACTCTCTGGAATTTCATCCGCTCAATAAACAAAAACCACGGATGCACAGTTGTCATGACCACTCACTACATTGAAGAGGCGGAGATGCTCTCTGACCGTGTTATAATCATGGACAGCGGAAAAATAGCCGCTGAGGGAAAAACAAAAGAGCTGAAAAATACCATAGGCAAGTATGCGCTTGATGTTTATAAAGAAAATGAAATAGAAACTATCTATTTCGAAACACGTCATGAAGCAATAAATACCCTTGAAAAGATAACCGAAGAAGCCAAGGTGCGGGAAGTGACACTTGAGGATGTGTATCTTAAAATAACCGGACGAAGGATAGACGCATGAACGGCATAATAGGTGTACTCTACCGCGAAATGAGAGTGTTGAAAAGCCGTATATACCGCAATATCTTAGCATCGTCTGTATCGCCGCTCCTGTTTCTTCTGGCGTTCGGATACGGCATAGGCAGAAACTCCACAGTCGGACAGACAGGATACATAGACTTCCTGATCCCTGGTCTCATAGCTATGACCAGCATGAACCAGAGCTATGGAATATCCAGTGATATCAACATCTCACGTTTCTATTTCAAGACATTCGACGAATATCTTCTTGCACCCGTCGGCAGATGGGAGATAATCACCGGAGAGGTGATTTACGGCATAATCAAAGGACTTATCCCGGTTATCATAATATTGATATACGGTTACATCGCAGGTATGAGGCATATTCCGTCGCTGGTGATGATTCCGGCACTGCTGATGCACCTTATTATCTTTTCGCTGATGGGTATAGCTGTCGCGCTTAAGGTCAAAAACCACGGTGACCAGTTCGCAGTGAATGCGTTTGTTATAACGCCTATGATATTTCTTTCAGGCACATTTTATCCCGTTGAAAAAATGCCTTTAGTTGTTAAGTATCTTGCACACATTTTCCCAATGACATACACGACAACTCTCATACGCGGCTCTGTGATAGGTACAGAAGCATCATATATGTTGAATTTCGGCATATCCGCACTGATAGCAGGCTTTTTGTTCTGGCTCTGTTTGTACATTGTAAAGGAGATGGAGCCATGAGATATCTCTGGCTGCTGTTTGTTATAATCGCTATAGCGTCATCGTTGTTTTTCGGCTCTGTTAAGCTGGACATCTTAAGCGGCGATAATTTTGACATCATAACAAACCTTAGGCTGCCGAGAGCTGTTTTTTCATTTCTGATCGGAGCGATGCTTGGGCTGTCAGGCTCAGTGTATCAGCTTGTGCTGCGAAATCCACTTGCAGACAGCTTCACCACAGGAGCGGCATCTTCTTCTGCGCTGGGTGCTGTTTTTGCCATCGCAGCGGGTTTTTCACCCGTATATGTTCCTCCATTCGCATTTCTGACAGGTATTCTTGGACTCTGGCTGGTCTATAAACTTTCCGGTGGCGCAAAAGGCGCAGTCACAATGATACTTTGCGGTGTAATAGTTAATATAGTGGCATCATCCATAATGGGATTCATAAAATTCTATTTCGACGAATCACTTTCATCCGTGGTCTTCTGGCTCATGGGCGGTTTCAGCTATATAGATTATTACGAACTTGCTATTGTTTTTCTGGTACTTACAGCAGCTTTCATGTATCTGAACGGGCGCGCAGCTGTGCTTGATATGCTGGTCTTTGATGACAGCACAGCAAGAACAGGTGGTGTAAACATCAGAAAGGAAAGGGCGGGAGCGTTTGTTACGGCTACAATACTTGTTTCTGTGGCAGTAAGTTACAGCGGTCTTATAGGTTTTGTCGGACTGATAGTTCCTCATATTGCCCGCAGTATATTCCGACCTGATATGAAGACAAACCTTTATTATTCAATGATATTCGGTGGTCTTTTGCTTTTGGGAGCCGACACTTTTGCACGGTCTGCCATAAGTTCCGGAGCGGAACTGCCTGTCGGTATTGTCACTGCGGTTATAGGCGGCATCTTCTTCTTTTACATTCTGGTCAAGCGCCGTGCGGAGATGTGGCATGATTAAATACGGCAAAATATACTATAAAAGAAATGATTTTGCGCTTGATATAAATGATTTATCAATAAGAACACATGATAAAGTTGCAATACTTGGTGAAAATGGCTGTGGTAAAAGCACTTTTATAAATTATAGCTGTGGTTTGCTAGATTCAGAATTAAACGTTTCCTACATGGACAGACCGCTGAAAAGCATGTCCATGGAGGATAGGGCGAAAATGTTCGCTCTGTTTGCACAGAATCCGGACGTGGCTTTCCCTTTTACGGTGTTTGAAATAGTCCGAATGGGCAGATTCAGAATGTGCAGTGGGAAATACAGCAGAAAAGATGATGAAAAGACCATTGAGAAACTTACTCTTTTCGACATCGTTAAATACAAGGACAAACGCCTCAATGAACTTTCGGGCGGAGAGAAAAGACGCGTTCTGCTTGCGCGGGCTTTCAACCAGGAAACTCCTTTCCTGTTTCTTGACGAACCGGTGAGCATGCTGGACATAAGACACTCTCTGGAAATAATGAATATCATTGAAGATACAATGAAAACAGTAGTTGCGACCATGCATGACATAAATCTCGCAATGAGATATTTCAAACGACTGATATTCATGAAGGACGGACAGATACTTTATGATATATCAAACAATGAAGTAACTCCAATTATCATAGAAGAGGTTTATAATGTTAAGGTTTCTCCTAATTTCCGCGATTATTCTTTCATCATTTAGCGCTTTTGCTGCTGAAAGGGTAGTGATTCTTGCTCCGGCAGCCGGAGATATAATTCATAAGCTTGGCGCTGAAGATAAAATTGTCGGCATAACAAAGAATCTGGAAGGTTTCCCGAAAGCTGTCGAAGTCGGAACGCATCTTAAGCCAAATATCGAAATCATCAAATCATTAAAGCCTGATTTGCTCATTGCCGGAAACGGAAAATATTTCACAGATGAAATAAAAGCTGCGCTTAACATCCGAACCTATGCATACGATCCGAACAATCTGGCGGAGATTTTAATGGCGGTGAGAGACTTAGGAAAAGAGTTCGGAAAGGCTGACATAGCCGACGAGCTGGAAAAGTCGCTTAAAACGGAAATCAGCGGGCTGAAAAAACCAGCATGCAAGGTAAGCGTATTTTTTGAGGTGTCTCAGACGCCGCTGATGTCAGCAGGAACAGACAGTATCGTAAGCGATATGGTGACAAGAGCTGGCGGATATATGACTGTCAATGAAAAGAAAAAAGTATTCAAAACAGGTATAGAAACTGTGGTTGCAGGCAAACCCGACGTATATATCTACCAAATTGGACCTATGAACAAGAACCCGATGCCGCCGCAGGACAGGAATGAATATAAAGGTCTGAAAGCTCAATATGTAAAAGTGGACGAGTCTGAATTCTCAAGAGCCAACACAAACACATTCAAAAATGTAAAATTCCTTAACGGAATCTTCAACAGCTACTGCGCAAATCACTAAAACAGGGCAATCCAATATAATCAGGGGTTTCAGGTTATTTCCACCTGTCCCCTGATAACAGGTTTACGTCCTATAAGATATATTATGTTAAATAAACTGGAATGAAATGTGTTTGCGTTTGAACCGGAACTGGATTAGATTGTCTTACACATTATTTTCAGAGGGTATTTGCTGTGGATTTTCTATTTATAACGGTTATGTCTAAACCAATCTGGTCATGGATTCTCTTTTTTGCAATTGTCATTTTTCTTCTCATACTGGATTTGGGGCTTTTCAACAAAAAAGACCATGAGATAGGCGTTACTGAAAGTCTTAAAATGTCTGTATTCTACATAGCCATAGGGCTTTTATTCGGCGTCTGGGTATGGTGGAAGTTCGGTCACGACAGCGGATTCAACTATCTGACAGGCTTTGTTGTGGAAAAATCCCTCGCGATGGATAACATTTTTGTAATAGCCATGATATTCGGTTATTTTAAAACCCCTCCAAAATATCAGCACAGAGTGCTTTTCTGGGGTATTCTTGGGGTCATAATCCTCCGCGGTATAATGATAGGTCTGGGTTCGGCACTTGTGAGCCGTTTTGAATGGATTCTGTACATCTTCGCCCTCTTCCTTATATACACAGGTATCAAGATGCTTTTCAATAAAGAGACGGGGGACGACGACGACCTCTCTGACAATGCTATTCTGAAATTTCTGCGCAAACATCTCAGAATAACAGATCACCTTCACGGACACGATTTCTTTATTAAGGAACCGCATCCGGAAACCGGAAAACTCCAAGTTTACTGTACGCCTCTTTTTGTGGCTCTGCTCATGGTCGAGTTTGCGGACGTTATCTTTGCGGTTGACTCTGTTCCGGCGGTATTTACTATTACTACAGACCCTTACGTCGTTTATACCAGTAATATATTTGCCATCCTCGGTTTAAGGGCTCTCTATTTTGCCCTGGCAGCAATGATAAAGCGTTTTTACTATCTCAAATACACCCTTTCACTTGTACTTGTGTTCATTGGATCGAAGATATTTATAGGTGAAGTGCTTGGCTGGTATCATTTTTCTTCTCTCCAGTCGCTGTTTATAACAATACTGCTTCTGGCGTCCGGAGTTGTTTTTTCTCTCTGGAAAACAAAGAAAGAACCTACTGAATAAAGGTTTCCGTACCTTTCAGTGTGAGCCAGACCGTTGCGGCATAACGGATAAATTTTCCGATAAGGACAAGCACGGAATATTTGATAAAGTGCATTTTGAAAAGCCCGCCCACAAGGCACAGCGGGTCGCCTATCACAGGCACCCACGAGAAAAGAAGCGATATCGCACCGTATTTGTTATAGATCCGTTCGGCTTTTACCCTGCTCTCATCGCTGATTTTCAGTATCTTTCGGATAGCGTAATCACTTCCGTAAAAGCCTATTGCATAAGTCGTGCAGGCACCAAGATAGTTGCCTGAAACCGCGCATGTAAGCAGCAGAACAGGGTTTAACCCTTTTATGACCAGCGCCACCAGAAGCCATTCCGAAGCGAGCGGAAGCGCAGTTGATGCGAGAAACGCCAGCAGAAACATCGAAAAGTATCCGTATTGAAGAAGCCATTCATGCATAAAGTCTTATATCACCGCCTTATCATATTGACTACCAGCTATAGAAATACTATAACTGAAAACCCAAAAAGCCTACTTATTTAATAATTTCGGGGGAATTTATGATCCTTGCAATATTTGATTTGGACGGAACTATTCTCGACACCCTGCAGGATATGCACGAATGTCTTGACGATACAATGAATCATTTTGGTCTGAAAAGATTTTCTATTGATGTGACAAGAAGTTTTGTGGGTGATGGAATCCGCAGGCTCGTAATACGCGCCGCCGGAGAAGAAAATTTCAAAGATGAAATGGAAACCTATTTTCGTAAGCTTTATTCAGCAAAAATGACAGTTAATACCAAAGTAATAGATGGTTATGACGAGATATTCAAGTATCTGAAAAATAATAATATCAAAACTGTTATTCTTTCTAATAAAATAGCCTCACTTACGGGCGGACTTGTACAGCATTACGGTATAGACAGGTATTTCGACAAATGGTACGGCGGCGACAGTTTCGGCGTTAAAAAACCCTCCCCTGTTCCCGTTGAAAACATTGTTAAAGACTACGGTGCAGAAAAATCCAATACTATAATGATCGGCGACAACCATACAGATATTGAATCAGGCTTCTATGCAGGGGTAAAAACTTGCTTTTGCACTTTCGGCTATGGTACTGTGAGTGAGGTCAAACCTGACTTCACAGTGAATAGTCCGCGCGAGATAATCAATATTCTGGAGGGTATGAAATGACAAAAACAGCATACTATGCAGATTATGTCTATTATAACAACAAGATACACACCAACACACACCTTCTTGCAGAAAACGGCACTATAACAGGCATTGCGGAAATCCCGGCAGACGATTATAAAATAGAAGTTTTCAGCAATTCAGCTATTTTCCCCGGACTTGTGAATACTCACACGCACCTTCCTATGGGGCTTTTCAGGGGCATGGCGGACGATCTGCCGCTTATGGAATGGCTCCAGAACCACATATGGCCAGCCGAAGCAAAATGGCTCTCTCCGGAGTTTATACAGGCTGCGAGCGACCTTGCCGCCATCGAGATGATAAAAAGCGGCACAACTCTTTCCAATGACATGTATTTTCTTTCAGACCACATTGCGACATCACTTAAAAAGAGCGGACTGAAAGGCATAATCGGTGTCGGCGTTCTTGATTTCGCTACGAAGTTCGGAACGGGCGCTGACGATTATATAGCTAAAGCATCAGATCTTTACATTAAATATAAGAACGATGAGAACGTGTCAGTTTCTCTTTGCCCCCACGCCCCATACACCGTAAGCCCTGAAAACTACGTTAAATGCGTTGATTTCTGCGGCAAGCACGACCTGCTTCTGCATACGCACCTGATGGAGGCGGCAAACGAATCAGCAGATTCTCTGGCGAAACACGGCAAAACCACCGTTCAGATAATGAATGAGACCGGAGCCTTTGACATCAAAAGCATTTTTGCCCACTGCGTTCAACTTAGCGAAGAAGAAATAGCACTGATGGGTGAAAAGAATGTCAGCGTTGCACACTGTATCCAGAGCAATATGAAGCTTGCAAACGGTTTTGCACCTGTCAAACAGATGATGGATGCCGGGATAAATGTTACCATAGGCACCGACGGAGCAGCCAGTAACAACGACCTTGATATGATAGATGAAATGCGCAGTGTTGCGCTGGTGCATAAAGGCGTTTTGAGAGATGCTACCGCCCTTTCCGCCGAAACAGTTCTGCATATGGCAACCACAGGCGGTGCAAATGCTCTTGGTATAGCAGGCACAGGCGAACTTAAGAAAGGAAACAAGGCTGATTTCATAGTGGTATCCTTTGACAGCCCGAAAACCACGCCGGTTTTCAATCCGGTTTCCCACCTCGTCTATTCCGCATCGGCATCTGATGTAACGGCAATGTATGTAAACGGCAAATGCCTGATGAAAAATAGAGTTATTCAAACAATGGATGAAGACAAGATAAAATATAACGCCCGTCTCTGGGCGGATAAGATAATCAACGGTTAACAGAGGAGTATGATGAAAGATTACAAAAGCTATTCAAACCCGCTTCAGGAGAGATACGCCAGCCCTGAGATGCTCTATCTCTTTTCTCCCCACAAGAAATTCACCACATGGCGCAAGCTCTGGGTTGCCCTTGCTGAATCAGAGCAGGAACAGGGACTTAACATCACAGACGAACAGATAGCCGAACTGAAGGCTAATATCGAGAACATAGATTTTGAATATGCCGCCCAGATGGAGCGTAAATTCCGCCACGATGTTATGGCGCACGTCCACACATACGGCGAGTGCTGCCCCAAAGCAATGCCTATTATCCACCTCGGCGCAACAAGCGCGTTTGTCGGTGATAATACAGACGTTATCGTTCTTAAAGAAGGGCTTGAGATCGTCCGCAAAAAGATGGTCAACGTCATGGATAACATGAAGAAATTCGCTCTCAAATATAAAAACATGCCCACACTGGGCTTTACACACTTCCAGCCGGCACAGCTTACCACTGTCGGCAAGCGCGCATGCCTCTGGCTTCAGGATTTTGTTCTGGACTTTGAAGCGCTTGAATTTGCTCATGAAAATCTTCGTTTCAGAGGTGTTAAAGGTACCACAGGAACTCAGGCATCCTTCCTTCACCTTTTCAACGGTGATCATGCAAAAGTACGCAGACTGGATGAAACCGTATCAAAGAAAATGGGATTTGATAAGGTTTTGACCATCACAGGTCAGACATATACCCGCAAACAAGACACAAGAGTGCTTACAGTTCTCGCCTCAATAGCTGAATCAGCGCACAAAATGGCGACCGATCTGCGTCTGCTTGCCAACCTTAAAGAGATAGAGGAGCCTTTTGAAAAAAATCAGATAGGTTCCAGCGCAATGGCATACAAACGCAACCCCATGAGAAGCGAGCGCGTATGCTCCCTCTCCCGCCATGTGATAGCGCTAAGCATGAACCCTTATATGACACACGCTACGCAGTGGTTTGAAAGAACTCTGGACGACTCTGCAAACAGACGTATCGGCATATCCGAGGCGTTCCTTGCCATCGACGCTATACTCGAACTGCTTTACAACATCACTGACGGCATGGTCGTTTATGAAAAAATGATTACCAAACGCGTTATGGAGGAACTCCCCTTCATGGCGACAGAGAACATAATCATGGAATCAGTCAAACGCGGCGCCGACAGACAGGTTATGCACGAAGTTATCCGTGTTAACTCTATGGAAGCGGGCAAACGCGTCAAGATGGAGGGTAAGGACAACGACCTTCTCGACAGGCTGGCAGCTGACAAAGACGTTCCTCTGAACAAAGAGGAAATAATGGCTCTGCTAGACCCGATAAAATTCGTCGGGCGCGCACCGGAACAGGTTGACCAATTCCTCGGTGAGGAGGTTATTCCGGTCATTGAAAAATATGAAAAACTTCTCGGAATGGATGTGGATATCAAGGTATAGAAACAAAACGGGCGGGTTTTTAACCCGCCCTCTTCTTATCTGCTAAGATCAACAGTTCCCGTTAGTTCGCTGAAATTTGATATATTGTTATCAATCATATACTTATCAAGGTCATCTATTATCTTTAAAGGAATTTCAGGATCAATGAAATTCGCCGTACCCACCTGAACGGCAGATGCACCCACAAGTCCGAACTCAACCACATCACGCCAGTCCATTATTCCGCCGATACCCATTATCGGTATCTTTACGGTGCGGAATGCTTCATGCACCATTCGGATTGCAACCGGTTTGATGGCAGGACCGGAAAGTCCGCCTGTCACGTTGTAAAGATGCGGTTTTTTAGTATGGATATTCACAGACATGCCCAAAAGCGTGTTTATAGCGCTGATGGCATCTGCACCCGCCTGTTCACAGGCTTTTGCGTAAACCCTTATGTTTGTCACATTGGGCGACAGTTTCACCATAAGAGGTTTATTCTTAAGGGCTTTTTTGACGTTATAAGTAACTTCGTAGGTCATTTTCGGGTCTGTTCCGAATGCGATGCCGCCCTCTTTTATGTTTGGACATGAGATGTTCATCTCAAGCATATCAACGTCAGCATCGTCGAGGATGCGTGCGACTTCAACATATTCATCAATGGTTTTACCCCAGAAGTTAACGATTATCTTTGTGTCGTGTTTTCTGAGTTCCGGCAGTTTTTCATTAATAAATTTATATACGCCGACGTTCTGAAGCCCGATGGCATTCAACATACCGGATGTTGTCTCCATTATGCGCGGCATTGGGTTTCCCAAAGTTTCGCGTAGCGAGATACCTTTAACGGAGATTCCGCCTAATTTGCTTATATCTATATGTTTTGCGTATTCCAGACCATAGCCGAAAGTTCCGCTGGCAGTTATCACAGGGTTCTTGAATTCTATTCCGCAAAAGACGGTTTTAAGTCTGTCAGACATAAAATATTCTCCAGATCAGATTAGTTTGTCCCATGCTATCGTGGCTCCGTCAAAAACTGGACCTTCCACACAGCAGCGCTTCTGCACTATCTCGTCGCCCTCTTTCACATAGATGATACAGCCAAGGCAGGCACCCAGACCGCATGCCATGCGTTCATCCAGCGAAACTTCCACTGGAATGTCGGCATTAATGCATATTTCGCTGACGGTACGGAGCATCGGTTTGGGTCCGCAGGTGTATACCATGTCATATGTTTCAACGTTTTCTTTAAAAGGCAGAGTAACATAGCCTTTGATCCCGGCAGAGCCGTCATCGGTTGTGACTATCAGGTGATCTGTGTTCTCTTTCAGTTCTTCAAGAAGCACAACATCGTCAACAGTGCGCCCGCCGTAATACAGATCCACCACGCATCCGCGGTTTTTCAGTGTTTTGGCAAGCCAGTAAACTGGAGCTATACCTATTCCGCCGGCAACGAGAGCTACGCGCTTGTTCTCAAGCAGGGTGAAGCGGTTGCCGAGGGGAGCTGAAAACTCTATCATGCCGTTTTCGTGGAATTCGCTGAGCAGTTTTGTCCCTTTGCCCACAACCATATACACAAGGCTGAACTTTCCGTCTTTAACATCGGCAATGCCCAGCGGTCTGCGCAGAAGCGGGTCGTGGGTATAGTTCTGGCTGCCGGGTTTTATCATAACGAATTGTCCGACATGAGCCTGTGTAACAAACTCCTCGGATTTTATTTCAAGGAAAAAGTATTTGTCATTAAGCTGTTGGTTTTTAACGACCTTCCCTTTCATTTTCAGCCTCTTTTGTAATATTCCTGAATGGGTGTGACTGTCAGTCCTTTCTGTCCTGCGGCTATGGCAACCATACAGGCTTTTGCCGCTTCAACAGTTGTAACATAAGGAACGCTGTAGCTCAGCATTGTCCTTCTGATGGATTCGCTGTCCAGTCTGGATTTCTTACCCTCAGGGATATTGATAACAAAGGCTATTTCACCGTTTTTTATCTTGTCAACAACGTTGGGTCTTATGCCTTCGTGCACTTTTGCAAGTTTTTCCACCTCAAGCCCGTTTTCGCGCAGGAAGTTATATGTTCCCGATGTTGAAACCAGTTTGAAGCCCGTTTTAACAAGTTCTCTTGCAACACCAAGGATATCAGATTTAACGGAATCCTTAACGCTTATGAACACGTTACCGCTTTTGGGCAGTTTATTGCCTGCGGCTATCTGTGCTTTGTAAAATGCACTTCCAAAGTGCGAGTCGATGCCCATTACCTCACCAGTGGATTTCATTTCCGGTCCAAGAACAAGGTCGGTTCCGGGGAATTTTACGAACGGGAATACAGACTCTTTAACAGTAAAGTAGTTGATATCCACCTCTTTGGTAAATCCTAGGTCTTTCAGTTTTGCGCCAGCCATGACTTTTGCCGCCATTTTCGCAAGAGGGATACCTATTGTCTTGCTGACATAGGGAATAGTTCTGGATGCTCTGGGATTGACCTCAAGCATATATATCTCTTCGTCCTTGATGGCATACTGGATGTTCATCAAACCGATAACTTTAAGCTCTTTCGCGATATTTCTGGTATGTTCAAGAAGTTTCGCGCGTACGGAATCGCTTATGGTTCTGGACGGAATGGAGCATGCAGAGTCGCCGGAGTGAACTCCCGCTTCCTCAATATGCTGCATGATTGAACCGATGACAGTTATCTCGCCGTCGCTGATGGAGTCAACGTCCACCTCGGTTGCATGCTGAAGATATTTGTCTATCAGAACAGGGTGTTCCTCGCTGGCTTTCACCGCGTACACCATATAGTTCTGGAGTGATTCGGTGTCATAAACTATCTCCATTGCGCGACCGCCGAGAACGTATGAGGGGCGTACAACAACGGGATACCCTATTTCCTCGGCTATTCTGAACGCATCCTCCGCGTTCTTTGCGATGCCGTTGGGCGGTTGTTTGATGTTCAGTCTGGTTATCAGGTCTTTGAAGCGTTCCCTGTCTTCCGCCATGTCGATGCTGTCGGGTGACGTTCCCAGAATCGGAACGCCTGCTTTTTCCAGCGGTACAGCCAGTTTAAGGGGGGTCTGACCGCCGAACTGCACGATAACGCCGAAAGGTTTTTCTTTATCTACAATGTTTAAGACATGCTCTCTTGTAAGGGGTTCAAAATAGAGCCTGTCGGAAGTGTCGTAGTCGGTTGAAACCGTCTCAGGGTTACAGTTCACCATGATAGTTTCAAATCCCATCTCTTCCAGAGCGAATGAGGCATGAACACAGCAGTAGTCAAACTCTATACCCTGACCGATACGGTTTGGACCGCCGCCGAGTATCATTATCTTTTTCCTATCA
This sequence comes from Seleniivibrio sp., assembly GCF_021209385.1. Classification (GTDB taxonomy): domain Bacteria; phylum Chrysiogenota; class Deferribacteres; order Deferribacterales; family Geovibrionaceae; genus Seleniivibrio. The sequence continues at coordinate 4,671 of NZ_JAJOIL010000018.1, read as the reverse complement.
GTGGGTTCTGCTTCACACTCTTTTTCATATGTGCTGTACAGATATGGAGTGAAAGATTCAAACTCGGCACCGCATGTATCCACGCGTTTATAGACCGCTTTGCCTCTTGTTTTCTCCCAAACATCAAGTTCAGTGCAATTCATGAGTTTTGCAAGTCGTTTATCACTGAAACCAAGTTGTTTTGCTTTAAGAAACATTGCATCATCTATTGATGATATTGATATTTTTTTAAGTTCAGATTCAAAATCTATTATCTGTTTGATGTTGTCGAGGAACCACGGATCGATGAAGCAGAGTTCGTGAACGTCTGCAACGGAGAATCCGGCTCTGAAAGCCTCGCCCACATACCACATACGCTCTGCTGTGGGGCGTCTGAGGAATGCTTTAATTTGCTCAATGGCGGCTTCTGTTTTACGCTCTTCGTCGCTGAAAACCTCATCAAAACCGGACTTTCCAATTTCAAGAGAGCTGATCGCCTTCTGGATGGACTCTTTGAAAGTTCTGCCGATAGCCATAGCCTCGCCTACGGATTTCATCTGAGTTGTCAGTGTGTTGTCAGCACCGGGGAATTTTTCAAAAGTAAATCTGGGGTATTTGGTTACACAGTAGTCTATTGTCGGTTCAAAAGACGCTGGGGTCTTAAGGGTAATATCGTTTTTAAGTTCGTCCAGAGTGTAGCCTACAGCCAGCTTTGCCGCTATTTTTGCAATGGGGAAGCCTGTGGCTTTTGATGCAAGAGCGGAGCTTCTGGAAACTCTGGGGTTCATTTCGATGATGATCTGTTTGCCGGTTTTGGGGTCAACGGCAAACTGGACATTTGAACCGCCCGTATCAACACCTATCTCGCGGATAACGGCGATGGCGGCGTTACGCATGATCTGATATTCTTTGTCGGTGAGCGTCTGGGCGGGAGCAACGGTGATACTGTCTCCTGTGTGAACGCCCATTGCGTCTATGTTTTCGATGGAGCAGATGATAACAACGTTGTCATTAAGGTCGCGCATAACCTCAAGTTCGTACTCTTTCCAGCCGAGAACGGATTCTTCAACCAGAATTTCCGTAACAGGTGAGGCTTCAAGCCCCCACTCAACATATTCTTTATACTCTTCCATGTTATAGGCAACGTTTCCGCCTGTTCCGCCGAGTGTGAACGAGGGGCGGATGATTGCGGGGAAGCCAATTTTGTCAATGCAGTCAAGTGCATCCTGATATGTATTGACGACGTAACTTTCGGGCAATGTCAGCCCAATCTTTTTCATTGCCTGTTTGAACAGTTCTCTGTCTTCCGCCTTGTCGATGGCATCAATTTTAGCGCCGATAAGTTCGACGTTGTATTTATCCAGAACGCCTGCGGCATGAAGGTCTTTCGCAAGGTTAAGTGCAGTCTGTCCGCCGACAGTGGGCAGAATTGCGTCGGGTCGCTCCTTAGCAATGACTTTTTCAGCCATCTCAACGTTAAGGGGTTCGATGTATGTAGCATCGGCTATTTCGGGATCTGTCATGATGGTAGCGGGGTTAGAGTTGATAAGGATAACTCTGTAACCCTCTTCTTTCAGTGCTTTTACAGCCTGAGTTCCCGAATAGTCAAATTCGCATGCCTGTCCGATGACGATAGGTCCGGAACCTATTATCATGATAGACTTAATGTCTGTTCTCTTAGCCAAAATATCCTCCGATGAACCGCTATGGGCAAAACTTCAATTTTCTATCAGATTTCGACCGTTTTTACAAGGTTATTGTGTACGCAGGACATTAATTTATGCATTGCTCTCCTGAGGCTTGTTTTTCACCTTTTTAACTTTAACAGGTTCTTCGTCCGTAAAGGGGGTTGCGAGATAAAGTTCTTCGACCTTAGCCCTTGCCCAGGGTGTCTGACGCAGAAATTTCAGGCACGACGGCACCGATTGATTTTTGATAAAGCATTTGATGGTGATAAGTTCGCCGAGTTTTTCCCAGCCGTAGTGCTTTGCGAGCCTGTTGACTATCATCTCCAGCGTGATTCCATGAAACGGGTCTTTGTTTTTCGAGTTTTCAGTCATATTAATCCTTTATGTTATTCAAAAAAAAGCCCTGAGTTAACAGGGCTTTTAAGTTAAGCGTATTTTTCAAGAAGAAACATACACGACATTTTTAACGGATCCGTCAATGCATGGTGTTTTCCGGTCGTATCCTCTTTGACCATAACAGATATCTGATGCATGGAAATTCCTGTCAGCTCAGAGAGAGTTGAAAGCCCGACATTTGCTTTTTTAAGCTCGTCGAGAAGCTCTTTCAACGGCGTAGTTTTCACAAAAAACTGTATTTCATTTGTGGATTGAAGCTTTTTTCTATCAAGTTTTGTTTTGCTGGCAAATACCCAAGGGGTGTATATGTAGGTGAGACCAAGAGCTGCGGCATGTTTACAGAAAAGCTCTTTAGAGTTCTCGCATGAGCAACTGTAGCCGATAGGGTCACTCCCCACATCAAGGGTTACCTCATAATCCCCGTGGTTCCCTTTGATTGTGCCTTTGATGACGGAACCGTCAACTGAACAGTTATGGAATTTCCCGACATAATTCTCTGCTCTCTGCAAATTAATGCCGGAGCAGATATTTTTGAGCTGTTCTTCTGTTAGTTTGATTAGCTGCATCGGGTTTGCCTCCTCTAACGTTGGTGTATACATCAATTAAACCGCACAATAACATATAAAGCAAATATAATTACACCACTCAGGCAATATCTATGTATTCAAGTTCCTTTTTCCATTTTTTCGCCAATACCTGTTTTATGACAGCATTTTTCGACATCGAAAGTGAAGGATCGTCCGCAAGCACCTCTGCGGCATCCTGACGTGCCTGCTGGAGCACTTTCACATCACGCACGATATTTGAAAACTGAAACTCCGGAAGTCCCGACTGGCGGGTTCCGAAGAAATCACCCGGACCGCGCATTTCAAGGTCAATCTCGCTCAGACGGAAGCCGTCGGCATACCTGCACATGGCATTTATGCGCTCTCTGCCCTCTTCCGAGACCTCTTTTCCGGTCATGAGCATACAGTAAGATTGTCTGTGGCTTCTGCCAACGCGCCCGCGGAGCTGGTGGAGCTGCGAAAGTCCGAACCTCTCCGAGTTTTCGATAACCATGACGGTCGCCTGCGGAACATCCACGCCAACCTCAACAACAGTCGTCGAAACAAGTATCTTGATACTTCCGTCTTTGAAAGCGTCCATAAGCTGCTGTTTTTGCTCGTGTTTCATCCGCCCGTGCAAAAGCCCAACGTTCTCTTCGCCGAAAACTTTGCAAAGGTTCTCATATTCGTCTGTTGCCGCCTTAAGGTCGACTTTCTCGCTGATATCAATCAGCGGATATATCACATATGCACCATGTCCCTTTGCAATCTCGTCTGCAATGAGCTTGTGCGCATCTTCTATTCTGTTGCTGTGTTTCGTTATTATAGGTGTCCGTCCGGGAGGCATCTCGTCTATTATACTGATATCAAGGTCGCCGTAAAACGACAGCGCAAGAGTCCTTGGAATCGGCGTTGCCGTCATAAGGAGGATATCCGGCATATACCCCTTTTCTATCAGAGATTTTCTCTGCTCAACACCGAAACGGTGCTGTTCGTCGATTATGGCAAGTCCGAGGCGCATAAAATCCGCATTCTCCTGAATCACGGCGTGAGTTCCCACCACAAAATCCATATGTCCTGCGGCTATCATTTCCTTGGTGCGTTTCTTTTCGGAGGCAGTCATAGAGCCTGTCAAAAGCGCTGCGGTCACGTCTGTGCCCTGAATAAGCTTAACAAGGTTGGTCATGTGCTGACGCGCCAGAACCTCTGTGGGAGCGATTACTGCCACCTGCCAGCCGTTTTTTACCGCCACAAGTCCTGCCGTGAAAGCAACGATGGTCTTACCGCTTCCCACGTCCCCCTGAACCAGCCTGTTCATCTGTCCCGTTGCCGACATATCGTTGAATATCTCCGCCATGACCTTTTTCTGGGCATGGGTGAACTTGAACGGCAGAAGGTTCTTTATCCACTCAAGATACTCCATCTTTATGTCAAAGCGTATGCCTTCCTGACGGGTATATGCCTTCTTTTTATAGAGAAGTCCCATCTGGAGGTAAAAAAGTTCCTCATAGATGAACCTCTGATACGCCGGATGGCTTCTGTCGGACAGAGCCGGAAGCTCATACGGAGAATCGGGTAGATGTATCTGTTTCAGCGCCTCTTTTGCAGAGGGATATTTATATTTCATTTCGTATCTTGCAGGCAGATAGTCAGGCACCAGCCCGAGGTATCGTTCCAGAGCGGCTTTGACTGCCGTACAGTAGCTTTTCAGCGCAACGGTCTTAGGCAGTGTGTAAACAGGAATTATCTCGCCCATTTCATCTTCTTTGATGAATTGCGGATGGATTATCGACTCCATACCGCTGAAATTGCCCGATTGACCGTAAAGAGTGTATTTATCGCCCTCTTTCAGAGCGTTTGACGGAAATTTTGCCGAAAAATGGAACCAAATGGCAGAAAACTGACCGAAATCAGCCTGAAAAACAACGCCATGTAAAGCGCTTTTTATTTTAGTTATAACGATGCCGCCGGCTTTAAAAACACCTGTCAGCGCCCTTTTGCCGCCTTGGGATTCTCCTATATATTCGTATCTGTATGGAAAATGGTAGAACATATCCTCTACG
>NZ_JAJOIL010000028.1 GCF_021209385.1 Seleniivibrio sp. | reverse complement strand
AACAGAAGGCTGCATTCAGCTTTGGGATATAAGAGACCTATGGAAGTGCACATGAATCAGATGAAGATGGCGGCATAATATTTACTAAGAAATAGTAAACTGATGTCTTGACAATAGGTCCACTATAAACCTCTTCTGCGAAAACAGGAGCGGGTTATCCCGTACTTATCGTTGACGTACAAACAGATTTTTCAACCACAGCTGACAGGATCATCGGTTCTCTCAGCAAATCCGATATCACTGGTTTCGCTCTTGACGAATACAGAGCGGAAGGTCCCATCGACTCTATAGACGCAAGAGCAACCTCTGCCAGAATGGCGACAACAGGCGCCACTATGGACAAGATGATTCAGGATATGGGCGTTACAAAAGACACTGTCATCGTATTTACAAACTCTGCTCTCTCGTCAAGCAACTATGATCTGACAAGAGCTTGGTGGCTGTTTTACTATTGGGGATTCTCCGAATCCAAGATAAAAGTTCTGGATGGCGGTGTAGCTGCTGTTAAAGCTGTCGATGCATCTCTTGTGGATACTTCTTCTGCATCAGTTGATCCCGCGGACAGCACTTTTTCAGTAAAAAATCTTCCCGGTCTGCACGATGCAGCCCGTGTAACAACTAAAAACGTTATAGATCTTGTAAGAGCAGGTTCTGTAAAAGTTATCGACGTCAGAAGTGCGGGAACACAGGGTTCAGTTGCTTTCAGCGGACGTATCAAGGGCGCTGTAACAGGTATTAACGCTGCCTCTGTTATTGTCAGCGGAAAGTTTCTTGATAAAACATCAGGCGAAGCGCTTCTCACAGCTGCCGGTGTGAAATCGACCGATACGATAGTCGTTCACTGTATGTCCGGCTATTCCGCGACACCTGTTTACTATTACATTAAAGAAGTACTTGGATATGACAATGTAGCCCTTTATGACGGTTCATGGTCTGCCTGGTCAAGCCATGCGGGTTATGAAAGAGGCGCTTCCTACGCTTCCGAAGAAGTGTATTGGGGAACTTCCTCATTCATGTATTATACCAACTCTGCGAGTGTCCCTGCCGTTAGAGCTGCAAACACAGCAACCAGCGACACAACAGGCGCTATAGTTGCTCTTGGCGGACCTCTTCAGTCAAGCACAACAAACACAGGAATACTTGCATATGACACGTTCAAGCTTTCAACAGCTGCTCCTACAGTTGCAAACGGTCTTATCACAGTCGCTCCTCAGACGGCAACATTGTCTGCAACAACATCATGGAAAGACGCTCTCGGCGTTATCATGTTCAATGTGAACTCAACATACACAGGAACAGGCAACGAGATCGAAGAGACTGACAAAGCGTATGTCGCTTCCGATGATGATACTGGTGACGACACCGACACTGACGACAGCGACTCAGACGATTCTGGAACAACTCCCAGCGGTCCCAGCGGATGCTGATTAAAACCGGAGAGTAAAAATTATGTTTAAGACAAAAATATTAACCGTTCTGATGCTGATGCTCATGTGTGCGGGAAGCGCGTTTGCCTTCAAGCCCATTGAGCTTGGCGATGGAAAATATCTGCAATTCTTTTATGACGCTCAGTTCGGCTATACAGGCAGAAACACCGGCAGCGGAGAAAATGCGGAAGATGGCACCAACGAGTTCAACTTCAGAAGAAACAGACTCGGTTTCATCGGAACATACAACGAACAGCTCAGTTTTTATGTGCAGACAGAGTACATTGAAGACAAGAACATAAATCCGCTGTATGTTGACATATCTGACGACGACGGCAAAGATTTCTATCTTCTTGACGCTCAGATCAGATATACCCCTTTCGAGAATTTCGACATAATTCTCGGTAAGTTCAAGCACTCCCTCACAAGGGAAAACCTTGAAGGCTGTTTCAACCCGCTGACGCTCGACCGTTCATACTTTGTATACGCGCCCTTTAAAACAAGCCGCGACAAAGGTATCGGTGCGCGCGCGGAGTTTCTTGAAAATATGATACAGGTCAGGGGTGAGATTCAGGAAGGCCGTACAAGCGATTCTGACGACGGTTCTCCCGATCCCGGCTCAAACCTCCGCTATACCGGTCGTGTCCATGTGTCCCTTTTCGACAAGGAATCCGGCTATGGCTACAAGGGTACATATTTCGGCAAGAAAACAGTGCTGACAGCAGGCGCTTCCTATCAGTATGAGCCTGATGCGGTATATGCCGACGTTGACAACTATGCAGACAAGAAGGACTATGCTGCCTACTCATACGATATCTTCGGTGAGGTCCCAACTGCGGCAGGAACTTTCACTCTGTCCGGCGCATATCTGAATATCAGCTTTGACGACGCTTACAAGGGCGCTGATCCTGACTCCAATTCATATGGTCTCTACGGCGAGCGTGACGGCTACTATGTTAAAGCTGGCTATATGCTTCCCTTTAAAGTGGGTCCCGGTCAGGTGCAGTTCTTCGGACGCTATGATGATTTCACATTCGCAAACCTCAACGGCTACTATGACAATGAGGTCAAATTTGCCGCTGCCGGTGTGAACTACTATATCGACGAAGACAAAATCAAAATAACTGCACAGTATTCACAGACTGACTTTGACAAAGAAGTAGGCTCAAACACCAACTATCAGGACTTTGACACATTTGAACTGTATATGCAGGTCAGATTTTAATTGAAAACAAGCGAAAGGAGATGATGAAATGAAAAAGAAACTTGGAATTATCGTGCTTGCGGTGATGGTTGTTACAGCGGGAATAGCTATCGCTGCTGCAAAATCCTCCAAAGGTAAAGTTACAAGCGTTGACGGAACAAACATTACAATTAAGCTGGACAGCGCAATTGATGTTAAGGCCGGCGACGCGGTGAAAGTGGAAGCTGTGGGCGCTAAACCCGGCTTCAAACTTCAGGGCTGTTAATCAATTTTTTGGCGGGGCTTTATGCCCCGCTTTATTTTCCATTCAATATCTCATATAATCAGAAAAAATCTTTGGTGGGTAGATGCTGAAATATATAATTGCAGGAATCATTTTAACGGTATGCGCCGCTGCGTTTGTGTATTTCGGATTCTATCACACGGGCGAAGCGGTTGTGGGCTGTATGTCGACGGACTGCCATTCCGGAATTGAGTATCCTTCAAAAAACCATGAGATCCCCTGCGAACAGTGCCATGGCGGCGATCCGAAGGCGGCTGACAAGAAGGTCGCCCATGCGAATATGCTGGGCGGGAGAAATCCCGGGGATCCGTCTGTCTGGGATAAAACCTGCGGGCAGTGCCATCAATATCAGCTTGAGCGGGTCTCAAAGACGCTCATGTATACTGCAACAGGGATGATAAAGAATTCACAGCAAGCTTGGGACGACTACAAGGGTAAACTATACAGTACCCACGGAGCCGACGGGTTCGATGCGGAGGGCAGTCCGCAGAAGAGACCGTCTGTGGCTGAACTTGAGGAACTTTCGGGCGAACTTTACAGAAAATTCTGTTCCGCATGCCACGTCGGTTACGACAAGCTGGAGGGCTACCGCGCCCACCACTCGTCAGGTTGTTCAGCCTGTCACTTTAATCATTCGGTTGAGGGAACGTACAAGGGCGGCGACAGGAGTATCCACGGCAAAGGACCGTATCCTGAAAAACACGAGATTTCGGCATTGCCGTCAAACGACGTATGCCTGACATGCCACAACAGAAGCGGTCGTATAGCTCTCTCATATGAAGGGTTTTACGACGGCAACAACTCGCTTGTTCCCACAAGCGGCGGCTATCCGGGACCCGATCTGATAGACGGCGTGCGCAACGTGCGCCACATGCAGGCGGACATCCATTTCGATTTCGGCATGGAGTGCATCGACTGCCACACCTCGGCGGATATGATGGGTGACGGTTACATGTATGAGAACATGTACATGCAGATTGAGACCGCCTGCGAGGACTGCCACGGCACGGAGAGCGCGCTCCCGAAAACGCAGAAGGTAACCAAAGAGAACAGCAGACCCGTAAGAGAATCCCAGAACTACGCTTTCAGAGTGAATTACGGCGACGAAATGGTACTGACATCCAAAGGTCGGATGTATTCCAATGTGCGCAAAGAGAAAGGAAAGTATTATCTGTATACCAAGCGCGAAGGCAAGCGCATTGAGATAAAGACGGTCAAGGGTACCGACAACCACGGAGTATACGGTCACGATCGCATGGAATGTTACACCTGCCATTCAAATACAGTTGTGCAGTGCTACGGCTGCCACACTACATACGACAAGAGCGAAAAGATGACAGACCTGATCAAAGGTCAGGACACATACGGGGCGTTCAGCGAAACGGAGGATTTCAGGACACTTTTTCCGTTTCCTCTTGGTGTCAACCAGCGCGGAAAGATATCTCCTGTGACCCCAGGCTGTCAGACGTTTCTGACCGTGCTGGATGAAAAAGGCAATAAGGTGCTGGACGATCACGTTTTCAACTACAGGGGTGTGAAGAACTTCAAATTTGCACCGTTTTACAGTCACAACACGGGCAAAAAAGCGGTGAGCTGTGAAACTTGCCATACAAAGCTTGCTTTTGCGGGCTTTGGTCAGGGGCTTGTGTCTGTTACAAATAAGAATATAAACAGCGCATATCTTTGCGATAAATGCGAAAAACCGCTTGATTCGCTGTACAGCATAAAGAACGGAAAGCAGGATGTGACGTCTGATGTTGTCCGAGACCATTCGAGGATTCTGAACAACAATGAGCTGGCTTCCATGCTGAGGGCGAACCAGTGCATTGTTTGCCACGAAAAAGGAGAAGGCAGGATATATGGCAAGAAGTTTTCATATGACAGTGTTCTTTCTGACCCTGTGCATAAGCCTCTGCTTCGCTGAAAGCGGCTTTGCACTGGAGAAAAGCGATAAAAACTGCGCCGCCTGCCACAAGGAACGGGTGACGGGAGTACACGCAAAACAGAAGTGCGAAACCTGTCATGCGCCCAATAAAGAGCATTACGATAAAGCGGCTGATTTCTCCGTTTCAGCTAAGGGGTGCCTGAACTGCCACGCTGAATATGCCGGAATACTGGAAAGCCCTATGGTGCATAGAAGCGCCGAAAAGGTTTTTGTAGATAAGACTTATGGTCGGGTTGACGGACAGTTCTGGAACAAGAACTGTCAGAACTGCCATGTTTTGAGCTGTATGAACTGCCACGACGGGGGAAATCCTCACGCCATAAAGAAACCCACAACGGATAACTGTCAGGAATGTCACAGAGACTACTACACAGGTATTGAATACAGCGGACTGGGACAGCGGGAAGACCATGAGAGATATGCCAGAGGGAAGGAGCACAAGGGCTGGAAATATGCCTCAATGCTTCCTGATGTGCATCACGAAAAGGGGATGCAGTGCGGCGAATGTCACTCCATGAAGAGCCTTGCGGAGGGCAGAAAATTTTCTAAGACCTGCACCGACTGCCACGATATGAAGAAAAGCACGTCCGTTGAACATTCGATAGATAAACACAGCCGCATGGAGTGTTACACATGCCATTCCGCGTGGGCAAATCAGGAGTACGGCACCTTCTGGATATATTTGCAGAACACGAAATTTTCGGAATATTTCAGATGGGTGAAACGTCCGCACATAGATTATGCGAAGAGCAGTCACACAAAACAATATGCAGACTTTCCCATAGGCGTGAACGATAGAAAGAAATATTCGCCTCTGCGTCCGCAGTATATTGCTCTCTTGACGAATATAAAAGACGACAAGGTTGTCGGCAAAGAGAATGACTTGCTCGCTGCCGATTTCAGGGCGGTTTTTCCCCACACTGTGCGCCGCGAAACGGTGATGTGTGAAAGCTGTCATGCAGATGCCAGAAGGCTCATGCGCGAGAAGAAAGAGGATAGGCTTTATCTGACCGACAAGGACGGATTGCCTTTTGAAAGTTTTTATAACTTCAAAGGGTTCAAAGTAGTTAATGGTAGGTTTGTAAATGATTCTGAATATAGAAGAATTATGACCAAAAATATTGAATATAAAAAAGCCGCAATGAAGAAATGGAGACAGGTGACCGACACGGTTAAAGACGCAGGAAAATAGATTCCGAATACGGCGGTGCGGCGGTAATATATTGCACTGAGAATTCTATGTGGTTCAGATTGCTTCGTCAACCTGCGGTTTTCTCGCAAAGACGTGACTTTTATTCCGCCTTCGCTAGGGCTTTATGCCAGAAGCGATCTCGTCCTTAATTAAAAGCATCATCAAATATGCGATATGCCATTGTAATTATAAAGAAGCGATAGCATTATTGAAAAATCAAATGCAATACTTGCAAGTTTGATTTCTTGTAATTAATTCATATTTAGTCTTAATTAAAACCTGGATTGTATACAATATTTTTTATCTATATTTTAATCCGATAAGTATTGACAAATCCATTGGCTATATTATTATGGTGTTAAGTTCAATCGGTACAAATGTCCCTCATCACGCAAAAATCAAGAGGGACACAAATGAAAAGCAGAATCTCCCGCAGGCGGTTTTTACAGGGAACCATTGCCGCAGGTGCGGCGGCGGCGACCCTGCCGTCACTCAGTCTTATCGCCGGAGAGGTTGAGCACTCTACCCCATCCGGAGTTACATACGCCCAGAACTGGTGCGAAATGTGCTTCTGGAAGTGCGGCCTCACAGCTAAGGTTGTCGATGGGAAAGTAACGAAACTTGAAGGACAGAAGAGCTGCCCCAGCAACTTCGGTAAGCTTTGCGCAAAGGGTAACTCAGGCGTTTTTCAGCTTTACGACCCAGACAGACTTAAAAAACCTCTCATCCGCACCGGAGAGAGAGGTTCCGGTCAGTTCAAAGAAGTTTCATGGGACGAAGCCATAAAGTATGTTGCCGAAAAATGCAACGCGCTCAAGGGCAAATACGGTCCCGAAACATTCACACTCTTTGCTCACGGTTCGGGTGAACACTCTTTTGTCGATCTTCTTCATATAATGGGTTCGCCCAATATATGCATCCCCTCCTATGCCCAATGTACGGGCAGCAGGGATATCGGCTGGGCGCTCACATACGGCAAACCCGTCGGCGGAAAGGAACCTGTGGATTCTGAAAATGCCAAGTGTATAATGCTCCTCGGTCGCAACATCGCAGAGGCACTGCACGTCGGCGAACTTCAGGATTTCATAAACGGCTGTGCCAACGGTGCATATGTTATATATGTCGACCCCAGATACAGCAAGACCGCCGCGAAAGCAAACAAATATATGATGATAAAACCCGGAACGGACACGGCTCTTGTTCTGGCGATGATAAACTATATTCTCGTAAAAGAGATATATAACAAAGATTTTGTCGATAACTATACCTATGGTCTGGAAGAGCTGAAAGAACACGTCCGCCAGTACACCGTCAAATGGGCGGCCGGTATAACCGAGATACCCGAACAGGATATCATCGAGGCGGCGAATAAGCTCTGCGAAGCGGCTCCACACTGCTACATCCACCCCGGTCGCCGTCTCACACGTTACGGCACGGATACCCAGTTCGTAAGAGCAATCGCTATCCTTAACGCTCTGATGGGCAACTGGGAACAGCCGGGCGGTATATACAAGCCAGTACCTCTTAAACTCGACACTCCCCATATGGTTCACGATCTTGAGAAGGTGGACACAGAGAGAGCTGACGGCGCTGGAACAGAGTTTCCCATAGCTTCCACCGACCTTGGTCTTGCCAACAAGATGATGCAGGCGATAGCGCAGCAGAAGCATCCACTCAAAGGAATGTTCGTTTACGGCTGCAACCCGTTTCATAATCAGGGAAGTGCCGATACCGTGGAAAAGGCGATAAAGGCGAGCGAGCTTATCGTTACCTGCGAGATATATATGACGGATACCGCGTGGTATTCAGACGTTATCCTGCCGGAATCCACATATCTGGAAAGGTACGACCCGATAATCATCACATCCAGAAAGAGCGGATACATCCAATACCGCGAACCCGCTGTTCCGCCTCTGCACGATACCCTTGGCGGATGGGAGATCGCGGCTCGGCTTTCAAAGGCGATGGGCTACGAAAATCATTTCATGGATGTGCGCGAGTACAATAAAGAATTTCTGGAATCCATCGGTCTCACCGAGGAGAACATGAAGAAGCACGGATGTCTTGTGGGCGCAGAGGGCGACCCCTTCCCGATAGCGTCCGGAGCCGAGCCGGAGTTCCATACTCCTTCGGGTAAGGCGGAGCTTTTCAGCAGCATGATGGACGATCTGGGATATGAAGCTATGCCCTCTTATGAGGCGCCGCCCATGCCCAGAGGCGACGAGTTCAGGCTGCTGTTCGGCCGTCTCAGCTTCCATACCCACGCCAGAACCCAGAATAACGCATGGCTGCTCGCCCTGCACCACTCGCAGGTGGAGCTTTGGATAAACAGCGAGCGCGCGAAAAATCTGGGCATAAAGAACGGCGACGACGTCTGCATAGTCAAAGGCGACAAAAAGAGCCATGCGTGCATAGCCAAAGTCGTCGACAACATCCATAAGGACGCCATCTTCATCCCCCACGGTTTCGGTTCCGTCAGCAAGATGCTGACGAGAATATCAGGTGTGGGCGCGCGTGATTCCGATTTCACGTCGGATGAGACAGACCCAATCAGCGGTTCTGCCGGTTTCCACAACGGCTTTGTCAAAGTCGTGAAGGCGTAAGGGGGAGGCGAAGATGAAAAAGAAATACGCAATGGCATATATTGTTGACCGATGCGTCGACTGTAAAGCATGTATGGTGGCGTGCAAGGCGGAATGGCATGTGCCGGACGAAGATTTCCGCACGCACATCGACACGGGCAGAAGCCCCGACCATACGCGGAAACTGCAGATGCACTTTCTTCCCCACCAGTGCAACCACTGCGACGATGCACCCTGTGTCACCGTATGCCCCACAAAGGCAAGCCACAAAAGGGAAGACGGCATCGTCTCCATCAATCAGAAGATATGCGTCGGATGTAAATACTGCATAGTGTCATGTCCTTACGACGCAAGATTCTTCAACCACGAGCTTGGCGTGGCGGAAAAATGTACGTTCTGCCTACCGAGGATTGCGGAAGGACTTGCTCCCGCATGTGTGACAACATGTCCCGGCAATGTCAGGGTCTTCGGGGACGTAAACGATCCCAAAAGCGAAATATCCGTTCTGCTGAGTGATGCCGCAGAGAAACATTATAAGGTATGGAAACTGCGTCAGGATCTCGGTACAGAGCCGAATATCTATTATATACAGAAGTAGGAGGGCGGTATGGTTTTTCAGGAAGCATTTGAATGGTATATCGCCGTTTATCTTTTCCTCGCCGGTGTCGGCGCGGGTTCGATAGTTGCGGCTGTATTGGCGGATATGTACGATAGGGAGAAATATATTTCGTTCATCAAATCGGCAAGCGTGATCGGTATGCCGCTGGTGATGATAGGTATCTTCTTTCTGTATATTGACCTTGGACAGGGTATGTGGAAGCCTTGGCTGCTCATCCTTCTGTTCGTAAACCCTACCTCCGCTATTTCATGGGGTACGGGAATTCTGACTCTTTTTACGATTTTTTCGATGCTGTATGCCATATACAACCTCGGTCTGGCAAGGTTCTTCCGCTTTATGGGCGGCTGGCTGCCGAGACTGCTTGATAATATGGGAAGCAGCAAATGGATAAAATGGATGCTTATTCTCACAGGTATCTGCACGGCAGGCTATACGGCGGTTCTGCTTGGTGTTCTCAGGGCTATCCCCTTCTGGCATCAAACGTCCCTGCCTATCCTGTTCATCATCTCCGCTACCTCGACGGGTATCTCCGGAGCTATGATAGTGCGGGAGCTTGCGTTTAAAACGGAAGACAGTATGCACAAGATAGAGACAACCCACTTCTATCTGATAGTGCTTGAGATTCTGCTTCTGTTCGGTATGTTCCTCATTGCTATGCAGGGTGTGCCGGAGATGCAGTATTCGGCTAAGAGCCTTTTGAGCGGTAAATTTGCCGTTGAGTTCTGGGCTGTGCTTGTTTTCCTCGGTCTGCTTGTTCCCGCGGTTGTCTTCGGACTGGGCGAGAGCGGCAGGATGCATGTTTCAGGCGGCAAACTCATATTTTTCGAGGCTTTGGTACTTCTGGGCGGATATTTTCTGCGTTTTCTGATAGTTCACGCAGGGGTTTATACCCAGAAGTTTACGGACTATATCCAGTAGGTTTTATCAGCGCGGGGGTCTTCTTGACCCCCGATCCTATTTTCATTATACTGCCATATTCAATAATTCAGAGGTATTTGATGGGGTTATCGGAAGGTATGAACAGACGCGGATTTCTCAGAAGGCTGTCCATTTTCATAGGAGGCGCGGCGGGGCTTTTCGGTCTGTACAGATTTCTTACTCCGCGGACGGCTGGCACAAACGTGGTGCTGACCGTGGCGAGCGCTGACGTGCCGGAGGGCGGAGCGTTGATATTTTCCGACAAACAGACCGCTGTCATGAAACTTAACGGCGATATAACCGCTATGTCGCTGACATGCACCCATCTTGGTTGCACCGTTGCGCTGGACGGCGACAGATTCGCATGTCCCTGCCACGGAAGTGTATTCTCTCTGGATGGCGAAGTGATAAAAGGACCCGCCGTGAAAAAGCTGACGGTTTTTGCCACCGATGAGAAGGACGGCAAGGTAACGGTCTACCGCAGGAGCGCGGTATGATAAGCCGTTTTTTTGCCCACCTTTTTCCTGTGACATTTAATAAGGACACCCTGCTTTTCCGCAAAACTGGATATCTCGGCATCATCTCCGCCGCGCTGTTCGTTCTGCTGGGGCTTACGGGCGTGTTGCTGCTTTTCTATTATTCACCTGAAACCACAGCGGCTTACGGCTCCGTAATATTTCTGGAAGAGCATGTGGCTGGCGGCGCGTTCATCCGTTTCCTGCACCGCATGTGTTCTCATATGCTTCTGGTTTTTGCGGTTCTGCACCTTTTAAGGACTGTCTTCACTGGCGTTTACTCTGCCAGAAAGAAAAACTGGAAGCTTGGTTATATCATCTTCGGTCTCATAATTTTTGAGGCATATACAGGTTACCTCATGCCCATGGATCAGCTCTCTTTCTGGGCGACAAAGACAGGAATGGAACTTATGAACACACTGCCTGCTGGCGGTTTTCTGAAAAATCTGCTGATGCCCGACGATGTCGGCGGTCGGCTGACGCTTCTGCGCTTTTTTGCACTGCATATCGTTTTTCTGCCGATACTGACTCTGATTCTGCTGTCGGCACATCTATATAATATAAGACGCGACGGCGGACTTTTGCCCATGCTGGAACCGGAGAAGGTCAAATCCCGCGAACAGCTGGTAAGTTTTTCGCTTGTGGTTTCTTTTGCTGCGGTTATTGCGGCAATCGTGCTGTCTCTGATATTCAAAAGCCCGCTGGAGCTTCCGGCGGATGCCGCCACTCCGCCAAATCCTGCGAAAAGTGCATGGTTTCTGCTTTGGATTCAGGAGGTAGTGAGCTGGCGCGCATCGCTGTTCAATGCGGTGGCTGTTGTTTTTGTGCTTTGCTATTTCCTGCCGTTGTTCAGCCGTGTGCATGCTGACCGCGCGGTTTGGTTTTCTGGAAATGACCGACGTATCTGGCTTTCTGTTCTTCTGCTCACGCTGTTCATAGTGGCGCTCACGATTATCGCCGTATATTTCAGGGGGGCGAATTGGGAACTCGTACCTTTCTATTACTGATTTTTTTATTGGCTGCCGCCGAGGTCTTTGCCTGTACGAAGTGCCATAAGCCGCACTATTCGGAGGTAGGCACCTGTTCGGCTTGTCACAGGGGCGAAATGCGCTCATCCAGAGAGAACGTTGCCCATGCGGGGCTTCTGACTGCCAAATATTCTGCATTTTATACTGATAAAAAGGCTGTCGCCGCAGGTGAAAAGATAGTTTCTGATTCCGCCTGCCGCAGATGCCATAACATAGGGGCGGATGGCGGAACCGCCGCCGCCGATCTGAACGCATCCGCCATGAAATACACAGGCGAATATCTGGACGGCAAAATTAAGAACGTCAACGAATATATGCCTGATTTCCACTTCACCGATGGCGAGAGACGTGTTGTCATTCTCTATCTGCTGAACGCCGCATCGAAACAGCCGAAAAAGGTGAGCGAACCTTATGTTGCCTATATCACACCTTCCAAAAAGGGGGCTTTTGAGAAGCATTGCGGCGGGTGTCACCGCATGATAACCAGAATAGGCGGCGGAAAAGGCACAGGTAATGAGGCAGCTAATCTTTCCGGTCTGCTCACTGAATATTTTGTTTCGTCTGTGCTGCCTGTCGGCGGAAAGCACTGGACTGAAAAGAGGCTTAAGGAGTGGATAAAAAACCCCAGAAGCATAAATAAGCTTGCTGTCATGCCGCCAGTGCGCATTACGGATGCGGAGCTTGATAAGGTTATTAAGGATATCTCCGGGAAGTAGTTCTTAGGTAGTTTTACTGTTTTTTTATCGATAACACTCCCGATACGTGTGAATTTTTTATTAAATAAGCGATATTTATAGTTTTTTCCTTATGCCTCAAATCTTCCCGGATTTATAGAATATTGAAATAGGTGCCGCATAACTGGTAAACTCCCATATGGGGGAACACTATGTCTGAGAGCGATAAAGTTTTAATTTTTCTTCTTGATGATCACGCTGTTTTACTTGAAGGTCTTACTATCCTGATCAATAAAGAGCCGGATATGGAAGTATGCGGAACGGCATCTGATGGTCCTTCCGCCATGAGCAAACTGTTCAGTCTTAAACCTGATATCATCATAGTCGATCTTACCCTTGAGAATTCAAACGGTCTGGATTTCATAAAATGTCTTAAGGCTCGCTATGACGACGTGCGGGTTCTTGTTCTGACCATGCATGACGAACTTGTTTTCGCAGAGCGCTGCATAAGAGCCGGAGCATCAGGATATATTATGAAGAGTGAAAGCCCGTCGGCTATTATTGATGCTATGCGGCTTATAATGAAGGGCAAAATATACCTAAGTCCGAAGATGACACAGCATGTTGTCCTGAGAGCTATGAATCCTAAGGAAAAAAGCGATGCCGATTCTGTAGAGAACCTTTCCGACAGGGAATTTCAGGTTTTTCAGTATATCGGCGAGGGTATTACGTCAAAAGATATGGCTTCAAAGCTGAATCTGAGCATCAAGACCATAGATTCGGTAAGGGAGAATATCAAACATAAGATAGGGCTGGAGAGTGCGGCGGAGCTGACAAAATTTGCTATTAAATGGATACATTCAGATAAGGTTATATGAATAAAGCTGACACAATAAATAAGCTTCAGGAAGAGCTTCTCCTGATAAAAAACGCCTATAACGAACTGCATGGGAAAGAGCAGAGGAAGATGCTTGCTCTGGACGATGTGCCTGTGTTTGAACTCACGATAGACAAGGAAGCATATATCACCAAACTCAGCAAAGGTTTTGAGATGGTAATGGGGTATACGGCGGAGGAATTCACAGGCAAAAACTTCATGGATTTTCTGGCAGATAACGATGAGGTGGAAGGTCACCTTAAGTGTTTTGAAAGATTCAAGCAATCAGGTTATACGAGTAAGCGCAGGTGGCGGCTTCTGAAAAAATCAGGGGAGATCATAGACGTACTGCACAGCGCAAGGGCTGTCTACGACGACAACGGCAACTTTTCCGGTGGAGTGGGTTTTGTCCTTGATATTTCGGATACGGTGCATGCGAACAAGGCTCTGATGCAGTCAGAGAATGAAAAGCGCGTTATTCTGGATGTCATGTCCGACGGAGTTATCTATTTTGACACGTCAATGAGAGTTATCTGGGCAAACAAAGTGATATCCGAGGTTATGGAAATACCTTTGGGAAGAATGAAGGGAAAGAGGTGTTCAGATTTTTGTCCGGGATCGCCTGCTGTTTGTGATGTTTGCAGCCTGCCGAAGTCGGTGGCGACAAAACGCAAACAGACGGCAGAGGTGGTGATGGTGGATAAAACTCTAATAATTCATGTTAATCCGGTATTTAACGATAAAAATGAGTTAAATGCACTTGTTATGGTATTGAGCGATATCACCGAAAGAAAACTCCTTGAAAAACAGATACTTGAGATGACTAATAATGAGAGACGCAGTATCGGGCATGATCTTCACGACGGTTTGGGGCAGATGCTGACAGCTATATCAATGATGTCTTCCAGTCTGCTGGAGATAATGGACAGTGAAAGGGAGAAAGAATACGGGATTGTGAAAAAAATTGTCAGGTACACTGCCGACACACAAAAGCTCATGCGTAATATTCTTGACGGGCTTTGCCCTGTTCTGGGCGATATAAGCGATCTGGGTGATGCTCTGACGTGCATGTCTGCGAGGATAAGCTCTGTATATTCAATAAACTGCACTTTTGGATATGACGGAAGAGTACACCTGCCTAAAGGGAATATTGCAACGCATCTTTATCTTATCGCACAGGAGGCGGTTAATAATGCTGTGAAGCACAGCGGGTGCAGATCCGTTTCGATTATTTTCAGTAAGAAAAAAGGCATGCTGATAATGACCATTTCTGACGACGGGTGCGGTTTCGACCCAAGCCGCGGAACCGATTCCGGATACGGAATGCGGATAATTAAATACAGGTCTTCTATAATAGGCGCAACTGCGGAGTTCCTGAATACCGACGGTAAAGGTTTTTCCGTGGTTGTATCGTTACATACAAAAATCCGGTAATATTACTTATTTTTTACAGCAAAACTTTTCATACACATCCGGTATGAGTGCCGATTAATAAAATTCCTTTCTTATTATATGCTTATCCTGTGTTTTTACATAGGAGGTATCTATGAAACGGACAATTCAGAATGTTCTTCTAGGGTTGGTTACAACCATTCTTGCTCTTCTTCCTGTTTTTTCTCATGCAAAGGACAGGGTTTACAGCACCGACGTTGTTGTTATCGGTGCCGGCGGTTCCGGTCTTTCCGCGGCTGTTTCTGCAGCTGAAAACGGTGCAAAAGTTATTGTTCTGGAAAAAATGCCAATAGCCGGCGGCAGTACAAACTATGCCGAGGGGCTTTTTGCAATCGGCACGAAACAGCTTAGAGACGACGGTCAGGACATTTCAAAGCAGGCTTTTTACAAACAGATCATGGAGTATGGTCACTGGAGAACAGACGCTGCTCTTCTTCGGCAGTTTGTTGACGAGTCCGACAAAAACATTGAGTGGCTCGAAAAGAACGGCGTAAGATTTGACGCGGTTAAAATGTCTTATGCTGATTCACCTGTGTGGCACCTTGTTATGGATTATAAAACATTCCACCACGGTGCAGCTCTTGTGAACCGTCTTCTCGACGTCTGTGAAGAGAAAGGCGTGAAGATAATGTACGAAACACCTGCAAAAAAACTTATATACAACAACGGTGTTGTTAAAGGTGTTGAGGGTGTGGATGCCAAAGGCAATAAAGTGATCATCAATTCCGGCTCTGTAATCATTGCCACAGGCGGGTTCCCTAACAACAAGGAGATGATTGACAAGTACACCAGATTCGACAGTAAAAAAGTTGTGGCAGACCTGCCTCTTCAAAAGAACGGAGATGGTATAAACATGGCTATGGAAGTCGGCGGTGCTGCTGAAGGCTGGGGACTTATGACTCACCAGGCAACAGCAGGTCCCGGTGTAATCCCTTTCGGCAACCTGTTCACAATGACATGGCAGCCCTCTCTCTGGGTAAACAAGTACGGCAAAAGATTTGTTGACGAGTCAATAGTGTTCAGCTTTGTTTCAACAGGCAACGCAGTCGAGCATGCGCCCGACAGCTTCGCGTGGCAGATATTCGATCAGGAGACTTTTGACAAATATGCAGAGAAGGACGGTATTGAAGCCGGTATCGGAGTTATCATCCCCATCGGAACAAAAATGACCAACCTGCAAAAAGAGTTTGAGGATTCCGAAAAAGCAGGCAACCCCAATGCCGTTATGGCGGACAGCATTGCTGAACTTGCGGCAAAAATTAAGGTTGATCCCAAAGTTCTCGCTGAAACAATCAAAAACTACAATTCATATAAAGAATACAATCTCGACAAAGAGTTTTACACCGATCCCAAGTGGATCATGCCTGTTAAAAAAGGGAAATTCTATGCGATCAAAATAGTTCCTCAGGCATATGTTTCTCTCGGCGGTATCAAGGTTGACAGCAAAATGCGCGCTCTCGATGCCAACGACAAAGAGATAAAGGGTCTTTATGTTGTAGGCTGTGACGTTGGCGGTCTCTACGGCGACACCTACACTCTGTTTGCATCAGGTTCGGCATTCGGCTTCGCAGCCTATTCAGGTCGTGTTGCCGGTGCTGATGCTGCTATGCAGGCACATAAATAGGTGACGACATGGGAAAAAATAAAAATATAAAATGTATGCTGATAATGTTGTTTCTCTTTCTGTGTGGAGGATATTCTTTTGCAACGGAAGGGGGCGGGCAGGCATCCGCTAACGGACCGGAAGGAACAATGGGCGGAACTTTGCCGCCTCCCGGGGTGTATTTGCTCAACTATCTTGAGTATATGTCATCCGACAGGTTCAATAACTCTGATGGCGACAGTGTTGTTCCGGATTTTGAGCTGAAGGGTTTTGCCGAAATACTCAGGTTTGTTTATGTAAGTAAGAAGCAGTTTCTCGGCGGCAATCTTGGGGGACAAATGATTGTTCCTTTCGTGCACATGAATGTTAAAACTGCTGCGGGTGAACAGGACAAAACAGGCATGGGTGATGTTGAAATAGGCTTGTTCGACTCATGGCACTTTAAAAACTGGCATTTTGCCTTTGGTCCTGAGCTTTTTGTCCCTGTCGGCGACTATGACGAGGATGACATGGTCAATTTGGGCAGAAATTATTTTACTTTTGAACCTGTATTTGCTTTCACCTATCTCAGTGACGGCGGATTTGAGGTGTCAAGCAAGTTTATGTACGACATAAACACTGAAAACAAGGACACAGACTATCAGTCCGGACAGGAATTCCACTTTGATGCCTTTACCGGATACCATGCAGGACCATATGCTGTGGGTGTCAACGGTTATTATTACAAACAGGTGACCGATGATGAACTGGATGGGGAAAAATATCTGGACGGTAACAAAGGTCAGGCTATGGCTCTCGGTCCCGAAGTTAAATACGACTACAAAAATATGTCTTTTAATCTGAAGTATCATCACGAGTTCAACGTTGAGAACAAACCGGAAACGGATAGATTCTGGTTCAAATTCGTATACGCGTTCTAAGACAATCTGCGGCGGCCGTATTTTGCGGCCGCCTTTTTATTAAAGAGGAAATAATGAAAAATATAATATACATAATTATCATTCTTCTGGCTGCTGCTGCGGTCTATGCCGATGATATGCAGTTCAATTGCGCAGACTGCCACAAAAATACGGTGGAGGTGCTGAAAAAAGGTCATGCCCAAGCCGATTCATTTTCCAAATGTTTTGACTGCCATGATTCCGAGTCGAAAGCAGGAAGTTTAGGGCAGAAAATACATTTAAAGCATACGGATTCTCTCGGCAGTTCTGCAGAAACCTGTCTCTCCTGCCATGCGGCGGATAAGGACGGCAATGTGTCCGTGTCTCATAAGAACGGGATAACCTTTTCAAAAGAAGAGATGAAGGATCTCGCAGATAAATTTGCAACATGGAACGATTCGCCGTATTTGGCGAACTCGCACAAAAAATCAGGAGTTTACTGCCTTGACTGCCACGATACTTTCGGACCCGATGACGTGGATGAGATGGCGAAGAAGTGCAAAGGCTGTCATGGTGAATATGAAGATCTGGCGAAGAAAACTGCAGATAAGAAAAGAAACCCTCATAAATCGCATTTCGGCAATATGAGCTGTGTAAAGTGCCACAACGTTCATGAGGATTTTACTGATTTCTGCGATAAATGTCATAAAACAAATATGAAATGGAACAGGAAAATTAAATAATTTAGCCTCATCATTCCTCCTTTTGTCCTTTTATAAAAAAAGGCGGTCGATTGACCGCCTTTTTCAGTTTGGTGTTTGCAATACCTAACTATTTTACGATTAATTTCAGACCCACAGGGACGTATGCCTGAACCTTTTTGCCTTCAAGAACTGCCTTTGCAGTTTCAACGCCTTTTGCGCCGATGAATGCGGGCTGCTGTGCAACTGTAGCTGCCATCTTGCCGTCTTTGACAGCTTTAACAGCGTCGTCTGTCGCATCGAAACCGACTACCATTATATTCTTTTTAGCGGCTGAGATAGCGCGCATTGCGCCCAGCGCCATTTCGTCGTTATGTGCGAAAACCGCATCTATTTTGGGTTGTGACTGAAGAATGTTTTCCATTACGTTCAGACCTTTTGTTCTGTCGAAATCTGCCGCCTGACGTGCAACAACTTTCACTGCTGTGCCTTTAAGCGCATCGTTAAAGCCTTTGCCGCGGTCTCTTGCTGCGGATGTTCCGGGTATGCCTTCAAGCTCTACCACGCTGCCTTTCTTGCCGAGTTTTTCAGCTATGTACTGACCTGCCATCTTGCCGCCTGCAACGTTGTCTGAGGCGATGTGAGAAACAACTGTTCCTGCATTTGCGCCTCTGTCAAGTGTGATGACGGGGATCTTGGCTCTGTTTGCCATTTTGATGGCGTTGCCCACTGCGTCTGAGTCAGTTGGGTTGATGAGGATAGCCGCAACGCCTTTAGACAAAAGATCTTCAACGTTTGCGATCTCTTTAGCGGGGTCGTTCTGGGAATCGAGAACTATCAGCTTGATACCTGCTTTTTTTGCTTCGCCGACTGCTCCGTCCTTAAGTGTGACGAAGAACGGGTTGTTCAGTGTGGAAACCACCAGACCAACCGTCTTTTGTGCCGCAAATGCCATCATGGATGGGATGATCATAATGGCTGCGAAAATAGCGAATAACTTTTTCATACTTCACTCCTTAAATGAGACTGCCGCGTCGACTTAGAAAGCCTCCTCGCAGAGACGTCTTCGCGAGGAGCACAGGCGACGAAGCGATCTTCTTACTTCTTTCTATCCATAAGAACGGCGATAAGAATCACCGCACCCTTTGCTATCATCTGATAATAGGATGAAACGTTAAGAAGGTTGAGCGCATTGTTCAGAATTCCTATGATGAGCGCACCGGTGAAAGTTCCGAAGATGGTTCCGACACCGCCCGCTAGGCTTGTTCCGCCGAGAACAACTGCGGCAATGGCGTCAAGTTCATATCCTGCGCCTGCGGTTGGCTGTGCGGATGAAAGCCTTGATGTGAGTATTATGCCCGCCAGTGCGGAAACGAGACCGCATATTCCGTAAACGGCTATCTTTATCCTGTCCACACGAACGCCGGAAAGTCTTGAAGCTTCCTCGTTGCCGCCGATGGCGTAAACGTAGCGCCCGAAGCGGGTGTGTTTAAGTATATAATGTGAAATGATGAAGACGAGTATCATGAGAATTACGGGAACTGGGATTCCAAAAACGTAACCTGTTCCGAACCATGCGAAGGCATCCGCCGCCGCGTCATAACCTGTGGAAATCGGCTTGCCGTCGGTATGTACAAGCGTAGCGCCGCGCAGAAGCGTCATGGCAACCAGAGTTGCTATGAACGGCTGGATTTTACCTTTGGTAATAGCTATGCCTGCAAGGACACCGAGAAGTATGCCCAGTGCCAGTGTTGCAAAGACTGTCGCCGCCACGCCGAATCCTGTTGATATCATCGTTGCGGCAATGGCTCCGCACAGAGCCAGAATGGAACCGACAGAAAGGTCGATGCCTCCTGTCAGAATAACAAAGGTCATGCCCGCCGCTATGACAGCGTTTATGGATGTCTGGCGCATGACGTTCAGTATGTTGCCCACGGTGAGAAAGTCGGGACTGATGAGTGACACTATCACCGAAAGGATGATAAGTCCCAACAGCGGTCTGAACCTTTTCA
This sequence comes from Seleniivibrio sp., assembly GCF_021209385.1. Taxonomy (GTDB): domain Bacteria; phylum Chrysiogenota; class Deferribacteres; order Deferribacterales; family Geovibrionaceae; genus Seleniivibrio. The sequence goes on along the minus strand of NZ_JAJOIL010000028.1, from coordinate 195,157 downwards.
GCACGTCTTTGATGTCTATTTTCATAAATTCTCCGAAACTATACGGCGTTTTTTATATTGCTTATGGCAAGTTTCATGATGTTTTCCTGAGTTGCATCCGCACCGGATACCTCCCCTGCGATACGTCCGGCACTCATAACAAGTATCCTGTCGCTCATGCCTATTACTTCAGGCATTTCGGAGGAGATGAGGATGATGGACATTCCTTTTGATTTCAGGATATTTATCTGCTCATAAATCTCTTTTTTCGCGCCGACGTCCACACCGCGGGTGGGTTCGTCAAGAATAAGAACCTTCGGTGCCGTGACCAGTCCCTTTGCGATAGCTACCTTCTGCTGGTTCCCGCCGCTGAGATCGACAACCCTCTGGGACGGTCCGGTGGTCTTGATGGACATCATATCAATATATTCTTTGGAAACCTCTTCCTCTTTCCCGAAAGATATCTTTGAAAGGGCAGTCTGAAATTTTTTCAGCGCAGGAAGGGTTATGTTCTCTTTAATTGTCATGCCTATGATAAGTCCCAGCTGTTTCCTGTCCTCTGAAACGTATGAAATGCCGTTTTTTATGGCTTCGGAAGGGTGGTTTATGCGTAGCTCTTTGCCCATGAGGGTTATTTTGCCTTTTTTTAGGTGCATTTCGCCGAATATGGATTTTGCGACCTCGCTTCTGCCGGAACCCATAAGTCCTGCAATGCCAACTACTTCACCGCTTCTGATGCTGAACGATACGTCAGTTATGCGGCTGTTGGTCAGACCTTCCGCAGTGAAAACGATATCGCCGACCTCGCAGTGGCATCTGGGGTATCTGTCGCTGATGGGGCGCCCCACCATGAGCTGTATTATTTTTTCTTCGTCGAGTTCCGATACGGGCTTTTCATCAACAAATGTACCGTCTCTGAGGATGGTTGCCCTGTCGCATACGTCAAACACTTCGGAGAGTTTATGGGAGATGTATATCAGTGCTTTGCCCTCGGCTTTCAGGTTTCGGATTACTTTGTAAAGATTTTCCGTTTCAACATCGGTGAGCGCGTCAGTCGGTTCGTCCATGATTATCACTTCCGCGTTCATAGAGAGCGCCTTCGCTATTTCCACCATCTGCGCCTGACCTACGCTGAGCGAGGATACTTTCGCAGTAGGCAGAGTTTTTTCTCCGAGCTGTTCGAGATATTTTTTAGCTTCGGCATTCATTTCGGAATATTTTACTTTGCGCAGTATGTTAACAGGCTCCCGACCGATGAAGATATTCTCCGCCACTGTCAGTTCTGGGATAAGATTAAGCTCCTGATGGATAATGGCTATCCCTTTGTTCATGGCATCTTTAGGGTCTTTCGGCGAGTGGGTTTTTCCTTTGAATATCATTTCGCCTGAATCTTTCGTATAAACCCCGCTGAGTATCTTCATGAGGGTTGATTTTCCTGCCCCGTTCTCGCCAAGAAGTGCCATTGCCTCGCCGGCATATATGTTCAGCGAGACGTCGTTAAGCGCCTTTACGCCGGGGAATGATTTACAGATATTTTTCATTTGCAGAACAGGTGAACCGGACATCAGAACACCACCCCCGAATGAAGTATCACATTCGCGTATGGAGTACATTCGCCTGTACGGATAACTGCCTTTGCGTTTTTAGTGAGTTCCTTGAATTTTTCGTGGGAAACGGTGTTCATTTTCGCGTCTTTCAGCAGGAAGACTATCGCATCCTTTGTCACCGGATTCTTTTCGGATATCTCGGAAGCAATTGTGAATTCCTCCACCTGCAATTCCGAAAGGACGGTTTTCAGAACCGTTATGAAATCGGGTGCCCCAGCACAAAGTGCAATGTCAATGCGTTCTGCACTGTCGGGTATGGGAAGTCCGGCATCGGCTATAACTATAGTGTCGGTGTGCCCCATCTCGGAAATAACCGCCGAGATACGGCTGTTGAGCAGTTGTCCCTTTTTCATGTCACCCTCTATAACATTAAGAATACCAGAGCGCTGTAAGATATCAAGTAAAAATATTAGCACTTTTTACTAAAATTTTAGTTGCTGTCTGATAAAATATGCTATAATAAAAAATATAAGGCAACGGACATAATGCGGCTTTATAGTATGTATTTGTAAAATCTATAGCAACATTGGTTCATGCTGAAATTTTAGTAACATATATGAAAAAGAACATAACAATAACTGAAATAGCTAAAATGGCGGACGTGTCTGTCAGTACAGTTTCTCTGGTGCTGAACGGCAAAACCGGAGTAGGACCCGCCGCGCGGGAGCGCGTGCTTCGGATTGCGCGTGAACACGGGTATAAAGGAACTACTGACAGCGGGCTGAACAGACGGCACAGAACAATTTTGTTTGTGAATATTGTCAAGCACGGGCAGATACTTAATAATAATCATCAGGCTTTCGTAGCGGACTATATCAATGGTGCGCAGATGGAAGCGTCCAAAAAAGGATATTCTCTGGAGGTCGCTGTTTTCGACAGGTTTGATCCTGCTGAGATAACTGATTATGTGAATAATTCATTCGCCAGTGGTGCCTTGGTTCTGGGTACCGAGCTTGACGAGGCGGATGTCGAACATTTTTTGAAGATACATATTCCACTGGTATTCATAGATATTTTATGCCCTTTCATGCCATATGATTTCGTGGATATGAACAACGCTTCCTCTGTTTATAATATGATGTCATACCTGACGCGCATGGGACACAGCGAGATAGGTATAGTCACCGGACGGATAGGAACCATAAATTTTCAACAGCGTCTTGAGGCTTTTGAAAATTCCATGAAGCACTTCGGGCATAAATTCCGCAAAGATTTCGTCTTCACGGTGGAATCCACCTATGAAGGCGCTTATGAGGATATGCGCAGGCTTCTGGCAAAACAGAAAGAGATGCCGACAGCGCTCTTATGCGTTAACGATATCATTGCTCTCGGGTGTATGCGCGCACTGAAAGAGGCGGGGCTTGCCATTCCGAATGATATCTCCGTTGCGGGATACGACAACCTGCCCATGAGTGCGATGGCGGAACCGCCGCTGACAACTGTTGACGTTTCCAAAAAGAGCATCAGTACAAAGGCGGTGCGCATACTTGTGCAGAGGATAAAAGAGGGCAGTTCCATGCCATATGAAAAGACCGTCATCGGCGGTGAGGTTGTGGAGCGCGCCAGCGTAAGAAACCTTGCCGGGGAGGAAGAGGCATGAGCAGATTCTGTGTGGCGGGAAGCATTAATACTGACCTTGTTACGAAAGCACCAAGATTTCCGAAGCCCGGTGAAACAATGTATGGTGAATCATTCAGCACTTTTACAGGCGGTAAGGGGGCTAATCAGGCTGTCGCACTGGCAAAACTCGGTGCGGACGTTGCCATGGTGGGGCTGACGGGAAACGACATATACGGCGATGATTACATGGCGTATTTTCGCAGGCTTGGGGTCAATACCGACGGAGTAGGCAGAGTTGCCACCTCTACAGGAATAGCCGTTATAACCGTTGACGGAAAGGGTGAGAATAATATCATTATCGTTCCGGGCGCTAACGCCGTGGTTGATAAGAACTATATACTGAAAAACCGCGAGATAATTGAATCTTCAGAATTTCTTCTTCTTCAGCTTGAGGTGCCTGCGGATGCTGTTGTTCAGGCAGCAAAAACCGCTTCCGAAGCCGGTGTGACGGTCATCCTTGACCCTGCACCTGCTCTGCCTCTGGGTGCGGAAATTCTTAAATATGTAGACATCATAACGCCTAATGAAACAGAGGCGGAGATACTTACCGGAGTCAAACCGGCGGACGAGGCGGGATTCGCCGCCGCCGGACAGAGACTTATAGAGATGGGTGTCAAAACTGCGGTGCTGAAAGCGGGGGGCAGGGGCGCATATGTCTTTGCAGACGGCACTCTTACCCATGTTGAGGGATTCGTTGTTGCCGCAGTTGACACCACTGCCGCCGGAGACACGTTCAATGCAGGGCTTGCCTTCGGACTTGGCAGAGGACTTCCTATTATTGACGCAGTAAGATTTGCAAACGCTGCCGCCGCCATATCCACGACAAAGGCGGGAGCGCAGGGGGGGATGCCCTCTCTTGCGGAGGCTGAACAGCTTCTTGGAATTGAATAAAACTAAATTGGTCTTGTTAAGCGTGGTTCTTTTACTAGATTATTAGCTAAGGAGAACCATATGTTTAAAACGATAGCAGTCATAATCGGAATGTTCGCTCTGTTCGGGTGTGCGTCAAAGTATGACGTGAACGTTACAGGCTATGGCGGACAAAATAATTTCAAAAATAAGACCTACGATTTCGCTCTTTCATCAGAATCAAAAACCGATCTGGAGATGATAAAATACGTCGGCGTTCTGGAAGCCCAGCTCAACTGTATCGGCTGGAAGAGGGACGCAAAGAATCCTGCATACATTATTTCCCCAGTGTACGGCGTTGTTCTCGGCAAGGCTTCTGCTGAACCTCGTGTAAGCATCGGCGGCGGGATAGGATTTTTCTCCGGCGGAATAGCCCCCGGGCTGTCTCTCGGAACTGCGGTGGGCAGGTCTGTGTCCGAAGAGGACAGGGATATGAGCTACCTGAACATAAAGCTGTTCGCGGCTGGCAATACGGATAAGGCGCCTGTTTGGCAGGGCAAGATATTCACTCATGAAAAAGACCTTTCAAAAACAGCCGCAGTGCTGTCTAAGTATGCTGTGGATAACTTCGGTAAAGCTACCGACGGTGCCAAAGAATTTACATTTGAGGCGACCGAAACAGAGCTGAAAGGGCTTGAAGGATGCCCCGCTAAATAGTCTGGAAGATTCAGGTATAAAATGTTAACATGCTCCCGATATGATTTCGGGAGCTTTTTTTTGATAAAATTTTTAGTCTTTTTCACAGTTTTTTCTGTGTCCGTCATCGCCTTTGCAGAGGACAACGGCACTTTCAGCCTTGTGGCGGAGAATGATATATTTCACAGCGACAGGTACTATACGAACGGGATAAGGGCTTCGTGGCTCAGTGCGCCAAACGGCGGCAACAGCCTCGCCAGACAGGCGGCTAAGTTTTTTCCTCTTTTTCCCGAAGAATATACGGTTCGAACAACCTATTCGTTCGGTCAGAGCATGTATACTCCCACAAGCATAACACAGGAAAACCCGCCGGAAGGGGACAGACCTTATGCCGGATGGCTTTACGGCTCCGTGGGGCTTATTGCCGAGGACGGGAGGCGGCTTGATCAGCTTGAGCTGACGGCGGGGATAGTGGGTCCCGCGTCGCTGGCGGAAGAAACACAGAAGACCGTTCATAAGATAATAGGTTCCGACGATCCCAAAGGCTGGCACAACCAGCTTAAGAACGAACCGGGGTTTATTCTGATGTATCAGAGAAGCTGGCGGAAACTGGCGGAAAAGAGCGTTTTCGGGATGCCTGTTGATTTCACTCCGCATATCGGAGGCGCTGCCGGTAATATATTTACATACGCTAACACCGGTTTTATGGTGCGCTACGGGCAGCAGCCCGATCTTGATTACGGACCGCCGAGAATTCAGCCAAGCATGCCGGGTTCCGGTTTTTTTGTGCCGGAGGACAGGTTCCGCTGGTATGTGTTCACTGGACTGGACGGCAGAGCAGTTGCTCGCAACATATTCATAGACGGCAACACCTTTTGCGACAGCGTAAGCGCCGACAAAAAGCCTTTTGTTATGGATGTGCAGTTCGGTGCTGTTATGTCGTGGAAAAAATACAGATTCGGGTATACTCAGGTTATGCGCTCCCGCGAGTTTGAAGGGCAGGGGAGCAGATATCAGAGTTTCGGGGCTATAAGTTTTTCTGCGCAGATGTAGATTTTTTATTGTTGACTTTTCGGGAAAGAATAATATATAAAAATCATAGATTAAATGGGTTTTAAGTGCTTAACGTAAATAATGCCAAATTATTGAAAGGCGAGACTGCTTCGTCACTTTATTCCTCGCAGAGACTTAATTTCGTTATGTCTTCGCGAGGGCTTTATGCCCGAAGCGATCTCATTTTAATATAATTTTGTTGCTATTTCATTAGTCGCGTTAAACACTACGGATGGCGCGGTATTCTGCCGTGTCTGTTATTTGTTTTTTTAAGAGGAACATATGATTCAGATAAGAAACCTGTCAAAGGTTTACCCCGCGCGCAGCGGTGATGTCAGGGCGCTTGAAGGCGTATCTTTCGACATTCCTCAGGGGTCGATATACGGCATTATGGGTCTCAGCGGCGCTGGTAAAAGCACTCTGGTGCGCTGTCTCAATCTTCTGGAACGCCCCTCCGGCGGCGAAATAATCGTTGGCGGTCATGATCTGACAAAGCTCAGCGAAAAAGAGCTTAGAAACGCCAGACAGAAAATAGGCATGATATTCCAGCATTTTAATCTTTTACAGTCCAGAACGGTTTCCGGAAACATCGCTTTTCCCCTTGAAATTGCAGGTGTCCCTGCCGATGAAATCCGTTCCCGCGTGGCGGAGCTTCTGCCACTTGTGGGGCTTGAAGACAAGGCGGGCGCTTATCCTTCGGAGCTTTCCGGCGGTCAGAAACAGCGGGTTGGCATTGCCCGTGCGCTGGCACTAAAACCTGATGTTCTGCTCTGCGACGAGGCGACCTCAGCTCTTGACCCGAAAACCACCCGTTCGATACTCTCCCTTCTGCGGGATATCAACCGCAGTCTCGGGCTTACCATAGTAATCATCACTCACGAAATGCATGTCATAAAAGATATATGCACCCATGTTGCTGTTCTGCACGATTCAAAGTGTGTGGAGAACGCGACTGTTGAAGAGGTCTTTTTGTCTCCGAAGTCACAGGTGGCGAAGGAGTTTGTGTCAGGGATATTTAAGGCTGAGATACCCGAAGAGCTTCTGCGTGAGCTTGAATCCCACGGCGATTCGGAACTTGTCAGGGTATCGTTTCTGGGCGGTTCCGCATCGGAACCTATGATAAACGGACTTATCCGCAGCAGCGACGTTCAGGTTAGCATCCTTTTCGGCAGCGTTGACCACGTCCGAACTACTCTGTTCGGCAACCTGCTTCTGGAACTGCGCGGAACGGAAGAGCAGAGAAAAAAGGCGCACGAATATCTTCTGGGACAGAATCTTTCCGTTGAGAGGGTGAGCTATGAGTGACGGATATATCGCATCAATGCTGGGGCTTCTCACTCCGGCAGTGCTTGAAACTTTATATATGGTGGCGGCTTCCGCAGTTATGTCCTATGTGATAGGGCTTCCGCTGGGGATACTGCTTGTTGTGACATCAAAGGGGCATATTGTGCCTGCGCCATGGGTGGAGAGGACGCTGGGAACTATTATCAACATCCTGCGTTCCGCCCCCTTCATCGTCCTTATGGTGGCGCTGATACCGTTCACCAGAATGGTAATCGGCACGTCGATAGGCACAACTGCGGCGGTAGTTCCGCTGGTTGTGGCGGCGGCTCCTTTTGTGGCGAGGGTTGTGGAATCCTCCCTGAAAGAGATACCCCACGGGGTCATAGAGGCGGCGCAGTCCATGGGCGCGTCCCCTTTTCAGATAATTTATAAGGTACTGCTGCCGGAGGCGAAGTCATCACTTATTCTCGGCGCGGCAATCACAATAATCAATGTTATCGGCTACACCGCTATGGCGGGTGCAGTGGGTGGCGGCGGTCTCGGCGACCTTGCCATCCAGTACGGATATAACCGTTTCCGTACCGACGTGATGATAATCACCGTTGCTGTGCTTGTTGTATTCGTTCAGGCGGTTCAGACCCTCGGTACCAGACTTGCGGTCAGCGCAATGCATACAAAAAGATAATATAGACGGAGGTTTATATGAGAAAAAGAAGTATTACGGCACTCATTGTTGCGGTTTTCAGTGTTCTGCTTATTTCAGGATGCTCAAAACCCAAAAAAGAGGAGGCTGCGGCGGAACCGAAACAGGATGCCCCCGTGGTAATAAAAGTGGGCGCAACTCCCGTTCCCCATGCGGAGATTCTGGAGTTTGTGAAACCTATTCTGGCGAAAGAAGGTGTTGATCTTGAGATAGTGCAGTTCACTGACTACGTTCAGCCGAACCTTGCGCTGGACAAAGGTGATCTGGATGCTAACTACTTCCAGCACATGCCGTATCTCGATTCTTTCAACGAAGACCATGGACTTAGTCTTGTCGCTGTTGCAAAAGTGCATATCGAGCCTATCGGTCTTTATTCGTCAAAAGTGAAATCAGTTGAAGAGATAAAGGACAAAGCGGTTATCGCAATTCCCAACGATCCTTCAAACGCAGGACGCGCACTTGTGCTTCTTGAAAAGGCAGGGCTTCTGAAACTGAACGAAGGGGTCGGAATACAGGCGACAGTTCAGGATATAGTGGATAACCCAAAAAAGCTGACTGTTAAAACACTTGATGCCGCACAGCTTCCCCGCGCGCTTCAGGATGTGGACATAGCTGTTATAAATACAAACTATGCTCTTGAGGGCGGTCTCAATCCTTCAAAGGATGCTCTCTTTATAGAGGATTCCGATTCTCCGTATGCAAACATTCTTGTTGTGAAATCTGACAGGGTGAACGATCCCGCTCTTAAAAAACTTGCAGACGTTCTCGTTTCCGAAGATGTCAAAAAGTTTATAGAGGAAAAGTATAAGGGTTCAATCCTTCCTGCCCAGACCCTCATCACGAATTAGTACACATAATTCTTATCGTGCGGGCATTAAACCTGCCCGCACATTCTGTCTTAGTAAATATTTCGAGCATTTTACTGAAAATTCGTGTAAAATCTTTTTATGATTTTAATTCCAAGAAATCGGGGGTAGCTCGGATGTCTTCACCTGAGGATATTGAACGTCGTCTGGACGTTACATATCGGTATTTCTCCCACCATATCAGGACATGTACGTCTGTTGTCGTTGCCATGCTGGATGTAGTTGCGGAAGGGCTTACAGACAAGTCCATGACCGATATGATAATGGAGTCCGGTTATTTGCTTGACCTTTATGACAGAGGGATGAGCGTTTGTTTCAACCATGTGCTTGGGAAACCGCACGACATAGAGCTTGAAGATGTGGATATAGCTCTTCTCACAGGGCTTTATATCAAAAATGCAGTGTCGCAGGAGGGTGCAGCTGTAAACAGTCATCTGAAAGGCGTAAGCGTGAGCTGTGATGCGTACTCTTTTAAAAGCCTGTTTCAGATCCTTTTGCAGGAAGCGCTTTCGTCGTCTGCAGCGGAACTTAAGGTGACCCACGACGAGAACAAAATATATATTCTGCCCGATAAGGGTTATAATGAGATACAGCCCATATTTGCCATTTTTGCGGAGATTTTTGAGAGAACCGGTATAGTGATGAGCTATGATAAAACATCCATTATTTTGAGGTTCCATGATGAGAGTATTAATTGCCGATGATGAGCTTCGCCTTCGCAAAGTGGTGGCGCTTCATCTGAAGAAGAGTGGTTTTGATGTTTATGAGGCAGGAAACGGTCAACAGGCGGTGGAAATGGCAAAGGAGCTGGTGCCGGACGTCATCGTGCTTGACGTCATGATGCCGGAAAAGACCGGACTTGAGGCGTGCGCCGAAATAAAGTCCGTTCCCGAACTTGCTTCCATACCAGTCGTTCTGCTGACAGCCATGGCAGAATCCGACGATATTAAAAAAGGCAGGGACGCGGGTGCAGATGAATATCTGACAAAGCCGTTCAGTCCCAAAGAGCTGATCGACATAATAAAAAGCAGGTCGTGATGCGTGTTCTTTTCATAGGCTCGCAGGAGAGCAGAAACCTGTTTCAGTCCGCCATCGCCGGACACGGGGAGATAACTTCTGAGAAGAACGCGGATCTCTGCGTCATCGAAATAGCTGAGGCGTCCACCCTTTTCCGTCTGCCGAAGAAGTTCTCTGTTCCCACATTTTTCTACATCACAAAAAAAGACAGGCAGCTCCTTGACGCGCTTACGGATTTCAAAATTTCCGGGATATTTTTCCCTCCTCTGAAACCGGAAGAAGTGGTTAAAAAAATGTTCAGCGGAAAGGTTCAGACGTCCACAGCCAACGGCAGCGAGTTTGATACACTGAAAGCCAAAATAATAGCGAAAGCTGAGAATATCCCGCCTCTGCCTGCTCTTGCGAGGGAACTGGTAAGGCTTACGCGCAACGATAAGACGAAGATCAAGGATTTTGTTGACCAGATTAAGAAAGATCAGGGACTCAGTTCCCGCATCATAAAACTGGTGAATTCCCCTTTCTACGGTGTGCGTCAGGAGATATCCAGTATCGACAGAGCGACGGTGCTTCTGGGACTTAATACCGTCAAGAATCTTGCGCTGGCTGTTTCAACCGAGTCTTTTTACAATAAAAATTTCAGCCTGCTGAAAACAACAGGTCAGAAAATATGGCAGCACGGATTTGCCGTTGCAAGACTTTGCGAGGCTATCGCGAAGCTGGTGGGCGAAGACGAGGACGCGCTTTATCTGGCAGGTCTTATGCACGATATGGGCAAGACCGTTATTGTGGACTTTCTTGTTAAGGAGGCGGTCACAATTGAAGATGAGCGCAATCAGCTCGGAACCGACCACTGCGCCGTTGGCGAGCTGGTACTTACCAAATGGGCAGTGGTTAAGAGCATAGCCGAATCAGTACGCTATCACCATCAGCTTGGCAAGGACACTTTCAGCCGCGTGCTGTATTTTGCCAACCAGATGCACAAGAACATAGACGACACGGAGGCGCTTGAGGACACAATTTCCGACTGTGCGCTTGCACTGGGGCTGCCACTTGAAAAACTGCACGAGGCGGTTGACCCTGTGCTGGATTCGGAGAAGGCGGATAATGATATTTCCTAAAAAGCTTCTCGACGCTCTTTTTGCCAACGGTATTCAGGATTTTTATCACGGGATGCGTGAGTATCTGGATAGCGCATGCTTTGCGCCTTTTACCATATGGCAGATAGATATGAGTATCTGTACGCCCGTGACAGGCGCGCATAGAAATGCGGAAGGGAAATACGACATACACGATCTTGGGTTCGACGGCACCGGAAATTCAAAGGAACGCCATACCCTCGAATTTTTCGACGAAAAGATAGAAGTTTACGGTACCGTGTTTTTCAGTCATATGGGAACTGTATACTGCGCAGTCAGTTTTCATGAGGCACCGGAATATAAAATATTCGCGGAACTCATCGCTTTCAGCGACTATATAGGACAGCGGCTTGCGGAGCTTATCGCCCGTGAAAAGAACATAAACGTATATGTGGATTACCAGAAGAAGATCGAATTTGTTAAGCAGAGCAGCAGGATACTGCGAGCTGTTGAGCTTGACGAGGTTGTGGCGCTTGCACTCACATTCTTTATGGACGTCTTTTCCGCAGAGGCGGGCTGTGTTCTTCATAACAGCGAGTTCATAGGCTTCGGGCTGGAAGAGGGCGACGTGCGGAACAACATCCGCATCGGCGAACAGGGCGCTTATTCCTATGTGATGGGTGTAGACTACACGGAATTTATCGAGGACCGGATAGACTGTTCCAAATTCAACATTGAGAATATATTTTTTATCTATGAAGAGACAAAGAACATCCGCATTCTGCTTTTCAATATACATTTTGACATAATACCGGATAAGGAATTTTCAGAACTGGTTTCGTCCATCGTCTCAACTGCTGTTGAAAACGCAATGTATCATCAGAAAATGACAAAACTGAAAATTCAGGAATCAGAAATGTCCGCAACAGGCGAGATACTGAACAAGTTTGTATCCAAATCCGTTTCGGCAGACTGCGGAATATCCCTGCGCGGTATAAACCATCCGGCACGCGCTGCCGGCGGCGATTATATGACTGTGAAAGAAACGCCGGAAGGGCTTTTTTTCTGCATTGCCGATGTTTGCGGGAAAGGTTATTCCGCAGCCGTTTTTACTGTAGTACTCAGCGTTTTCACAGAGAATGCCGATCTTTTCGACAGGGATGTCGCGCTGGACAAACTGGCGGGAACACTGAACAGCTTCCTGCTGGGTAAAAATTTCGGCGACAGATTCATCACGGCTTTTTTCGGCTTCATAGATAAAAAAGACCTCAGTCTTCGCTACATCTCTTGCGGACACGAGCCGATCATGCACCTTTCGGAGAGCGGTGATAAAACAATAGTTTCAGACTTTCTTCCTATCGGGCTGATGGAGGAGAAATACACGGTGAAGAGTGAACCGCTTTTAAAAGGCGACACGCTGTTTCTCTATACCGATGGTCTGATTGAATATATGACCGAAGATAATCTTATGAAGAAGGTCAAACAGCTTGCAAATTCCGGTGCTGATAATATACTTGATGTTCTTTACGAGGATATGGTATTGGACAGAGATATGCAGAAGGATGATTTCACCTGCATGATCATAAGGATTTAAGGGGTTTTTTCTTGGAACAGAAATCAAAAGAAATACAGCAGATGTTTGACAATATTGCCGGAAGGTACGATCTTCTGAACAGGGTTCTGAGTTTCCGTACCGACGTGCGCTGGCGGAAAAAAGCTATTAAACTGGCGGGTATCGCAGGCGGTCAGACAGTTCTCGACCTTGCGTGCGGAACAGCCGACATGATGATAGAGATGGACAGAAGGGTTTTGGGCGTTAACCTTGTGGGCGGCGATTTCAGCTATAACATGATGCTGATAGGTAAACAGAAATTCCCGAAAGGTTCGTTCAGTGTGGCGGATGCCCACTGCCTGCCGTTTGCCGACAACAGTTTCGACAGGATTACCATATCATTCGGTTTCAGGAATGTGACCGACAAGCCGAAAGGTCTGAAAGAGATGCACAGAGTGCTTAAAGACGGCGGAAAGCTCTGCATACTTGAGTTTTCACAGCCGGAAGGACCGATTTTCAGCAGACTTTACAGGCTTTATTTTACGAAGATACTCCCTTTCATCGGCGGTATCATCTCCGGAAACAGAAAAGCATATGAATATCTTCCCGATTCGGTTTACAAATTTCCTAAAAAGGATGTATACCGACAAATGATTCTTGATGCAGGATTTTCTGAAGCTCAATTCAATCCGATGAGCTTTGGTATCTGCGATGCCACAATTTGCATAAAAAAATAATGATTCATTATGTTAATTTTTTATTGAATTAATGTTTGTACACTCTATATTTTTTCATACACAAATACACTAACGATTAGATTCTATTGGTTTTGGGGGAAAGATGAAGATTAAAAGCATCAGAGCGAAATACTCGCTGTATTTCGGCATTCCACTGATACTCATTTTCCTTATTCTCGCCTATACGACGGGAGAAAAAGTGAAAAAAGAGATGCTTCTCGAATCAAGAGCATCGCTTGAGGAAAACACAGCGGTTTTGGGCGAAACCGTTAATCTTTTTTATGCACAGTCAATTGAACTTGTCAGATCAAACTTTTCAACGTTCCGCACCCTTCTTTATATGAAATCTGAATTTTCCATCGACAGCGCGAACACAAAAACCGTTAAAGCTGTGGATCAGAAGAGCGGCGACGAATATTCCGTGACTATCCCCGCCATGATGTATGACGGCGAGGATATCTACGGCAACTTTACACCCGTTGATGCAGCGGCAAAACGCGCGGATATCAAAGGACTGACCGCTACAATATTTCAGGTTATAGACAAGGGGCTCCTGCGTGTTTCCACGAACGTTATGAAAAAAGACGGCACCCGCGCGGTGGGTACTTTTATTCCGCGTGATTCCGTTGTTTATCAGACAGTGATGTCCGGTGAAACATACAGAGGCAGGGCTAACGTTGTCGGTAAATGGTACTGGACTGTATATGAACCCATAAAATCAGGCGGCGATGTTATCGGCGTGCTTTATGTAGGGATATCGGAAGACGTACTTCTTGACTCAATAAGAAATTCGTTCTCAAAGATGAAGGTCGCTGAGACCGGATTCCCGTTTATAATCGATACAGAAGGCAACTATCTTGTTCACCCTCAGAAACAGGGTCAGAACGGGCTTGAGGATAAAGACACCGAAGGGCTTGCTTATATCAAAAAGATGATAGAGGAAAAAAATGGCGAGATAGAGTACAGCGATCTTAAAGACGGCGAACCCGCAGTTAAGCTTCTGAAATATTTCACTCTTGATAAGCTGGGCTGGGTCGTTGCCACAGGCTCATATGAAAGTGAATTCCTTGTGTATCAGCAAAAAGTTATCAAGGGTCTTGCATTCATACATGTTGGAGCGATAATAACCCTTCTGCTCACGGTTATAATAGTCACAGGGATACTTGCGAAAGACCTTATATTCCTGCGCGATAAAATGACCGATGAGAGAGATCTGACCAAACGGATCACGCTGGACAGAACCGACGAGGTAGGTCAGCTTGCGGCATACATGAATACCTTTGTCGAGAATCTGCAAAGGATAATCGTAAGGGTTAAAGAGAGTACCACAGACCTTTCAAGCATAAACAGCGAACTCGCCTCCACAATGGAGGAATTCGCGGCTACTTTTCGCATACAGACCGAAGAGATAACCGGTATCAGTTCAGAGCTTTCCGCCGTTCGGGAGCAGGCGGACGCTGTTGAGAACAGTCTGGGCAATATCTCCGTTCAGACAGACGAAACAATATCCAAGACCAGAGACGGCGGAGTTAAGCTGGACAGGTCGCTCAGCGCCATACAGGATATAAACACTCAGGTGGATGAACTTTCCGCCACAGTTGACAGGCTTTCCGAATCTTCAGGGGAGATAGGAAATATCATAAGCGTCATCAGCGATATTGCAGACCAGACTAACCTCCTTGCGCTGAACGCTGCCATTGAAGCTGCAAGAGCAGGGGAGGCAGGCAGAGGATTTGCGGTTGTTGCCGACGAGGTGCGCAAGCTGGCGGAGAAAACCCAGTCTGCTACAACGGAAATAGGCAAGATAATCTCCACCCTTCAGTCTGAAACCCAGACGGTGAACTCCACAATGAAAGAGGCGGCTGAAACGGTTACGGTGGGCGTAAGCACCATCACCGATGCGAAGGTTACTTTCGACGGGATCATCAATGCCATGGATCAGATTAAAGGTGCCAATTCGAGCATGTCCTCATCAGTTATGGAGCAGACAAGATCTATGAACGAGATAGGCGCGCGGCTTGAAAACGTTACCGACAGTATAAAACAGAGCTTCGTTGCCGTTTCAAATGTGAACGACACTGTGGCTCAGCTCCAGAAAGATTCTTCGGAGCTTATGGCACTTGCCAACGAGTTCCGCACAGAATAAAGGTGCGTTCTCCTTTTTTTTATGTGTATAATCGGGTATGCCGTCAGGAGGACGTTATACCCGATTTTGATTTTTACCTGAAATACACAGAGATACCCTTTCTTGAGGGGGAACGCAGCGGGGAAGAGCTTTCAAAACTGGCAAAAAGCGGCTGTATGAACAGTGAACCGCCTTTTTTTGCCTGTGTTGCAGGTTCAAAGTTTCCTCTGCTTATAAATGCCTTCGCGTCAATGGAGCGTCTTGAAGCGGCATGGGGCATGTCCGCGGACACACTTGCCGAGCGCGCAAACCGTCAATCGCGGGATATTTCACAGCTTTCTTTTACAGATCCCAGGGCATACGACACTCTTAAAGGGCTTGAAGACCTCCCGCTCTGCAAATTCCATGATGGCGATACGTCAGGTTCCATAAACCTTGGATGCGTCATAAACGAACACAGCGGCATATACCATGGCGGAATCTACCGCATCGAACCCATCGGCGAAAAGCGTGCTGTTATCCACTGCGCTGACAAAAGCGGACTGGCAAAATCCATAGCAGAAGCACACGGAGACATTCCCGTCACTATCGCGGTGGGCTGTTCGCCGTTTCTGGTGTTCACATGCGCATGCAGTTTTCCATATGACACGGACGCTTTGCGGCTTGCTTCCCGTCTTGGCGATGTAAAGTATATACGCACTTCCGGTTTCCCTGTTCCGTCTGATACCCGTGTTATAATCCACGGGACTGTCGGTGCGGAGCGCGCCAAGGGCGGCAGGTTTCTGAATCACACCGGACGCTTCACCGAGCCGAAGGATTTTCCAGTGCTGAATATAAAATCCGTGCAGATGATGCGCGGCGGTTTTTTGCAGACAATGATAACGGATATTCCGCCTATGGAGAACGTGTATCTTGGTCAGGCTGCTGCTCGTGTCAATTTCTACCGTTTTCGTGAGAGCTATTCCGCAGTGCGGGACATACGGCATCCGGAAGTGGGCGTATACGGGCGGCTCTGCTTTGTCCTTGCGGACGGAATTAACGATATTCTGCTGAAAAGACTTAAAAATGACCCCTTTTACGGCAGGTTTTCAAAAATATTTGTGTTTGATGACGATACCGATATAACAGATATTTCCCGTGTCTTCTGGCGTATCGGGCATAGCCAGAGGTTTGGAAGAAATATTGACGGGAAGATATTCATCGTCTGATGTTTAACTTGCTTGTATTTTCTTCAGGACTTCATTAATATACTCTTATGTCTTGTTCTATTTCAATTTTAGGCGGTGTCGGCGAGATAGGCATGAATATGTATGTCTACGAGACCGAAAGTTCCGCTATTATTGTTGACTGCGGAGTAATGTTCGCAGATAGCAGCTTTCCCGGTATAGACTACGTTGTCCCGGGCTTTGATTATATCGAGCAGATAAAGCATAAGCTGAAAGGGGTTTTTATAACCCACGGACACGAAGACCATGTTGGCGCCGTGCCGATACTTCTGCGTAAATTTGATCTGCCCGTGTACGGAGGAAGGCTGTCGCTTGGTATTCTGGCCGCAAAAGGGCGCGCCAGACACTGTCCCTTTGACCTCAATTTCATCGATCCCAGACAGACTGTACAGGCAGGGTGTTTCTCGATTACTTTCATACCAGTAACCCATTCCATCAGCGATACCTATGCTCTGCATATCGTCACGGAAGATTTCTCTGCGCTCCACTGTTCCGATTTCAAGATAGACCAGACCCCTGTGGGCGGCGAACCTTTTTGTCCTGCTGATTTCACAGTGCTTGCAGAACAGGGACTTACAGCTCTGCTGATAGATTCCACTAATGCCGAGAGGGAAGGATTCACCTATTCCGAATCATCTATCCGCAGCGATCTTTCAAAAATATTCCGCAACGCAACCGGACGGATATTTTTCACGACATTTTCGTCAAACGTCGACAGGTTCAAGCAGGTTTTTGACATTGCACGCGAATGCGGACGCAAGGTTGTTCTGGAAGGTGCGGCTCTGGACAGAAACGTGTCCATTGCGGCGGATCTGGGGCATATCGCACTGCCGACCGACATGATAGTTGATCTTAAAACTGCAAAGCGGATGGATCCCGACAAAATATGCTTTATAATCACAGGTTGTCAGGGAGAGACGAACAGCACCCTTTACAGAGTGGTTTCCGGCGAAAGAAAAGACCTCTCCGTTAAGGATGGCGACCTTTTCGTGATATCCGCTCGGGTTATTCCGGGCAATGAAAAGAATCTGATAAATCTGGTAAATATGATATACAAGTCAGGCGGTACAGTTGTTGACATCGGCAAGAACCGGATACACGTTTCCGGTCACGCATCTCAGGAAGAGATTAAGCTGATGGTGAACTTCACCCGCCCGAAATACGTCATCCCAATACACGGCGAGCCGATGCACCTTATCACCATGAAAAGGATGCTTAAAAGCATGTCCATGCTGGACAACGAAAACGTGCTGATGCTTGAGGACGGCGACAGAATAAAGTTCCATCGGGGCGAATTTGAACGCAGGGACAAGGTTCCCGCCAGTAAGATATTCATCGACCTGCGCGGTCATTTTTCCATGGACGAGGAATCCGTACGCGAGCGCAAACACCTGAGCCGCGACGGAGCCGTTACCGTTGTTATGCGGAAAAACCCCGACGGCACGTTTGAACTGCCTCCGGTGGTGGAAACTGCGGGCTTTAAGCCGGATGAAAAGAATCTGGCAAGACTTCAGGAGTTTCTGACGGAACATATGCATGAATTTATTAATGCGGAAGATTATGACAACACGGAGATTAAGGACGGACTCAGACGCCTGACGAAGCGGTATTTCAAAAAGACACTGGACAGAAGACCGCTGGTAATCCCGGTTGTTACGGAGAAATAAATGAGTTATTTTGATGCCATTATTTTAGGTATCGTTCAGGGGCTGACGGAATTCCTTCCGGTCAGCAGTTCGGGACACCTTGTTCTTGCACAGGCACTTATGAAAGACTTTCAGCAGCCCGGGATGCTTTATGACACTCTGCTGCACGGCGCCACACTGGGCGCTGTTTTTGTCTATTTCCGCCACAGAATATTCGAGCTTATAATCAGCCCGCTGGGGCTGGTGAACAGCAGCTATAAGGTTATTTACTTCGAGAATAAAAGATTTTTCTGGGGAATAATCATTGCCACCATCCCTACAGGCATTATAGGACTGTCGCTTGAAAAGAGTGTCGAGGGGATGTTTGCCACGCCTACGTTTGTCGGATATTTTCTGATAGTGACATCGGTACTTCTGCTCTTTTCCGACAGATTCCACGGGCAGAAACTGATATCAGCCGGAACAGCCTTTATTATCGGTATTGTTCAGGGCATCGCCGTACTTCCGGGGATTTCCAGAGCGGGTTCGACAACGGCAGCAGGACTTTTTCTCGGTATAAAACGTTCGGAAATGGGAGAATTTACATTTCTTATGTCAATTCCGGCGATAATAGGAGCTATAATTCTGCAGTCAAGGCACCTTGACGCAGTGCCGTCTGCACATATCCCGATGTATATCGTCGGGATGATAGCGGCGTTCATAACGGGACTTTTTGCCATAAATATTATGGTATACTTTATAAAACGGGCAAATCTCAGGGCTTTTGCTCTGTATTGCCTCATAGTGGGAATCATATCAATAGTATGGATATAGAAACCAAAAGCATCCGAGCCGACATTGTTTTTCTTGCGATCGCTTTTCTGACGGTCTTTGCCGCTCTTGCCATCTATTCCCATTCGGAATCCGACCCTGGTTACACCTTCATAGTCTTTTCAAACTATGAACAGAACGTTTCAAACCTGTTCGGCAAGACGGGAGCCTATATCAGCGATATCCTTGCGACTTTTTTCGGCTGGACGACGTTTCTGCTTCCCAGCGTACTCATCTGGCTGGCGTACAGCGCACATCTGCACCGTAAAAACAAGGCAATGAAATGGAAACGCACGATTTTCCGTTTTATCCTGTTTCTTATCCTGCTTTACCTGCTTTCAACTCTGTCCGGCTTTTTGGGCGGTACGGATTTCATATTTTCCCAGAAACCCACAGGCGGTCTCTGGGGACTTTTTTCCGCTGACCTGTTTTCGTCACTTGTGGGGCGGGTAGGCGGGGTTATCGTCTGTATTTTCCTGATACTGCTGACACTTCTGGCGCTCTTTCCGAGGGTTATAATCAGCTTCATCCGCGACGGGATTAACCTGCCGAAGATACCCGAACTGAAGAGAAAGGAAGGTTCCAGCCGTGTTGTAACGGAGGATGAAGAGCCTGACTACGGCGATTTCATGCCTGTTAAGAATATGCCCGTTGACGAAAATTCTCCCATAGGCAGTCTTAACAGATCTGTGGGTGCTGATAAGGAAGATGTTTATACTCCTCCATCAAAGGTTGCGGTGCCTGAAAAACCTGCCGTTCAGACAGTTCCGAAGGTTGAAGAGGAACTGGGAAACCTTGAAAGTATAGCGGTGAATAAGCCGAAAGTTAAAGAGCCGTTCAACCATGTGAATATAAAAGAACCCGTCACCATGGAACAGGTCATAGGAAACTACACCGTGCCTCTTTCCCTTCTGGACGAGGCGAAGAAGGACAGCCGCGCCGAATCTCCCGAAGAGATGAAAATTAAGGGCGAGCTTCTGCTCTCCAAACTTGCAGATTTTGGCGTTAACGGTAAGATACGCGAAATTCAGCCGGGACCAGTGGTTACTCAGTACGAGTTTGAGCCAGCACCCGGCGTTAAGATAAACAAGATAGCAAATCTGACCGACGACCTTGCTCTGGCAATGTCAGCGGTCAGCGTGCGCATAATAGCTCCTATCCCCGGCAAATCCGTTGTGGGTATAGAGCTTCCCAATAAATACCGCGCGATGGTATCTCTCAGCGAACTTCTTAAATCGAGAGAATATGCCAACAGCCCCTCGCCTCTTACTTTCGCAATGGGGAAGGACATAGCAGGAAAAGGCTATGTCAGTGACCTCGCCACCATGCCCCACCTTCTGGTGGCGGGAACAACAGGCAGCGGTAAATCCGTGGCAGTGAATACGCTTATATGTTCAATAATATTTAAAGCCTCGCCCGACAAAGTGAAATTTATAATGGTCGACCCGAAGATGGTTGAGCTTTCAGTTTACGACGATATCCCACACCTTGCCGCACCGGTTGTCACAGACCCTCGCAAGGCGGCGAACGTCCTTAAGAACGTTGTTGAAGAGATGGAGAACAGATACTCAGCTCTTGCGTCACTTAAGGTGCGCAACATAGATTCATATAACATGAGGGCGGAAAACGACCCCGAACTGCCCAAAATGCCCTATCTGGTGGTTATCGTGGACGAGTTCGCGGATCTTATGCTGGTTTCCGGAAAAGAGGTTGAACAGTCCATCATCCGTATTGCCCAGATGGCGCGTGCGGTGGGCATACACCTTGTTCTCGCGACACAGCGCCCATCTGTCAATGTCATTACAGGTATCATAAAAGCGAACATGCCGGCACGTCTGTCGTTCCGTGTTTCGTCCAAGATAGATTCCAGAACCATTCTGGACACCGGCGGTGCTGAAGTGCTTCTCGGCAAAGGTGACAGCCTTTTCATTCCGCCGGGCATGAGCGACTGCACACGCGTACACGGATGTTTTGTTTCGGATGAAGAGGTGGGCAGAATAGTTGAACACCTTAAAAGCATCGGCAAGCCGGAATACAACATGGATCTTGTGCGCGAGCAGAGTCTTGACGCTGAGGATGTCGACGACAGCGAAATGGATGAGAAATATCAGGAAGCACTTGAACTGGTGCGCCAGAAAGGTTTCGCCTCCATATCCATGGTACAGAGATATCTGCGGATAGGCTATAACAGAGCCGCGCGCATTGTTGAGATAATGGAAAAACAGGGTATCGTGGCTCCCAGCGACGGTACTTCCAAGCCCAGAGAACTGCTCATTAAGGACTAGGAGACCAATATGCCCGACATCAGCACAACCTATATGGGAATGAAACTGAAAAGCCCAGTTATAACAGCAAGCAGCACGCTGACCAAGGACGTCGATAATCTGAAAAAGGCGGAAGAGGCAGGCGCAGGCGCAGTTATCCTCAAATCGCTCTTTGAAGAGGAGATCCGTCAGGACAGCGGGCTTGATATAGATACATCCTTCCACAGTGAGGCATACGATTATATGAACGCTGACGCCGCTATGGTTTACGGTGCCGGCGAATACCTCGAACTTGTGCGAAAAGCTGTTAAAGCGGTCTCAGTACCCGTTATCGCAAGCGTGAACTGCGAAGGCGGGAAATGGTGGACGGAATATGCGAAATCCATCGAGGAAGCCGGAGCGCACGGCATCGAACTGAATATATCCTTTATGCCTTTTGACGCCGGAATCTCTTCGCAGGAAGTGGAATCCAGATACTTTGAAGTGGTTCATGAGGTCAAAGAGACAGTCAGCATACCCGTTTCCGTGAAGATAGGGCAGAATGTCACCGCAGTACCCTATATGGTGCGCAGACTGCATAGCGCGGGCGCAAAAGCTGTG
Organism: Seleniivibrio sp.; assembly: GCF_021209385.1. GTDB lineage: Bacteria > Chrysiogenota > Deferribacteres > Deferribacterales > Geovibrionaceae > Seleniivibrio. The sequence goes on along the minus strand of NZ_JAJOIL010000028.1, from coordinate 173,447 downwards.
ACGCTTTTTAACAGATACTATCAGATGAAGATAAATACCGATACGCTGGAGCTTGAACCCGTGCATTATTTTTCGCAGGAGAGTGAAGCATATAATGTTATACGCTGGGTTGCGGCTGTTGCTAAAGAATCTTCTATAGATATTTCCGCTTCAACTGGCGTTCATAACGCCGACGTTCTGACACAGTACGTTCTTGCCGGCGCATCAACTGTTCAGGTCGCATCTATGCTCTATAAAAAAGGATTTTCTGCCGTAACTGAGCTGAATCAGGGGCTTTCAGAGTGGCTTGACAGGCATGAGATGAACCTTGAGGACGCTGTGGGGCTTGTTCTGCGCAAAAAGATCAGACAGTTCCAGACTCTTGAGCGTGTTCAGTACATAAAAATAGCCGACGGAAGCATCATCAGGTAATCAGGCAAATATATCCAGTCCTAGCGCCTTTGCTATGTCTCCGAGAGTTGTACTCTTAACGTCTTCAACAGCGTCCTCGGCGTTGTCTTTGATTTCTGTTTTTGCAGCTTTTATGTTGCTTTTAACATCGGAAACGGCGCTTTTGACATTACTTTTCACGTCCGAGACTGCATTCTTAACATCATTCTTAATCTGTCTTTGTGCAGATTTTACGTCACTTTTTATCTGTTGTGCAGAACTTGTGAGACTGCTGCGTGCAGGTGTTATTGACATTTCTTCCCTCAAAAACTATGCAAGAATATTTATGGATGCTGTCTTTATTGCATCCTCTGTAAAAGACTCCAGTGCTGATTCGGATTCTTCTGATTTTTCAGGCGGAAAAGGCCATATGGGTTGAAAAAAATCTTCGACAGCCTGAAAGAATCCTCCATCGGATTGCGTTTTAGAGGCGGTTCTGGTATTTGAAGCCTGGTTTATAACAGGATTGTTAAGGGTTGAGGCTGATGTTATGCGCATTAAGTCCTCCGCTAATCAGCATATCGTAATGATTTATATAAACAATATGTTTAGCGAGTAATTGATCTCTGTATATATCATTAGGAGATGTCACTTTTACGCCATAATGTCGAGAAGCGTGCCTTTGCCAGTACCGTCTGCGGCACGGCTGACACCTGCTGCTGCGGAATCAAGAGGAGCCAGAACGGAAAGTCCTGCTTTCTGAGTATCCATAGCCATTTTCATGACTTTTATGTTGGCAGCATATTGTGTTTCGGCCGCTTTCATATCGCTGGCGGCTGCAGCTATTGATGACAGGTCCATATAAATCTCCTGTGTTTTTATATCGACATTTTAATCACAAACTTTACATAATTTTAGTTGTAATTATAACTATTTTGTTACCAATAAAGCCTATAATTAGTCTGACAAAACATTTGAAATTATCATGACATCTGATATAATCAACGACCGACGTTTTCCAAGGAGTGAGATTAATGAGAAAGATATCTTTTATTATGCTCGCGCTGCTCATCTGTGCCGTGGCGCACGCGGAGATAAGGCTTGGCGGTCTTTTTTCCGTTACAGGACCGACAAGCTTCCTCGGGATGCCTGAAAAGCAGACCCTTGAGATGCTTGTTGAAGAAGTGAACAAACAGGGCGGAATCAACGGCGAAAAGATAAAACTTTTTATCTATGATACGCAGGGTGACGAGAACATCACCATAAACTCTTTCAAAAGACTTGCAACTGTCGACAAGGTTGTCGCTGTTTTGGGACCGTCCAGAACAGGCTCTGCTCTGGCTATCAAAAATCTTGCGGCAAGATATAAACTCCCGCTGATATCATGCGCTGCCAGCCTTGATATCGTTACTCCGGTTAACAAATATGTATATAAAACTCCCCAGTCAGACACTCAGGTTGCTGAAAAACTGCTGGAATACCTTGCGTCTAAAAAGAAAAAGAACATAGCGCTTATCACTGAACAGAGCGGTTACGGCTCAACAGGCAGAGACGCGGTTCTTGATATCGCAAAGAAATACGGAATGAACATTGTTGCGGACGAGAAATTCCGCGACAAAGACAAGGATATGACCTCCCAGCTTTCTAACATCAAAGGGAAGAAGTATGATGCCGTCATCTGTTGGGCGGCTGGTGCGGCTCCTGCCATCATCGCCAGAAATGCCCAGCAGCTCGGCATGGGCGATCTTTATATGACACAGGGCGTTGCGTCCATGAAGTTTATTGAGCTTGCGGGAGATGCGGCAAACGGCATAAAACTCACAGCTGGCAGAATCGTTGTTGCTGACCAGCTTCCCGACAGCGATAAATTCAAAAAGACGCTCGTGAAATATAAGAACGATTTTGAAGGCAATTTCAAATCACCGGTATCTGCTTTCGGCGGACACGCATATGACGCTTTCATGCTGTTCAAAACTGCTTACAGCAAAGCGCACACAGGCGGCGATAAACTTGCCGGAGAGCTTGAAAAAATTAAAAAGATGATCGGCATAGCTGGTGAATTCAATATGACGCCCGGCGACCACACAGGGCTTTCAAAGGATTCTTTCGTCATTGTTGAAATAAAGAATAAAGACTTTGTTCTTGCGAATTAAAAACTTATTGACTGTGATAAAAAGATAGGGTATATAAACATCCCTATCTTACGGCGGTGTAGCTCAGATGGTTAGAGCATGCGGCTCATATCCGCAGTGTCCGGGGTTCAATTCCCTGCACCGCCATTTAATCGAAGTTTAAGGGCTTCCAGAGAAATCTGCGAAGCCTTTTTTAATGCCCATTTGGAGGGGGTTTCAACTCTTTAGAGTTCCAGACAAATCCAACGAAAGCCAACTTTTCTTGACGGTATGATTGACGGTACGATATAATCATTATATAAGCTATACCGCCATGACCAGTAAAATATCTTTTTATACAATCAGTTATAGTGTTATTGCTTATAATATTCTGATGAGGTTATACCGTCATGGGAACAACTGATACCGCCATAAGAACTGCTAAAGCAAAAGACAAAGGCTATAAGATTCAAGATGAAAAAAGCATGTATATCTATGTATCCGAAGCAGGCGGTAAAACCTTTCGTCTAGACTACCGCTATGCAAATAAAAGGAAAACCTATGTAATAGGCTCTTATCCTGAAATATCACTTAAAGAAGCCAGAGAAAAGCGAGATGAGGCAAGAAAGCTGATTTCGGAAGGTATTGACCCTAATGAGTTAAAGAAGGCTAAGAAATATAATATATACTGTGAAGCGAGTAACAGGTTTAAAGATGTGGCTACCGAGTGGCACGCTGTCAACAAACCAAAATGGATTGAAAGCCATGCTCAGAGGAAATGGAGAGCATTAGAGAAAAATATCTTTCCTTATATTGGTGATAGACCAGTAAAAAATATAACAGCTCAGGAGTTATTATCTGTTCTTAGACTAATAGAAGAAAGAGGCTCTATTGATGTTGCACACAGAACTAAAAATATTGTTGGCGAGGTTTATTCTTTCGCTATCGCCACTGGAAGAGCGGAAAGGAATATTAGCCATGACCTCAAAGGAGCTTTGACAGCAAGAGTATCTAAGAATATGGCAACAATAACTGAGACTGACGAGATAGGCGGGCTTATGAGGGCTATAGACAGCTATACAGGCGATATTGTTACTAAATGTGCCTTGAGGCTGACTCCTTATGTTATGTTGCGTCCTGGCGAACTCAGGCAGGCAGAATGGTCTGAAATAGATTTACATGCAGGACTGTGGAAGATTCCAGCCGAAAAAATGAAGATGAGAAGACCGCACATCATACCGCTTTCTAAGCAGGCGGTTTCTATTTTGAAAGAGATTCAGCCATTAACAGGACAATGGAAATATGTGTTTCCTAATGCTCGGTCAAAAGAAAGACCAATGAGCAATGTTACAATACTTTCTGCTCTTAGGCGCATGGGATATACAAAAGAAGAAATGACCGCCCACGGATTCCGAGCAATGGCTTCAACATTGTTGCACGAAAAAGGTTATGAGAGCGCTATAATAGAAATGCAGTTAGCCCACGTTGAGCGAAATAAAGTAAAGGGTGCTTATAACCATGCGGAATATCTGGATAAAAGAACAGTTATGATGCAGGAATGGGCAGATTATCTGGATGGTCTAAAACTTAACAAGCCCTAATGTTAAACTGAACTCAACTTTATCCCCCCTAAAACATCAATTACCACACCATACATACTACAATGTAATATGACTGCTGAATGATACTATAATATAGTATCTAAAATACTGTCGATATTATACTTTTTAAAAATTCTTCCCTTGATTAATATCCACGAACGTTATATATAGATACTTATCTAAAATTAAGGAGCAAGCAATGAAGAACGATATTCAGAACCTGAACAGTCAACGAATTATCAGACGACCTGAAGTTGAAAAACTCACTGGTCTGGCTAGGTCAACAATCTATGACCTAATGAAGAAACGTAAATTTCCAAAGAGCATTCAAATTAGCGTAAGGGCGATTGGGTGGCTGGAGGCTGATATAACAGCCTTCATCGAAGAACGTATATCTGAAAGCAGGAAAGGAGGTGAATAGTGGTTATGAATAACCAGTGTTTAACGTGCGGTCAGAAGTCAAATAGTCCGGCTTCAGACACTAAAAAAGGGCAGATAGGCGTATGCTTGGTGGCTAACCCGTCTACCCTTCATAAGCTTATGAGTCAATTAAGGCTCATGTTTAAAAATAACTTAAAATATAATTTTTTCAATAATAATAACGGAGATGATTATGAATAATATAATTACAGAATATGAATACCATCAGGAAAAAGAGACATTCACAGGGATAAACATCCCGCTAAAATGGCTGACAGAAGAACCACCTAAGGTAGATTTTGCTATCAATCCACTTGCACCGATAGGAGCAGTAACGATGCTTGTTGCTCATGGAGGTGTAGGTAAATCATACCTCGCAATGAAGATGGGTATACACACTTGTCTAGGTTTGGAAATACTGAATGCTGAGACAAACGGTGAGAAGGTGGCTTATATGTCACTGGAAGACCCTCAGCCACCAATAAGACAGAGATTGTATAATCTGATCAACAGAATGCCTAATGATGTTAAATCACGCATACAGGAGATTAGTGACAAGTTCATATTGATTGATAGATATGGATTACCCACCCACTTTGCTAATAACTTCAATGGAGAAGTTGAAATATCATCCATCGTTGATGATCTGGCAGTGTATCTCAAGCTAAACAACATCAGATGTCTGTTTATTGATACAATGGTGCGTTCACATAGCCTTGATGAGAACAGTAACGCTCAGATGGGAGCACTACTGGTAGCGTATGAACGGTTAGCAAGTAAAGCTGGATGTTCAGTGGTACTTATTCACCATGTGCCTAAAAACAATTCTAATCAGCTTCATGCTGCTAGGGGAGCATCTTCTATTACGGACAACGCTAGATCAGTTATACTGCTGGAAAGAGTTAAACCTAGTGAAGTGAATGATTTTCTCGAACCCGAGATTAAGGAAGCTATAAAGGCTGGCAGGTTTGTGAAAGTCACGCACGCTAAGCACAACTACTCTGCTCAGCATGAAACGACATGGCTGGAGATTACAGATAATGGCGTGCCAGAAGAGCGTTATCCATCCTCAGACGAACGTTCTCAACATGAGCAGAGATACACCGAGATATACGATTGGTGGCGTAAAGAGTGGCTAGGAAAGCCTGTAACCCTAACAAATGTAAAAGATAACACAAACAGTATACGACCTGCTGGTGCTAATTATAGTAAGCATAAGTACGGACATGCATTTGAATCAGCAATATTTATAGGATTTGCAGAGAAAACATGCCCACCTGAAAACGGTAGTAAGAATGGATTGGCTAAGTACTACACCCTTCACCCGTGGGAAAAAAAGTGTTAACCATCTAACCGTCCAGCCACCAGCCAGTTGTGTTGGCTTGTAAGGGCGAAAATAGAGATATAGTTGGTGGATAATACCATCCACCACTATATTTCTTATAGAAGGAGGATGGTTAAAACATAATGAGTAACCGCCCTGCTTGAATGATTGAAATTGCTATACCAGCCAGAAAATTAGTCAAGCAACACTGAATATTATTCAATGCCACTTAATAATACCCGAGCGAGCAGAGCGAGCGAGTCTACTCACCCTATCAACTCTATACTATGAATCTCACATATAATCAAAAACACTAGATTAGTCTGATTATGAGCTGATACCACATAAACCACTTTTGGGCTGAAAACTTCGGCGGACATGTTGAGAATTGGCATTATTAAGCCAATTAAACAGTAGTTGTCAAACTCCTCTTGCAGGGGGGGCTTGACGTTGTCCACATTAGTTATATTCTCTATACTCTTTATTTACGCATTTTGATTTGCATCTACTTATTTAAAAGTATTATCAATATCCTGCTTTTCTTTCATAGTAGCACGCTCGATTTGTTTATTCTTATTTATTCTGATAACAACTTTCCTTTTCACAATTGCAATATTACTATCAGTGAGAGCATTTAATAACTCTTTAATCTGTTTCTTTGTTAGTGACAACGTTACAAATCCTCTTTCATTATATGCCATGTCATTAGTTTTTAAGGTCACTTCAACATAATCATTTGTGTGCTTTTGTCCAATGTAATCCATTTTGATATATTCACGTGAATACAATGGCTTTTTGAACTCATATTTATGTTTAATATTTATTTCATACCAATTTAAAGATTTTTCTAATGCCGCTCTTATCTTAGGCAAGTCTGATGTTATATCTAATCGATGACGCAATAGAGGGATGTCACTATCCTCTCTGACAAAATAGATGCCTTCTTTTCCAACTGTTATCCTAAAATCTTGCTCCATCCGAAAGCTAGTACTGCCAGAAAGCCAAATATATCCTTCTGCAACAGGGTCATAAACCCTATATGGGACTTCACCAGCATAAGAAACCACTGTGAAAAGTAATAGATAAAAGATTAAGGCTATTTGTTTCATTCTAAACTCCTATGCCGTAGCCTCTGTTAGCTAGAGATTCTTATTTTATTATTTCTAAATATGGATTAGTATACATCACGGGTTGCAATATATCAAGGAGTTGAATATGAGTAAATTATTAAAATTGTTTTTTGTTATTGTGTTAATGACTACAATATTTGGATGTGTTTCTATGAGTAGCCAATCTGGAAACGATTTTGATGTTTCAGCGGTTAATCAAATCAAGCAAAACCAAACGACAAAATCGGAGATTTTATCAATCTTTGGGACACCCTATTCAAAATCAAGAAATGTTATTAATGGTGTAGAGAAAGAAACGTGGATGTATATGTATATGAATGTTCAGTCACATGCAAAAGGATTTCTGTTTACATATAATGGAACTGCCCAAGTTGACCATAAGAGTTTAGTCATTGTTTTTAATGGTGAAACTGTTGAGTCATATAATATGACCGCAAATCCTGGTACATCAACATTAAATACAACTATTAATTAAAAGGCATGCATTCTATATGTGAGATTCTAATATGGCTAAAAAATCTGTTATTGAGAGTATTCTTTTGGGATTATGCAAGTTTCTTTTCAAGTTGGCGACATCTAAGAAACTATGGAAATAGAATATTAAATAGTTTTGTAGTGCATGACATACGATGTAATATTAAAAAAGAGGTGTACTATGGCAACAACTAATATCAATTGCTCTGCATGTGGAAGTGAGAAGAGCATGGCTTCAACGAAAATTCATAAGTTCAATTTTATTACCAGACTAATTGGTTATATAATTATAACACCTTCTATGTTTGGAGTATTATTTGCTTTGATTTTATTTTTACAACAGGCTCAACTCATTCAGAAGTTATGACAACATCACAGAGCGATGCTGAAATCGTAGGAGCAACAATAGGAGCAGGTATTGCTATATTTATAGGTATGTCGTCTCTTGTTGGTGGTTTAATTGGTTGGCTTTTAATTGCTAAGAAAAAAGTATTTAAATGTAATTCTTGTGGATTCATTCTAAACAGAGACTAGCAGAAAATTAATCTGACGGTATAGAACGAAATTGCGGTTTTTGATATTGTTATTTAAAGGCTTATAGTGAAACCGCTAAGCCTTTTTTTGTCTAAATATAAAAATGGTATAATAGCATTACGTGTTTATGTATTATAATTGTTATATGATACATGCATAAAATCTGCTAGAAATTATTTACAAGGAGAAGCTGATATGAAGTCACTATTACTTTTCGTATTAATGATGTCATCATTGTGCGTTTATGCCAAGGAATATGATTTCAGGAATGTAAATTGGGGAATGAGTAAAGCAGAAGTAAAGAAATCAGAAAAAGCAAAATTATATAAAGAAAGCAATGAGCTTATTGTTTACTCCAGTAAGATATTGGGAAAAAATGTGATAATTATGTATATTTTTACGCAAAATAAGCTTGTACGTGCTAAGTATGGTGTGACAGAGGAGCATAGTAACAAAAATAGATATATTGACGATTATGATGATTTGAAGGGCGTTTTAATAAAAAAATATGGTAAGCCGATAACAGAGAACGAATATTGGGAAAATGATTTATTTAAAGATAATTATCAAAATTGGGGTGTTGCTATTTCTGTAGGACATTTGTCATATTTTACAAATTGGGAAACAAATAGTACAAAACTAATTTTGGGACTTTATGGTGAGAATTTTGACATTAAATGTGTTGTAGAATATATAAGCAAGGAATATGAACAAGCTGAAGAAGATGAGAATGAAAAGAAGGATTTGAAGGATTTTTAAATTAAGCCAACCTTTTGGTCGGCTTATTAGTTATAGAAGTTAGAAAGCAATAATCCCTCTTCACCTACTTTAGCAACATTAGAAAAACTTGCCAAGGGTCTTAATGTTTCGATAAGCACAATCATAAGCAAACTAGAAGAGAGTTCAGAAAACTAATTTGACGGTATTTTTGACGGTATAAAACGAATGTGCGGTTTTTGAAATTGTTATTTACAAGTATCTTGTAGTCGTGGTTTAATTCCCTGCACCGCCATACAAGTGAAAAAGCCGAACCTTTGCGGGTTCGGCTTTTATTTATTTTATCTAATTTTTTGATTACAAAGTTTTGACGAAAATACTTACACGGATTCTATTTTATCCAGGTATTCTTGAAGCATCCTTTTGAATTTCATTGGTGCAGAAATATTTTTTACTACACCTTGTGGATTACCCGCTCCAGATATTATTATTGAACCATAATTGAGTGCTCTTCCAAGAAGGCTTTGGTTTACTTGTATGCTTTCGATTTTTTTTATGCCAATTTCAATGGTTTTTCTACTTATTACGCCGTATTTGCTATGAATCGTTTGTTAGTTAATCCAATTTCAGTGGTTTTTATTGAAATTACTGCATAGATAAAAGGATAAATGCCAAGAAATAGAAAAAAGAAAGCTGCACTATATTCTTTTGTACCAGAAAATGATTCACCAGAAAAACTACCTAAAGAAATAAGAAGAAAGAATAATCCGAGTAAATAATTAGTAATGAATGATTTACGGCTTACTTTGCCAGTAAAAATAACATGTTCGTCATTTGTTAATGCCTCATCGATATAACCCATCGTTTACCTCGTTTAACGTTTAGGGTATTATACCACGAACAAAATTTATAAAATACTTAATCTACTTATAAACTTCTTTCCTGTGTCCTATTCTGAGAGCAAGGATAACAAGTTTATCATCCTGAATATCGCAGATGATACGGTAATCGCCTACTCTAAATCGCCAGTAGTGGCATAGTTCTCCTGTGAGCTGTTTGCCTAAAGATTTTGGATTATCTGAAAAAGAAAGGCGTGATTTTAAAAAGTTAATAATTCTGATAGCAGATTGTTTATCAAGCTTAGAAAGTTCCTTTTCTGCTGTTTTGGTGAAAAGAATTTTATAAGCCAAGGCGTTTCTCTATATCTTCAAGTGCGGAAACCTCTTCTTTGCCTTCGAGTACACGTCTGTACACGGTTTCGGCGTGGTAAAGGTCTTCCATGTCTTCAAGATAGTTTTCTACTGCCTCCCTGATGTAATAGCTTTTTGGTCTTCCTGTTTTTTCGGAAAGCTCATTAAGACGTGTCTCAATCTCTTCCGGCAATCTTACTGTGAGCATCGTTGCACCTCATATAAGTATTATATGTAATACAAAGAATACATGCAACACATTCTACAGCAGCATTTTCTTTGTCGTTTTTGTGGTTCTTCTGCAAAATACAGTTTGTGCAGTTGTCCTGATCGATAATCAGAACCGATTCGTTGCCGAAGCAGAACGACATTACCCAGTCGAAAAATACTGCCACCTGTTTCTTGAACATGCCTATTTTGAATAAATATGCGCCTTTCCATATATAATACGCCAGCGCACCCCGCATCTTGATTCCGAAAAGGTTTACCACAGAGTTGTTCTTGCCGAGAGAGACAAGATATCCGAAGTGCAGATAGGTGAAGTCCACTGGCTCTTTGCCGTTTATAAGGCGCATTATATTCTTTACTGCCATAACCGCCTGCTGCATAGCCAAAGGTGCGACAGGCGGCAGGAATTTGCCTTTAAACTCATATGCGCAGCTGTCGCCTATGACAAAAACATGGGGAGCATCCAGAGCCTGCGGATTGAGCGATCTTGTTATTTTCAGTCTGCTGTCCGGCGTTGTGTCGCCGCCCATCTCTTTCAGATATTCCTGACCTTCAACACCGGCTGTCCATACGGTGACTGATGAGCTTTTGGTATACTGCTGACCATCTTTTTTGTAGGTTATGCAGTCCAGCCCTACCTCGTCCACAGATGCTCCGTTTATGACGTTTATGCCGTTTTTAATAAGTATTTCCTGTGCTTTTTCCGCTTGAGAAGGGTCAATGGCGGGTAGAACAGTTTTGCTGTATTCAAAGATGGTTATGTCGTATTCGTCTGCCATGATGGTACTGTATTCTTTCTTTATCTTTGCACGGATATAGTCGTTCATTTCGCTGGCGAGTTCAACACCTGTAATGCCGCCGCCTATGATGGAGAAAGAGAGCAGGCGCTTCTTCTCTTCGGGGTCAGTGAGTGTGCTTGCTTTTTCAAGGAAGTCTATTATCAGGTACTTTATGTGTATCGCGTCCGTGATATTTTTGAATTCAAAAGCATTTTTCATTGCAGAAACGTTACCGCGGAAATTGGTGCGGCTTCCTGTTGCGACAATAAGGTAGTCGAACGGGTATTCGCCGTTTTCGCAGGTAACTTTGTTGGCTATGGTGTCGATGTTCTGAACTTCGTCTTTAATGAAACGTACGCCGTTTTTCACGCATATCTCTCTGAGAGGGAAGACTATATTTTCAGGTTTGACATTCCCGCTGACAACCTCTGCCAGCATGGGTGTGAATAGTGAATAGTTGTTTTTGTCTATGAGAGTAACGGAAACCTTGCCCGATTTTATGTGTGTTCTGAAAAAAGAAACAGCAGTAAGGCCGCCGAAGCCGCCTCCGAGAATAAGAATATTCTTCATAAAGAACCTCGGTGTGTATGATAGTTAAATTTACACCTGAAAGGTCTTTTTGTACAGAAGGAAAAGGCTAAAAGTTAAGTCCGGCTCCTATGCCTGCAAAAAACGATTCCGCGTCAAAGAATTCGATATTTGCCTCGCGCGCACCGTATCCGCCGGAGAAAGAGATAAACTTGTCTTTGAAGCCGAACGCGTCGTTAAGTCTGTAAAGCGCCATGGCTCCGTATGATGTTTCTTCGCGTGTATCGTTGAAATAGGGGTTGTCGGAGTTAAATTCCACTCTGTCCAGAGCAAGCAGGAAAACGAGAAGGTTTTTGTCTTTGGTAAATGCCGTAATTTTTATTCCGGTTCCGTAGCTTTTGAATGATTCAGCGTCTCCGTCTCTGTCACCTACGACATATTTACCAAATATATCAGCAAACATGCGTTCTTTAAGAGGAAAGGCGTATCCGGCTTTGAGTTCACTGTCATATCCGTTTCTTCCGAGTGATGAATAAACATCTTCCGCTTTGTCATTGCTTACATTATGCTTCGTAACGGACATTTCGGTAAAGAATCCCGTTCCGGCTATTCTTCTGAGTTTAAGCTCTAGTCCGTAGCTTTCGGCATCGGTCTCGTGTCTTCTGTCGATATATGGGTTTTGCCACGTTTTTTCCATCGGGTTCAGAACGATTGAGAAATCGGCTTTGGTTTTGTTATCAAATTCTCTTGCCACGCCCAGTTCAAATTTCGGTGAAAGTTCCTGCATGGGAACGCCAAAGTGGAATCTTGTATGCCCGTCTGGTTTATAATTGACTTCGCCTGTGATCATGGCGCCTATCTTCGACAGTGTATCGAAGTGTACGTCTTTTGCTTCGCCGTCGGGGATAAGTTTATCGTCAGAGTTAATTACAATGACACCGCCGGATATATAGCCGGATATCTTATCTTCTGCAAACGCCGAAAAGGCGAACAGCAGGCAGAGCAAAGTGGCAATAAGTTTCATTTAATCCTCAATATCAAATTCTTTCAGTTTATTATGGAGTGTTCTGCGTGATATTTCAAGAATTTCCGCAGCTTTAGATTTATTTCCGCCGGTTTTTTGCAAAGCTTTCACAATTAATTCACGTTCATTGTCACGAATGCTCAGTCCGGCTGCCTGTTTTGTTCCCAAAGGCGGCAGTGTTGATGCTTCCAGTTTTTGTGAAGTAGTCAGTATCATGCTTCGCTCCACAAGGTTCTCAAGTTCCCTTATGTTTCCTGGGAACGAATAGTTCTTAAGTGCCCGCAGGTATGCGTCGTCTGCTGATTTTACAAGTTTGCCGAAACGCTTTGAGTGTTTTTCTATGAAGAATTTCACCAGAGCCGGAAGCTCCTCTTTTCTGTCTCGCAGCGGAGGAATCTCCACAGGAAACACTGCCAGACGGAAATAAAGGTCTTCGCGGAAATTTCCTGTTTCAGAGAGTTTCTTAAGGTTCTTATTTGTAGCGGCGATGATGCGTACATCGGTTTTGATTGTCTTTGTGTCGCCTACGCGCTCGAAAGTGCCTTCCTGCAGAACTCTCAGAAGTTTCGCCTGAACAGTCTGCGAAAGTTCGCCAATCTCGTCCAGAAACAGCGTTCCGCCGTCTGCCGCTTCAAAAAGCCCAGCTTTGTCTTTGACAGCAGTAGTGAAAGCTCCTTTCACATGTCCGAAAAGTTCGCTTTCGATAATGTTCTCGCTAAGCGCGGCGCAGTTTATAGCAAGGTATGGTTTATCTTTGCGGCGGGAGTTGTCGTGTACCGATCTTGCTACCAGTTCCTTTCCTGTTCCGGATTCGCCGAGAACAAGAACGGTCGCATCCGTCGGTGCAACCAGTTTAAGATGGTTTATTACGCATCCGAGTCCTGTTGCGGAATATACACCACCGAAGACATAGCCTTCAACAGGTGCATATTCGCAGGCTGCATTTGATGTTGTGCAGTTGGTGAGTGCCTCAAATAACGCCTGTATATCCACAGGTTTTGTAAGATAGTCTGCTGCTCCCAGCTTCATAGCCTCTACTGCGGTTTTTACAGTGGAAAAAGCGGTTATTATGATCACAGGGGTCTCTATTCCACGCTGGCGCATCATACCCAGAGTTGTTATTCCGTCCATTATGTCCATCTTCATGTCGAGAAGCACAGCGTCGAATGAAATCTTTTCCATCAGAGACAGTGCTTCCATGCCGTTAGCCGCCTCATTTGTTGTGTGTCCGGCATCTTCCAGATGCAGCTTAAGCATCAGTCTGTGGTTCTGCTCGTCGTCAACAATTAGTATGTTCATGAGAATGTTATCTCCGCGATGAATTTCTCGTCCGCGTGTATGGTAAAGCCGAACCCGTGGAGGGCGAGTATTCTTTTTATTATAGCAATGCCAAGTCCTGTTCCGACTGTCTTTGTAGTGTAGAACGGAGTGCCTATTTTGTCCGCATCGGCGATATGTCCGGTTATTTCATTGGAAACTGTGAGCGAGTGCCCTGTGAAATTCACTGACACTGTGCTGTTTTCGGGTGCAGCCTGAACAGCGTTCAGCAGGAGATTGAAAAGCACCTGCATCATCTTTGCGCTGTCCGCCTGTATAGCATGGTGTTTTCCGGTCACGTCTATGGTGATGCCCTTAATCCCGGCATCCGCCTGCAAAAGTTCAGCCGTGCGCTTTGCAAGCTCTGTAACTGACACTTCACTTTTTTCAATTGTGATGTCTCTGCCGTATGTAAGGAAATCGTTTACTATTCTGTCCAGTCTGGAGAGCTCTTCCACGCATCTTTCCGCTATATCTTTAGTGGTTCCTTCGCTTTTTTTTGCGGAAAATTCGATAAGACCTTTAACGGAGCTCAGCGGGTTTTTAAGTTCGTGTGCCATAACAAGGGACATTTTACCCATCTCCGCTTCACGTTCAGCCAGCTCCAGCAGACGTGTCTGTTCCGAGTGCTGTTTTGACATGCGGAAGCTGTAGAAGAATACTGTGCCTAGAAGTATCTGAAGCAGTATGACACTGCCGAGAAAGCTGAACTGTGACGTGCGCAGGTTCTTAAGGTTTGAATCGTCAACCAGAGCTCCGGCGAAAGCGATGGGACTCTGTATAGGTTCCGGCTCCGGTCCTGTTTCTGACATCATTCTGCCCATTCCTCTTCCCATCCCCATGCCGAGATGATGTGATATCATAGGTTTTATGACCAGAATCCCTTCCGACGTTTGTGCAACCAGCCTGTTTCCTATTGGAAAATTCGGCAGTTCAATGTCGCCGGTGTTCAGCAGTACATTTCCTCCCTTGTCGAAAAGATATATGGAGCGCACAGCTGAAGTGCCGGCGGTTTCTCTTAAAAATGCTTTGAAGCGGGGTGCAAATTCCGGATTAAGTGCCATCATGGCTCTTCTTCCGCCTTCAAAGGTTGTAAGTGCCGCAAATCCTGTCAGTGCCAGCGAGTTTCTCGCACTCTTAAGCGTCGAGACTGTATTGTATATCTGGGCGAATATCACCAGAAGGTTCAGGATCAGTGCGGCTATAAGCAGGTTTTTCAGTTTTTTTACTGTTGTGTTGTTCATAAGGGAATAATACACCACAGTGCCAAAAATTTACATTGGTAAAATTTGCCGTCTGCTGTGCAAATTCTACACAGTTTCTGTAAAGCCTGATATTAATAATCAGGAATCGGCAGTTTTTTTAGCAAAATGGCAGTATATTCTGTAAAAATAAGATATATTTGATGTCATAAAACTGTAAAACTCCTGTATAATATCTTTATTATGAATATGTTAATGTGATAAGTCGGGTAATCATATATTTTCCTGCGTTTTTGCATTTTTTAGACTGCAATGTTATAATTATGATGAAAAATAACGTTTGGGCTATAGTATTATGTTGACATCCTGAATGTTTTTCCGTAGATTTTCCTGTCCTAAGATAAACTGCGGGAGTTTGCTAATGTGGCGTGATCCTGAAAAATGTAAAAACTGGACCATACAGGATTCCGAAGAACTGTACGGAATCAACAAATGGGGTGCGGATTATTTTTCAATAAATCCGCTTGGAGATGTGACTGTTACTCCTTTCGGGAAGGACAACGGAGCGCGTATCAGCCTTTATGATATTGTTCAGGAGATTGAGGAACGCGGCATGAGCATGCCTGTCATCCTGCGTATCGAGAATATTCTGGGTTCACAGATAAAACTTCTGCACCAGACATTCCGCAAGGTGATAGACGAAACCGGTTATCAGGGACAATATAAGGGAGTTTTCCCTATTAAGGTGAACCAGCAGGAACAGGTTATCGAGGCGATATCCGAGTTCGGCAAAGAGTTCAACCATGGACTTGAGGCCGGAAGCAAACCGGAACTTCTTGCGGCGATAAGCATGCTGCAAAACCGTGACGCGTGTCTCATCTGCAACGGCTACAAAGACGAGGAGTTCATTGACCTCGGACTGAACGCGGTCAAAATGGGGTATCAGTGTTTCTTTGTCATAGAGGTGCCGGGCGAGGTTGACCTTATCCTTGAACGTGCGAAAAAGCTTAAAGTCCGCCCCCTTCTCGGTCTGCGCGGCAAGCTCTCAACACAGGCTGAGGGTCAGTGGTCGGAATCCGGCGGTGACAACAGCGTTTTCGGACTGAACATCAGCCAGATGGTAGACGTTCTTGACAGACTTAAAGAGGAGAATAAGCTGGATTGCCTTAAACTCCTCCATTATCATATAGGTTCGCAGATTCCCAACATCCGCGATATCCGCGCGGGCGCTCTGGAAGCGTGCCGAATATACGAAGAACTGGTTAACGAGGGCGCGCCCATGGGCTTCATAGATTTCGGCGGCGGTCTTGCGGTGGATTACGACGGTTCAAGCACCAACTACCATTCAAGCCGTAACTACTCTGTTGAGGAATACTGCTACGACGTTGTGGAATCCATAATTAACGTAATAGGTAAAAAAGGCATCCCTCATCCGACCATAATTACAGAGTCAGGTCGTGTAACTGTCGCTTACTATTCGGTGTTGCTGTTCAATGTTTTGGATGTGTCAACATTTGTGCCGCACCCGATACCTGAAGAGCTTCCGAAATGCAACGGCGGTCTGCTTGACAACCTTCTGGTGACGTACAACGATGTATCCCCAAGAAGCATACAGGAGAGCTGTAACGATGCCCTGTTTTACAGAAATCAGGCGAAACAGCTTTTCAAACACGGTCAGATAACCCTTCGCCAGCGTGCTATGGCTGAAAACCTCGTGCGTCACATACTTATGAAGATTTCATCAACAGCGAGAACTATGACCCACGTTCCTAAGGACGTTCAGGACATAGATAAGCTGCTTTACGATATATACTATGGAAACTTTTCACTGTTCCAGTCGCTTCCGGACGTCTGGGCTATAAACCAGATATTCCCTGTTATGCCTATCCACAGGCTGAATGAAGCCCCTACCCGTCCGGCTATAATTTCGGACATAACCTGCGACTGTGACGGCAAAATAGATAATTTCCCTGACTATTCACATGACAAGAACGCGATACTTCTGCATGACCTGAAGGACAGCGACGAGTATTACCTCGGCGTGTTCCTTGTCGGTGCATATCAGGAGACGCTGGGCGACCTGCACAACCTGTTCGGCGACACAAATGTGGTGTCTATCAATGTGCATCTGGACGGCTCGTATCAGGTTGTGAGAGAGCTTGAAGGGGATTCTGTGGCGGACGTGCTTTCGTATGTGGAATACGACGTTAAAGCGATGAAGCACAGACTTAAAAAGATAGCGGAAGATGCTGTCCAGCAGGGTTTCATCTCAGGTAAAGAACGCAAGGACATTCTCAACGGTTTCGACGAAGGTCTGCGAGGCTATACATATTTCGAGAAAGACTGATCTTGCTCCCTCCTTTGAAAAGGAGGGTCGGGGTGGATTTTGAATAGAATAATGTAAATCCCCCTAAAATTCCCTTTTGTAAGAGGGGGAGAAAATTTTCAGAGGAGCGAATATTATGTCAAAAATTCTTATAATAGGCGCCGGCGGCGTCGGAAACGTAGTTGTTAAAAAATGCGCACAGCACACTGACGTATTTTCGGATATCCATCTTGCAAGCCGCACAAAATCCAAGTGCGACCAGATAGCAAAAGAGGTGAAAGATCTTTACGGAGTGAACGTTACAACTTACGCTGTGGATGCAGATGACGTTGCTGACCTTGTAAGGGTGATAAACATCGTCAAGCCCGAACTTGTGCTTAACGTGGCGCTTCCCTATCAGGATCTTACCATAATGGACGCGTGTCTTGAAACCGATGTTAACTACATGGATACCGCAAACTATGAACCCAAGGATACTGCGCACTTTGAGTACTCATGGCAGTGGGCTTATCAGGACAAATTCAAAGATAAAGGGCTTATGGCTGTTCTCGGCTGCGGGTTCGACCCAGGTGTTACAAACATCTTCTGCGCTTACGCACAGAAACACATATATGACAGCATCGAAACCATAGATATACTCGACTGCAACGCGGGTGATCACGGTCATCCATTTGCAACAAACTTTAACCCTGAAATCAATATCCGCGAGGTTACGCAGGTTGTCCGTCACTGGAAAAACGGACAATGGGTTGAGACCCCCGCTATCCTTGACGACAAATGTATCCATTTTCCCTTCGACTACCCTCAGGCGGGTGTAAAGGAGAGCTATCTGCTCTATCATGAAGAGATGGAGTCACTTGTTAAACACATCAAAGGTCTGAAACAGATACGCTTCTGGATGACGTTCTCCCAGAACTACATAACACACCTCAAGGTTCTTGAGAACGTGGGCATGACCCGTATCGATGAAGTTGAATACAACGGCGTTAAAATAATTCCTCTTCAGTTTCTCAAGGCACTCCTTCCCGATCCGGGCAGTCTGGGGACAAACTATACGGGGAAAGCTGTTATCGGCTGCGTATTTGACGGAGAAAAAGACGGAAAAAGATTTAAAAAATACATTTATAACGTATGCGACCACGCGGAGTGCTATCTTGAGGTTCAGGCTCAGGCTGTTTCATATACAACAGGCGTGCCCGCCATGATAGGCGCTATGATGATGCTGAAAGGCGTTTGGAAGGGTGAAGGCGTTTTCAACGTTGAACAGCTCGACCCCGACGTTTTTATGGATGAGCTGAACAAATGCGGTCTGCCTTGGCAGGTTGTGGACTTTGACGGCGAGCTTCCCGCGTAGTAATGAGTCAACTTACTATATCGGATTTTCCGAAAGATATCACAGACAGGGTGGATACTCCCTGTTATCTGATAAGCGAGGATGTGATACGCCGCAACTGCGAACTTCTGGACAGCGTGCAGAAACGCACTGGGGCTAGAATACTCCTTGCCATGAAAGCATTTGCTCTGCCAAAGGTGTTTCCGCTGATATCGCGTTATCTGCAGGGAGTATGTGCCAGCGGACCCATAGAAGCGCAGATGGGGCGCGAAGAGTTCGGACGTGAGGTGCATACTTATTCGCCGGCTTTCACCAAAAAACAGATGGAGTGCACTATTGCGTTCAGCGACCATATAGTTTTCAACTCTGTCAGCCAGTGGCACGCACACAGAGAGGCTATCGCTGCTTCCGGCAGAAATATTGAAGTCGGTCTGCGTGTCAACCCCGGGCATGCCGAAGTTGAGGTGGATCTTTATAATCCGTGTCTGCCTGGGTCAAGGTTCGGCGTTAACCCCGAAGATCTGGAAGGTGTTGACCTGACAGGTATCAGCGGGCTTCATTTTCATGCCATGTGCGAACAGAACTCCGATGTTCTGACCCGTGTTCTGGCGGGTTTTGAAAAGCGCTACGGACATCTTATCCCGCAGATGAAATGGATAAATTTCGGCGGCGGACACCACATCACCCGTTCGGATTACGATGTTGAACTGCTCTGTGAGACAATATCTGATTTCCGCAAAAGACATAACGGCATACAGGTGTATCTGGAGCCGGGCGAGGCGGTTGTTCTTAATGCCGGAGTGTTTGTCACTCAGGTTCTTGATGTTATACACAACGGAGTGGATATTGCCATTGCGGATTCTTCCGCTGAAACCCATATGCCAGACGTGCTTGCCATGCCTTACCGTCCGGTGCTTATAGGTGCCGGGCAGGCTGGGGAATTTGCCAATGACTGTAAAATAGGCTGTATCTCCTGCCTTGCCGGAGATTTCATAGGTACATATTCTTTCCCTGAAAAACCAAAGATCGGTGACAGATTAGTTTTTACGGATATGGCGCTTTACTCGTTTGTAAAAAATACTAATTTCAACGGTGTCGAACTGCCGGACATCACAGTTTTCAGTCTTGAAAAAGGAACGCTGGAAGTGGTGCGCAGGTTCGGATACGAAGATTATAAAAACAGGTTGTCATGAGCGAATTTATAACTTTCCACGGGGATGACGTTCCCCAGTCAAAACCGGAAGAGGCACTTTTTCACGTTATTCCCGTGCCTTACGAAAAATCCGTGTCATACGGTTCAGGAACTGCTGCAGGACCGGACGCCATACTTTCAGCATCGTGCCAGCTTGAGGTTTTCGACGGGAAAAGCACTCCCGCTCAGTACGGCATCTGTACATACGAGCCTGTGGACTGCTCAGGCGGCCATGAAGAGGCGCTGACAAATATAAAGGATGCTGTCCTTAAATGCATGATCTGCGGGAAGATGCCCGTTGTTCTGGGCGGCGAACATACCGTTACCAACGGAGTGATTGACGCTCTTATAGCGAAATACGGCAAAGAGTTCGGCGTTGTTCAGTTTGATGCACATGCTGACCTGCGCGATAGTTATGAAGGATCGAAATACAGCCATGCCTGTGTTATGAAACGCACGATAGACAAGGGCATACCGATATATCAAATCGGCACCAGAAGCTATTGTCTGGAAGAACACCAGACCCGTCTTCATTACAACATTCCGTTTATGGATGCTGAGGATGTTGACCGCGACGGCACAGATGCTTTTCGCCTGCCGGATGATTTTCCTGAAAAAGTTTTCATTACATTCGATATAGATGCGCTTGATTCATCAATTATGCCCGCCACAGGCACTCCTGTACCCGGCGGATTGACATGGTATCAGTCCATGCGGCTCATTGACAGCATTGTCAGACAGCGTATCTGTATTGGGTTTGATGTTCTGGAATATGCACCTATGGACGGTCTGCACAGCGCGGATTTTACAGCGGCACAGCTTGTTTACAACATAATGGGATATGTCTCCAGAAGCTCCAAAGTAAAAGCTCAGTTTGGAATTTCCTGAAATCTACTGTACAAAGCATATATAAAGCGGTATTATTGTTTAAGTTTTTCAATATCTACGGACAGGTATGAACAATTTAAACATTCTTCTCTTCTCTTTTCTGGTAAGTACCCTGACGGTTCCTCTGTTTACTGATATGGCTGTGAGGCTTGGCATTATAGATATTCCCGACGAAAGGAAGATACATTCCGGACACACACCGAGACTCGGTGGAATGGGTATAATATCGGGTGTATTTATTTCCGTTCTCGTGTTCTGCAAGCCTGATTTGGAATATCTGTATCTGGCGCTAGCTAATTTTTTCATAATATTTATAGGTGTTTATGACGACAGTAGAGGGGCATCTCCTATCCTCAAACTTCTTTTTCAGGTTCTTGCGGCAACTGTCGTTATCTTTTTTATGGGAGTACGGTTTGAGTTCTCCGTTCCCTGGCTGACATGGCTTAACAATGATATTGTAATGATTCTGCTGACATATTTCTGGATAGCGCTTGTGACAAACGCGGTCAATCTTATTGATGGGGTTGACGGGCTTGCAGGCGGTATATCGTTTATGGCGTTCGGTTCGCTGATGGTGGCGTCATTCGCTGATAAAAATATGAATTATATGATATCTCTGGCATTTCTTGGGGGAATACTTGGTTTTTTGCGTTATAATCTGCCGAAAGCTTCAGTTTTTATGGGCGATACCGGCAGCCTGTTTCTTGGTTTTAATATTGCTGTTATCTCACTGTCATCTTCATTTAAAACCAACACGATAATGTCGGTTCTTATGCCAACTCTTTTTATACTCATTCCCCTGTTCGATACTTTTCTGGCAATAATCAGAAGGCTTCTGCGCTTTCAGAACCCTATGAAGGCAGACAGGGAACATCTTCACCATAAACTGCTGGATCTGAACCTCAGCGCCGGACAGACACTTATGATATTCTATGCTCTTTCGATAATTCTTTCCGCAGTGGCGCTTATATTCTTCCGTGACCAGAAGCTTTATATGGTGCTTCTCGCTGTTGTAATACTTTACCTATTTCTGCTTATGATAAAACTGCTCAACTTTGCAGACATCGGCAAACTGATAGGAGATATTAACAGCAGGATGCTTCAAGAGCGCAGACTTGCGTGTATCGCACAGATGAAGTCCAGTGCGCTGGGTTTGAAGATAAGCATCGGTGTATTATTTTTCTGTGCTTTTTTTTCGATGTTCTTTTTCTACAGAACCGGAGCTTACCACCGGATTGGGCTTATGGCAGTTCTGTTGTTCTGTATAATATTTTCAGTGCTTCTTGTTTACAGGGTCAACAGTGTGGGTGAACTGTTTTTTTCGTGTACAGGAGCCTACTGGCTGTTCTTTGCTGCGGCATTTTTCGCAGAAAAAGATGGGCTTGCTGTTCTTGGAATCTGCGGTACAGTTATAACTGTGCTGATGTTTCCGCGGGTGTTCCGCATGACACGGATATTTGTTCCATTCGACCTGCTGAATTTTTTCATGGTGATAGCTACGGGAGTTCTAAGTAAGAGAGGTATATGGGATTATGTTACGGTGATTGCTGTCAGCCTGCTTTTCTATATTCCTTTCAAAACAGCATTTATGTATATTATTGCACACAAAAAACCTGAAGGCATAAAAGATATAATCTAATCTATCTGACAGTTTTTTCAGTGACAAAGCTTGCCTTTGCCATATGGGTTTGCGCAAAAACATCTGTTGGTATCTTTCTGAAAGGGAACACAGCGTCAGGCACAAGATACTGGTGCATCTTGATTATCTTTTTCATGACAACTGTGAAAAGACCGCCCAGCCTGTGTTTTTTTACTACCTGATAGTCGTCTTTCATCTTTCTGATGAGGTTTTTCGGTGTATTGTTGCTGGCTCCGCCCGCTCTCATTTTGACGAGCAGCTTGGGCAGATAGCATGATTTTTCGCCTTCATTGTTCATGATGCGAAGGATGAGGTCATAGTCTGCTGATATTTTGAAATTTGTATCAAAAAGTCCGTATTTGTGATAAAGGTCACGCTTAACAAAAAAGGAGGGGTGCGGAGGCATCCAGCCCATATATAGTTTAGTTTTGCTGAATCTGCCGCTTTTCCAGTATCTGACAAGTCTGTCGGAATCGTCATGGCGGACAATTGCAAGGTCGCCGTAAACTGTTGAACAGTTTGTCTCTTCAAAGCATTTCACAACGTCTGAAAGCACTGTGTCGCTGGCATAAACATCATCGGAGTGGAGTATCGCAATGATATCGCCTGTGGCAAGTTTGACAGCCTTGTTAAGTGCATGGTACAGATTTTTATCTTTCTCAGATATGAGAACTGAAATTCTGTTTTTGTACTCTTTGATTATCCTGAGGGTTTTGTCAGTGGACTTTCCGTCTATGACGATGTACTCAAGATCGACATTTCGCTGACTGATAGCAGACTCAATCGCCTGCCTGATAGTCTTTTCGTTGTTTTTAACAACAGTGATTACACTGACTTTCATTTCCCTTTACACCGGATATTACAAAATTTGAGACATTGCGACACATTCCTTATACTCTAACGCGAAACAATTTCAAGATATTTTATTGAAACGCTATTTTAGAAATCATAGGTGCGATACCTTCTGTCGCTAAAACCGCTCCTGCGTGGGAAAGATGGTTGTCGTCCATGTACAGTGACACTCCGTTTTTCTCGCCAATGCAGTGTTTTTCGGGACAAAGTCCGTCTGCCAGTTCCGCAGTTGCGAAAGTGTATCTTCCGGACAGCTCTTTAAGTATCTCCCGCACTTTTTCATTGCCCTGTTCATATTCTCCGCGCGAGATGCCGACATTTGAGTTTTCTGCCAAAGCCGGCAGATATTTCTGCAATACGCTGAGCTTCGCGAGTTCTCTGGGCACATCATACGGAAAGTCAGGGTTATCCATCAGAAAATACACGTTCTTTCCTTTCATAGCGTCCAGAGTCCGTGCAAGTCCTCTTCCAAGCACATTATAGTTTTCCTCTTTGGAGGATTTAACCGTTTCGTTGTCTTTTATGTAAAAATGAGGTGCATCCCCGGCGGATGCCGCCCGCCATCTGGCATTGATAAGCACGTTCTTTATAGCTGACGACTGTATGAGTTCTATCATTCTGTCGTTGAATTCAACGCAGTTAAAGTTTTTCGGCTTAGTGGAGCGTGTAACCCCCTGCAGAGGCGCACATGCCGCCTTTGAAGCGAGAATACCCGACAATCCGTGGGATTTTCCGTATTCGTCAAATCCGTCTGCAAGGACAAGTGCGTGTGAATCGCCCCAGAGGATATAGGAAGGTTTCACTTTTTTGTCACCCATTATGCAGAGTCCGTCCAGCGTTATCTTTTCGGGAGCCATGCCGAAACATTGCGGTATCTCGAAAGCCCCTTTCTCTGTTTTTGCGTACTTTGCCGCCTGAGGAGGAATCCTTGAGGGGAGTCCGTTCTTAACGATCACATAGCCGCCGATGATGCATCCGGCTGCCATAACTGCATATGTATAGCGGAAAAATACTTTTTTGTTCTGTATCTTTTTAACGCGGAGCGGCTTTTCAACTACATAGTATGAAAACGAAGAGAAAGCGAAGGTTAAAAATATAATAAATACATCGGATTTGTAAAATTCGGGAATATGTATGCTCTCCCAGTAGTTGCGAAGGGCGAACAGAGGCCAGTGCCAGAGGTAGAGGGAATACGACAGAAGTCCTATCCATACAAAAGGTTTAAGGCTGAGTACGCGGTTTACAATACCCCCCTGCGCCATGATTATAAGTGCAGTACCGACACACGGCAGAAGAGCCGCATAGCCGGGAAAGGGCGTCGTAGTTTCAAACATGAACACACTTGCGCACAGCATCAGAAAACCTGTAACTGACATTGCGTGGAGATATACAGGTTTATCGGTTTTCGGGAAAAAGCCCAGAGCGATGAGCGCTCCAAGCATCAGTTCCCATGTACGGAAAGGGATAAGATAAAATGCCGCCTCAGGATAGTTCTTTGTACCCCAGACGGAAAGCCCGAATGACAGTACGAAAAGTGTAAGAGCGAAACGGACGTATTTTTTACTGCCGTATCGGGCAATGAGCATCAGCATAACGGGGAAAAAGATGTAAAACTGTTCCTCAACACCCAGCGACCATGTATGAAGAAGTGGTTTTGTTTCCGCCTGCGCGTCAAAATAACCGCTTTCCCGCCAGAACAGAATGTTTGAGCCGAAAAGCACCGTGGAGACCACGCTCTTGCCGAATCCCTCAAAATGTGCAGGCATCAGCGAGAAGAAGGAAAGTACGAACGTGAACGCCAGCAGGAAATAGAGTGCGGGGAAAATACGTTTCACCCTTCTGACGTAAAAGTTTGCGATGGTGAATCTGCCTTCATCCAGTTCGCGGACTATTATGGAGGTTATCAGATAGCCTGATATAACGAAGAAAATATCCACACCTACATAGCCTCCCGAAAAGAGGGTCATTCCCGCGTGATAAAAAATGACGGGCATAACTGCCAGAGTGCGCAGTCCGTCTATGTCGCTTCTGTATTTCAGGCTCATTTCACCATCTCTGCTGTTATCTCTTTATCTTTAAGAACTGCATACTGCGCACCGTACACCGAAAGGTGGTCGTCGTCGTAATACAATGCCCTTCCGTCGTGCTCGGTAATGCATCCGTCCTCTTCGCAGAGCGCTTTATAAAGCGGAACGACGGTGAACCTGTCCATATCTTCGTAGTATTGGAGCAGTGTCAGAAGGGGCGAGTTCTCTTTTTCATAGGTTTCGTCAGGAATCCTGAGTTCAGAGGACGATGCCAGCGCAGGAAGATACGCTTTTAGAAGGGCGTTCTTTGCAAGCTCTCTGGGAACGTCAAAATTTGCTTCCGCATTATCCAGCACAAAGTAGATATCTTTGCCTTTAAGTCTTTCAAGTGTTCTGTCAAGTGCCTGACGGAATTCTTCCACTCTTTGGGGAGTATCCGTATATTTCTGCCATCTGCAAACCAGAATGACTTTTTTGATATGTCTGTTTTCAGCGAGCGCCTCCCCCACGGCAAGGTTTGTCTCTATACATGCGTTCGCCTTTGCGCGGTTTGTTCCCGCAAGTCCCAGTAGTGGCGGGCAGGCGGATGTAGACATGAAAACTCCGCCGGTACCTGTCTCTTTCGCCAGCTTGTCGATGCCGTCGGACAGCGCGAGCGCATGCGAGTCACCCCATAAGGCAAATTCCGGTTTTGCGTCCGCTTTGCCCATACCGCAGTATTTATTCGCCTTAATGGCTTCTGCAGGCAGTTCGTAGCACTCTTTGGTTTTGAATTTACTGTTGGGAACGTATGCCAGCCTTGCCACATCTTCCGGTATTCTCTGGGGTATGCCGTTTGTTACAATTGCAAGTGTTCCCACCAGACACCCGGCAGCCATTACGACGTAGGTGTAGCGGAAGAAAAGCTTTTTATTTTGTATCTTCTTAATGCGAAGCGGCTTTTCGACAATGTAATAAGAGAAGGAAGCGAATGCGAAAGTCAGAAATATCAGGAAGTAATCCGATTTGTAAAATTCGGGAATATTCGCACTCTCCCAGTAATTGCGAAGTGCGAACAGAGGCCAGTGCCAGAGATAGAGTGAATATGACAGAAGCCCGATTGTTACAACAGGTTTAAGGCTGAGGAGCTGATTTATGAATCCGCCCTGAGCCATAATTATCAGCGCCGTACCGACACACGGCAGAAGAGCCGCATAGCCTGGAAAGGGCGTTGAGGGTTTATAGGTGAAGATGCTGACGCAGATCATTATAAATCCTGTCAGCGACATGAGATTCAGATTGAGTATTTTTTCGGTTTTCGGGAAAAAGCCAAGGGCTATGAGCGCACCAAGCATCAGTTCCCATGTGCGGAAGGGGATAAGATAAAACGCCGCTTCGGGATAGTTCTTTGTACCCCAGACTGAAAGCCCGAAAGACAGTACGAATAGTGTAAGAGCAAACGGACATATTTTTTACCGCCGTATCTGGCAATAAGCATCAGCATAACAGGGAAAAATATGTAAAACTGCTCCTCGACACCCAGCGACCATGTGTGGAGCAGTGGTTTTGTCTCCGCCTGCGCGTCAAAATAGCCGCTTTCCCGCCAGAAAAGGATGTTTGAACCGAAGAGTACGGTTGAGACCACGCTTTTTCCGAATCCTTCAAAGTGTGTAGGCATGAGCGAAAAGAAGGAAAGTACGAACGTGAACGCCAGCAGAAAATAGAGCGCGGGGAAGATGCGTTTCACCCTTCTGACATAGAAGTTGGCAATAGTAAATCTGTCTTCGTCCAATTCGCGTACAATGATGGAAGTTATCAGATAGCCTGATATCACGAAAAAGATATCCACACCGACGTAGCCGCCGGAGAACAGGGTCATTCCTGCGTGGTAAAATATAACGGGCATAACGGCGATTGTGCGCAGTCCGTCTATGTCGCTTCTGTATTTTAGGCTCATTTCTCCGCTCTTGACGCGATAAATCTTCTGACAGTTTCCCGCGGAAGAAGTCTTTTTGCGGTGAGCCTCAGAAAGGCGTCCATTATTATGTATGCGTAATATATTTTTCTGAAAAATCCTGCTTCGCCGTGTGATTTCAGCGTTGCCAGATGGTCTTTGAACACATGAACACGTTTTCTGTCGGAAACGCCGCCCGGTTCTGTGACGGAAATAACCACGGGAACGTATGCAAACTTCGCTCCGAGGCTGTAAAGATGAAAAATCCTGTCGAAATCCGCACCTATTCGGATGTTCAGGCTGAACGGGTGTTTTTTCATGAGCGCCGTTTTTACAAGCGTGCTTTGGTGGGAAGTCAGCATCCCTTTCCAGATATCTTTTACGGGTCTGCCTTTTAAAAGGTTTTCCGCATATCCGTAGTCCACTCTGTAGTCTCCGTATATCACGTCCGGTTCGCCTTTAACAGCGGCGAACACTTCTTTCAGCGCGTCGGACGAGGCGAAAGCATCACCTGCATTCATGAAAATAATATATGTTCCCTGCGCCGCCGCAATACCTTTGTTCATTCCGTCGTAAATACCCTTGTCGGGACCTTTCAGGAAGAGGTCAATCACGCTTTTGTTCTTTTCGGCAGCAGACAGAACGGGTTCATCCGAACCGCCGTCGGCAACTATGAATTCATAGTCCTCAAATGTCTGTGCTTTAACACTTTTGATTGTTTTTTCAAGCCCTGCCGAATCGTTCTTTACTATGGTAACGATTGACACTTTTTTCATTACTGACGACTCAGATAATCGTTAAAGGCGGATTTCAGTCCGTCGTGCAGCGGGATGCGGTGTCTGAATCCCAGAGAGTGCAGTCTGGCACAGTCCAGAAGCTTTCTGGGGGTGCCGTCGGGCATTTCGGGGTTGAAACGAAGTTCGCCGCTGTAGCCGACAACCTCCGCAACCATTTTAGAAAGGGTCTTTATGGAAACTTCATCGCCGGAGCCGATGTTGATGTGTGCGTTTCTGTAGGTGCCGGAACCGTCATCCATGTCCCATGCATCGACGTTTTCCATCAGGAAGCAGGAAGCGTCCGCCATGTCGTCAACATGCATGAATTCGCGAAGGGGGTTGCCTGTTCCCCAGAGGTTCAGGACGGTTTTTTCGTTCTGTTTTTCGATGCCTATGCTTTTCAGGCAGTCGATGTGTTCCTCATCACCGCAGTCGTTTTTCAGATTGTGCGCTATTGCGTCCATATCTCCTTTTTCAAAGAGAGCCGCCAGATACGTTTTTCTGATGAGCGCGGGGATGACATGGGAACCTTTCAGATCGTAATTGTCGTTGTAGCCGTAAAGATTTGTGGGCATAACGGATATAAAGTTACACCCGTATTGCAGGTAATAGCTTTCGCAAAGTCTGATACCTGCTATTTTCGCAAGTGCGTAGGGTTCGTTGGTATATTCCAGTTCGCCCTTGAGAAGCTGATCTTCGTTTATGGGCTGTTCTGCATTTTTCGGATAGATACAGCTGCTGCCGAGAAAGAGCAGTTTCTTGACGCCGAATTCATAGGCATAGTGGATTATGTTGTTCTGCATGCGCAGGTTTTCATAGATGAACTCAGCTCTGTATGTGTTGTTGGCATATATGCCGCCGACGCGTGCCGCGGAGTTGAAAACGAAATCCGGCTGTACTTTTTTGAAAAGCGATATTGTCTGGCTCTGGTTTGTCAGGTCGCATTTTATCATGCGGAGCTGACCGCTTTTTATTCTTTTCTGATAATCCTTCAGATAGTTTTTATAAACGGAGGCGGGCTTTGTTTTGTAATAAGTGCCTACTATGTTCGTATATCCGCGTTCGGCAAGCGACCTTACGATGGCTGAACCCACAAGTCCTGTCGCTCCGGCAACTAGAACACAGTCAGATTTTTTGACAACAGTTTTGTTTTTCACTCAGATACCTGATTAAAGTGTAATCCGATATATTTAAACGAAACAGACCTGCATGTCAATTTCATTTAAAGCTTATGAGCGGCGGCACAAAAATCTTAACTGTTTCGTGAGGATATGTTAATATCGGGTATGAATATATTCTATGACAATATTGTTTTCTGGCTCCAGCGCTCCGGCGGCATATCCCGTTATTGGCAGGAGCTTGCATCCCGCTTTATAAAAGATGAGGGCTGCCGCATCACCTTCATTGAGCCTCCGTTTCCGTGTGAAAATAAATTCCGAGAAACTCTTGATATGAAAAATATCATCAACGACAGCAGAATCCGCGTTAAAATCAGCAGATATCTGCCTGTCCGTATTCGGCTTGGAAAGGGTTCGGTATTTCATTCCAGCTATTACAGAGACTGTACAGACGTTTCAGCGGCTAAGATAGTTACGGTACACGATTTCACATACGAGCTTTATGTGCGTGGATTGAAACGGGTTGTGCATACGGCACAGAAACGCGCCGCGGTTCAGCGTGCGGACGGTGTTATCTGCATATCGGAGAATACGAAAAAAGACCTTCTGCGATTTTTCCCTGAAACCGATCCTGATAAAGTAACGGTTATCCACAACGGCGTCGGTGATGATTTCAAGCCGTCAGATAAGAGCCGAGAAGAGATATTTGCTGGATTCGGGCTGAAAGCAGACAGATACGCAGTGTTCATGGGCGAGCGCAGCGGATACAAGAATTTTGATACCGCAGTGAAAGCGTGCGCGTTGAGCGGGCATTTTCTCCTTGTTACAGGCGGAAAACCGATTTCCGGTGACGAACGGACACTTCTTGATAAAGAACTTAAAGACAGATACAGAGTTTTCGGATATATGACCAACGAACAGATAAAAGAAATTTTTTCTGCGGCGGACTGCCTGCTTTATCCTTCGCTTTATGAAGGTTTCGGGCTTCCGGTTCTTGAGGCGATGCGGTGCGGATGCCCTGTCGTCGCGTCAGATTCTTCATCACTGCCGGAAGCGGCGGGTGATGCGGGGATACTGGTTCGTGATATGACGCAGGAAGGTTTTGCGACAGCTATGGAGAGTGCCGTGCAGAGGCGCACAGAGCTTGTTGAAAAGGGATTTGCTCATTCAGCAAAGTTCTCATGGAACAGGTGCTTTACAGAAACTAAAGCTTTCTATGAAACTATAGCCGCGAAGAAATCCTTATAACTTACGGGTACTTTCAAAACGGTCTTGTAAACTGTAGAGGTTTCACCGAGTTTTGCCACGCAAAGGTGTGCGTCTTCGGGGAAATACACGGCGCAGTCATATTTTTCAAACGCCAGTTTTGATGCCCTGTCTGATATTTTATATTTTATAAGGTCTTTTTCTGCGTCGTAAGGAACGTCGGTTTCAAGTTTTTCTATGCGGCAAAGCTCCATCTGTTCCCGCCCACCCAGCATTATCTGGATGTCAACGTAGCTTTTATGCGACTCGAAAAAACAAAGATGTCTGTCTTTGGTTTCAAATGACTGCTCAATGGCGAATATATCGTTGGTTATCTGAAATCTTTCAAAAGTGGCAGGCTTAAAAGCCTTTATCCTGCGTACAGTTTCAGAGTTTTCATCTTTGAGTGTCAGCAGATATTTTTTTATGGTTTCTTCGGGACAATTCTTTATCAATTCGTCAAGAACAGTGATTATCGCCATTTTGCACCTCGCAGAAACGGTATATTCCGCCTGTTTATGTCAAATATCAATAAAAATCTGTTGCAGTTCCATAAAAGGGGGATTATTACACATTAAAACGTTTAATACGGGTGACAAAATGAAGGTGACTGCACTGCTCCCAATGAAGGGAAATTCCGAAAGAGTTAAAAACAAGAACATGCGCGATTTCGCTGGGAAGCCGCTTTACCATGCGGTGATGAGCGTTCTTTTACAGTGCAAAAATATAGACAAGGTTGTCATAAACACCGACAGCGAAATAATAAAGAACGATGCGCTGAAAAACTTTGACCGCGTTCAGATAATCGACCGACCCGTGGAGATTCAGGGGGATTTCGTAGCTATGAACGACATCATAGGCTATGACCTTTCCAAGTTGGACGGCGAGCATTTTTTACAGACACACAGCACAAACCCGCTGGTGAAACCCGAAACCATCGACAAAGCTATAGAAGATTATTTTGCAAATCTTGATAAATATGATTCATCTTTTTCCGTTACCAGATTGCAGACCCGCCTTTACTGGGCGGACGGCAAACCGGTGAACCACAACCCCGCAGAGCTTCTGCGCACACAGGATCTGCCGCCTGTTTATGAGGAGAACAGCAACTTTTTCGTATTCAGCAAAGCGTCATTCGCGGCGTCAGGCAACAAACGCATCGGGCTTAAACCTGCCATGTGCGAGATGAACAAACTGGAAGCTGTGGACATTGACGAGCCGGAAGATTTTGAACTGGCGGAACTCCTTTACATAAAAAGGAAGAACGGATGAATTTTCGCCGCGCGGTCTGGTTCTTTTTCAGACTGTTCCGCAAACTCTGTAAAATCGCTTTCGGCACACCGCATAACGTCCGCAAAATAGGCATCATCGGCGGCAGAGATGCGGATTTTCAGAAAAAGGTTGAGTGGTACCTTCCCGATACCTTTGAAATCGTTCAGAGCAAAGCAGATTTATATGTGATAACCGATTGGCGGCTTATATTTTTAAATCTTTTCAGGCTCCACAAATGCGCCGTTGTTGATGACAATTTCTATTCAACCGAAGGCTGTACCGCTTGGAGCTATCTCTACGGTGCCTATTCGGGAAAAGATTATTCAAAACTGTCTCAAAAGAATTTTGCGGCTATGGCTGAAAAACTCAAAAGTAGAAAACAGGCGTGCTGTTTTCTTACAGGTGCGTCATTTTCTGACTATGAAAAGCATCCTGAAACAAAAGATATGATAAAAGTGATATGCAACAGTGTGGTGAAAAACGATGAGTTTCTCGAATGGGCAAAGCCCGACATCCTCTGTTTCGCTGACCCTGTGTATCATTTCAGCTGGAATGAATATTCCGCGACATTCCGCCGCGACGTGCTTAAGACTATAGAAAAATACGGCGTGTACATTATGATGCCCGACAATATGGTCGCCCTGATGCTTGCGCATTATCCGCAGATATCGGATAAAATTATAGGCATAGGCAGAAACGGTGGATTCAATTTCCCCTCGGCAGACGGACTTTCCGTCTACGTCACCGACAATATTTTAACCTATTTGATGCTTCCGGCGGCGTCAGCACTTGCGGATGAAATATACATTCTCGGTGCCAACGGCAGAAGTCCTGACGACAAAATGTTCTGGAAACACAACAGCCTTGTCCAGTACGAAGGTCTGATGCAGAAGGTTGTGGACGCACATCCCTCTTTTTTCCGCGACAGAAATTATGTACAATATCAGAACGGGCATGATGAACAGATGGAAGCCCTCTTCGCATACGGCGAGGCGCGGGGCAGAAAATACATATCACTTAACGGGTCAAACCTGCTAAGTATCTCGAAAAGATACAACGGAGTAGAAAATGTCTCTTAAACAGAAGCTGAAAAACAACGAACTCACACTCGGTTCATGGGTGACGATAGGTCACCAGTCGGTCATTGAAATAATGGCGACTGCGGGATTCGAGTGGCTCACTATCGACCTTGAACACAGCGTAATAGAGCTTGCGGCGGCGCAGAACCTCATCGGACACATTCAGGCGGCAGGAATGAAAGCCCTTGTCCGCGTCGGCAAAAACGAAGAGGTTGTTATCAAACGCATAATGGATGCGGGTGCCGACGGCATCATCGTTCCCATGGTGAACAGCCGCGAGGATGCAGAGCAGGCAGTTCGTTTCGCAAAATACCCGCCTGTGGGCAAACGCGGCGTAGGACTGGCACGCGCACAGAAATACGGAATCGGCTTCGACGAATATAAAGAATGGCTTAAAGACGAATCAGTTATCATTGCGCAGGTTGAGCATATTGACTCTGTGCGCAACATAAACGATATCATAACCACACCAGGGATCGACGGGATCATCATAGGACCCTACGATCTTTCAGGCTCAATGAACGTGCCGGGCGAGTATGACCGCCCCGAAGTTAAAGAGGCGCTCCTTGCAGTTGAAAAAGCATGTAAGGCGGCTAACTTTCCTCTAGGCTTCCACGTTATCCAGCCGGAATACGAAAAACTGAAAGAGAAGATAGACCTCGGATATACCTTCCTTGCGTTCAGTCTGGACTTCCTTTTCCTCGGACAGAAAGCAAGGGAAGAGATGGGCAGGCACAAAGCATGAAGGTTTTTATCTCGACACACCCGTTTTTCGGAACGTCCCCAGTTCCCAGACAGCTACTGGAAGAGAACGGCATAGAATACCGCGAAAACCAAAGAGGGCGTAAGCTTACCTCTGCTGAACTTGCGGAGGATATCAAAGATGCCACCGTTCTTGTCGCGGGAACCGAGAACATAACGGAAGAAGTTTTTAAGAACGCACCCAATCTTAAGCTCATCTCACGCGTCGGCGTTGGGCTTGACGGTGTGGATTTTGAACTCTGCAAAAAATACGGCGTGCGCGTGGCGTACACCCCCGAAGCTCCCACAACTGCGGTTGCGGAACTCTGCATCGGTATGATGCTTGATCTCGCACGCAAAATAACATCCAGCGACAAGCTGATGCGAAACGGCGGATGGGCAAGGCACATGGGGCTGCTTCTTCACAGCCGCACCATAGGCATATTCGGCATGGGGCGCATCGGCAAAAGTCTTGCGCATATGCTTTCAGGTTTCAACGTGAACATTCTTGCGCACGACACAAACCCCGACATCATATTCGGGCGCAACGAGCGCATAACCTATACAGATAAAGAGACGGTTCTTAAAAACAGCGACATCGTGAGCATAAACCTGCCGCTGAAAAAGGACACAAGGAACTTTATCACCGCTAAAGAACTTAACATGATGCAGAAGCATGCTTTTCTCATTAATACTGCGCGCGGCGGCATAGTTAATGAAACCGATCTTTACGATGCTCTGAAAAACGGCGTGATAGCCGGTTCAGCGGCGGATGTTTTCGTTGACGAACCCTACAAAGGCAAGCTGCTGGAGCTTGACAACATGCTCTTCACATGCCACATGGGTGCGGCGACAACTGCCAGCCGTACAGATATGGAGGTTCAGTCCGTTGAGGAGGCGGTACGCTTTCTGACGGGTAAAAACCTTAAAAATGAGGTCTTTTCAAATGAATG
The DNA here is from genome assembly GCF_021209385.1 of Seleniivibrio sp. Lineage (GTDB taxonomy): Bacteria > Chrysiogenota > Deferribacteres > Deferribacterales > Geovibrionaceae > Seleniivibrio. Next base: position 139,125 of record NZ_JAJOIL010000028.1, on the reverse strand, counting down.
AGAGTGTCGTTGTTTTCGGCGGAGCCGGATTCTTAGGCTGCTATGTCGTTGAGGAACTGCTGAAACGCGGATACCGTGTCACTGCGGCGGATCTCAGAAAGAGCGAATATCTGCCTGACAGATGCGATTTTGTTGAATGTAATATAATGGACAGAGAGATGGTGAGCAGGCTTATTACTCCCGAAGTCTCTTATGTTTATAACTTCGCAGGTATGGCAAATCTTGATCAGGCTGTAACCATGCCTGTTGCGACAATCGAAACAAACATTGTCGGCAACCTCAATATCCTTGAAGGATGCAGAGACAAGAATATCAAAAGATATGTTTACGCTTCAAGCGCTTATGCCCTGAGTGACAGAGGCTCATTCTACGGTGTGAGCAAACTTGCATCGGAAAAGCTGACAGAGGAATATTACAGGGCTTTCGGGCTGGAATTTACTATAATCCGCTACGGTTCCGTATACGGCGAGCGGGCATACGGCAACAACTATCTTTATTCAGTGCTGAAAAGTGCCATAACAGAGAAAAAGATAGTTCACGACAGGGACGGGCAGGAGGTGCGCGAGTATATCCACGCACAGGATGCCGCCACCATGTCGGTTGATATAATCGAAGACGGCAAATTTGCCAACGGTCACATAATCCTCACAGGTATCGAACGGATGCCGAGGGTTGATCTTTTCACCATGATAAAGGAAATTCTTGGCAATGATGTCGAGATCGTCCTCAACAAAGAGGTGAACGACCACCATTATAAACTCACCCCCTATTCGTTCCACCCCAGCGTATGCAAAAAGCTGGTGCCGAACCCGTTTATAGACATGGGGCAGGGGATTCTTGACTGTATCCGCGAGATACACGACAGAGAGATAAACCGCAAGGAGAACGGTGATTAAAAGGGTATTTCTTTCTCACACTATAAATACTGAAACACCTGCTTACGGCGGAAGAAAACAGGTGGAGCTTGACCGAATCTCTGATATTTCAAACGGAGACACGGCGAACAATACCCGCCTGAGCATGAGTGTGCATACGGGAACGCATCTTGACATGCCTCTGCATTTTTTTGCAGACGGTCAGGATATCTCTTCTTTCGATGCGGATTTCTGGTTCTTTTCAAAACCGCTGTTCGTCGATGTTGAGCCGGCTGATTATGTGGTAGGGAACGAACTTGTCAGCAAGCTTGATAACATCGAAGACAGAGGATTTGACTGTATAATAGTGCGGACGGGATTTGACAGGTTTGACGAGGACAATGCAGATAAAAACTACGGCTTTCACGAATCTATTGCTGATTACATACGAAATAAATACAAAAACGTAAGGCTGTTCGGAATGGACACTCTGTCTGTGTCCTCTTTTCAGAACAGACCGGAGGGAAGAAAGGCGCACAAGGCTTTTCTGAACCCTGAAAAACCTCTGATACTTTTGGAGGATATGAAACTTGATTATGAAGGGCTTAATATGATAAGTAGGCTTATTATATTGCCTTTGAGGGTGGACGATACTGACGGACTGCCCTGTACTGTTGTGGGAGAAACAGAATGATACAGAGTATAATTTTCGATTTCGACGGCGTTGTGATTGATTCAATGCCAATTAAAGACAGAGGCTATGAACTTCTTTTCGCTGATTTTGATAAGACAGCCGTGGACAAACTTGTTGAGTTTCATAAAAAAAAACGGCGGCGTATCAAGATTTGTGAAGATACGCCATATGTTTGAGAATATCCTGGGGCAAAGCATTTCCGAAGAAGCAGTTAACGAATATGCAGAAGGGTATTCAAAGCTGATGCTTGCCGAACTCACTGATAAAAAATATATAATCCACGATACACTGGATTTCATAAAGCGTCATTACATGCATATTCCTATGCATGTTGCTTCCGGAACTGAACAGAAAGAGTTGCGCTACATCTGTAAATGTCTTGATCTGACACAGTATTTCGTTTCCATATACGGGTCTCCGGCTCCGAAGAACGACGTCGTGCATGACATCATAAAAGAGAACGGATACGACAGATATCAGGTTGCAATGATTGGTGATTCGCAGGCTGACTATGACGCTGCGAAACACAATGGACTGATTTTCTGCGGATACAACGGCGAGCGCCTTCGTGCATTTTCTGATTACTACATTGATGACTACAAAGCATTTGAAAAAGAATACATCGGCTGACGGAGAAAGATTTGTCCGGCATAATTAAAGGATCGATAGAATTCATTATGAACATCTACAGGGAGCGCGCTCTTGTTCTTGCGCTTTCTGTGGACGATTTCCGCCAGCAATACCTTGGGTCATATCTCGGTCTGCTCTGGGCGCTTTTCCGTCCACTGCTGTTTGTTGCAACCATGTGGCTTGTTTTTTCTGTGGGTTTCAAGCGTGTCGGAAGTGATCATGTGCCTTTTATCCTTTATCTGGTAAGCGGTTATGCGCCATGGGCGTATTTCGCAGACTGCGTTACAGGTGGCATGAACGCCGTTGTGAATAACAGACATCTGGTAAAAAAGGTGGATTTCCGCGTAAGCATCCTGCCGCTGGTTAAGATAATCTCCTCTTTCTATCTGCACCTTATTTTTCTGCTGATAATAGCGGCAATAGCCGTTTATAAAGGCTATTACCCGACGATATACTGGCTCCAGCTTCCGTTCTATCTTTTTTGTATATTCATAATAACGCTTGGTTTGGGCTGGTTTACAGGAGCTATCAGGGTGTTTACCAAAGACATGAGTCAGGTGATAAGTGTTATCCTGCAAACCGGTTTCTGGGTTACTCCCATCTTCTGGCAGGCTTCTTCCGTCCCTGAAAAATACCGTATATTCCTGTACATAAATCCGATGGTCTACATTGTTGAGGGCTATAGAAATACTTTCATCTACCACAGGTGGTTCTTTGAATATCCGCGTCCTTTGGCGTTTTTCATTGTCTTTGCATTTGTTTTTCTGCTCATTGGCGTTGTTGTTTTCAAAAAACTCCGTCCCCACTTCGCGGAGGTTCTTTGATGTCCAATAAAGTTACGGTTGTCCGTGCGGAGAACATAAGCAAGACATACAGGCTGTACGATAAACCTTTCGACCGTGTTCTTGAGGTTTTCAGCATAACCGGCAGACCTCGCCACAGGGAATTTCATGCTCTTAAAAACGTTTCCCTTGAGCTTAAGCGAGGCGAGACCCTTGGCATTATAGGGCGCAACGGTCACGGCAAATCCACCCTGCTTAAGATAATCGCAGGAGTTATCCAGCCTACGTCTGGTGCAGTGTATAAACGCGGACGGGTGGCGGCGATACTTGAAGTCACGTCGGGTTTGAAACCGGAGCTTACGGGTATGGAGAATATAATTCTCAACCTTAAGATAAACGGTTTTTCGGGCGACATGCTGAAAGTGAAATCGGATGAGGTAATCAGGTTCGCAGAGCTGAAGGATCACATAAACCAGCCTGTGAAAACTTACAGCAGCGGGATGAAATCCCGTCTCGGGTTCGGCATAGCAACATCGGTTGAACCTGACATACTGATACTGGATGAGGTGCTGGCAGTCGGTGATTTCGTATTCCGCCAGAAGTGCCTTGCTAAGATAAATTCCATGAGGGAGCGGATGTCTGTAATATTCGTTTCCCACTCCATGAATGATGTCAAGATGTTTTGTGACAGGGTTATGGTCATACAGAAAGGGCAGGCTGTTTTCTACGGCAATCCCGACGAGGCGATAGAACTGTATCTTTCCAGCCAGAAACCGGAAGGTAAGTCGGAACCTGTGCGACCGTTTTACGGGGACATTTACCACAACGACGGTAAGATATCGGACGTCACCCATTTCTGGGACAAAGAGGAATACAGGCTTGGTGAGGAGATGGTTTTCAGCTTCTCGTTTCGTCTGCATTTCGAGCCGAAAAACCTGATAATAGGTATCCCTTTGTATACTTCTGAAGGAACACTGGTGACAGCCTTTAATACAGATACCTCAAAATTCCATTTTTCTAATACAAATAATGTGGTAAAAGGTAGCTTAAGGATCCCATGCGTTTTCAACCCGGGGCATTATGTTTCTGTGATAGCGGTTGTTGACGGAAGGGAGTTTCTGTACAGACAGCTTAACGGCGGCTTCTGCGTTGCTCCGCAGGAGAGGGTTTTCGGTTTTGTGACTATCGGTCAGAAATGGGAGACATATGAGTGACATCAACTTTCCGCAGTTCCGAAACATCCTTCTTGAAAAAGACCGAATACCAAGAAAGCTGAACGAAAACGCAGAACAGCAGCGTCTTCTTTTTCTGGAATACATAAAAAACGGTAAGATAAAGACCGAAGAGGTAAATTCCTGCCAGTGCGGTTGTGGAGAGCTTGAAAAAATAGCGGAAATAGACCGTTTCGGGCTTCCTTTCGGTTCCCTCATCTGCAAAAGGTGCGGATTGGTTATGACTTCGCCTCGGATAGCTTCATCCGCTCTTCCGGAATACTACGACAAATTTTACCACGTTCTGAACTACGGACATCTGCACGTTCACGACCAGCAGGCGCTTTTCCGTCTGTGGCAGGGAAATAAGATATATCGTATGTTGAAACCTTATCTGACGGACAACAAAGAGCTTTCGGTTCTTGAAGTCGGTGCCGGAACAGGCAATGTTCTCAAAGAGTTCACCGCAGAGGCAGCGAAAGATGGTGTGACCGTAACAGCCACAGGAACGGAATACAGCACAGACTGCATTGAAGAGTGCCGTATGGCTGGCATAAACATTGTGTACGGGGATCTGGACACTATGGTTGTGCAGGGCGGGACGTATGACGTGCTCATACTGAGCCATGTTTTCGAGCATTTCACAGACCTTAAAGCCGAGATGTCGAAAATAAAAAAACTGATTAAACCTCATGGACTTCTTTATATAGAGGTGCCGGGGCTCTGCAATATAGGCAACATTGCCACTTACAATTTTGACTTTCTTGAATATGTTATCCATGCACACATGTATAACTTCAACCGCACTTCTCTCACCGCAATCCTTGCAGAGGGCGGGTTTGAAACTCTGACAGCCAATGAAAAGGCGGAAGCGGTTTTCAGACCCTGTGAAAATCCGGCTGTAGTCGATACATCTGTAAATTATTCGGATATAATGGCGTATTTGGAAAAACTGACCTTCTCACGCGGGTTTCTGAAAGAGGGGATAGAGAATTTCAGCACCATCCGCAACAACCTGAAAGACGAGCTTGCGACGGTTCATCGCTGGCACGATCACGAGAAGGAAGAGGCGGAGAAGTTCGCCAGATGGAACGAAGCAGAGAAGGAAAGAGGAGACACCGCCCGCCGCTGGCATGAGCAGGAGAAGAAAGTTGCCTCGGAACTTATGCATGCCCTTGACGAACACTTCAAAACACCATATACAAGTGTCCGTGGCAAAATTGACACCTACCGCAATTTGCGTGAGGTGTTCGCGAAATATTACAAGAGGTATTTTGGTTGAGGCTCATCTTATACAGTGAGAACGACTACGGCTGCGGTGCTTCCATAGCTGCATTCCGGCTTGCCGCTGCTGCGGCGAAGACCCACGAGGTCATGTACGTTTTCGAGAAACAGAAGAGTGATTACTCGTTATATAAAAATACAGGCATCCGCCCGTGGCACCTCGGCAGAAGCTATTCTCTGCCTAAAAAGGTAATCTACAGGCTTGCCCGCACAATGGCAAGATACACCCGCACAGAGGTATACAGAAATCTGATATTTTCGGTTTTCTTAAGCCGTGTCAGACAGTTCAGGCCTGACGTGGTTCATCTGCACAACTGCTATTTTACACAGAAACAGATAGCAAAACTTGCAAGTGAGTTTCCTGTCGTCTGGACAATGCACGACCAGTTCGCACTGTACGGCTATAACTATAAAATAAAAGCGCTGGACGGTGAGGAGATAACCTATTGCCCCATCGAACCGTGGCGCAGACACCTTTACAGACCCGAAGATATCGCTGGTAATAAGGCGGCTAATGTTACTTTTACTCCGCCCTCTCAATGGCTGACAGATCTTGCAGAAGACGTTCTTAAGGGGCGCAAAAAAGCAGTAACGGTGAATAACGGCATCCCGCTTTCGTCCATAGGAAATATTGAAAAGGCGGAAGCATGCGAGTACGTCGGCATCAGTCCCGACAAATTTACTTTGCTGTTCCTTGCCGGAACAGGGGCATGGAAGCGCAAGAACATTGATGCGGTGATAGAAGCGGTCAAAATGGTTCCGGAACTTGATATGCAGGTGGTTGTCATCGGCAGTGTGGCGAAAACGGATAAACGCGACCCCAGACTTGTCATAAAGGGTTCAGTTTCAGGCACGGATGCTATCAGCAGATATTACAGCTGTGCGGATGTGTTCTGTATTCCGTCGATAGTTGATAACCTGCCCAACACTGTACTGGAGAGCCTCGCTTGTTCAACGCCTGTCCTTGGTGCGGCAACAGGCGGCATACCCGAAATGGTTATAGAGGGGCGTACAGGCTGGATTTTCGACCCGTACGACATTAAACAGCTCTCGGAAAAGATAAAATATCTGTATGAAAACAGAGACGAAATAAAAAGTATTAAAAAGAACTGCCGTCCGTTTGTCGAAGAGTTTTTCGGCGAAGATACTATGGCGGCTAACTATGAACGGATATATCAGGAAATCAAGGGTGACAGATGAAAGAACTCATTAAGAATTCGGTGCCTTACAGAGCTTACAGAAAGATACGCTCGAAACTTATCGACGGCTACACCAGACCATACAAGGACAAATATGATTCGTCTGCTATGGAGCTTGTGGTGGAGACCTTCGGATATAAGATGGCGGGGCGGGGCATAGGGCTGACCGAGAATCACCGCAACATCCTGAAATATCAAAACGCCCACAAGGGCAAAAGAGCGTTTCTGATAGGCAACGGTCCCAGTCTTAATCAACTGGATCTGACGCTTCTGAAAGACGAAGTGACTATCGGTGTAAACAGCATATATCTGAACTACGAGAAGATGGGCTTTCTGCCTACGCACTATGTTGTTGAGGACAACTTTGTTGCGGAGGACAGGGCAGACGAGATAAACAGGCTTAAAGGAACTCAGAAGTGGTTCGGAAACTATCTGCGCTACTGTCTGAAACCGGACGACTGCACTAACTGGCTGAACGTCCGCATGAGATATGACAACTATCCCGATTTCCCGTATTTCTCCACCAATGCAGCTCGTCAGGTTTTCACAGGCGGTTCTGTGACATACGTATGCATGCAGCTTGCATATTTCTTCGGCATTCGCGAGCTTTACCTCATAGGTTTCGACCATCACTATATAATTCCGCAGGAAGCGGAGGTAGAGGGCCTTAAGATAACCTCCACAGGGGACGATCCCAACCATTTCCACCCCGATTATTTCGGGAAGGGCAAACGCTGGCACGACCCCATGGTGGACAGGATGGAGCAGGGATACGCCAAGGCTGGCAAATTTTTTGAACGTTCAGGCGGAAAGATACGCAACGCCACAGCAGGCGGTAAACTGGAAGTATTTGAAAGAGTGGATTATTTTTCACTTTTTAATAAATAATGCGAGGGAGCCGAGGCTCCCTCTTATTTTTCCATGACCTGAATTATGTCAACGTCTATTTCGGGCGATTCAAGGAAATCCTTTTCAATTTCCCCTTTTACCTCGACTTTTGTTTTTGCTCCCACAGCAACGTTAGGGAATATATCGTTGTCAATATCCACGCGTATCTCTCCTGTTCCGTCGGAGAAGATATATTTCTTGTTGCCGACTTTTTTAAGAAGATATCCCTGAAAAGAAACTTCCGCACCGTCAACCGGTTTTTTGATCACTTCCTCCACTGTGGAATAGGTTTTTACTGCATTTGGACCTATGTACTGTGCGAAGGCGAAGTTAAAAATGGAGAGTACAGCCAGTCCACCAAGAATGATTGTTCTCATGCGCATGTTAACATCCTCTTATAAAATTTATTTAAGCAACAGACACCTGTCGGCTTTAATAGTTCAGAGAATAATTTTGTCTTACTTTTTATATTTTAATATTACTCTTGTTGTGCTACTATCTGGAATCATTTCATTAAATTTGGGAGGTCTTATGAAAAAGTTACTCACTTTCATGCTTCTTATGACGGCTTTTTATGCCAACGCACATTTTCAGGTGCTGATGCCAAACACTGACGTGGCAACACAGCAGAACCGCAACATCAAATTTGACATGCTTTTCACTCACCCTTTTGAGCAGGGACCTGTTATGGAGATGGTTAAACCCAAGGCAGTTGACGTTTATCATGACGGTAAAAAAGAGAACCTGATGGGAACCATCAAACAAACCAAACTGAGCGGTAAAACCGCATGGAACTTCACTTATCAGATGAAAAAGCCCGGCGACCATATTTTTGTCGTAACGCCGGATTATTACTTTGAACCGGCAGAGGCTACCTTTATCCAGCACATAACCAAAACAGTCGTAAACGGCTTCGGTATGGAAGCGGGCTGGGATACACCTGTGGGTCTTAAAGCGGAAATTGTACCGCTGACACGTCCCTACGGGCTTTACAAAGGAAACGTTTTCACCGGAAAAGTTCTTTATAAAGGAAAACCTGTTTCCGGTGCAGAAGTTGAGGTTGAATTTTACAACGCAGGGTCTAAAATAAAAGCGCCCACTGATACACACATCACTCAGGTTGTGAAAGCTGACAGCAACGGTGTTTTCACCTATGCAATGCCTTTTGTGGGCTGGTGGGGTTTCGCGGCGCTTATCGAGGATGATGTTAAGATTAAAAAAGCCGGCAAACAGTATCCTGTGGAACTTGGTGCTCTGATATGGGTAAAAACTTACGGTGACAAATAAATGCATATATCCGAAGGCGTACTGTCCGCCCCTGTTCTGATTTCAACAGGGGCGGCAGGAGCCGCTCTTACAGTTTTCGGGTTTTATAAAATGAAGACAGAGATGCTGGCGAAGACGGCTCTCATGTCCAGCCTTTTTTTCGTGGGGTCATTCATACATATTCCTGTGGGTCCCACAAGCGTGCATTTGGTGCTGAACGGGCTTGTGGGGGCGGTACTTGGTGTATGTGCCTTTCCGGCAATAATGGTTGCGCTGGTTTTGCAGGCGCTTATGTTCCAGTTCGGCGGTTTTACGACCCTCGGCACGAATATCCTTGTCATGGCGCTTCCTGCTCTCGCGGGTTATTACCTGTTCAGGCTCGGCATGAAAACCGCAGGGAAAAAAAGGTGGGCGCTGTTCTTCCTGACGGGAGGCGTGCCTGTTCTGCTGTCCGCTGTCCTGCTTTCGGCAGTGCTTGCATTAAGCGGGAGCAGGCTGTATGATACCGCGAAGGCGATATTTCTGATGCATATCCCAGTTATTATCATCGAGGGGATAGTTTCGATGTATCTGTTTAATTTTTTAAATAAAGTCTACCCTGACTTTTTGAGAACCGAATATGAAAACTAAAATTTTTATTGTAATACTGACACTGCTCTCTTTTTCAACTGCGTTCGCTCATAAACTGAATATTCTCGCATTTGCGGAGAATAACGTTCTTACCGTGAATTCATATTTTGCGGACGGTACGCCCTGCCGCGAATGTGCGTTTCAGGTATTTGATGCCGAAGGAAAAGTCTTTGCCGAGGGCAAACTCAGCAACGACGGCGAGTTCTCCCGAAACGGCAAGCTGCCTGCTGAGATGAAAATTGTCGTCGACGGCGGCATGGGACACAGAGGGGAGCAGACCATCACATCTTCCGCGGAAACTGAAACGGTAAACGAAGAACCTGTTCAATCAACGTCTGTTGATACCGCACAGATAAGGCAGCTTATCAGAGAGGAGCTTTCAAAACAGACGGCAGAACTTAAGGCTGAGATTGACAAGGGCAGAAGCCATCTCGATATGATAATAGCAGGGATAGGCTATATTCTGGGTATTTTCGGAATTGCCATGATAGTTAAGAAAAAATGAGGTTTTCTCCGGCAGCCTGTATATTCTGCGCGGCGGTCTACTCGTGCATGGTTGCTTTCCGGCAGCAGATAATACCTGCGGATGCTGTTTTTGCAGCCGGAGTAATGCTTCTTCGGATCAACTTTCTGCCGGAGTATTTTTTCCGCATATTAAAGCTTAACCTTATGATCTTATTCATTTGCGCAACGGTATATCTTTTCGGGGACGATGCCCGGCACGCGCTTCTTATCTTCCTGCGCTATAATCTGATAGTATGCGCGACGGCGGCAATGTTCTGCGGAATGAACTCAACTGATTTTTATTACGGCTTTTATACCCTAAGGCTGCCGCATAAATTTACGGTTCTGCTGTTTTTCGCAGTAAAATACATAGAAATAATCGGAAACGAATACGAGAAGATGCGGAATTCGCTGAAGGTCAGAAATTTTCGCCCGAAAACTGATGCATTTACCTACAGAACACTTGCATATCTGCTTGGTATGCTCCTTGTGCGGAGCATGGACAGGGCGCAGGCGCTCACACAGGCTATGAAGATGCGCGGTTTTTCCGGCAGACTGTATCCGTTCAACTTCCGCCCCTTCTTTCCTGCGGATGTTGTTGCTGCGGCGCTTCTTGTGTTTCAGTTCATTCTTATATACGGGGGGCTTGTGTGAGCTGTTCCATAACTCTGAAAAATCTTTCACTGTCCAGAAACGGCGATACGCTTTTTAAAAACGTTACGCTGAGTGTCGGTCATAAAGATAAAATAGCTGTCATGGGACCCAACGGAGCTGGCAAGACCACCCTGCTTAAGGCTATCGTCGGTCTTTGCCGTGTTCAGTCCGGTACAATAGAAATATTTCACCACGAACTAATTACCGAAGATGATTTTAAGAAGGCACGCGGACATATCGGATTTGTTTTTCAGGACAGCGACGACCAGATAATAGCGCCGACAGTTATTGAAGAGGTGGCGTTCGGGCTTCTGAACAGCCGCATGAAACCCGCAGAGGCACAGGCACAGGCGGAGGCAATACTTGCGGAACTGGGTATTCCGCATCTTCGCGACAGGATAACCCTGCATCTTTCCGGCGGTGAAAAGAAACTTGTAACCCTTGCTTCCGTACTGGTTATGAAACCTGACATACTTCTTCTGGACGAGCCGTCCGCCGGACTTGACGAAAAGTCCGTAAACCAGCTGGCTCAGATACTTGCATCAATAGACAAAAGCATGCTGATAGTTTCCCACGATCTGGACTTTGTCAACAAAATGGGCGCGCAGATAAAATACCTTACTCCCGACGGTCTGTCCTGATTATATTTAAGAGTATTTTTTATACGGATAGAGACTTGTTTTTTTGATCTGCTATATATATGATTCAGTCGATTGAAATCATACGGTGTTAAATGATAACTTTTTTAGATATTTTCGGCATAGCTCTTGCGATGAGCATCGACGCTTTCTGCGTCTGTATCTGCGTCGGAATGAAATATAATAAGCCATCAAACTATATGCGTCTTGGAGCAGCCTTCGGCTTTTTCCAGTTTCTCATGCCTGTCCTCGGGGCATATGCCGGACGCATCCTTATGAAATATACAGGCAATATAAAATATCTGGCGGCAGCATTTCTTTTTTATGTGGCTTTTCACATGGCTCGTGAAGCTTATAAGAATAAGGCGTGTAAGGTTTATATGAGTGACCCAACTGTGGGTCTCGCTCTTCTGATGCTTTCGCTGGCGACCAGTATGGATGCTCTTGGTGCCGGAATTTCGCTTGCTCTCTGGGACGGCGGAATTGTGGCTGCATCCTGCGTTATAGGCATAGTGTGCATGCTGATGAGTTTTCTGGGCGTTTTTATCGGCAAACGCAGTCGCGGGTATATCGGGCATTATGCAGAATATTTCGGAGCGCTTATTCTTGGAATCATAGGTATCAGATTCGTCCTGTAATCATTTAATCATTGGACACGCCCGCTCATACGATGTAAAATCTGATATGAGGTATATCTATGTCAGGATTTAACATATTATTCGTATCCAGCGAAGTTGCCCCTTTTTCAAAAACGGGCGGACTTGGTGACGTCGCAGGGTCTCTGCCTGCCGCGTTGTCCCATGACAACAATGTCATAGTCGTTTCCCCCCTCTATTCGTCAGTTGACAGAGAGAAATACGGGATAAAACCTGCCGCAGGCGGCTGTTGTGTGCATATGGGCAACTGCGAGGAATTCTACGCGCTTTATCACACGAAATACGACAACGTTGACTTCTATTTTGTTGAGTTTGATAAATATTTCAACAGGACAGGTATATATCATACAAAGGCAGGAGAATACGGCGACAACCCTTTCCGTTTTTCCTTCCTCTGCCGTGCTGCATTGCAGACAGCTAAAGACCTTGATTTCAGACCGGACATAGCCCATGTCAACGACTGGCAGACGGCGCTTATACCATATTATATTAAGAAGTGGAACGACCCTTTCTTTGACCAGACAAAGAGCATAATCACCATTCACAATATAGGTTATCAGGGAATCTTCGGCAGCGAGTTCATGGAATACGCAGGAATAGAAAAAGAGGATTTTCATTCAGGAGCCTTTGAAAACTACGGCGGTGTGAACCTTCTGAAAGGCGGGCTTGCCTTTGCAGACAAGATAACCACAGTAAGCCCAACCTATGCCACTGAAATACGCGGCCCCATAGGTTCGTCAGGACTGCATGAACTGCTGAATGCCCGCGGAGGCGACCTTGTGGGTATACTGAACGGCATTGATACAAACGTATGGAACCCAAAAAAAGATACTTACATTCCCTATCCGTACGACGCAAAGACACTCAAGACGAAAACTAAGAATAAGCTTGAACTTCAGAAGAGGTTCGGGCTTAAACAGGATGCCGGAATTGCTCTTTTCGGGTTTGTCGGACGTTTTGTGGATCAGAAGGGGCTTTACCTTATGAAAGACGCCTGTATACGCGCCATGAATGAGATGGTTTGCCAGTTTGTAGTCGTCGGTTCAGGCGAACAGGAATACGAGGAATTCTTCGGCAGTCTGCCCGCCAGATATCCCGGAGAGATGGGGTCTTATATCGGGTACAGCGAAGAGCTTGCCCATCTTGTTGAGGCAGGGTGTGACTTTTTCGTTATGCCTTCTCTCTATGAGCCTTGCGGACTTAACCAGATGTACAGCCTTGCATACGGCACGCTTCCGGTCGTCCGCGCCACAGGCGGTCTTGATGATACTGTGGAAAACTATGACGAATCCACAGGCGGCGGAACCGGATTTAAATTCTGGGCTATCAGCGCGGAAGCGCTTTTTGATACGATCGGCTGGGCTGTCAGCACCTATTATGACCGCCCGCAGCATATAGAACTGATGCGGAAAAGAGCTATGAAGCAGGATTTCGGCTGGAAACGGTCGGCTGATGCATATATGCATCTTTACGAAGCGGTTACAGGCAAGGGACTGTATCTTTAAGCCTTTTTAACCTTTTTATTGATAATGTAGACAGCTATGAATACGAGCAGACCGCCGATTACGGTGTTGACGTGTATCTGCTCGCCAAGGAAAAACCAGCTGAGTCCCAGCGCGTTCACCGGTACAAGGTAGACAAACGAGCTTGTTTTCTGGGAGCCGAGCCTTGCCGCGGCAATGAAAAACAGGGTCGAGCCGAAAGTTGTTGCTCCCACCGCCAGAAGAGTCATGTTGCCCCAGAATATGGATGTGTGGGGAACGGAATAGCTTAAGCCTTTTGCCATTATGGTCAGGGCGATCAGCCCTGTGGTGAAAAGATAAAGGTAAAAGCTGTATGTGAATACATTCGTATATTTTTTTACGAAGGCTCCGAGATATGTCAGCACTGCCCAGAGAAACGCCGCCGTCAGGAAATATATGTTACCGCTGAGAAACAATTTTTCAATGTCTGTGTCCCATATCCTGATGATGACCATTGCGCCGCAAGCGCCGAGTACAAGCCCGAAAGAGTCTTTAAGTGATGGTGCTTTTAGAGTCAACACGCTCACAAGAAGGAAAGTGACGACAGGAATAAGTGTTGTTACAAGTATCCCGCCAACGCTCGCCATGCCGTATATAAGCCCAGTGAAGAACATTTCATTATAAAGCAGCAGAACCACCGAACAGATGAAGGTGAACAGTATCCCTTTGCGGCTGATGGAAAATGTCTGTTTAAGGTAGATCATGACAGGAATGTACGATATGAACGTGAGAAAAAAACGCCAGAACATCAGAACTTCCGGTGATGCCATCTTTGCGACGACCTTAGCGGAAACCCATGATTCACCCCAGCTTACCATGGCGAGAACCATCATAAGATAAAAAAGGACATCCGACATCATCAACCCCCGTTATAATGTCAATCACCAAAACAAAAAGCCCACCAAAGGTGGGCATTGTTTTTTGGTTGCGGGGGCCGGATTTGAACCAACGACCTTCGGGTTATGAGCCCGACGAGCTACCAAGCTGCTCTACCCCGCGTCAAGGGAAACGAAGATTACCAGTTTTACTATAATGTGTCAATGATGAATTTGAATTTATTTTAAATTTATTTTTACGGACAGTATCCGCAATATGGAAATGGTCTCTGAAAGAGGCTTTACGAATGAAATTGAGTGAAAACATCACTAAAACGGTTAAAAATAAAGGATAAAAATACTCATATTGGCTGTTTTGCACTTGAATTTATGCGCAAAAAGCTGCTTAATATGTGTACATATAAAAAGGTTCCAGAGGTTAGTTGTCATGAAAATATCATGCAGAAAGAAAACAGCGCTCAATTCCAAAAAAGACGCGATACTCATTCCCGTTTACCGTAACATGCGCCCGCTCAAGTCCCTTACTGGGAAAAAAATAGAAGACGCGATCAACGAGATGATAGGTTCGGACTACTTTTCATATGATGAAAAGGAGTTCTCCGCTTTTTATGTGGAGATAGGCAGAAAACTTAAAAAGATATATCTGGTAAATATTTCCAAGGATCCGCAGGATCTCAGATATTACATGGAGCTTGGTGCGTCGTTCGCTAAACTCTTGAAAAAAGACAGAATATCTTCGTTTTCCATGATAGCGTTTGAAGACGTTTATATGGACAAAAAAGACCCGCAGTATTCCGCTGCGTTTCTGGACGGTTTCTTTTTCGGTCAGTACAGCTATGAAGCTTATAAAACAAAACAGGAAAAGAACTGGCAGTTTGACGAGGTTGAGGTCATTACTTCCTATGCGAAACTTAAACGCGCGATGGACGACAACGCCGCAAACCTGAACGTTCAGTTCGATAACATCTATCTGGCAAAAGATCTTGTGAACACTCCCCCCGCAGATCTTACTCCGGAGATTTTTGCTGAAAAGATTAAAGAATCAGCCACAGAAGGGCTTAAGATAACTGTTATCGACAATATGGATGAGCTTAAAGAGCGTTTCCCCATGGTTTACGCAGTGGGCAAAGGAAGTTGTTATCCTCCAAGAATGGTCATGATGGAATATAACGGAAATCCGCAAAGCGAGAAGCACGTTGCTCTTGTGGGCAAGGGAGTGACTTTTGATTCCGGCGGAAGCAACCTGAAACCTACCGGCTCCATTGAGGACATGAAAACCGATATGGCGGGCGCGGCAACTGTTTTTGCGGTCACCAAAACAGCTGCAGAAACAGGACTTAAGGTTAACATCAAAACATATATCCCAATGGTTGAAAACATCATCGGAACAAGCGCATATAAACCCGGCGATATACTTACAAGCGCCATGGGTAAAACCGTTGAGATACTCAATACCGACGCGGAGGGCAGGCTTATACTTGCCGACGCGCTTTATACCGCCACTCAGTCCGACCCTGAAGTGATAATCGACGTGGCGACGCTCACAGGCGCCTGTATTGTTGCTCTCGGTAAACATTGCGCCGGACTTTTCTCAAACAGAAAGTTCCTCGCGAAAAACATCACGGACATTTCATACGATGTTGCGGAAGATATCTGGGAACTGCCGCTGCTTGAGTCATACCAGAAACGCGTCAAAAGCGATATCGCAGACCTGCGCAACATTGCGAAACAGAAGGGCGAGGCGGGTTCTGTCATTGCCGGACTGTTTTTGCAGGAGTTCGTGGACAACTGGCCATGGATTCACCTTGATATCGCGGGTCCCTCATACATTGAGGAGGATCACCCGATATTCGGAAAATATGCCACAGGTTTCGGCATAAGACTTTTGAATAAGTTTATAAAAGTACATTACTCAGAAAATGCCTGAATATGAAAAGGGACACCGCAAAACCGGTGTCCTTTTTTTTGTCCTTCTGCTGGTTATGGCATATCTGGCAAATACAGCCGTAAGATACCGCCAGCATACGGACATTATCAACAGTGTGTACCACCATGCCGCCGGACATGTCATTCTGGTGTCAAACGACGGATACAGATGGCTTCGCTATGGGAAGGAGATCGCAAACGGTACCTTTGTCAGCGGCAAAGATCCGCTGTCGACAGGTACACCATTTCCGTTCACTCCTGTAATAAGCCTGCTTATTGAAAAAGCAGCCTCCGTTGCAGGTCTTGATATGGAGACAGCGTCAAGTCTGCTTACTGTCTTTCTTTCAGGTCTGTTCGTTTTTCCTTTGGGGATATTTCTGTATCTGAACGGGATGCCGTCGGCGGCGATAGGCGGTGCTGTCACGGGCGGACTTTGTATGGCGTATCTGGAGCGGACTACGGCTTTTCAGCCTGATACAGATATGCTTAATCTTTTCTTCCCGCTGATGATAATATTGTTCATCTGGTTGGCGGGGCGGGGGAAAACTCTGCTTTATTCTGCGCTGGCTGGTTTTTTCTGCTGGCTTCACTACAGGTGGTATGCTCATGCCGGATTTGCTCTGGTCTGGCTGGTTATGCTCGCACTGCACCTGTTAATTGTGTGCAAAAATAAAAAATTGATTCTCTATTCAATTGCTGTATTTGTGATTTTTTGTTCACCAGTTCAGCTTCTTTATGCTTTTAAGGGGGTGTTCAGCTTTTTGACTGATTCCGGAAGATCTTATCCTGCGGATGTGGCAGAACTCGGCATAAAAAACTTCTGGGAAAGTATGAGACTGATCACCCGCGACGGTTATTCGGCACTGGCGGGTCTTGTGATTTTCATTATTACGATCCGCCGGACGTATCTTCTTCTGCCGCTGTTTCTGCTTGGGTGTCTGATGTTTTTCAAAGGTCAGCGCTTCGGAATGTATCTGGGAATTTTCGCAGGTATCGGTTTCGGTGTTCTGTTCTCATATGTTTTCAGGCGTGTGGGGCGGCTTGGCGAAGCGCTTTCAATGTCTGCCGTTTTTCTTTTTTCTTTAGCCGTTTCCGCCGTGTATTTCATACCGGCGCCATATGTGATGAAAGAGGTTTTTCAGGAATTTGCAAAGCTTGATATACCTAATGGTGCGGATGTTGTAACTCAATGGGATAACGGATTTGTTCTGGAATATCTGAAAGGGGTGCGTGCCGCCGCAGACGGAACATCGCAGTTCAAAGACGGCTGGCATATGTCGCAGATGCTTCTGGCGTCAGCGAAACCTGACAGAATGCTTCTTAAAACCATTGGCGGCGGAAAGGATGTCTGGCTGGTGTTAACAGAGGAAGTGCCTTTCAAAGGGGGCAGTCATGGCTATTTTTCATCCGATGGACTGAATTTTACGAATATTGAACATAATTCCGATTCGGGATTAAAATTACATAGAAATGGAGCGTATTTTTCAGTTTTTAACAATAGAACAGAAAATTCAATTTTTGGAAAAACGTTTATTATTGGCAGTTCCGATATAGGGTGTTTCAAGCGAATATATCGTAACTACCCGTTTATTGCTGTGTACAAAGCAGAAGGCGGGTGTATAATCGGTAAATAGTGCTGTGTTATGGTCATATAAACTTTTCGCTATTGATTTTTTCTATGTTTATGGTATTTTCAACCTATATTGAAAAGAGAGGGAGAAGGATATGGATTTTAAACAGATTGAAGCATTCGTTTTTGTCGCAAAATATAAGTCATTTTCACGCGCTGCCGAAAAACTTCTTTTGAGCCAGCCCACCATATCCACACATATCAGCACTCTTGAGGAACAGCTTGGCGTTAAGCTTTTCGACAGACTTTCAAAAGAGGTTGTTCTCACAGAGGTCGGTCAGATATTTTTCCCATATGCTGTTGACATACTCGACCTTCGAGAGAGGTCACAGGAAGCTGTTAAAGAGTTTCTGAACGAAGTGAGCGGGAACCTTCATATCGGGTACAGCACAGTTGCCGCAGAATTTATACTTCCCGAAGTTATTAAAAAATTCAAAGAGGACTATCCCAAGACATTCTTCAATATAGACAACGCAGGCACCCAGACAATAATTCAGAGACTTTCCGACGGTATACTTGATTTGGCGGTTGTCGCAAGGAAAATACCCAAAAAGGATCTTGAATATAAAGTTCTTACAAAAGACAAGATAGTTCTCATCGTGCATAAGAATCATAAGTTTTACACCAGAGGAAGCGTTTTCATTGAAGAGATACTCGCAGAGGAATTCATCACCCGCGAAATAGGCTCCGGTACGCGTGCCTCCGTTGAACACGGGTTCAAGCAGAAAGGGTATGATTTTGAAAGCCTTAACATAGTGGCGGTTTTAAGCTCAACTTTTTCAATAAAAAATGCCGTTAAAAAAGAGCTTGGCATAGCTTTTATGTCGGAAATGGCTCTCACCGACGAGTGCGACGGCAGTATCAAAGCCATTCCGGTTACAGACCTTGTTGTGGAGAAAGAGGTCTATGTTGTTTACAGCAAGAACAGAACGAACAAAAAACTGCTTAAGCATTACATAGATACACTCTTAAAGTTTAAGTGAGCGTAGCTGCCGAACTCTCTTTGAAACACATTCTGGAGCGCGGGATAGAGCATTTCAACCTTATTGACGTGCGCTCCGAGGGTGAATTTATTGAAGACACCATCCCGACTTCCGTGAATATTCCGCTGCTGAACAATGAAGAGCGGGCGAAGGTAGGAACCTGCTATGTGCAGATCGGACCGAAAGAGGCACGGCTTCTCGGTGTGGATCTGGTCAGTCCTAAACTTCCTCAGCTTATAAGAAGTTTTCTGGATATCAAGGACAAGCGGCTTACGGTTGTTTTCTGCTGGCGGGGCGGACTTAGAAGCGCCAGCACCGCTGGGCTTTTAAAGCTTGCCGGACTGGATGTCTCCCGTATTGAAGGTGGATATAAATCTTTCCGAAATCACGTTAATTCATTTTTTCAGAACTTTTCACCCGATTATTCTTTCATAAATCTGTATGGACCTACGGGTTGCGGAAAAACGGCGATTCTCAGACAGCTTGATGGAAACGTCAGGGTGCTGGATCTTGAGAAAGCGGCTGCTCACAAGGGTTCCAGCTTCGGCGAAGTGGACGAACCGGAGTATCAGAACGTAACCCAGAAAAATTTTGAAACAAAAATATGGTATAAATTATACAGGGAAAAAGAGGGCGCTTACCTTGTTGAAGGCGAGAGCATGAAGATAGGTAAAGTCTCTGTTCCTAAAAGTCTTTTCAGCAGAATGAAAAGCGGTGTGAGCGTCGTTGCAGAGGTGCCTCTGGATGCCCGCATAAGCTTTACGGTGGACAATTACAAGCCTGAACTGTATAAAGATGAGATACTGCGTTCATTATCTCGCCTGAAAAAGTATATCGGAAACGCAAAAGCAGGCGAACTGGCGAAACTTCTGGACGCAGGTGACTACGAAAGCTTTACGAAGATTCTGCTTGAGTCGTACTACGACCCGCTTTACATGCGGTCAATACCCGACAGACCCGATTATATTATCAGGTATGAAAACATTGAAGAGGGGAAACAACAGCTTGAACAGATTTACATGGAAAATAATAATACTTAGCCTTGTTCTGATGACAGGCGTCTTTGCATATGCAGAGGACGAAACAGCGCAGACAGAACAGCCGAAAACGGAAACAGACAAAACAGTTGCAATCGCAGATGCCCGCACTCCGGCAGGAGCCGAAATGCTGGGCGCGGTCTATGACAGACCTTACACCGTTCGCGGGATAACCTATTATCGTATGAAATCAGTGGAAAGTTTCAAGCAGAAGGGACTTGCATCATGGTACGGCAAAGACGATCACGGTAAAAAGACATCCAGCGGCGAAAGATATAATATGTTTGACAAAACTGCGGCGCATAAACAGCTCCCGCTTGGCAGTCTGGTGCGTGTTGACTGCGCAGAGACGGGTAAATCCGTTGTTGTGCGCATTAACGACAGAGGACCCCATGTGCCGGGCAGAATAATTGACCTTTCATATGCCGCGGCAAGCGAGCTTGAACTGGTGGGCAAGGGGCTTACAAAGGTTGAGATAACCCTTCTCAACGGTGAAGAGGAAACGGACGAACCTGAATTCGGTAATTTCTCCGTTCAGCTTGCTTCATTCTCAATACGTCAGAACGCGGAAGAGGTGGCGGGCGGTATACCCAACGCCATCATTGAACCTGCTATAATCAACGGAAACGAATATTTCAGAGTGCGGGTCATCGGTTTTACAAACCGCAATGACGCGATGGCGTTTAAGGACGAAAAATCCCAGACGTATCCCAACGCACTTATCATAAGCGAATAGGAATATAATGAGAACAGACAGACCCGCCGACAGAATGAGACCTGTGATACTCACAAGAGATTACGTTATGCACCCCGAAGGTTCCGTGCTCTGCGAATTCGGCAATACAAAAGTTATCTGCAATGCGAGCTTCACACAGGGAGTGCCGCCTTTCCTGAAAGACAGCGGAAAGGGATGGGTGACGGCTGAATACGCCATGCTCCCCAGAGCCACAAACACCCGCAACCAGCGCGAATCCAAGCGTGGAAAAGAGGACGGGCGCACCATGGAAATATCCCGTCTGGTGGGCAGAAGTCTGCGGGCGGCTGTTGATTTTGAAAAACTTGGTGAGAATACAATAATAATAGACTGCGATGTTATACAGGCAGACGGCGGAACCAGAACTGCCGCCATAACCGGCGGTTTCTGCGCACTTTATATAGCCGCGCAGAGGATGGTCGAACGCGGAGTGCTGACCGAAAATCCCGTAAAGGATTTCGTCGGTGCTGTGAGCGTGGGCATAGTTGACGGTGAATATCTGCTGGATCTGCAATATACCGAAGACAGCAGTGCGGACGTTGACCTTAATCTGGTTATGAAGAACGGAACGGACATTATAGAGATTCAGGGCTGTGCCGAAGGTGCAGCATTTTCGCGCGAAGGGCTGGACAGGATGCTCGATCTGGGCATCATGGGCATAAAGAACCTGCTCGCGGCGCAGAAAAGACTTCTGGGGATTGAATGAGACTTTACGTTGCAACGAAAAATCAACACAAACTCAAAGAGATAGCGCAGATACTGGAAGGCGTTGAGGTTGTTAGCGCATATGACTATATAGAAAAAGACATGGACGTTGAGGAGACGGGCAACACCTTTCTCCAGAACGCATCCATAAAAGCCAAGGCACTTTCAAAGCTTATTGACGGATATGTCATAGCGGACGATTCAGGCATCTCCGTTGACGCTCTGGAGGGTGCGCCTGGTGTATACAGCGCACGGTTTGCAGGTCTTAACGCCACCGACGACGATAATAACCGCAAACTGCTTGCCGTTATGGAACGGGTTCCCGATGAGGCGCGGAGTGCAAGCTATATCTGTGTGATAGCTCTGGCTGTTGACGGTATCGTTGAGCGAACCTTCGGCGGTATGTGTCAGGGTGCCGTTGCCAGAGAATACAAGGGAGAAGGCGGTTTCGGGTATGACGTGATTTTCCTTCTGCCGGACGGAAGACACATGGCGGAGCTTACCGACGAAGAGAAGAACGCAATCAGCCACAGAAAGATGGCTGTTCAATCCCTTAAAGAATATCTGGATTCCAAACAGGAAAGCTGATGAAATTTCTCAAGGTTTTTCTTGTACTGCTTTTTCTTGCCGCGGCGGGTGCAGGCGGCTGGTGGTGGTATACGAAAAACCAGCGGGTGAAGCTCGAACTGTATTCTCCTGACATGGGTGCCATCTTTTACAACGACCGCAAAACAAAGACCGTATCAATCTATTCCAAAGACAATGTTCTGATGTACAAGAACGTTTATGAACGTTCAGACGATATGCCGGCAAACCTGCCGCAGGATATCTATACCCTGATGGAGTTTGCGGGCAAAAACTATTTCAAATGCGAAAAACCGGAAACCGATGAAGATCTTAAACTGCTGAAAGCCTATGAGATACCAGCTGACGGACTTGACGACTGCTTTGTTCTGTACGAGGCGGAGAGAGCGGCGTATATGTACCGCGACGATACTCATTATAAACTGGTTCTGTGGAAAACTGCCGCAGACCTTTTAAAAATGCACGGTCGTAACGGAATTTACGATGCATATCTGCAAACGGCATATATGCAGAGTGACCTTTGGGGACTTGAGTCAGCGTCTCTTTTCTACTTTGACAGAAGCTCGGAATTTGCCGACGAATCTCAGATACTCTGGCTTATGAGCGTTCTTACTCTGAATGTTCTGCCGTATGAGGATATGGAGAGCTTTTTAAGGCGCACGGGCGAGTTTGCAGAGTACATGATAGAACAGGGAAAAACATCCTACAGAGATGCAGTGCGGGTGCCTGTTGAATATAACATAAACAAACTTACGGATAATTATCCTTTATATACTTCGCTTATACTGGAAGAGTTGGAGCGCCGCGGCGTGCAGCCCTCAGGCGAGGTTGTGATAACTTCCGGTCTGAATCTTGATACCATAGAGAAAGCGAAAGAGGCAATAGCAGAGCGGATGCCTTTTCTGCCTGATGGAGCCAACGCCGTTATGGCGGTTGTAAACCTCAACGACGGTTCCATAGAGGCACTTGCTGCGAACAACAGATTCCGATTCCGCACCATGCAGATGAAAAGGCAGATAGGCTCAACGTTCAAGCCGATGGTATATTTAACGGCATTCAATAACGGGTTTCGTCCCAACCAGCTTATAGTGGACAAACCCTATGAATACAAGAATCACGGAAAACCATACCACCCTGCAAATTTTGAGGATTATTACATGGGTGTGATACCGCTTCGCAAAGGTCTTGTGTTTTCGCTTAATAACGCAACCATAAGGCTAGCGATGCTGGCAGAACTTCAGAAGGTGGCGGATACTGCGAAGCTTATGGGCATGAACTATGACGTTAAGCCATATCTCGCTATGCCTCTTGGTATATTTCCTCTAACGGTGCAGAACGTTGCACAGGTTTATTCTGTTATAGGAAATTACGGTGTGCGCAAGGATTGCGGGCTTATTTTGAATATCAGAAATATGAAGGGCGAGCCGCTTTATTATGTGAAACGCTCCCCTGAACAGATAATTTCGCCCGTAAGTGCATATCAGGTCTTGCGGATAATGCAGGACGTTTCGCGCATAGGTACGGCACGCGGAGCGGGGCTTATTTCGGGAACTGCGGCTAAAACAGGTACCACCGACGATTATAAAGACGCCTGGACTGCCGCCATAGCGCCTCCCTACGCTATTGTGGCATGGGTCGGTTTTGATGACCACCGCAGTATGGGCGACAAGGGAACCGGCGGAGGGCTTGCCGCACCGATAGTCACTGCATTTCAGAAAAGAATGTGGAACGATTGGCAAAAAATTGATTTTAATATTCCGTCGGGTGTTGTATTAAAAGATGTGGATTATTACAGCGGGGTACTTCCCAGTGACGCATGCAGGTCAAAAAGGACATACACAGAGGCATTTGCCGACGACAATCTGCCTGAGCCCTGTGTACGCTCGGCTGTTGAACCCATAGTTATAGAGAATAAAGACAAGGGGCAATGATGAAGAATATTTACCTGATTGGCTTCATGGGAACAGGCAAAACCACTGTTGGAAAGATATTGGCTGACGAGTTTAAAATGAAGTTTGTTGACACAGACAAGCTTGTAGAAGAGATGACCGGAAGAACCATAAGCGAGATATTTGAAGAATCTTCCGAAGAGGATTTCCGCAAATTTGAAACCGACGTGCTGCGGGAGATAACCGAAGAAAAAGGTATGATAGTCTCCACAGGCGGCGGAATTGTGGTTACTCGGGGCAACCTTGAACTTATGAAAAATTCCGGATTCGTTTTCACACTGATTGCGGATGCTGCGACTATTCACGAGAGACTTAAAAAAGACGATACCTGCCGTCCTCTGCTGGAGGTTGAAGAACCTCTGGACGAGATAAAACGTCTGCTTTTTGAAAGGGCGGCTTTCTATATTAATGCTCATCATATCATCGAAACTTCCGATATAACACCAAGAGAGGCGGCGGATCAGATAATCGCCATTCTCAGGGAAGAGCTTTCAAAATAGCTTATTAAATAACGGGAGTGTCATGGGCAGGGTATTTGTTGATCTGAAAAAACAGGTTGACGATTCGTATGAGATCACCATTGGAAGCGGTTTCATAGCGGATACGGTGAAAGGTTTCAATTCCGGAAGCGATTTTTTCATGATAGATGATAACGTCTTCCACCTTTACAGTGATATTATGCCCGCAGAAAGGGTTTACCGTTTCCGAGCGGATGAACATAACAAAACACACGAATCCGTTGTTGCTGTTCTCGGCTTCCTCTTCCGCGGCGAATGTCGCAGAGACGGCAGGCTGATACTCATCGGCGGCGGAATAACAGGCGATGTTGGCGGTTTTGTCGCGGCGACATATATGCGCGGCATCAGTTTTGTCCAGATACCTACCACGCTTCTTTCAATGGTGGATTCAAGCGTCGGCGGCAAAACAGGCATAAATTTCAGAGGCGCAAAGAATAACGTGGGAGTTTTCGCACAGCCGAAACATGTCTATATAGATATGGATTTCCTGAAAACACTCACTGATGAGGAATATCTTAACGGTGTTGCCGAGGTCATAAAATACGGCATGGTCTACGATGCCGATTTCCTTGAGTACCTGTATGAAAACAGGGACAGAGTGCTTGCAAGAGATACTGAGATCCTTGATTATATGGTTACCAGATGCTGTTCTTTCAAGGCGGCTGTCGTTCGTGCAGACGAAAAGGAACAGGGAGAACGCGCGCTTCTTAATTTCGGACACACCTTCGCACATGCAATAGAGACTGATTCCGATCACAGGATCAAGCACGGCTTTGCAGTTGCGACGGGTATGTATCTGGAGACGGATTACGCTGTTAAACATAAGCTGGCAGAGGCAAAAGCGCTTGAAGATATCGGGCGCGTGCTGAAAGCTTACGGCTTTGACCTGACATATGATATACACGACAAAGAGGTCTTTTTCGGCGCTATGACTGCGGATAAAAAAGCCGACAGAAAAGGACTTACGCTTGCCATCGCTCCTAAAACGGGGACAGGAAAGCTTGTGAAAAACATTTCCATCGCAAATGTGACGGAATACTTCACAGGTTCCTGATAATTCTAACCAAGTCTTAACCTTTGACTGTTGTTTCATTTCAAGGTAACATAATACAATATGGACGATAAGACAAAAGCCGGACTTTTGGGCGATATAGAATACTTTTCTGCAAAGCTGGAGGCGGACAGTACCTCTATGCTCTTTCTTCCGCTGGCTAAGGCATATGTGGAGCTTACCCGTTTCGACGAAGCTGCACAGGTGCTTATACGCGGTCTGGATGCCAATCCTGAAATATCCACAGCAAAAACTCTGCTTGCCCAGTGCTATGTCGGCATGGGACGCGTTGACGAGGCGAAGGCAATTCTGACCGAGATACGGGTGCTGGATCCCAATAATTATGCCGCGGAAAAACTTCTCGGAAAAATCTATCAGAGCGAAAACGAATACAAAAAAGCAATAGTTTCATATAAAAATGCCTATTTTTCTGCACCGGAAGACCCTGAACTGCGTGAACTTATAGAAGAACTGCTTGCCGAAACAGGTATGGAACTTTCCGACCTGCGTGACGACCGCAAGCTAATGGAGGACGACGAACTCCTTGATACCATAGGTCAGGAACTTGCAGACGAAGTTAAGCATGAAATAGGCGATGCCGCCGAAAAGCCAAACCTTACAGACGATGAGGTCAAATCTGCCGTTAATGATATTGTCGGCAGTTCCCCCGATTTTGAAGATGATAATCTGGATCAGTTCGCGGAGGATGACAGCCCTGCGGATACTTCGGACGAAATAGAATCGGAAATGCTGGCTGAGATTTCAGACAGTGTTGAACATACAGAAAGCCTTGATTCCGTTAGAGAAGCAGTCAGAGAGCAGGAGCAGAACTACTTTGCAGATGCCGACGGACACGGAGAAGATGTATCTGTTGAGGGGGGCATAGACAATCTTGCTGCGGAACTGTCCGCCGATTTCGGTCTGGACAGTATAAAAAGCGAAGAGGAAGCTTTCTCCGACGACGACTCCGAAACTTCTGCGGAGGAAGAGGAACAGGCGGAAGAACCGATCGAACCCGCAGAGGAAACACCCGCCGGAAGCGGTCAGAGCGTGTTTGACGATTTTGATGATTTTGAAGAGGTTGCAGACGAGCACCTTGCATCTATAGATGATCTGTTCAATTTTGTTCCCGTGTCTGAGGACGGAGAGGAGATGGAATCTCCTGTGCCTGCTGCAGAAGCCGAACCGGAGCGGAAAGCCGAGCCGGAAGCTGTTGTGGAGGCAGATGAGATACCCGCAGAAGAACCTGAGGAAATAGACGCGGATGAACAGCTTGCGGACATAACATCCGAAGTTGTTGTTCCGGAAGAGGAAGAACCTTCTGCTATCGCGGAAAATGCTGAGACGGTCGAATCGGTTGTGGATGAAGCGGCTGATATTGTGAAGGAAGAACCGGAGCCTGATGTTCACAAAGATGTATCTGAACCTGAAAAGGATGAAATAGAGCAACCAGACGTCGCTCAGAATGAAGACAATGAACCTGCCGATGAATCGGCTGTTACGGACGAACCTTCTGTAGAAGAAATGTCTATGGAAACAGTGGTATCTGCTGAACCTGAACAACCGGAAGAGTTTCAGGAAGAGCCGGAGCCGGAGCCGGAGCCGGAATCCGGAGAAGCGGAAAAGATTCTTGATGAAGCCATTACCGATGAGAAGATAGATGATGCTCTTAAAGAGGTTCTGGGACAGGAAACTGTTTCCGAAGAAAAGCCGGAGTCCGAGAGAGAACCTGCGGAAGCGGCTGATGAGATAATTAGACACACCGTCGATATGCGTTCTGTAATAGAAGCACAGGAGGTGGAACTCCTGTCTTCTGACGATGAGCCAGTCTTTGCTGAGGATGCTGAACTGCCGGATGATATACTTGAACAGGAACCGGCTCTTGTCTCCGAGATACAGCAGGAGATAAGCCGCGATACCGAACTTGATGATGAACTTGCCACACTGTTTGCTCTTGATGAAATTCAGGAGCGGGATAGAAAACCAGGATCGGATGAATATGTGAGCATTGATTCAGATAATAGTAGTGCGGCAGGCTTCATATATGATCCGGAACAACTGGATGATGAGACATATGAACAAGTGAACAAGCTTGAAAACCTATTGGAGCTTATAAAAAATAACTCAAAATAGGCTGAAACGTAAGCTGTTTGTATTTATATAGCTGGATTTGACGGTACTAATTGATATAATAGCTGAATTATCTTACGGGGGAAACTGATGAAGATCCTTGTAGTTAACGGTCCTAACCTGAATATGCTTGGTCGCAGGGAAAAGAGTATATACGGCGATGCCACTCTTGATTCCATATGCGAAGGCATGAAGCAGAGAGCAGACGGCAGGTGCGAACTGGAATTTTTTCAGTCAAATCATGAAGGCGATATCATTGATATGATACAGAGAACCGACGCAAACGGAATAATTGTAAACGCCGGAGCTTATACTCACACAAGCATAGCTATCCGAGATGCTTTTCTGTCGGTGTCCATTCCTTTCATAGAGGTGCATCTTTCAAACGTCTATAAGCGTGAGGAATTCAGACACTATTCATACCTTTCGGATATTGCGAATGGTGTTATAGCAGGTTTCGGTGCTCAGTCATATATGCTTGCCCTTGATTATTTTATCGGAGAGCTTGCTTGACAGGCAGAATAGCTGAACTTCAAAAGCTGATGGGAAAAAGCGGCATCGACTGCTTGTTCGTCAGCTCACTTTCTGACATCTTCTACCTCACCGGATTCACCGGAAGCACTGCCATGCTGTTTGTGGACAGCAGTTCGGCACTCTTTATGACCGACGGAAGATATGAGCAGCAGATAAGGTCGGAGCTTTACAAAGGAATTGACAGCATCATCGTAAACGGCTATCAGGAATCTGCCGCGGCACAGGCTGCGCAGTATAAAAAGGTTCATGTGACCTATTCCTGCGGTCTGCTTGAGTATGAAACGCTCATCAAAGCCGGATGCGATGTGGATATAGACAGGGAAAATCTCATAGGCGGTCTGCGCATAGTTAAAGACGCTGACGAGATATCTCAGATAAAGGATATGTACCGCGCAGCGTATGAAGGTTTTGTGAACGCACTGCCTGTGTTTGTTGCCGGCAATACGGAAGACCACTGGGCGGCGGAACTTGAAAAACAGATGAAGCTTGCAGGCGCCAGAACAACATCGTTCGATACGATTGTTGCATCAGGCGCAAGGGGAGCGCTCCCTCATGGAATAGCCACACGCAAAAAGGTTGAACTCAACGATCCGGTGGTGCTTGACTACGGATGTAAACTGAATTATTGCAGTGACGTGACAAGGCTTGTGATCGCAGGCGAAAACGCCGAAGCTGAAAAGATCGCGGATATAGTTTACACCGCACTGAAAAAAGCTTCGGAATTCGTGCGTGAGGGCGTGAAAGCCAGCGAAGCCGACGCAGTTGCCAGAGAATATATAGAATCCAGAGGCTACGGAAGATTTTTCAACCACAGTCTCGGACACGGCGTCGGTATCGACGTACATGAGAAACCAAGCCTGAACAGGCGTGACGACACAGTGCTTAAAGCGGGAATGGTGGTGACGGTGGAACCGGGCATCTATCTTCCAGACAATTTCGGCGTAAGGCTGGAGGACACTGTGCTTGTCACTGAAAACGGATGCGAGAACCTTACAGCGGTTTTTGACAGATATATCTATAAGAACATATTATGAGGTGTTTATGAGCGTTATCACTCCCAACCAGTTCAAAAGAGGAGCAAAAATTGAACTCGACGGTGAACCCTATGCAGTTGTCGAGTATCTTCATATTAAATGCGGAAGAGGCGGTGCAAACGTCCGCACGAAAGTGAAAAGTCTTCGCACCGGAGCCGTTATCGAAAGAACCTTCAAATCTGACGAGAAGATTAAGCAGCCCGATTTTGAAGAAAAAGAGATGCAGTTTCTCTACAGCGACGGCGAAAAACACTATTTCATGGACAACGAGAGCTTTGAGCAGATTGAGATTCCTTCCGACACTGTGGGCGACAGCGCACTTTTCATGCCAGAGAATATCCACGTCGGCGTACAGATATTCAACGGTCAGCCCATCGGCATAGACCTGCCCAACTTTGTTGAACTTGAAGTTGTTGAAACAGATCCCGGTCTTAAAGGCGACACTGTCAGCGGCGGCTCCAAACCCGCAACCGTAAGCACAGGCGGCACTGTTAACGTTCCTCTGTTCATAAACATAGGCGATGTGCTTAAAATTGACACGAGAGAACAGATATACATGGAAAGAGTCAGAACCGCCAAATAAGGAGGGTGGAAGATGGATATCAAAGAGATCAAAGAACTGATCCGTTTTATTGAAAAGTCGGACATTAAAGAATTTGAGTATGAAAACGAAAAAGAGAGCATTTACATATCCAAAACAGGGGACGCTCCCCAGATAATTCAGGGTATGCCCCAGATGCAGTACGCGGCACCCGCACCCTTAGCGGCCGCTCCTGCACCCGCTGCCGCTGTTGCGGCTGCACCTGCTGCAGCTCCCGCAGTTGCCGGAACAGAGGTCAAATCACCCATAGTGGGTACTCTTTATGAAGCTCCTGCACCCGGCGCAGCTCCCTTTGTTTCGGAGGGCGACACTGTAAGAGCCGGACAGACGCTCTGCATTGTTGAAGCAATGAAAATTATGAACGAAATTGAAGCTGAATTCGATTGCGTTATCAAAAAAAGAGTCGTTATGAACGGAAAACCCGTAGAATACGGAGAGACGATATTCATAGTCGAACCCATATAAGGGCGTGTCATGTTCAATAAAGTACTGATAGCAAACAGGGGCGAGATCGCCCTCAGAATAATCAGAGCGTGCAGGGAACTTGGTGTCAAAACGGTTGCTGTCTATTCAGACGTTGACCGCGACAGCCTCCACGTCGCAATGGCGGACGAGGCGGTATGCATCGGACCGGCACAGTCCAGAGCCAGCTATCTAAATGTGAAAAGCATCATGGCGGCGGCTGAAATAGCCGATGCAGACGCTATTCACCCAGGATACGGCTTTTTGGCGGAGAACGAGGATTTTGCCGCTATCTGTGAAGAGAGCGGATTTAAATTCATCGGTCCCAGCTCGAAGCACATCGCAATGATGGGTAACAAATCAGCAGCCAAGGACGCGATGAGGAACTTCGGAGTACCCGTTGTTCCCGGAAGCGACGGCTCTGTCGAGGATGTCAGAGAGGGTCTTGAGATAGCGAAAAAGATAGGTTTTCCTGTCATCATCAAGGCGGCGGCAGGCGGCGGCGGAAAAGGCATGCGGGTTGCCCACAACGAAATGAGCTTCCACAACGCATTTGAGATGGCTCGTGCGGAAGGAGCAAACGCTTTCGGATCCGATGAAGTGTATATTGAAAAATACATAGAGGAACCCAGACACGTTGAGATTCAGGTTTTCGGCGACGGAAAAGGAAAGGGACTCCACTTCTTTGAGAGGGAATGTTCCATACAGCGCCGCCACCAGAAACTTCTGGAAGAGGCTCCCAGCACCGGTATCAGCGATGCCACAAGAAAAAAAATGGGCGAAACGTCCATTAAAGCTGTCGAGGCGCTTAAATATGAGAATGCCGGAACAATAGAATACCTTGTGGACAAATATGAAAACTTCTATTTTATGGAGATGAATACCCGTATTCAGGTTGAGCACCCTGTTACGGAAATGATGACCAACATAGACCTTCTTCAGCTTCAGCTAAGGGTAGCCGCAGGCGAACCACTTGATCTGAAACAGGAAGATATCAGGATAGTCGGTCATGCCATAGAATGCAGGATAAATGCGGAAGACCCCGAAACTTTCCGTCCCTGTCCGGGAACCATATCAGGTTATAATACTCCCGGCGGCTTCGGAACCAGAGTGGACTCAGCATGTTACGACGGCTATACCGTCCTTCCCTATTATGACAGTATGATAGCTAAGCTTATCGTATTCGGAAAGAACAGGGAAATGGCGATAGCCAGAATGAAAAGAGCGCTGGACGAGTTTGTTGTAGAGGGTATTAAAACAACGATACCTCTTCACAAAAGGATACTCGATCATCATGCGTTCATAAAAGGCGAAATAAGCACGGCATTTATAGAAAGGTATTTTTGATGCGAAATAAACTCATTATCATACTGGCGGGGCTTTTTCTGACGAGCATAATGTCTTCGGCAGATACGAGTACCGCTGACTATTCACTGGATTCGCTGTACATGCGCGCCTCGCTGTATGATAACGAGGGGCAGTACGAAGATGCTGCCGAACTATATGAACAGCTTCTGGAAAATACTGACAGCGCATATGTTTACATCAAGCTTGCGCAGACTTATATAAAGCTCAACGACATTCAGGCAGTAAAACTTACTGTTGAAAAAGGTCTGAAACATAATCCCGATTCGGTTGAGCTTGTGGGGCTTATGGGTGACATTTACCGTCTGAACAGAGAAAATATGCCGAAAGCTGTTGAGATGTATAAAAAAGCGTATGAGCTTTCAAACGACGGCAAATATATTGAATCGCTTGCAGACGCCTATGAGGAGATGCGCGATTTCAACAGCGCTATCAGTGCATACAATCAGCTTATAGCCACTGAGAAAAAATCGGAATACTACGTCGGCAGAGCGAAGATGTACGCCATGCTGGGACTTGAAAAAGAAGCGCTTGCAGATTATCAGACAGCCGCGGATATGGACGGAAACTTCTTTGCCGCGTCAAGACTGGCTGACTATTACCTCGGTCAGAACGACACTGCCAACGCAGTCAAATACCTTAAAATGGTCATTGAGACCAATCCGGGAAATATCATCGCGCAGTTCAGACTGGCGGAGATACTGAAAAAACAGGGGAAAGAGGGCGATGCCTATCCCCTTTACGAAAGTATCCTTGACAGTCTTCAGGGGAACGAAAAACTGTATGTTCTGAAACAGCTCGGCTCGCTCAGCTACAGTGCTGGAAAATACGACAGAGCATACGATTACTTCAAAAGAGCTTACGAGATAGACGGGGACATACAGACCGGCTATTCAATGGCTCTTATGGCTGAGGCTGCAAGATGGACACAGAGGCGGAGGCGGCATATAACGCCCTGCTCACTAAGCGTCCTGATTTTGCCGACGCAAGAAAACGTCTCGCAGTGATATACATCCGCGATAAAGAACCCGACAGAGCTATTAAGGCTCTTGAGGGTATCGACAAAATATACAAGGACGTTGATTTTTACCGCATAACTGCCGAAGCCTATATCCAGAAAGAGGATTACGCTTCCGCGGAGAAAGTGCTTGTGGGCGCTCTGGCGGAAAATGACAAGGATATCAAACTCAGACTTGACCTCGCAGTTATGTACGATGAACAGAAACAAAGAGACAAGGCTGTGGCAACTATAAAAGAAGGGCTAACACATTACCCCGACAACGAATCGTTCCTTAATTTTCTCGGCTACATGTATGCGGAGATGGGAACCAATCTGAAAGAGGGTGAAAAGCTCATCCGCAAAGCTCTGGAAAAAAAACCGGAAGAGGCGGCATATCTGGACAGCCTCGGCTGGATACTTTACAAACAGGGCAAATATAAGGAAGCTCTCACTTATCAGAAAAGAGCCGCTAAAAAAGCTCCCGACGAGGAAGAGATAGTTTCTCACCTGAAAGCCATAATGAAAAAACTCGGCATCAAGAAAAGCGTAGATGAGATCATTAAAGAGAATTAGCCTTGTTCTGCTGGCTCTGTTTATTACATCGGCGTGCGCCGTTAAGCCTGTCGTTACTGATATCCATTCCGACGCACTCCGCAAGATAGAGGAAGCCAACAGGATAGTCTGTGAATACAAGGGGAAGGTTGTCGTCCGCTATCTCTACAAAGAGCAGGATATCCGTCTTAAAGGTTATCTGGACAAGCAGTGCAGCAACGATTTCACTCTCACCATGCTGGGACCTCTCGGCATAACAATAGCAAAGGTTGACTACAGAGACGGCAAAGTTTCCGCTGTTGATGGAACAGGCGATGTTACTCTTCTCGCGCAATATATAATGAAGCAGAAAAACCTTGAAAGTATGGTGGAGCTTATCCGTTATCCGTATATCAATGTTGACGATTCATTCAAAATTTCTCTCAAAAACGGCGATTATTTTCTTACGAAAGATAAATATGAAGTGACCGCCGGAGCGGACTACCTGATAAAGACCATCAAGACGCCGGAAGGCACATACACATACCGATACAGCGGCGGACGTGCGGAGGAACTTGAATATGTTACTCCAAAACAGTCGGTGTACATAAAACTGCAATGAACAGCATAACCGTTGAAAGCTGTGGAAAGATAAACATTTTTCTGCATATCCTCGGTAAACGACCCGACGGTTTTCATGAACTTCATACGCTTTTTGCTCCAATTGGCATTTTCGACACGGTAACCGTTACGGAGTCCGAAAAGTTTTCAATCACCTGCGACAATCCAGACATACCCACAGATGAACGCAATATAATCAGCAAGGTCAGAAATATTCTGACAGCCGACTATCATATGGACTGCCGTCACAGTGTGGACATCATAAAAAGAATACCGGACGGCGGCGGGCTTGGCGGCGGAAGTTCAAACGCCGCTGCATATCTTAAAGCTGTTTTGCAGCTCAAGGGAATCGACATGCCTATGTCTGTACGCACAGACATCATGGCACGTGTCGGGTCGGACACGGCTTTCTTTTTATATGACAAACCGATGGTGGGCGAAGGACGCGGCGAGATACTGACTCCGTGGGGTGTTCTGCCGCCTGCGTTCGTGCTTCTGGTGAACCCTTCCGTACATGTGTCAACAGCGCAAGTTTTCACATCGGGCAATTTGCAGTTGACTGACAGGGCGGAACTGAATAAAATCCCGCACATAGTTAATTTTGAGCAGTACGGAGATATCCTCTTTAACGGGCTTGAGCCTGCTGTTCTGCCTTTTTACCCTGCTGTTTCGCAGGCAAAGGCGGCGCTGGCGGGTGCCGGAGCAGATTTTGCTCTTATGAGCGGAAGCGGAGCAACCGTTTTCGGACTGTTTCGTGATTTTGACCGCGCACTAACAGCGGAAAAGCTTATCGCCGGACAAAATCCCGGCTGGAAGTGTTTTTTAACCAAATTGATATAAATTTCAGGAGTACACAACATGGACTATCTTGTTTTTTCCGGGACGTCAAACCGTCCTCTTGCACAGGACATAGTTTCCAAGCTGGGAATGAGACTGGGCGACGCAGATATCCGCAAATTCAGTGACGGCGAGATATTCGTCAGAATAAACGAGAGCGTCCGCGGACGTGACGTATTTGTTATCCAGTCCACATGCAAACCCGCAGAGGAGAACCTCATCGAG
This sequence comes from Seleniivibrio sp., assembly GCF_021209385.1. Taxonomy (GTDB): domain Bacteria; phylum Chrysiogenota; class Deferribacteres; order Deferribacterales; family Geovibrionaceae; genus Seleniivibrio. Next base: position 104,398 of record NZ_JAJOIL010000028.1, on the reverse strand, counting down.
CTTATGATCATGGTGGATGCACTCAAACGTGCATCAGCAAACAGCGTAACAGCTATAATGCCCTATTTCGGCTATGCCAGACAGGACAGAACCAGCGAACCCCGCGTACCGATCACAGCGAAGCTTATCGCAAACATCCTCACAAAATCCGGTATCGACAGGGTTGTCACTATGAACCTGCACGCCGGACAGATTCAGGGCTTTTTTGATATCCCTGTGGATAACCTCTATTCCTCACCTGTTTTTGAAAAATATTTCAGAGCCAACAAAATGATCGGCGAAGAATATATAGTGGTATCACCCGATGCCGGCGGTGTGGCAAGAGCCAGAGCATACAGCAAGATTCTCAACACGAACCTTGCAATTGTTGACAAACGCCGCGAAAAAGCCAACGTTGCGCAGGCAATGAACGTTATCGGTGACGTTAAAGATAAAAGAGTTATCATAGTTGACGACATGATAGATACGGCAGGTACACTTACTCAGGCTGCTCAGGCATGTATAGACCACGGAGCTAAATCCGTTATGGCTGCTGCTCCCCACGGCATCCTTTCAGGACCCGCCATCGAAAGAATAATCAATTCTCCCCTTGAGAAAGTTCTGGTTACGGATTCCGTTCCCTTCCCGAAAGAGAAAGCTGTCAGCAAGATAGAAGTGCTTACAATAGCAGGTCTTTTTGCGGAAGCCATAACAAGAATCTGGCAGAAAGAATCCATCAGCTCACTGTTTGCCACCGGACAGGTATAAGTTGCTGATTGTAGGTCTTGGCAATCCGGGCGAAAAATATGACCGCACCCGCCATAACCTCGGTTTCATGTCGGCGGATGCTCTGGTAAGCGAATACGGCGGCAGTTTTAAAGAGGGCTTTAAAGGGCTTTACACGGAAGTGTTCATAGACGGGGCAAAGCATTTTGTGCTTAAACCTCAGACGTTCATGAACCTGAGCGGTGAAAGTGTTCAACCCTTCTGCGCGTTCTATAAGATACCTGTTCAGGATATTATCGTTGTTCACGACGATCTGGACATGGAGTTCGGTAAATTTAAAATACGCAAAGGCGGCAGCTCCGGCGGTCACAACGGGATAAAATCAATTGTTCAGCATATGGGATCCGAGGACTTTACCCGTGTCAAGATCGGCATTGGTAATGACAGAAGGAAAGAGGTTGTCGGTCATGTGCTGGGACGGTTTGCACCGGACGAGGCTGAAAAACTTGACGAACTAATGATTTTCAGTGTAAAAGCTATAGTTTCCATAGTTAAAGACGGGCTTTTAAAAGCGATGAACGCTTATAATAATAGGAATATCTAAAGGAGTGACAAGATGACTGACATGTCTTACCTCGCGCCTATACTGGGCGTCCTCGGTCTGATCATTGCTTTCGTGATTTACGGCACGATCGCAAAACAGCCGGTAGGCAGCGAGAAAATGAAAGAGATATCTGAGGCCATCCACGACGGCGCCATGGCGTTTCTTCGTCGTGAGTACAAGGTTCTTGCTATCTTCATAGCTATCGTTTTTGTCCTTATGGTTTTTGCTAAAGACCTTGGAATCTACACCGCACTTTCTTTCCTTGGCGGTGCATTATGTTCTATCCTTGCCGGATTTTCCGGTATGACAGCGGCTACAAAAGCTAACGTCAGAACTTCCGAAGCCGCAAGAGCAAAAGGCATGGCTGCTGCTCTTTCCGTTGCATACAACGGCGGTGCCGTTATGGGTCTCGCTGTTGCGTCTCTCGGTCTCATAGGCGTCGGCGTGCTTTTCATGATATTCGGCAATCCTGAGACAGCAAAATATATCAACGGCTTCGCAATGGGCGCATCTTCAATCGCTCTTTTTGCGCGTGTGGGCGGCGGTATCTATACCAAAGCGGCAGACGTGGGCGCTGACCTTGTGGGTAAGGTTGAAGCCGGAATCCCCGAAGACGACCCCAGAAACCCCGGCGTTATTGCTGACAACGTTGGCGACAACGTGGGCGACATCGCAGGTATGGGCGCGGATATATTTGAATCATATGTCGGTTCAATCGTTGCGACACTCATCATCGGTGCGACTGCATCTCCCGAGCTTCTTGCAATGGTAACACCCTCAATTCAGTACGATGTTACAAACGCAAAGATGCACCTTATGGCTGCACCTCTGATGCTCGCCGTTCTCGGTCTGATAGCTTCTCTTGCAGGCGTTTTCTCAATGAAACTGCTGAAAAACATCGAACCGGCTGCGGCTCTTCGTTATTCAACATTTATCGGTGCAGGACTTTTCCTCATCTTTGCATATTTCTACATAACCTCAATGGCTATCGCCAACGGCGTATACTTTGCACTTCTGGCGGGTACTCTCATCGGTATCATGATCGGTCTTGTGACAGAGTATTACACTGCGGCAGGTCCTGTTAAAAGAATTGTCGATGCATCCAAAACAGGTCCCGCAACAAACATCATCACAGGTCTTGCAGTCGGTCTTGAGTCAGTTGTTGTTCCCGTTCTGCTCATCTGCGTTGGTATCTATGTTGCAAACGCGGTTGCAGGTCTCTACGGTATCGGTATCGCGGCTGTGGGTATGCTCGCAACAGTGGGCGTTACTATGACAGTTGATGCATACGGACCCATCGCCGACAACGCCGGCGGTATATCTGAGATGGCAGGTCTTGGTAAAGACGTGCGTAACATTACAGACAGCCTTGACGCCATCGGCAACACAACTGCTGCCGTGGGTAAAGGTTTTGCTATCGGTTCCGCAGCGCTTACAGCTCTTGCTCTTTTCGCTGCATACTCAAGCTCCGCTAACGTCAGCGTAATCAACATCACTGAACCGAAAGTAGTTATCGGTCTTTTCATAGGCGGTTTTCTGCCCTTCCTCATCGGCGCGCTTACTATGACATCCGTCGGTAAAGCTGCTGAGCAGATGGTCGAAGAGATCCGTCGTCAGTTCCGTGAGATCCCCGGACTTCTTGAAGGCAAAGAGGGCGTTAAACCCGACCCCAAAACATGCGTGGATATTTCCACTGCAGCAGCTCTTAAAGAAATGATACTTCCCGGTGTTCTTGCTGTTATCAGCCCCATCCTTGTCGGTTTTATCCTCGGTAAGGAAGCTCTGGGCGGTACGCTTGCGGGTGCAACCGTTACAGGTGTTCTTCTCGCTCTGCTTATGGCTAATGCGGGCGGCGCATGGGACAACGCTAAAAAAGCTGTTGAAAAGAGCGCATACGGCTCCGCTGGCAAAGGTTCCGACCAGCATAAAGCAGCCGTTGTCGGCGACACAGTTGGAGACCCCTTCAAAGATACAAGCGGTCCCGCGATGAACATCCTCATCAAGCTGATGTCAATCGTTTCACTGATCATCGCACCGCTCCTTGTGTAAGATGAAAAAAATAGAGGCAGACACTTGCGTGTCTGCCTTTTTTGTTTTACAGTGAATCCAAGGTCTCCTATATTTAAAGGAGACCTTTATTTTATAATCGGAGTTTTAAATGGGATTCAACTGCGGAATAGTGGGACTGCCCAATGTCGGCAAATCCACCATCTTCAACGCACTTACGAAAGCGGGCGCGGAAAGCGCGAACTACCCCTTCTGCACCATCGACCCTAACAAGGGCATCGTACCTGTCATGGACGAAAGACAGGACTACATAATACAGTTCATCAAACCGAAATCTATCGTCAGAACCACAGTTGAGTTCGTGGATATCGCCGGACTTGTAAAAGGCGCAAGCAAGGGCGAAGGTCTGGGCAACCAGTTCCTTACCAATATCCGTCAGGTGGATGCCGTCGCGCACGTCGTCCGCTGTTTCGACAATACCGACATCACCCACGTTGAAGGCGGCGTTGACCCTGAACGTGACATCGACATCATAAACACAGAGCTTCTCCTCAGCGACATGGAGATTATCGACCGTGCCGTTGAAAGAACACAGAAAGCCAGCAAAGGCGGCGACAAAGACCTCCTTAAAAAACTTGAGGCGCTGAAAGCACTCCAGACAGAGGTTGCAAAGGGAACCCTTATCAGAAATATAGACGGCTACAAAGAGCATGTGGCTGAACTCAGCGAATATTCGTTCATCACAGCGAAACCCGTTATGTATGTTATGAACGTTGACGAGGAAAATATCCTTGAAGATAACGCATATTCGGCGAAAGTACGCGAAATAGCAGCAAAAGAGAACGCAGTGTGCGTGCGCATCTGCGGAAAAATAGAACAGGAGATATCCGAACTGGATGCGGAAGAGGCGAAAGAATTTCTTGAAAGCCTCGGACTGACCCGTTCAGGACTCTCCGAAATGACCGAACAGGGCTATAAGCTTCTGGATCTTATCACATTTTTCACCGCAGGCGAAAAAGAGGTGCGCGCATGGACGATTACACGCGGCACAACAGCACAGAAAGCGGCAGGAAAGATACACACCGATATCGAAAGAGGCTTTATACGCGCCGAAGTCACGGGGTATAATGACTTCAAAGAGTTCAATTCTCTGGCGAAAGCAAAAGAGATGGGAAAAATGCGTCTTGAAGGTAAAGAATATATCGTTCAGGACGGGGACATAATCTATTTCAGGTTTAATGTTTAAAAAAACACTGATACTGACCCTGCTTTTTGTTTTCTTCTGCGGGTGGGCTGATGCTAAGGTCACCTATGGCAGTGTTTCGGCGTCCAGAGCCAACATCTATGCAAAGCCTTCATCAAAATCGGAGGTTATCGGGCTTCTGGGGCGCGGTTCATCCGTTGAGGTTGTGTCTTCAAAAAGCGGCTGGCTTAAAATAAAACTTCTGGACGGCGGCACAGGCTATGTCAAAGCCAGCGCCGTTCATACATCGAAAGAAAAACCAAAAGAAGAGACTAAGAAAGACAAAACGGAAGAGAGTATCGACCGTGTGCTTGATAAATTCAATTCAACAGTAAAAAAATCGGACTTTGCGGAGAAACAGAAGGTAATCCCTAAACTGACACTGGAAGCGTCAAAAAAACCTACAGAGGTTATTTTGCTATATTCCGGAATAGACAGCAACGGTAAGGAGATACCTTCGCTGAAAAAGAACCCGCTGGCAAAGAACATGCGGGAACTTTTAAGCCTTCTTTTCCGCAAGATGCTGGTGCATGAGGCGGCGGAATATAAGGTGACTATTATGGTGCCGTCATTCGGTATGGGCGGCAAAGTGGCAGGGCAGGCAGTTTATGCCGATCTTGTCATGAAACCGACCAAGCAGGAGCTTAGCGATATCAAAGAGGGTAAAATATCCCTCTGGACAGTCGTCCGCTCTACCAGAAAGCTTGCCGACGTGTTCGCCGAATATCCGAGATAGGGGGGAAAGATGGAACTTACGCATTTTGACGAAGAGGGCAGAAGCCGTATGGTGGATGTTACCGACAAGGGTGAAACAGTACGCGAGGCTATTGCCGCAGGATTTATAAAAATGAAGCCCGAAACCATGGATATGCTTATCGAAGGCAAGATGGCGAAGGGCAGGAACGTTTTTGAGGTTGCGCGTGTAGCCGCAATAATGGGCGTTAAACGTACTTCCGACCTTATCCCCATGTGCCACCCGCTGTTTATAACAAAAGTGGACGTATATTTTGAGCCGGACAGAGAAAAATCTCAGGTCGATATTGAAGTTGTCGTTAAGATGGCGGGCAAAACAGGCGTTGAGATGGAAGCGCTCACAGGTGTTTCCGTTGCGGCGCTGACACTTTATGACATGTGCAAGGCTGTTGACAAAGACATGCTTATCGGCGGGATCAGGGTAATGAAAAAAACCGGCGGCAAAAGCGGAACATATATAAGGCAGGAATGAGACTTTGCCGATTGAAGCGTTGGCGAAAAAATCCCAGGATTGGATTTTTTCGTAAGTACCATAAGACAGGAAAGCTAAGAATATAAATCCCCCTTGGTCCCCCTTTTATAAAGGGGGAGATTATTACTCCCTCCTTTGAAAAAGGAGGGTTGGGGTGGATTTTCTTATAGAGGAAATTATGAAAGTACATCTGGCGCAGATAAAACCTATACTGGGCAATCTGGAAAAGAACGCCGAGAACCATTTTAAAATAATTGAGCAGGCTGTGGAAGAGGGCTGTGACCTTGTGGTCTTCCCTGAACTCTCACTCACAGGCTACTATCTTCTCGACCTTGTATACGACGTTGCGATGGACGAAACGCACCCCGTATACCAAAAATTTCTGGAATACTCAAATGACATAGCCATTGTGTTCGGCTTTGTTTACGAGTCGAAGGAAAAGCTTTTCTATAACGCCGCTTCGTTTGTCCACAGAGGTAAAACGGTGCATCTGCACAAAAAGGTCTATCTGCCGGATTATACGCTTTTTGAAGAGGGCAGATACTTTGCGTCAGGCAACAGCATAGAGGCATTCGATACGGAGTTCGGTAAATGCGGAATACTCGTCTGCGAGGATGTATTCCACTTAAGCTCTCTGTATATCCTTTCCCAATCCGGCGCGCAGAATATTATAATACCTTCAAACAGCCCCGCCAGAGGCAATCTTGAGCAGGGACACGACGCTTCAAACACATGGCAGACATCGAACAGATACATTGCAAGTGTTCTGACGGTGAATCTGGTGTTCGTCAACCGTGTCGGCGTCGAGGACGGAGTATCCTTCTGGGGAGGTTCCGAAGCATATGATGCGAAAGGGAGAAGGCTGGCTGCGGCGGAAATGTTCAAAGAAACAGGACTGACAGTTGATGTTGATCAGGACAGCGTGCGCAGAGCGCGCATAGAAACCCCCTTCCTTCGGGATGAAAAGAGCTTCCTTGTAAGGGATTTTCTGAACGATGACGGAGGCAGAAAATGAAGCTTGACCTTGATCTCACAGTTGATATACTCACAAACTTTATAAAAGACGAAACAGAGAAAATAGGGCTTAAAAACGTTGTGCTTGGACTTTCCGGCGGTATAGATTCCGCTCTAAGCGCGGCGCTGGCGGCAAAAGCGCTTGGCGGCAACAGGGTGTATGCCTATTGTATGCCGTATAAACTCAGCAGTGACGAAAGCCTTAAGGATGCCATGAAGGTTGCGGAAACTTTCAGGCTGAATTTTGACGTTATAGAGATAACCCCCATGACCGACCCCTATTTCGAGATGATGCCCGACATTGATAAGCTCCGTATGGGCAACGTGATGGCACGTCAGAGGATGATATGTCTTTTCGATATGTCGGCAAAAGTTGCGGGGCTGGTGCTTGGAACCAGCAACAAGACCGAGCTTCTGCTGGGCTACGGCACATGGTACGGCGACCTTGCAAGCGCACTGAACCCCATTGGCGATCTTTACAAGACGCAGGTTTGGGAGCTTTCAGAATATCTGGGAATACCGCAGTCAGTTGTGGACAAAGCGCCCACGGCAGACCTTTGGGTCGGGCAAACGGACGAACAGGAGCTCGGCTTCACATACAGACAGGCGGACGATTTGCTTTATGCCATGGTGGACGAGCGCAGACGCACACCGGAACTTATTGAGATGGGTTTTGACGAAGAACTCGTTAAAAAGGTTGCGGAGAAGGTGCGCAGAAACCAGTTTAAGAGGAACACTACGGTCATTGCAAAGGTTAGCCAGCGGACAATAGGACGCGACTTCCGCTATTGCAGGGACTGGGGCTACTAATTAGTTATCTCCAAAATAACCTCCTGTTATTTTGGAGTGACGCAAAGCACAAGCAAAAGCTTGCACTTTGCTCACGCTAATGTATTTTTTAGCAATAAATTGCCAAAAAATACAACCGCGAGGCTCATCCATGAGCCTTGTTACTAATTAGACGATAATCGTAATTACATAGAGGTGATTGGATGTACCATGAGAAAATACTGAAGGACGCGCTGACGTTCGATGACGTTCTCATCGTTCCGGCGAAAAGTGAGATCCTTCCGAAGGATGTGGACACGAAAACCAAACTCACTGACAGGATAAGACTTAATATCCCCCTTGTCAGTGCGGCAATGGACACAGTGACCGAGGCGAGACTCGCCATAGCAATGGCGCAGGAGGGCGGCATCGGCTTCATCCACAAAAATATGTCCATAGAGGCGCAGGCGGACGAAGTTGACAAGGTTAAACGTTCCGAAAGCGGAATGATTGTCGACCCTGTCACCATCGACCCCGACAGAACTGTCGAAGACGCGCTTGACCTTATGGGCAGATATAAAATAAGCGGGGTTCCCGTTGTTAAGGATGAAAAACTTGTGGGTATCCTTACCAACAGAGACCTGCGTTTCGTAGACAGATACACTGCGAAGGTTTCAGAATTCATGACCAGCAAAAACCTCGTTACCGTTCCTGTGGGAACATCGCTGGAAGAATCCATGAAACACCTTCAGCAGCACAGAATAGAAAAACTTCTGGTGGTGGACGACAACTATCAGCTTAAAGGTCTTATCACCATTAAAGACATAAACAAACGCATCAAATATCCCAACGCAGCAAAGGATGACATGGGCAGACTGCTCGTCGGTGCCGCTGTTGGCGTCGGCGAAGAGGCGAAAGCACGCGTTGCCGGACTGGTGGCTAAGAAAGCTGATGTCATAGTTGTTGACACGGCTCACGGTCACTCTTTCAAGGTGCTTGACATGGTGCGCTGGATAAAGAAAGAATATCCCGACATTCAGGTCGTTGCGGGTAACGTTGCAACAGGTGAAGCGGTTGAAGACCTCGCAAAAGCAGGCGCAGACTGTGTCAAGGTCGGTATCGGACCCGGTTCGATATGTACCACACGCGTCGTTGCGGGCGTGGGCGTTCCCCAGATAACAGCTATTATGGACTGTGCGTCAATGGGCGACAAATACGGTATTCCGATTATCGCCGACGGCGGTATCAAATATTCCGGTGACCTCGTTAAGGCTCTTGCCGCAGGTGCTTCATGCGTTATGATGGGTTCCATGTTCGCAGGAACAAAAGAAGCCCCCGGCGACATTGAACTTTTTCAGGGCAGAAGCTACAAGGTATACAGAGGCATGGGGTCTGTGGGCGCCATGAAAGAAGGCTCCAAAGACAGATATTTTCAGGACGATGTAATGAACGAGCAGAAATATGTACCGGAAGGTATCGAGGGCAGGGTTCATTATAAAGGCGAACTGAGCGGAACCATCTATCAGCTTGTGGGCGGTCTGAAATCCGGTATGGGTTACACAGGCAGCCGCAACATTGAAGACCTGCGCAAATATGCGAAATTCGTTAAGATTTCCGGCGCAGGACTGAAAGAAAGCCACGTCCACGACGTTATAATCACCAAAGAAGCACCCAACTATTGGGTTACAACATAAGAATTTAATATAAATCCACCCCCGCCCTCCTTTTCCAACGAGTTTGGAACAGAAACATTTACATAAAATAGTGTAAATGTTTTCCAAAGGAGGGAGAAAAGCCTCCCTTTAACAAAGGGAGGTTTGGAGGGATTTTCTTTATAAGAATTTATGGGAGACTAAAACTTCATGATGAAGTTCTCAGAGTGAGCAGAGCGGGTTTTACCTGTGATGCGAACGGAGAGTGAGTGAGGCGGAGGCTTTGCCTCGCTGAACGTTATCAGAAATTTCCCCATGGATGGGAAATTTATGGGAGATTAAATGGACATACACAGCCAGAAGGTACTGATACTGGATTTCGGTTCGCAGTACACACAGCTTATCGCCAGACGCGTGCGCGAGGCGAACGTTTACTGCGAAATTTACCCCTGTAACGCGGACTTTGAAAAAATCAGAAATTTCGGCGCGAAGGGTATAATCCTTTCCGGCGGTCCCGCATCAGTTTACGATGAGGACGCGCCCACTGTTTCAAAAGAAATATACGATCTCGGCGCGCCTGTGCTGGGCATCTGCTACGGACACCAGCTCACAGGCGAATATTTCGGCGGAAAAGTTGCCGCCGCAGACCACAGGGAATACGGACGCGCAGAGCTTTTCATCGGAAAAAAAGACCCGTTTTTTGAAGGCATAAACACCGAATCATTCACCGTCTGGATGAGCCACGGCGACAGACTGGAGAAAATGCCCGAGGGATTCGACGTTATCGCCTATACGAAAAACGCTCCTGTGGCAGCTATGAAGCACCACACAAGACCCATATACACCATTCAGTTCCACCCCGAAGTTGCGCATACCGACAACGGCGCGCAGATCCTTAAAAACTTCGTGGTCGGCGTTTGCGGATGCCAGCAGATCTGGACACCTGCAAACTTTGTGGAAGCTGAAATTGAGCGCATACGCGAACTGGTCGGCGACAAAAGAGTTCTCTGCGGACTTTCAGGCGGCGTGGATTCATCCGTTGCGGCGGTACTCATCCACAGAGCCATCGGCGACAGACTTACATGCGTGTTCGTTGACAACGGACTTCTGCGCAAGGACGAGGGCAAACAGGTTGAGGAGGCTTTCCGCAACCACTTTCATATGAACCTTATTGCCGTTAACGCAGAGGACAGATTCCTCGAAGCGCTGAAAGGCGTGACCGACCCTGAGAAGAAGAGAAAAGCCATCGGCAACCTGTTCGTAAGGATTTTTGAAGAGGAGTCCAAAAAACTGGGCGACTTCGATTTTCTTGCACAGGGTACATTATATCCAGACGTTATCGAGTCGGTCTCTTTCCGCGGACCTTCCGTGACCATCAAAACACACCACAACGTCGGCGGTCTGCCGGAGGATATGAAGTTCAAACTTCTTGAGCCTCTGCGCGAACTGTTCAAAGATGAAGTGCGTGCTGTGGGCGCGGCGCTTGGGATAGGCGAAAACTTCATTTGGCGACACCCCTTCCCCGGACCCGGTCTGGGTGTGCGTGTCCTTGGCGAAGTGACAAAAGAGAGATGCGACGTTCTGCGTGAAGCGGACGCAATATACATGGAAGAACTTCACAATGCAGGACTTTACAGAAAAATCTGGCAGGCTTTCACTGTTCTTCTGCCCGTAAACACCGTCGGTGTTATGGGTGACAACAGAACGTATGAGAACGCAGTTGCCATCCGCGCGGTGGAATCCACAGACGGCATGACAGCCGACTGGGCGCACATTCCATATGAAGTGCTTGGCAGGATATCAAACCGCATCATAAACGAAGTGAGAGGCATCAACCGCGTGGCGTATGACATAAGCTCAAAGCCGCCGGCAACCATCGAATGGGAGTAATTTCCATTGAAATTTGAACGCTTTATAGCGAAAAGATATTTAAAATCAAGAAAGTCCAACCGTATACTCTCGTTCATTTCGGGAGTATCGGTTCTGGGCATTGTTCTGGGTGTCGCCACGCTGATAGTGGTGATAAGCGTCATGAGCGGCTTTTCGGACAACCTGAAAAACCGTATTCTCGGCGCGAACGCTCACATAGTGGTGAACCGCATGGACGTCAGCCCCATCGAGGACTGGCGCACCGTTCAGCAGAAGATAGCCTCTGTTAAGAACGTAACAGGCGTTTCACCGTTCATCATCAGTCAGGTTCTTCTGACAAGTCCCAATAACGTGGCAGGTTCCGTCATACGCGGGGTAAACGCGAACGACGAGATGAAGGTCACATCCATCGCCAAATTCATGAAAGAAGGCTCCTTTGCAGACCTGAACAAAAAGAGCAGTGTACCCATGATAGCCATCGGTAAGGAACTCGCCGCTAATCTCGGCGTTGTCGTGGGCGACAACATTACGATGGTTTCTCCTCTGGGCAAAAAAGGACCTTTCGGCATCACCCCTAAGATGAAGCATTTCATGGTGTGCGGCATATTCGATACGGGAATGTACGAATACAACAACACCCTTGCATACATTGATATGTCTGCGGCTCAGGAATTTTTCGGGTTGTCGGACGTTGTTTCCGGTTTCAGCGTGGGAACGACAGATTTCGACCTTGCCGTAGGGATAGCCGGAGAGATACAGAAAAAACTGGACTTCCCTTTCTGGTCAAGGGACTGGATAAGCATGAACCAGAACCTCTTTTCTGCTCTTAAACTGGAAAAGTACGCTATGTTCATAATCCTGACTCTTATCATAATAGTGGCTTCGTTCAACGTTATCAGTATGATAACCGTTACTGTGAAAGATAAGAAACGGGATATAGCCATACTTCGCGCCATGGGAGCTTCCGAAGGCTCAATTTCTGGCATTTTCAAGCGTCAGGGCATGATAATAGGCATCACCGGAACGATAATAGGCAACATTCTTGGACTTGCCATCTGTGTCATACTGATGAAATTCAAAATAATCTCCCTCCCTGCCGACGTGTATTTTATGGACAGAATACCAGTGAAACTGGACTTTATGACCTTTGTGGTCGTGTCCGCATGTTCGCTGGTGATAACCTATGCTGCGGGGCTTTTCCCTGCCAGACAGTCGGCGAAGCTCGACCCTGTGGAAGCGCTCAGAAGGGACTGATATGAAGCTTTCGGTATACGTTCAGCCCGGAGCGAAAAAGACCGAACATTCGGGGATGCACGACGGCAGACCGAAGATACGGCTTAACGCACCGCCTGTGGACGGCGCAGCGAATGACGAACTGGTGAAGTTTGTTGCGAAATCACTGGGGATTTCAAAATCCTCTGTGAAACTGGTTTCAGGTCATGCCTCAAGGCTTAAAACACTTGAGATAGATGCTGATGAGGGCGACGTTATGAAGGTATTTGGAGAATAGATGTTCAAGGCGGCACTTCTGGATTTCGACAATACAATTCTCGGCACGGAACAGGGCAATTTCAAAGCGTTCCACGATGCTATGCACGACATATACGGACACGGGTTGCGCGTTGAAGACTTTATGTATTTCAGCGGCAGTTCATGGCTGGATATTTTCAGATATATAACCGGAAAATACGGAAAGGTCACTCCCGAATATCTGAACCAGAGTTTCATAGACAAAAAAGCGGATTTTTTCAAAAAGCACGGTGTTGTTATTGCCGATGGATTTAAAGAGCTGATGGAGAGACCCATTCTGCGCGCTATCGTAACGGGGAGCAGCAGAGCGGAGATAGAGATATTTTCTGATGTCATAGATTTTTCTGCGTTCGATACGATTGTGACCAACGATGACATTGTTAACGGTAAGCCGCATCCAGAGCCATATTTATTGGCTCAGAAACGCTTAAACATCGCAGCCACAGAATGTTTTGCGGTGGAGGATTCTAGGATGGGAATCACATCCGCCCGCGCCGCAGGCGTGTTCACCTATTTTCTCCGGCAGTTCGCCGACGAGGATCACACATCCATTGCGGACAGGGCGGTGTATTCTATGCGGGAAATTATTTTTTAATAAGCTTAGCTTCCGCTCCCTCCTTTAATAAAGGAGGGTTGGGTGGATTTGATTAAAATTCAATGAAAATCCCCCTTAATCCCCCTTTGTCAAAGGGGGAGATAAGAAGCTCAGTCTTTCTTTTGTATTGGTTTGAGTGCTTCCTCAAACTGCTTCAAGCTCTATTCGGCGCAGGAGCCGCCTGAAAGCGGATAGCTGTCTATCACAGGCTTGATAGCTCTGCCGAGCCAGTCGGTAACAGCAGCCAGATGATCCATATTCGCCATCCCCTCTTCGTCGTTGAGTACTTCGCCTTTGCCCCTTCCGTATACCATGTTCCAGTAGGTTGAACCGGGCAGAATCATGCGGGAGAGGTGCAGGAAATGGTTGATTGAATCTATTGTGTGTATGGAACCGCCGCGGCGAACAGCAGAAACGCCCATGCCTATCTTGCCTTTCAGAAGGTGTCCGTTGGCAATGGCGACATATCCCGCTCTGTCCATGAGCGCCTTGATTTCGGATGTAACGTCCGCGAAATATGTCGGTGAACCTATAACTATCGCATCAGCTTCAACCATTTTTGCAAAAACTTCGTTGAATTTATCCTCTTTAAGAACGCATTTGCCGTCCTGATTTTTAAAACATCCTCCGCAGGATACGCATCCGCGGAACACCTGACCGCCGATCTGCACATAGTCTGTTTCCCATCCGCGGCTTTTAAGTCCGTCAAGAACTCTGTTGACGATAATTTCAGTGTTTCCGCCCTTTCTGGGACTGCCGTTTATGCCTAAAACCTTCATTTTGCCACCTCGTATCTGTTGAAAATCACATCGTCTTTGTGCCAGTCTTTTGTCATTTCAAAAAATTCGGTCATATAGGGTTGTTTCATATGCGCATCAAGGTGTGCGTCGCTCTCCCATATTTCAAAACAGAAAACCTGATCGCCGAGTCTTGTTATGGTGTATTCTCCACAGCCGTCCTCTTTCAGAACGTCGGGGCGGACTTTAAGAAGCCCTTCGAGTGTTTTGTCTGCGTAACCGTCTTTAAGTGTCATTGTGACATGGATAATAAACATTTTAGCCTCCTCTTGTTGCGGAAATAATAATCTGATACTATAGTAAACGCAAGAACGGTAAAAAAATACATGTACTTACATAAAGTATAGTGAGGTTCCTATGGGCAACTGCAAACCGAAAAATCTGTGCGGAAAGTCTTACAACTGCTTTTTTGAGCTTACCATGACGGTTTTTTCGGGCAAGTGGAAAGCTATAATACTTTATCACATTGCAGAGGCGCAGGTGCTTCGTTTCAGCGAATTACGAAGAGGTATGAACGGCATAACGGAAAGGATGCTTGCGAAACAGCTTCGGGAGCTTGAGGCGGACGGTGTTGTAAGCCGTCATATCTACAATCAGATACCGCCGAAGGTTGAGTACCGTCTGACTGATATCGGCAGAAAGCTGATACCTATACTTAATATGATGAAAGACTGGGGTATTGAATATGAAGAATACCTCGGCGGAAGAGAGATGTTCGCCTCCGCCGAGTATGAACAGCCTGATAATATATCTGTGCAGTAATTCTTATGCAACAGTTACGGGAATGGATGATTCCCAAAGACCGTGTATATTGCAGTAACTCACTGCTGTCAATGTTCCGGATGTGTTCAGCTTAACTTTTGCCATAGCGCAGGGATCGGCATATGAGGAACCTTTATTAGCTCCGAGAGATGATTCTCCGTGTGCCGAGAATTCGTATTTGCCCAGCTGCGTTATGAAAGCACCTGATTCCGGTTTGAAATAAAGCGCTATCCATCCGATAAAATGTTCAGTCGTATTGGGATGAGGGATGTCTTTTCCCACGGTCATGGTAACAATAAAAGGTTCTCCCGCTTTGATCATTTGGGGGATTTCAATCAGCGGAACATGTTTCTCCTTTTTCCAGTCTGCGGACTTAACTGAATTTCCTATGCGGACATCCGTTGTCTCTCCGGCATGTGCAGTGGCAATACCGCCCATGGCAACAGTAGCGCCTATCACTGACGCTTTAAGAAGTTCTCTGCGTGAAACACCATTATCCATGATATAAACCTCCTTTAAAGAAAGATTTATAATGCATATTCGTCAGTTAAAATTAAGTTAATTTTTAAAAAATATTAAAAAATATTTTATAGTATTGCCCTTGCCGCTTCTCTGGCACTGCGCATCGCACAGTCCTCAATGGCAAGTCCTGTGAACCAGTTGCCTGTTATGTAAAGACCTTTGGTTTTAACAACGAGACTGTCGAGTTTTTCCAGCATCTCTTCGTGTCCGAGTTTAAGGGTGGGGCAGTAATGCACTGTTTCCGCCTTATGCACGAATTTTGACCTGTCTGTGTTTAAACTCTTTTCTATTATTGAAGTTTTTTGTTCATCAGTCAGCCTGTCAGGTTTGAAGTGGAAAGCGAATCCGCGGTAATGTGCATCTTCCACCACGTCTCTGGACACCACGGATGTGAAGTCGCCTTCTGCGGCGATTATGAAGCTCAGTTCGCCAACGGAGACGTCGCTTTTTTTAAGGACAACGCCGACGCTTTCTACCTTTGCGCTGGGAATAGGTGCCAGCATGGAAGAGATTTCAGGTGCAACGTCAGCGAGCAGTCTTCCTGTTTCTGCGGGGTAGCACGCCGCTGTGAAATTATCAGCGGTGAACACCTCAGCGCCTGCCGTAACGGTGTATATGCCGTTGTCAAGACTTACGCTGTCCGCGCCGCATGATGTTTTCAGTGTCACGTTCTCCATTTCTGCAGTCTTTTTTATAAATTCTGCCATGCCGCCTTTTATGGTGAAACTGCGTGGGAGTGTTTTGTCTTTCGGTCTGCTTTTCAGCATCATATCTGCCGGAAAATCAGAGCCTTCCTGTGAAATGACAGCCGCTATCATAGGGCGGAACATTTTTTCATAGTTGCCTTTTCCGAGTAAGGCAGAATAGAAGTCCCTGACGGTTCTTCCCTCTTTTTTTACGAAAAGTGCTTTTGGGAGATTCAAAAAAAGTTCCAGCTTGTTCAGGCATTTTGACAGCGGAACAAGCCCAGCTGATGTGAGCATACGGAAAGGCACCTTTTTTCTTGGCAGAAAATCCTGCTCCATTCCCGCGCTTCTCATTGCGGATATGTATGATGAATATGAAGCGTAAACGGTGTGTCCGCCAAGCTCCAGCCAGAAATTGTCATATGATGCGGATGCGAGGCATCCTCCGGCTCTGTCAGCCTTCTCCAGAACCAGAACCTTTTTTCCCTTCTCAGCCATTTTACGGGCGAAAACCATGCCGCTGACGCCGCTGCCCGCCACAATAAAGTCGAAATGAGCCATAACTCCCTCCGGTGTTTTATAATTTAATATACCCCCGTGCGCCTTTATAAGCAACCGGTCAAAGAGTATAAATAACGGTCATAAGCTGTATTTACATAATTTACAGTACTCTTACAACCTTAATCCCTCATTTACAAAAATAGCGTTAGTCTTGAATCAGAAATAACGATGTTAAACTACTTACCCCAGATGCCGCACCCAGTGCGGCTTGAGTACGTTAACATCCCGAACGATAACCGGAGGTATTTTTTATGGGCAAGAGACTGGCTGTTTTTATTTTGCTGCTCACGCTCGTCGCATTCGGCGCGGCGTCGGCAAAGAGTTCAAAAGTGAAGGGACACCCTGAAAAAATGGGTACGGCAGATTGTATCGAGTGTCATGTCGATGTGACACCGGAAGCATATCAACAGTGGGAGTCGAGCGCCCACGGGTTTACAGGCGTTAAATGTCAGGTTTGTCACGGTGACGAAAAGAATTTTAAAAAGACCCCCGACCAGCTCACCTGCATAGGCTGTCACGACCACGAGGCGGAGATGAACACCGCGCCTAAAGTGACCTGCATCACATGCCACAAGGCACACACGTTTCTGATACATAAAGCGGGCTATACCCCCACAGATGTTAAGTAAGGAAGGTCTTAAATTATGATGAACATAACAAGAAGAAATTTTATAAAAGCATCAATGGCGGCCGCGGCTGCTGCTTCCGTTGGCGTTGCTCTGCCCAAAAACGTTGAGGCGGCGGAGGCTGTTGACAAATGGGTGAAAGGAACCTGCCGTTTCTGCGGAACAGGCTGCGGCGTATACGTCGGCGTTAAGAAGGGAAAACTCGTCGCCATCAAGGGCAACCCCGATGCGAAGACAAACTTCGGTTTCCTCTGCGTAAAGGGTTTCCTCGCGTATAAATGTATGTATCACCCCGACAGGCTGAAAGCTCCCATGATACGCCAGAAGGACGGCAAATTCAAAGCTGTCTCATGGGACGAGGCTCTCACCTATGTCACAGATAAATTCAAATATTTCCGTCAGAAATACGGCAAGGACGCAGTGGGATACTACGGTTCCGGTCAGGCGCTTACGGAGGAGACATACACCTTTAACAAGCTTTTCAAAGGCGGTTTCCGTACAAATATGGTTGAGGGCAACCCCCGTCTGTGCATGGCTTCCGCTGTTGCAGGCTATGTCAGCACATTCGGTTCTGACGAACCTGTTGGTTCCTATGCGGACATTGAAAAATCTAAATGTCTGTTCATTACAGGGTCAAACACCAGCGAATGTCACCCTGTGCTTTTCCGCAGAATAATGCGCCACAAGCTGAACAACCCCGACGTTAAGATTATCGTCTGCGAACCCAGAAAGACATCAACAACGAAGATAGCCGACCTTTGGCTCCCCGTTGACCCCGGAACAGACCTTGCAGTGTTCAACGCAATGATAAAATACATCCTCGACAACAACCTTTATGATGAAAAATTCATGATGCAGAACACCAGAATTACAAACGGTAAAGAAGTAAAGACCATTGCAGAATATAAGGAATTTCTGAAAGATTTCACCCTTGAAAAGGTCGAGAAACTCACCCGTTGTCCCGCAGAGAACATCAAACAGGCGGCGGAGTGGTTTGCAAAGAGCGACGCCACTATGTCTCTGTGGTGTATGGGACTTAACCAGCGTGTTAAAGGAACATGGGCGAACAACCTTATCCACAACCTGCACCTCATCACAGGTCAGATTTGCAAACCCGGTGCAGATTCATTCTCGCTGACAGGTCAGCCAAATGCTTGCGGCGGTGTGCGCGAAACAGGCGCACTTTCGCACCTGCTCCCCGGCACAAAACCGGTGGCAAACGACGCATGGCGCGCCCACGTTGAAAAATGCTGGGGCATCGAGCCCGGAACGATAGACCCGAAACCCGGATTCCATACAATGAAAATGTTCGATTCGCTCGGCGGCGAGGCAGATGCGTCCAAACCCATTAAGGCTATGCTCGTCTGCACAACAAACCCTGCACAGTCGCTGCCCAACCTCCACCGATATGTGAAGGGGATGCAGGACAGCTTTATGGTGGTTCTCGATATCTTCCCGACACGCACGACTCAGCTTGCGGACGTTGTTCTGCCCGCCGCGTTCATTTATGAAAAGGGCGGTGTTTACGGATGTTCCGAGCGCAGAAGCCAGCTCACCGAAAAAGCTGTTGAACCCGTCGGTCAGGCGAAACCTGATATATGGATTGCCGCACAGATAGCCAAGCGCATGGGCATGGAAAAACTCATCCCGTGGAACGGAAACGACATAATGAAGATGAACGAGATGGCATGGGATGACTATAGATACGTCACAAAAGACACAGACCATACATTTGAGGGCGCTCCCTATTCACGTCTTAAAAAGGAGAAAGCTGGACTTCAGTGGCCCTGTCCTTCCGTTGACCACCCAGGCACAAACAGAAGATATGTCCGCGGGGAAGACCCCATGTTCAGCCATGAGGGATTCAAAGCGAAGTTCGGACACAACTTTGATCCGGCAAGAAAGGTTAACTTCTATAACGATGCCAAAAAAGAGGGCAAGGCGAACATCTTTATGCGTCCCTATGCCGGAGCGGCGGAAGTTCCTGATGCCGAATATCCTTTTTATCTCACAACTGGTCGCGTAATCGAGCAGTGGCACACAGGCACTATGACAATGCGTATCCCTGAGATAGCCAGAGCGCACTCCAACGCATACGTTGAGATCCACCCCTCGGATGCGAAAAAGGCGGGCATTATGGCAGGCGATATGGTTGAAATAGCAAGCAAACGCGGCAAATGCGTAATGCCCGCGCATATTGTGACAGGCACGCTCCCGGGTGTACTGTTCGTTCCGTGGCACGATCAGGCGTTCATCCGCATGATCAACTTTGTGTGCAACGACGCAGTGGATGAGGTCTCTTTCGAGCCTGAATTCAAGATCGCGTCCGTTAAGATTAAAAAAGTCTCCGGACCGAAGAACGTTGCAGAGAAGTTCATAATCAGCGACATAAATTCAAAATACTCCTAAGGGAGTTTATACGCCTCTTGCGCCCCGCGACGGCGGGGCGCTTTTTTGAATGTCTCTGCGAGGAGTGCCGCGACGCGGCAGTCTCATTTGATACAATCGGAGGATTATTTATGATTTTTTCAGGAAGCGTGGTGTATGTAAACCCCGAAAACTATTCTAAAGCGAAAGAGATACTGAAATTCAGCGATAATATAGACGTTTTCGCCGTGAGCGAGGACAAAACGCAGATAATCATAGCCATCGAAGCGGACGGCGAGGAACACCTTCAGAAGATATGCGCCGACCTTCGCGGATTTCCCGAAATACTCGAAGTTGCTCACCATATATTTCATTTTGAGGACGAGGTTGAAGAAATTCTGGCAGGCAACAAGGTTCCGTCTCTGGACGGCTTTTTTAAAAGTAAAAAGCGCGAAGAACGATGAGAAACAGGTTCACGGAGCTGTTTGAAGGGCTTCTGAACAGCAATCCGTTCAAAAACTACTATAAAAAGAACAGACTGCGCCCGCCCGGTGCGGCATCAGAGGAGACCTTTATGGAGCTGTGCATAAGGTGCGCACGCTGCATAGAGGTTTGTCCGTACGATTCCATCGAACGCGCAGACCTGTTTGAAAAACTCCAGATAGGCACTCCATACATCTATCCGGAGAACAAGGCATGTTACCTCTGTATGCGGTGCATGAAGGTATGCCCAACGGGAGCGCTTAACCCGAAGCTCACCGACGGCAAAAAGGTGCGCATGGGCATAGCCGTTATCAACCAGAACACCTGCCTTAACTTCTTATATTATAAGGACGAGATGCTGGGCGTTTCGGCAACGGGTACAGCACAGCTCTGCGGCACCTGCTATAACGTCTGCCCCTATACCGATGAAGCCATCGTAATGGAAAAATTCATACTGCCTGTGGTGACTGACAAATGCACGGGATGCGGCATCTGCACGGAAAAATGCCCCGCCACGCCGGAAAAAGCAATCGCAATCTATCCCGAAGGTATGCCTGTTGACAAAAACACTGGATATTTCGGCAGACGCTCGAAGGTACACGGGCGGGAGCGGAAAAAGAGCGCTGATGCTCTGAAAGGTGAAAAACTCCTTGAGGAGAAGCAGAAGATAGACTCGTCGGACGTTAAGCCCGATTTCGAGTACAACACAGAAAATTATGATGAGCAGTATTAAACCATGAAGATTAAAATATACAGGCGCGCGGCGCAGATACTCACGGTTTTTGCCATTTTTTTCATACCGGTTCTGAACGTGTTCGAGCTGTACTTTGTAAAGGGTACGTTCATCTCTATGGATATCGGTGATGCCGCAATGGCAGACCCGCTGGCTGTTTTTCAATCCATGATAGCCGCCGGACGGGTGAATGAATATATGCTTGGTTCGGTTGTGATTCCCATTGTGCTGATGCTCCTTTTGGGGCGGGTGTGGTGCAGCTGGTTCTGTCCTTATTACCTCTGCGCGGAGTTCATGTCATGGCTTCGCAGAAAACTGAAACTGAAAGCGTATAAACCGAAATACTCTGAAAACATACATATCAGACAGGCGAGAGTGAGATATATATTTCTGTTCGCCGGACTTGTGCTTATGGCGATAGCAGGCGTGCCGATACTGAACCTGATATCCGCACCGGGTGTTATATCCACACAGGCGATGGTGATTGTAAAATTCCATTATGTCACGTTCGAGCTTGTGTTTGTCGCAGTGCTTCTTCTTCTGGAATTTTTCTATTTCCGGTTCTGGTGCAGATTTTTCTGCCCCACGGGAACGTTTCTGTCGTTCTTCCGCTCCAAAAGGGGCATGACGGTGCGAAAAGTAAAAGAGGACTGCTCAAACTGCATGTCATGCGTAAGAAGCTGCCCCATGATGATAAACCCCATGACAATGGGCGAATCGGCACACTGCAACAACTGCGGCGACTGCGTGGACGCTTGCCCTGATAACAAGGCGCAGGACACACTGAAATTTACATTTAAATGATCTATGCTATAATTCTGATATGAACAAACAGGAAGCAGTCAAACAATTTGCGGCGGGGTTTTTCGGCTCAGCCGATCCCGAACTTATGAAGGTGCTGGATACCATCTGCCGCCACAGAACGGCGGAGAAGAAGAGTATTCTGTTCGTTGAGGGGCAGGAGGGCAGTACAGTCTATTTCCTCGTGAAGGGCAGTATAAAGCTTTTCCGCACCAACGACGAAGGCAGAGAGGCAGTCGTCCATTTTGTGCGTTCAGGTGAGATATTTGCCGAGATTCTTTTACAGCTCGGACTGAAATATCCAGTGACATCCATGACACTTGAAGAGTGTGAACTCCTTGAGATAGACGCGCACAGGCTGGAAGAGGTCATATCAAAGGATCCTAAGGTGTCCATGAAGCTCATAGGAGCACTTTCAAAGCGTATCAAATATTTTGTAAACCTGATTGAGAGCCTCACCGTTAACGACGTGCGGGCTAGGCTTGTGAACTGGCTGAAATCCCAGAAGAAGAAAGAATCAGCAGTGGTGAAACTGCCGGTGCCGAAGGGTGAGCTTGCGCTTCTTCTCGGCACTACCGCCGAAACCTTTTCCCGTATACTTAAGAAATTGCAGGAAGAGGGCTACATCGAAGTGCAGGGCAGGGAAATTAAAATTTTAAAGAATCTGGAATAGATTGCTTCGCTTCGCTCGCAAAGACGCCTTAACGTCTCTGCGAGGAATGAAATGACGAAGCAGTCTATATATGATTCTTAATATTCCACACCAGCCGCCTGAACGTGTTCGGCGCTGAAAGCGTGACAGGGTGTAACACCGTAAACCATTCCACATTCGCATTTAGCTTCAAATGTGGTCATCTCAAACTCTTTTCCGCAGTTATCGCATGTTATTTGCAGGGGCAGAGGCATCATTCCTTCTGAAAAACCCATCATACGCAATTTATCCACTACCTGTTTTCCTGATTCAAAAGAACCGCTGCAACCTTCGTGCATGGTCTCCTCCTTCTCGTGTTTTTTGTAAATATAGTGGACTTTGCAGGAATGAAATTGATATCAGTCAAAAAACAGTGAAAAAATTGTCCAGAACCAGATGAGACCTGTGATGATGAAGCTCATGAAGACCAGTGCGCTTCCGGCATCCTTCGCCCGTTTCGCTTTTTCGTCGTATCTCATGGTGACAAGATCCACCGTGCGTTCTATGGCGCTGTTTGCCAGCTCTGCCGCAAGAGGGATGAGCATTGAGGTGCTGAGTATACCTTTGTGGAGAACGGGGATTGGAGCGGCGATTATGCCTATCAGAAGGGCAATGAAAACATACACTTCGAGCTTGAAAGAGCTTTCGTTGAGGAATACCTCTTTCAGACCTTGCAGGGCATATCCCCAGTTTTTGAAAAGATGAAATTTCTGTTTGTTCAGCATGACGTTATTGTAGCATAGATTTTAAAAGTGGAAATAAAATTGTGGTCAGAAGATTGACAATAAATAGTAGAGGAATTATATTTTTGTTATAACATTGTATATACGGTGATGTATGATAAAAAATCTCACAAAACATGGAAACAGCCTTGCTCTGGTTATAGAAAAACCTGTTCTTGAACTTCTGGGAGCGGATGCCAAGACACAGTTCAAAATCACTACTGATGGCAAAGCACTTATTCTGACTCCGGTTACTGATGACGAAAGGCAAAACGCTTTTGACAAGGCACTTAAAGATATTAATGAGCAGTACTCTGATGCTCTTAGGAAATTGGCTGAGTAATGGATTATAACTTCTTAACACTATCAGAGGTCTTGGAGATTCATGCAAATCAGATTCATCTCTATGGAGGAGATGCAAGTATTCGCGATATGTCTCTTTTGGAATCGGCTTGCAGTATGCCTCAGGCATCTTTTGACGATAGCTACCTTCATGGTGATGTTTATGAGATAGCAGCAGCCTACCTATATCATATAGTTAATAATCACCCGTTTGTTGACGGAAACAAACGCACCGGAGCTGTATCTGCGTTGATGTTTCTTCATTTTAACGGCTATTTGTTAAATGTTTCTCAGGAGACATTTGCTGAGATGGTTTTATCTGTCGCGGAAAGTGAGATGAGTAAACCGGACGTCGCGGATTTTTTCAGGAAATGTACAGAAGTTAAAGATTAATGGATACAAATAAAAAAGCCTGTCCGAAGACAGGCTTTTCGCTTTTTTAACAGGACGGGGACGAAGGGACTCGAACCCTCGACCTCTGACGTGACAGGCCAGCGTTCTAACCAACTGAACTACGCCCCCTGTTAAAAAAATGGGTAGTGCAGGGATCGAACCTGCGACCCTCGGCTTGTAAGGCCGATGCTCTCCCAGCTGAGCTAACCACCCGATTATACTTTGCAAAAATTTTCCGTCAATGGAAAATTTTCGATGCCGCTGCTCTCAGGCAAAAGCCTTCGTTCCGCTTACGCTCCGCGGGCTTCATCCTGAAGCCTTGGCACCTATTTTTTTAAAACGTCTCCAAGGGGATTCGAACCCCTGTCGTCGGCGTGAAAGGCCGATGTCCTAGGCCGGGCTAGACGATGGAGACATATAAAAGTGAGCCATGTTGGACTTGAACCAACGACCCATTGCTTAAAAGGCAATTGCTCTACCGACTGAGCTAATGGCTCGTATCACTTTAGTTTTTCCCGTTCAAGCAACGTTTGGTCACCCACGCGAGAGGTAGGTTATACCAAAGTGATAAATTGATGTCAACTACTTTTTATCAAAAAAGTTCATTTAATTTTATTGTCTGCTCTCTGTCGGTTCCGAGGCTCACAAGTGCATAGGGAACTTTCAGGAAATCGCTGATAAACTGTACATATTTTTTCGCGTTCGCAGGCAGTTCATCGTAGCTTTTTACAGTTGTAAGGTCTTCTTTCCATCCGTCGAAGTCAGTATAAACAGGTACGCACTCGTCGAGATATTTAAGTTCTGCGGGGAATTTGTCAAGAACCTTACCGTCGTACTCGTAAGCTGTACAAACTCTGATCTTATCCAGTCCTGAGAGGACGTCGAGCTTAGTAAGTGCGATGAGGTTTATGCCGTTTATAGACACGGAGAACTTAAGGGAGACGAGGTCGAGCCAGCCGCATCTTCTGGGTCTGCCGGTTGTTGCACCGAATTCATGTCCTGCCTGACGCAGATCTTCGCCGTCCTGACCGAGAAGTTCAGTGGGGAAGGGTCCGCTGCCCACGCGTGTGGAATATGCTTTCACAACGCCAAGAACGTTGTCTATCTTGCGTGGTGACAGACCGGAACCTGTACATGCGCCGCCTGCGGATGCGCTGCTGGATGTTACATAGGGATATGTTCCGAAGTCGAGGTCGAGCATTGTTCCCTGTGCGCCTTCCATCATTATCTTTTTACCTGCGTCGTAAAGGTCTGTGACCATTTCGGATGTTTCTGCGACGTAGGGTCTGATGTACTCTGCGTATTCTTTATATTGTTTAAAGATTCTTTCTGCGTCGATTTTGTCCTGTTTGAAGAGGTGCTCCATAAGAAAGTTCACTTCGCGGACGTTCTGTTCCAGTTTTTCACGGAAAACTTCATCGTCGTACAGGTCACATATTCTGATACCTGTTCTGGCGGATTTATCGGCGTATGTGGGACCGATACCCCTTCCTGTGGTGCCGATCTTCTTTTTGCCTTTCATCTCTTCTCTGAGGACGTCTATGGTCTTGTGATAGGGCATGATCACATGAGCGCGTTTGCTGATGTAAAAGTTTTCATCGAAAACAACGCCCTGTTTTTTAAGAATCTCCATCTCTTCGATGAGCGCGTCGGGAGCGATGACAACACCGTTTCCGATAATGTTTATCTTGCCTCTGTGGATAATGCCGGAGGGGATAAGGTGGAGTATGTATTTTGTGTCGCCGACGACAACTGTGTGACCTGCGTTGTGACCGCCGGAATAGCGGACTACCACGTCTGCGTCAACTGTGCTGAGGTCTACGACCTTTCCTTTTCCCTCGTCGCCCCACTGGGCTCCCAGAACTACTGTACAGCTCATTTTGCTACCTCACGAAAGTGTATTTAAGAAATTGTAACTGATCTCAAGTTCAGACTTTGCTTTTTCGTCTTCTGCATAGAAAACGGAGAAGCCTTTGTCTCTAAGTTCCTCGCATTTGCCGAGGTTCTCGCTTCCGACAACAAGCCAGTCTATCTCTTTCAGGCTCATGTCGGATTCGTCAACGCTGTAAATTTCTTCGACATAGAAGACCATGCCGCATGCGCATGCTTTTCTGCCGAAGTTCTCTGTAAGATTATCGTAACGTCCGCCCACCGCGAGGCTTTCGCCTATTTTCGCGTGGAGAACGCTGAGTGTGATACCTGTGTAATATTCAAGTCCTGCCGATTCGGATGCGTCAAATACGAGTGATTTTGCATCCAGCCCGAGGGCTATGAGTTTTTTGAAGAGTGTCACTATATAATCGACGCTCTCCGCAAGCTCTTTGTCGAAGCGGCATTTTTCTGCCAGTTCGCGCACTGTTTCGATACCGCCGAAGGCTTTGGGCAGATGCCTGAGGAATTTTTCAGGGTCGTTGTCGCCTTTGAACAGTTCCGCAACGGCGGTTATGTTCTTTGCGGCGAGGTGTTTGTGATATTCTTCTTTATGTTCGCCGGCAAGTTCCAGCGCTCTGCGTGTAAAACTGCTGTGACCGAAGACGTATTTACAGCCTTCGATATTGAGCTTTTCAAAGACGCGCTTCGCCATAAGGAGCATTTCCGTGTCGGCTTCCAGTCTGCTGTTGCCGAACAGCTCCGCGCCCACCTGAAGTTTTTCGGACTTAACGCCCTTGTCCAGATCAACGTTGCGGAACACCCGCCCGTTGTACGAAAGGCGGATGGGCAGAGGGAAATCGTTCATGTAGTTTGCGAAATACCTTGCCACCTGCGGTGTGAAGTCCGGACGCAGAACCAGAGATTTTCCGGTGTTGCGGTCTATGAAACGGATTATGTTTTCGTCGCGGAAGTTGTGCATTGTGTCTTTGAGCATATCGTAATACTCATAGATGGGCAGGAAAATATCCATATACCCGTATGACTTGACGACTTCCTTTATTGTGTTTTCGATGCGGTTCATTTTGACCGATCTGCCGGGGGCAATGTTTCCCGCGGAGTTCGGCATCATATTGCGTACCATTTATTCACCGATGTAGTTTTTCAGTATTTCCTGCGCGGCTTTTACACCTGCTCCCATGTCAAACTTAACGCCGAATTTAGCGAGTCCCATTTCAAGACCGCTGATAGCGACGATTGTGTCGAACGCGTCATGGTAGCCGAGGTGGGAGACGCGGATTATTTTACCTTTAAGGTGATCCTGTCCGCCTGCGTAGGTTATGCCGACCTTTTCACGCATGAACTTGGCGAATTTTCCGCCTTCAAAACCTTCGGGCAGGTAAAAACCTGTCGCCGCGTTTGAAGGTGTGCCTGTGGGCAGAAGTTTAAAGCCCATCGCCTGAACAGCGGCTCTTGTTGCGTCGCCGTTTATCTGATGGCGTTTGTATACGTTTGCCAGTCCCTCTTCCTCCATCATGTCCAGAACAACTTTGAGTCCGTTGATGATGGTCACAGCGGGAGTGTATGCGGTAGTCGCCTCGCGCTGAGATTTAAGCTCGCGCTTGAGGTCGAGGTAATATCTGGGGATGGTCGCTTTTTCGCAGAATCTCCATGCCTTGTCGCTGAGGGCAATGAAGGCGAGACCGGGGGGCAGCATAAGTGCTTTCTGTGAGCCTGTAACGGCTATGTCGATGCCCCATTCGTCCATCATTGTTTCGTGAACACCGATGGATGTGATACCGTCAACTATAAATATAGTGTCGTCTTTTGTGGAGATTATTTTCGCTATCTCTTTAATGGGATGGTAAGCCGTGGTTGAGGTTTCGCTTCCCTGAATCATGACAGCTTTTGTGTCGGGATTTGCGATGAGGAAGCTTTCAACCTGTGCCGGGTCGGCAGATGTGCCCCATTCCATTTCAATGACATGCACGTCCATGCCGAACGTTTTTGATATGTTTTTCCAGCGCTGTCCGAATTTGCCCGCATCAATGACCAGAACCTTGTCGCCGGGGTTCAGGGTATTGATGATGGCTGCTTCCATAGCGGCTGTACCGCTTCCGGCGAGCATCAGAACCTCTTTCTTTGTATTGAATACCTTTTTAAGTCCTTCTGCGGCTTGTGCAAAGGTTTTGGAAAATTCATCTGTTCTGTGGTAGATGACGGGTTTCGCCATTTCAAGGAGCACTCTTTCCGGAACGGGTGTCGGTCCGGGAGCCATGAGGTATTTTTTCAGCATATAAGCACCTTCATTTTAGACAAAATTACTTTTCACGATACTACAGCGTATAGATATAGTCAATGAAAGGAAGACTGAAATAAAAATAAAAAGGGTGCGTTATACTTTTTTGAACTAAACGATTGTTGAGTGTTCTAACGGGTATATAATACATAGTATATATAATGGTTCCGTTTTGGAAATAACCTGCCTTCATTGGCTTGACGCTTTGACATACGGGGCTATTATTATAATAGATGCATTCGGAGCAAATTACTCCGAATACACTTCTTAAAGAATTTCCGGAGAGGCAGAGCCTCTGGCAAAAAAAAATCTTGTATCAACAGCTATGGAGGTAGCAATGGGAAAGATTTACGAAGCACCTGGAAAGGCAGGAAGTATTGTATCACTAAAACCCCGCTATGATAACTTTATCGGCGGTGAGTGGGTGGCACCTCTCAGCGGGCAGTATATGCCCAATATCAGTCCGTCCACAGGAAAACCCTTTTGCGAAGTAGCCAAATCATCGGCAGCGGATGTCGATCTGGCTCTTGATGCCGCTCATAAGGCGAAAGACGCATGGGGTTCGGCATCTCTTGCAGAGAGAGCCGCGGTTCTTAACAAAATAGCTGACGCAATTGAAGCAAACCTTGAAATGATCGCTGTTGCGGAAAGCTGGGAAAACGGAAAACCTGTCCGCGAGACACTGGCGGCGGACATTCCTCTGGCTGTGGATCACTTCCGCTATTTCGCGGGAGCCACAAGATCTCTTGAAGGGACGTTAACAGAAATTGATAAAGATACGGTTGCATACCATTTCCACGAACCACTGGGAGTTGTCGGACAGATAATTCCTTTCAACTTTCCCCTCCTCATGGCTGCATGGAAGATAGCTCCCGCTCTGGCGGCGGGAAACTGTACGGTGATCAAGCCAGCATCACCGACACCCTGGTCTATCCTTAAGCTTATGGAAGTTATTCAGGGCGTTGTGCCTCCCGGCGTAATCAACGTTATCACAGGACCCGGAGGAGAGATAGGCAAGGCGCTTGCGACAAGCCCTCGTATTGCAAAGATAGGCTTCACAGGCGAAACCACCACAGGCAGACTGATAATGCAGTATGCCGCGCAGAACCTCATTCCGTCCACGACAGAGCTTGGCGGAAAGTCTCCCAACATCTTCTTTGAAGACGTTATGGCGGCTGACGACGCATTCCTTGACAAAGCTGTTGAAGGACTTGTCCTTTACGCTTTCAATAAAGGCGAGGTGTGTACTTGTCCCTCCCGTGCACTCATTCAGGAATCAATCTATGACAAGTTCATGGAGCGTTGCCTCAAACGCATAGAAAAGATCGTTCAGGGCAACCCTCTTGATACGTCTACAATGATCGGACCGCAGGTTTCCAAACAGCAGATTGAGAAAATAAGCGGTTATGTTGATATCGGTAAACAGGAAGGCGCACAGTGTCTCATCGGCGGTAAACGCAACGTTCTCGGCGGAGAATTTGCGGAAGGATATTTCTTCGAGCCGACAGTTCTGAAAGGAGACAACAAGATGCGTGTGTTCCAGGAAGAGATATTCGGCCCTGTGCTTGCCGTTACAACGTTTAAAGACGAAGCGGAAGCTCTCAGCATTGCAAACGACACCCTGTACGGTCTCGGTGCAGGCGTCTGGACAAGAAACGGAAGCCTTGCATACCGCATGGGTCGTGCTATAAAAGCGGGACGCGTATGGACCAACTGTTATCACATGTATCCCGCAGGCGCAGCTTTCGGCGGGTATAAAATATCCGGTGTCGGAAGGGAAAACCATCAGATGATGCTTGAGCATTACACACAGACCAAGAACCTTCTGGTCAGCTACAGCCCTAATGCTCTGGGATTCTTCTAAAAAGAGGTGGCAAGATGAAAACGTCAACAGGTGAACCCGCGGTTGTCGCCACACCTGCAGCTCTTGAGGCAATAGAAAAACTTCTGGAGAAACATGATACCATCATGTTCTACCAGTCCGGCGGATGCTGTGACGGCAGTCTGCCCATGTGCTTCGGCAAAGACGAATTCATCATCAGCGAGAATGATGTTCTTCTCGGAGAAGTGGGCGGATGTCCGTTCTATATCGACTTCAGGCAGTATGAGGTGTGGAAGCACACCCAGCTGATACTGGATGTCGGTGAAGGGTATCCTGAGGGATTTTCACTGCCCGCCGGAGAGGACAGTCACTTTATAACAAGATCGCGCGTATGCGCGTTGCAACCTGATAAAAGCGAAGGCAGACCCTAGGGTCTGCCTTCTTTCTTTTAAAGTACCTGTACTTTCGTTATCTCTATCCCCTTTTCATCCGTAAGGTGTATCGCACATGCGAGACACGGGTCGAACGAGTGGATGGTTCTGAGTATTTCAAGGGGCTTGTCCGGGTCTGCTATGGGTGTTCCGATGAGGGACTGCTCATAGGGACCGTGGATGTCACCCTTGTCCATAGGTCCTGCGTTCCATGTTGACGGAACTACAGCCTGATAGTTCTTTATCTTTCCGTCTTCAATGACTATCCAGTGACCCAGCGCACCTCTTGGTGCTTCGTGCCATCCGTAGCCCATCGCTTTTTTAGGCCATGATGCAGGTTCCCATTTTTCTCCGGCGTGGGTTGAATAGTCCCCTGCGCGCACGTTTTCCGAAAGGTCGGCTATCCATTTGTCGATGCGGTTAACGATGACAAGGGTCTCAATAGCTCTTGCGGCAGTACGCCCCAGAGTTGAGAACAGCGCTTCGGGACCTGCGCCCAGTTTTGCCAGCACGGAATCCACAACAGGTTTTATCTCTTTGTGTCCTTTTGCATAGGCAATAAGAACCCTTGCCAGCGGTCCTACCTCCATGGGTGCGCCGTTGTAGCGGGGTGATTTTACATATGAATAGTCTTTTTCAACTTCAAGGAACTGATACGGAGGCTTAGGCCCTGTGTAGCGTTTTTCGCTGGCACCCTCGTATGGGTGTTTTGCGTCTTTATCCGCATACCATGAGTGGGCTGTGTCCTCGGCTATCTTGGTCTGGTCAACCTCCATTATATTGGAGAGGTCTCCGCCCATGATTATACCTGAGGGGAGCCACATGTCATAAGGGTATCCCTTGTTCGTTTCGGGGTATTCGCCGTATGACATATAGTTTTTATGTCCGGCGCCGATGCCAGCCCAGTCCAGATAGAAGGGGGCAACCGCAAGCACGTCGGGGATATACACCTTTTCAACGAACTCCTTCGCGATATTGTTGTATTCCTTAATCATGGCGATACGGTCGGCATTAAGTCCGTTCTGGCTGTTGGGGTCGATGGGAAGAGCCATTCCGCCCACAAGGAACGTTTGCGGGTGGGGGTTCTTTGAACCGAGAACGGCGTGTATCTTGATGATTTCTTTCTGTATCTCAAGCGCCTGAAGATAGTGCGCCGCTGCCATCAGGTTTGCTTCCGGCGGCAGTTTGTATGCACTGTGTCCCCAGTATGCGTTTGCAAAGGGACCGAGTTTTCCGGTGTTCACAAATGCGGTGAGCTTGTCCTTAACTGATTTGAAATACGCCTCGCTGCTGTATTTCCAGTCGGAAACAGACTGCTGAAGCTGTGCTGTTTTCGCAGGGTCTGCCTGAAGGGCGGATGTGATGTCCACCCAGTCCAGAGCGTGCAGGTGATAAAAGTGGATAACGTGATCCTGTACGCACTGGGAACCCATTATTATATTGCGCATCAGTTCCGCGTTGTAAGGCACATGGATGTCCAGTGCGTTTTCAACTGCGCGGATGGATGCTATTGCGTGTACCGTGGTGCAGACGCCGCAGAATCTCTGTGTGATGTACCACGCATCTCTGGGGTCTCTGCCCTGAAGGATTTTTTCAATACCTCTGAACATTGTGCCGCTTGAAAATGCGTCTGTGATAACGCCGTTTTCAACCTTTGCCTCAATGCGCAGGTGACCCTCTATTCTGGTGATAGGGTCTACAACTATCCTGTCAGACATTATTTGCCCCCTTCTTCCGTTTTTTCACGGTCAAGGTGTTCGGATTCGACCTTTTTGACCATGCCTTTGTTGCGTATCAGATTGACAATTCCGTGAACCGTGAATATAGCGGCGACGGCACCGGCAAGTTTCATGCCGATCTTGGTTGCCTGAGATTCAACACCGAATCCAGGAATATTGGGGAGGCGCTGATAGAACGGCGCCATAGTATCCATAAAGCCCGGTTCCGAACAGCCGACACAGCCGTGACCAGCCATTACAGGCCAGCTTATGCCGTCGTTGTAGCGTATGGTGGGGCAGTTGTGGAACGATTCGGGACCTTTGCAGCCCATTTTGTAAAGACACCAGCCCTTTTTGTGGGCATCGTCGCCCCATGCGTCGACATACTGTCCGGCGTCGAAATGACCCCGGCGCTCGCAGTTGTCATGGATGCGCTTTCCGTATGCGAATTTCGGGCGGAGGTGTCTGTCCAGTGCCGGCAGGTCTCCGAACACGAGATAATGCACCACCAGGGCGGTGATGTTGTCCGCATTGCAGGGGCAGCCGGGCAGGTTCACAACGGGTTTTCCGCTTACGACATCCTGAACGCCTTTCGCTCCCGTGGGATTGGGGTTTCCGGCTGGTATTCCGCCGAATGATGCGCAGTTTCCGACGGCTATGACAGCAGCGGCTCCTGCGGCAGCTTTTTTAAGGTGGTTGATGGCAGAATCGCCGGCAATACAGCAATATACTCCGTCGTCGTCAACGGGAATCGCACCCTCTATGACGAGCAGGTATTTGCCCATATTCTTTTCCATTGCCTGTTCTTTTGCTTCTTCGGCAAGGTGTCCTGACGCCGCCATAATAACTTCCATGTAGTCCACGGAAAGGACATCGAGGACGATTTCTCCAATTTTCGGACGACCCGAACGCAGAATCGCTTCTGAATCACCTGAGCAGCTCTGAAATTCCATCCATATAACGGAAGGACGGCTATCTTCATTTTCAAGAGCCTCGGCAATCTGCGGAGCGAACGTCTGCGGCAGCGCAAGGGTGGCGCTGACTGCGGTGCAGTATTGCAGAAACTCTCTTCTGCTGACACCGCAGGTTCGCAGGACTTCTTTAAGACTCATCACAGACCTCCTGAAACGGTTTTCTATATAAATACATTATAAACTGATTCTTGTGTTTTTGCACAGTAGTATTACAATAAATTTAAACTTTTGTCTAAAACAGGGTGAAAAGATATGTATGGCAAATCCGAAGGATACAGATTTTTGTTTGGTCCAGTACCATCAAGGAGGTTGGGGCGTTCACTGGGGATTGACATAGTCCCTTCCAAGGTATGTTCGCTCAACTGCATATACTGCGAAGTGGGGAGGACTACACAATGCTCTATTATGAGACAGCGTTTTAATGATCCTGAAGATATAATAAATGAATTCAGCCAATGTTATCCATCGCTTGAGCATGGGCTTGATATTGTTACGCTTACAGGCTCCGGAGAGCCGACCTTATGTTCAGATCTGGGTTATCTGATACGAAAAATTAAACAGATAAGCAAGGTTCCCGTGGGTGTACTGACAAACAGCACGCTTTTCACCGATCCGCAGGTTCGCGAGGAACTTATGGCGGCGGATGTTGTTGTTCCCAGTATCGACGCGGCGACGCAGGAAACTTTCAGGATGATATGTATCCCTCATCCTTCTCTTAAGATTGAGGATGTGAACGAAGCTGTGGTGACGTTTTCCAACGAATATCAGGGCAGACTGCTTATTGAGATACTGCTTTGTGAAGGGATAAACGACAATTTTGAGGAACTCGGAAAAATCGCTGATATAATAAAAAGATGCAGATATGAGAAGGTTCAGCTTAACACCGTGCATCGTCCGCCTGCTTTTTCCAGTGCGAAGGCGGTGGGCAGTTCTTTCCTGCTGGAAGCGGCTCTGTTTCTGTCAAAAAAAGGCATACGGGTTGAACCTGTCAGCAACTATATAAAGGATTTCTCCGGCGGGAGTATGACCCGCGCGGAACTTGAAAGGCTTATCAGTATGCGTCCGTGCAGTGTTGCAGATATATCAATGGTGTTCGGCGTGCCGAAAGCGGATGTTGAAGCTGTGCTGGCGGAGATTCCGACGGAACATCTTGAGATAAGAGACATGGACGGCGTTAATTTCTATTTCATAAAATAGGCGGGTTGTGTCCCGCCTTTTTCTATTGTCCTGCGATTGCCTTTGCAGTTTTAAGCATACTGTTTTCCCAGTCGGGGGCGAGAGGATCAATCATGACAACCTTTGCGCCGGTCTCTTTGGCTATGGTCTCAACCTCTTTCTTTGAAAACTGAGGCTGTGCGAATATCGTTTTCAGTTTCTCTTTTTTCGCTGTGTCTATGAGCTTTGCCAACTCGGCGGGTTTCGGGGATTTGCCGTCTATTTCAACAGACACCTGTGTCAGTTTATACCTGTCGGCGAAATAGCCCCATGACGGGTGGAATACCATGAATTTTTTATTCTTTGACGCCTGAGTTATCCTTGATATCTGCTGGTCAAGGATTCTGAGGTTGTTCATGAAGCCGTTCAGGTTTGCGGCATAGAAATTCTTGTTCATGGGGTCTGCCTGTGAAAGAGCGGCGGCAATATTTTTTGCCTGCGCCATTACAAGTACAGGGTCAAGCCATATGTGCGGGTCTGCCATTCCTTCATGATCATCGTGATCGTCATGATCGTGGTGTTCGTGTCCGTGTTCCTCTTCGCCTTCATCCTCGTCGTGGTGATGGTGTTCTGCCATCTGACGTTTTTTTATCCCTTTGTCCGTAGCGACAATTTTAAGGTTTTTGTTCACTCCGGCTATCTTTTTCAGCCATGCCTGTTCGGACGGGTCGCTGATTGAGAAGTATATGGACGACTGAGCCAGCTCTGTCATCTGCTTCGGTTTGGGTTCGTATGAGTGGGGGCTTGAACCGGCAGGAACAAGGACAAAAACATCCGCTTTGTCCTTCGCTATCTGCTCAACAAAATATTTCTGAGGGGCGATGGATACGAAGACTTTCATCTTCGCAAATGCAGGCGCCGCAATGAGTACGGCACACATAAACAGAGCTAACTTGCGCATGAGCTGCACCTTCCTTTAAGTATGAGTTCTACGGACGACACTTCTTTTTGCTGTCCGAGCTTTATGAAAAAAGCGGACTCGTCGAATCCGTATGGTTTGAGACACTCTATCCCCCCGCAACTCTCGCATATGAAATGTGCGTGCGG
Organism: Seleniivibrio sp.; assembly: GCF_021209385.1. Lineage (GTDB taxonomy): Bacteria > Chrysiogenota > Deferribacteres > Deferribacterales > Geovibrionaceae > Seleniivibrio. The sequence continues at coordinate 69,325 of NZ_JAJOIL010000028.1, read as the reverse complement.
CGGGTTGTGTTCGCAGGACTTTTCGTAAAATGTAAGTCCGCTGTCCGCATGTACGGGGCGGACAAGCCCTTTTTCGGTAAAAAGCTTCATTGCACGGTATACCGTGGCGAGGTCTATTCCTCTGTCTTTTACCATTAAATGCAATTCATTTGCAGATAGTGGTCTTTCGCTGTCCAGCACGGCGTGGAGAATAGTCTCTCTTGCCTCTGTTCTGACAGTATTTGTAGTTTTGAGCAGGTTGTCTGCTTTACATTTTTCCATGTGCTTATGATACATCTTTGCAAATGATTTGCAAGTGTAAAAACGGAATAAGGCGAAGCAATCTGGTCTTTTCTCCTCTTTGTTATCAGTTTGAGGTCTCATGGATGAAACCCGCTTGCGTGAACGGAGGGAGGGGGGGGGCTTGTTTGCCCCAAAGGTCCATGGATGGACCTCACGGAGAATATTTTTTGCGCTTTGGTGCAATAAAATATTTGTAGTGTGAGCAAGGGGCAGGCTTTGCCTGAAACTTGCGTTGCGAGGAAACAGCAGGAAGCTGTTTGCGAGATGGTGATAGGTTTCATGGAAGAAACCCGCTTGCGTGAACGGAGGGAGGTTTGCCGACCGGAGTGTTGGCGCAATTTTTCCATGGATGGATAAAATTGCGTTTAATCAAATTGGCATCTCCATTGCTTCTACACATTTCAGGAGCGAAACATGAAGAAAATATTTCCCATGCTCTTTGCGTTGGTTTTCTTCAGCGGATGCGCTGTGAAGGAAGCCGGAGTCAATCTGGTCAAGGAAAATCCTGTCACAAAGGCGGGCAAAAGTGTCACCGGAAAGATAGACAATATTATCATAGAACCGGTGACGGAACTTATGAAACCAAGCTCTGGTTTGTTGCTTTTTGCCGTGGTTCTTGAGACAAATACGAATGTTTCGTCGCTCCTTTATGATAAAACGAAGGAGAAGGCGGAGGACTACACACATATAATGACCCGCAGGCTTGATCACGGCAGGTTCATATATGTTGTTCCGCCCAGAATAACCCATTCGGATGGTACATACGAGTTTAACGAGAAGCTCCATACCCAGATACGCAACTTTCTTGCGGCGGGAGAATATGGAATTCCTGTGGATACCATCAAGCAGGCGGAATATATAGTCGTGTTCAACGCGAAGGAATCTTTCGACAGAAAATATGGCACGAATTTTTCTAAAGTAAATTTTTCCATAATGAATAAAGACGACACTCCTGTGTTCGCGGCGAGCCTGCGGATGGAGAGCAAGTCGGATAAAAATTTCTGGTATTACTCGGAAAAAGAGGCAATGCCCGTCAGAACACTGACCATGAAAGGGCTTGCATACATAATGGCAAACAGTCTGCCGGAGGCGCATGGTGACAGAACAAAGCTTCAGGCGGCAACAGACAGGGTTCTGGCTAAGGTCGGAATTGACAGGGAGGGCTGATATATGCTGAACGGAATGTACACTGCGACCGGAGGTCTGATGGTACAGCAGAGGCGGATGGATGTTATATCCAACAACCTCGCCAACGCCAACACCAAAGGTTACAAAGCTGATACTGCGGTTTTTTCGCAGTACCTTGCAAATGCGGGGCAGTATCCCGACAACATAATCAGAGACAGTCTGTACAATAAGACGATAAACGCTACGGCGAGGCTGGACGATATAAAGACTGACTATTCAATGGGAAATATGCAGGAGACTGGACGACAGTTTGATTTTGCGCTGACAAACCCTAATGCGTATTTTGCAGTGGATACACCTTTCGGTATCCGTTTTACGAGAAACGGCGATTTTACGGTGGACTCCGAAGGGGAGCTTACCACGCAGGACGGATTCAAGGTGCTTTCAAACCTGACAGTTCCGCAGAACATACCAATCCCGCAGAATGCGCAGTCTCTTGTGGTCAGTGAAAACGGCGACCTGCTTGTCAATGGTGTGCCGACGATGCGCATAGCGACGGCGCAGTTTGAGGATATGGACAAGCTTGAGAAGGTGGGAACAAACCTTTTCGCCGCTGTGGACATGCTGCCGGAAGAATCGGAAAACCCCGGTATAGAGCAGGGATTTCTGGAGGGCAGCAACGTGAATCCCCTCTCCGAGATGGTGCGCATGATTGAAGCTAACAGAACTTTTGAAACCTACCAGAAGGTCGTTACAACCATAGACGAACTCAACAACAAAGCAGTTAATTCTGTCGGCTCAATGAGCTAAGGAGCAGATAAATGTTCAGAGCACTTTGGACAGCCGCCTCCGGTATGACGGCACAGCAGACAAATATTGATACTATATCAAACAACCTTGCAAACGTTAATAACGTCGGATTCAAAAAATCCAGAACGTTCTTTCAGGATCTTATATATCAGGAGATTAAACCGGCAGGCGCTATATCCGCCGCAGGTCTGACCCACCCCACAGGTATTCAGGTTGGTCTGGGTACGAAAGTTTCCGCCATTGAAAAGGTACACTCACAGGGTAACTTCCAGAATACCGACGTCGATCTCGACATCGCCATAGAGGGTGACGGATATTTCCAGTTTCAGCTTCCTAACGGTGATATCGGCTACACGAGGGCGGGTTCTCTTAAAATAGATGTCAACGGCAACCTGACCAATGAGAACGGTTATCTTCTCGATCCTGCCGTCACTATTCCGGACAATACAACGTCCATCTCTTTCGGTGAGGACGGAACAATAAGCGTTGTAACCCCTGATCAGGACGAAGCGCAGGAGGTCGGACAGATTGAGCTTGTGAAGTTTATAAACCCTGCGGGTCTGAAATCCATAGGAAAAAACTTCTACATCCCTTCCGGCGCCAGCGGTGAACCCGTTGCGGGAACTCCCGGAGAGGAGAATTTCGGTACAATTGCACAGGGCGTCCTTGAGATGTCAAACGTAAGCGTTGTTGAAGACATGGTAAATATGATCACGGCACAGAGAGCATACGAAATAAATTCCAAAGCGGTTCAGACGGCAGATGATATGCTTCAGGTTGTCAACAGCCTAAAAAGATAATATAGTATAGGCATGAGATTTGTAACACTGCTTATTCTTATGCTGGTCTTTGCCAGAGCCGAGGCAAACGTAATACTTATAGATTCGGAATGTGTCACATTGCGGGACATCTTTCCCGGTTTTCCTGTAAACGACGACGTATACTGCGGACTGGATTACGGACAGGAAAAGGTCATCAACAGGCAGATGGCAGCCTATATCATAAACAAGTATAAGGTAACCGGAGCACAGCCAGGTGAGGCGACCTTTAAAAGGCGCGGCACTGAGATAACCGAGGATCGCTTCAAAGAGGATATTAAAAACCAGCTTGCCGTCATGTATCCCGACATGAGTGTCGAGGTTGAGCAGGTTCGCATGACCAGACCTTTTTTCACAGCCGAAAATATGCAGTATAAGATAGATATCCCAGTCAACAGATTCGGAAACGTTTCCGTGGGTGTTGACAACGGAACAAGAAAATACAGCTACAGCGTCCTGCTGAAAGCATATAAAGATGTTTATGTCGCTTCCTCGATGATAAAAAGGGGCGAACTGGTGGCATCCAGAGCCGCCGTTTACCGCATGGATCTGTCAAAGGTTCACGGTGAACCTGTCATGAAGCTGGACGGCTTTATGGCGAGCATAAACATTCCGGCGGGCAGACCCATCACCGACAGCGTTGTCGAGAAACAGCCGGATGCGCTTAAGGATTCAAACGTAACGATAATCTACAGATCGGGCAACCTTGAGATATCTGCCCAGGGCAGACTGACCGAAGATGCATATGAGGGAAAAATCGTCCGTGCGGAAAACATAGCCAGCGGCAAAATTATCCGCGGAACCTATGCCGAAGGGCGCAAAGTTATTGTAAACTCAAGATAACACCCTGCTTTTTTAATCTCCATAATCTGTTCATAATCTGGCACGGATTTTGTTATTACTCTGTTGAATATAAGCGGCGGAGTATGACATTATGAAAAATATTCTTTTGATGCTGGTTCTGACAGCGGTTATCACAACCGGATGCGCAAAGAAACCCACCTTTGAGAACGACGCTCTTACAAACAGCTATCAAAAAGAGCTTGATGATTACAGAAAGATGCAGGCATCCAAGAAGCCCACGGCTTCACTCTGGACAGACACTGCTTCGCAAAGCAGCCTGTTTCTTGACTATAAGGGCAGACACATCGGCGACATCATCACTGTCAACATAATCGAAAGTTCTTCCGCTACAAACTCCAACTCCACAGCAACTGCGAAAACTCAGGCGACTTCATCCACACTTACAAACCTGATGGGACTCCCTGCAAACCTTGGCGTTTCAAACCTGCTGGGTACAGGAAACGCACTTAATCTGGACAACGGTCTTAACTCTTCCAACAGCTTCACAGGAAACGGGTCAAAGTCTAAGACCGACCGGGTGACAGGTACCATAGGTGCAAGGGTGGTTGAGGTGCTTCCATCCGGCAACCTCGTTATTGAGGGACACAGAGAGATAATCGTAGATAACGAGAAACAGACGATAACCCTGAGCGGCATCGTCCGCCAGAAAGATATAGCGGCTGACAACACAGTGGCATCAACGGCAATTGCAGACGCAAAGATAGCCTACAGCGGTTCCGGTATGCTTTCCGACGCGAACAAACCCGGATGGCTTATGACGCTCTATAACTGGATAATGCCTTTCTAAAGGGGGACATGGGATGAGGACAGTATTTTTAACACTTATAATTGCAGTATTCGCTCAGAGCGCATTTGCTCTGGTAAAGATAAGGGATATTTCAAACGTTGAGGGGATCAGAGACAACCAGCTTATCGGTTACGGTCTTGTGGTCGGTCTTAACGGCACAGGCGACAAAAGCGGTACGGAATTCACCGTTCAGTCGCTGGTGAACATGATGGAGAGGATGGGCATAACAGTTGACAAGAATGCCGTCAAGGTTAAGAACGTTGCGGCTGTTATGGTAACTGCGAAGCTCATGCCCTTCTCAAACAGCGGCAGCAAGATGGACGTAATAGTCTCATCAGTGGGTGATGCGAAAAGTCTTGAGGGCGGCACATTGCTCATGACACCCCTTTCCGCTGCAAACGGTCAGGTGTATGCGGTTGCGCAGGGACCCGTATCCGTCGGCGGTATGAACGTTGCGGCATCGGGTGCAGGCACCATAAAGAACCACCCCACCGTCGGTATGATACCCAACGGCGCTATAGTTGAACGCGAAGTGCCGTTCAATATGGATGAATCCAACATAGTTCTTAACTTCAAAAACGGAAGCGTATCCGACATGGTAAAAGCGAAAGACGCTATAAACAGCCGCGTCGGTTCAAACGTTGCAAAGATAACTTCACCTTCCACACTTGAGGTGATAGTTCCCCGCTCCCAGATGGACAATTTCTATGTCTTTATGGATAACGTTCTGTCGGCTGAAATTGAGCCTACAAACCTCGCGAAAGTTGTCGTGGACGAGCGCACCGGAACAATAGTCATGGGTGCGGACGTACGCATAAACACGGTTGCGGTTTCCCACGGCAACCTGACCATAAATATCAATTCCACTGTTGAAGTGAACCAGAATCAGAACTTCATAGGAAATAATCAGGGCGGTCCTAACAACAATAATCAGCAGGGACAGCAGCAACAGCAGATAACTGTTACAGAGGAGAATGCCAAACTCATGGTCGTTCCCGAAGGCGTAGCCATCAGCGACCTTGTGAAAGCGCTTAACTCCATCGGCGTAACCCCCAGAGACCTGATATCAATCCTTCAGGCTATAAAATCTGCCGGCGCTCTCCACGGCGAATTGCAGGTGATGTAATGAACATAGATCTTGTAGACAGTTCAGTAAACTATGCCAGAGATAAAGACGAAAAGCTTAAAAAGGCCTGTGAGGATTTTGAGGCGCTTTTCGTTTCAAAAATGTTCGAGACAATGCGTAAGTCCGAGATTGAAGGCGGGCTTATCGAAAAAAGCCGCGGAGAGGAGATATTCACCTCTATGCTCGATTCCGAGGTTGCTCAGGAATCCGTTAAAGGCGGCGGGATGGGGCTTGCGAAAATGCTTTATGATTCACTGGGAAAATACACAGCAGATGATAAAGGAAATAATTTCCCCGCACAGGAAAAAACAGCCTCTGCCGGGGACGATATAGTCAAATTAAGGCAGCAATTAAGTGGCACGGATGTTGCTTCTGATATGTCAGTCAGATAACTGACACGATATGAGAGCAGGAAACGGGTAACAGTTTTTTTTACTGGAATAACCGGAGCAAAACTGCTAAAGTTTTTATAGGGTAGTCCGATTAGAGACTAGTACCGGAGGCTCACAATGAGAATAGACGACAAAATGAGATTCGACCTGAACAAGGCGAACGAAGCGGCTTCAAAGAAGAAGACCTCTGCTTCATCTGCGGAGTCTGCCTCATCGACATCCGGCTCTGATTCGGTTTCACTTTCTGACAGTGCTAAAGTGCTGGCAGGAATGAAAAATACCCTTGCATCGTCTCCCGATGTCAGAACCGATCTGGTGGCCGATCTTAAAAGCAGGATCGAAAACGGAACATATGATGTTTCCGGACGCCAGGTTGCTGAAAAAATAGTTCAGACGTCTGTGGAAGACCTCTTCTAAAAAAACTTTAGTCAAAATTCCCGTTCTGACCTGTGTCTCATAACTGCCGAATCATTCGGAGGTATGAGATGGAGAACATCAAAGCATTGCTTGAGATAATGGACTCTCAGAAAAAAGTTTACACTGAGATGCTGTCCATTCTTCAACAGGAAAAAGAAGCCGCAATGAAGTGGAACGCCGCCCGTACAAACGAGCTGGCGAAGATCAAGGATACCCTCGCTTATAAAGAAAAGGTTATCAATGAGGCTTTTATCAACTGTATCAAAAAGATCGAAAAACAGCACGAGCGCGAAGGGCTTCGTGTTGAGATCATCGCGCGTGAACTTGCAGGGGAACATTCCTCAGAGCTGATGGCAGTCCGCAATGAGCTTGTCACCCTTACAAAAAAAGTGAACGACGCGAACACTTCACTCAAAATTCTCTTCAAGACAAATATGACGCTTATTGACGGGCTTTTCCAGAAGCTCGGCATAGCAGGCAGAAACACATACGGCATTTCAAAGCAGTATAAGTCTGTTAAAACGTCAACTATCTGTCAGACAGGCTAAGTTCGCCCGAAAGAAGGCGGGAGAGGGACATGGGAAACATATTAGGAATATTATCCACAGGCGTATCGGGACTTTTTGCTTCACAGGCGCAAATTGACGTTGCCGGTAACAACATTACAAACGTAGACACCCCTGGATACTCCAGACAGAGAGTGAGCCTTGTGACATCAAACTCACAGACCACAAGCTACGGAGTTTTCGGACGAGGTGTATCCGTAGAGAATGTTGTACAGGTATACGACTCTGTTCTTGCGTCTACCATAAGGAATGAGACTTCAGATCTTGCGTATTACACAACACTTCAGGATACCCTTACCAACATTGAGATATATTTCAACGAACTTGAAGACGGTTCGGGGCTTGGCGAAGCGATGGCGGAATATTTTGATGCATGGAGCGACCTTGCGAACACAGCAACCGACGAATCCGACGAAGCGCTTATCAAAAAGCAGACTGTTGTTGAAAAAGCATCCGTTCTGGCGGAGAAGATACGCGCAAGTTATTCTGCACTCGAAGGTATGCAGGAACAATCGAACAAAAATATCAAAGATTATGTTTCCGAAATAAATTCCATTTCCCAGAACATCTCCTATCTGAACGGACAGATAGCTTTAATTGAGGCGACAGGTTCTATGGCGAATGATCTCCGCGACCAGAGGGAACTTCTGCTGAACGACCTTTCCGAGCTTACCAACATATCTGTTGTGGAACGTTCTTCCGGTCAGGTTGCCGTTTATGTGAACGGAAACGCACTGGTTGACGAGGGGAACTATTTCACCCTTACGGCAGCCCAGACATCCGGCAGCGATACTGACGTAAGCATCTACTGGGGTTCAAAGACCACCGGTGAAGAGAGTGTGAATATCACATCCGCATTCAATTCCGGAAAAATAGGCGGCGAACTTGAAGTGCGCGACAATCTGTCGCAGAATTACATGGATCAGCTTGATGATCTCGCGGCTTCGCTTATAACTTCTACAAATAAACTGCACGCTCTGGGTCAGGGTTCTGACAGACTTACCCAGATAACATCCTCAAGCGGTGTCAAAAACCCGTCATACCCCCTTGGTGAAACTGCCGGTGCATTGCCTTCGGCTGTTAATGAAGGAGTTCTCCGTATTGCGGTTTACGATACTGAGGGCAATCTGGTGCAGAATCTCGACATAGAGATAGATCCTTCAAAAGACTCTCTCAACTCTGTAATATCAAAGATATCTTACGCTGACGGCAACCCCAACGGCGGTCTGATACAGGCTTCCCTTTCACAGAGCAACACACTTAAAATAACTTCTGAATCCGGATATACGTTCTCCTTTGCTGAGGATACGTCCGGTTTTCTCGTTGCTTCCGGAACCTACGGTTTCTTCTCCGGTCAGGATGCGTCTAACATCGATGTTTCCACTCTGATCAAAGAGAACATCGGCTATCTTGCCACATCCCAGTCGGGAGCTGTCGGCGATAACACCAACGCGGCGGCTATTGCAGACCTTAAGAACACAGACCTGCTCGACCATAATGTAACTCTGGACGAGTTTTATTCACTGTTCATCGGAACAATAGCAACCGACAAATCTACTGCAGACACCTATGCCACCACAAAAGAGAACCTTGTGGATGAATATTCTCTGAAACTGGAGAGTATCAAAGGCGTTTCGCTCGACGAGGAGATGGCGGATATCATCCGTTTTCAGAGAGCCTATGAGGCGAGTGCAAGATTCATCAACGTTGTCGATGAGATGATCGACAAGATAGTTAACGGTCTCGGTACCGGCGGCAGATAAGAGGGGGCTGACATGAGAATCACTACAAATATGATACATATGAATTACACTTCCGGTAATGCCAGAAGTCTTTCTAACCTTCTGGATGCCAATGAAAGGGTCGCAGCAGGAAGAAACATGCTCAATCCTGAAGACGATCCCACATATTATGTTACGGCATATAATATGCAGATTATGTCAAACGAGGCGACCCAGTACGGCAGAAATGCCGACAACGCTGTGACATGGCTTGACAACGAGGACAATCTTCTCCAGACAGCCTATGATTATCTTGCAAAGGCGCGCAACGAACTCGCCGTAGCCGGACGAAATGACAGCCAGAACGCGGAAAGCCGTAAAGCTCTTGCGGGTGATGTTCTTTCAATACTGAATGCGATGAAGGATATCGGCAACTCACAGTATCTCGGCAGATATGTTTTCGGCGGATATGAAACACAGACACAGCCATTCGTTTCCGGTGACAGAGAAGTTTCCGCTGTGGTTTCTTCATATTCAGGTACAGAAGCGATATCCAAAAAACTTTTCGGCGACATGCCGGAGCTGTCAGAGGGCGCATACACCGTTAACGTTAGCGTTATGGACGGCGTTTCATATGTGACAATGACCGATTCTCTGGGCAAATCCGTTCTTCTGGACAGCAACGGTTCGGACGAGACCACAACCACAGGCAACATTACCACCAATACTCTTGTAGCGGCATATAACGGAGAAGGCGTTATCAACACCGGTGTCGGTGTCGGTATAAAGCTTCCTGACGATATACCTAACGGTCAGAGTATCAAGATGCAGTTTTACTATACTCCCGGCGACGATATCACATATGTGGGCGACGACGGGCAGATAACATCAAAAATAGCTTCCAACCAGGAAGTTGTTATAAACGTGAGCGGTCAGGATACCTTTATGGAGACCTACAGAACCACGAAAGGCACCACCAGAAACACCGTTAACGGAATAGGCATTACTAATACGACAAAATTCTCGCAGATAGACGGCGCTAACGTCAGCACCGCGGATTCTATGAAGTTTTCCGGAACAGACCATAACGGCTATGCCATCGGTACGGCAAGAGTCTCATCTCCCGGAAACGTTAACCTTGATATGTCTGAAGCTTCCGAAGAGGAAAGAACCATAACTGTTACATACGGTAACAGAGACTATGACATAACACTTTCCCAGAAAGGTTATTCAGATATGGACGAGGTTATTTTCGACATCAACAGAAGCCTTGAAAATCTGGGTTTGGGCGGAGAAATGTCCGCTGTAAGCGACGGCGACAGGCTCATGTTCATATCCAACAGAACAGGCGAGGGTGTGCAGTTATCCGTCACAGGTTCCGAAAACAACAGGCTGGGATTCAAAGACCTCCCTGTTACAGCAAACGGTATGGATACAACCTTTGAACTTGCGTATGACAACTATGTCGGTCCCGTTTCTACAACACATACCGATGTTCCGATAACAGGTGGAGTTTACACGGAAGTATCCGTGAACGGTCAGACAATCGGTTTTACTCCGGCATCCGGTTCTGCTGCCGACATCCAGTCCGCGCTCAATCAGGCGCTGATGGACAACGGAATGGGTTTTGACGTATACGCAAACGTTACTGATGCGGCAACGCCCGGACAATATGACATCAAATTTGAACTGATGAACTGTGAATATACCGATGAAACATATCTTGCCACAAAGGTCGGAACCGATTATCAGTTCGATACGCCAAGGGGCAGCGACTATCCCATTGATGATGAAAAACGTATAAGCGATATGCTTTCATATATTGAAAACCTTTACGGAAATGCTGTGGACGCAACCCTTGTTGACGGCAAGCTTCAGGTTAAAGATCTCAGAAGCGGCACAAGCAAAATGACATTTGCCATCGACGAGAACAACTCAGGTATCGGTTATGCACAAAACTCTTCCGATATAATGCTCTCCGGTTATTACAGTTCCAAAAAGGACGACAACTGGAACGTTACCGTGAACGTCGGCGCAACCGATATCACTATTCAGGTTACCGACAAACTCGGAAATCTTGTTTATGACAACTCCGCAAGCCCCATTTCAAAAGCATCTTATAACGGCGGAGAAATAGAGATAGGCAACGGGGTTAAGATACAGCTCGGCGATATCGCCAATTCCGCAACACCTATTACAACATCGTTCGAGCTTGAGCTGACAGCCAACTCAAACCTCAGCTTCGGCGATCTGAACATCACGGAAAAGGGTGAGAACGTCAACGTTTTCAAATCCCTCGAGAACCTCTATTTTGCCCTTGAGATGAACATCCCCGATTCAGGTATCGGCGCACCTAGTTCATGGTCTAAAGAGGATCTCGGTTCTTCTGCCGTTCCTTATCTGGACGGTGAGTTCCGCGGAAACTATAACGAGATATTCAACTTTGAAGTTCAGTATAACGATTCCCAGAGTGATTTCTATCTCCAGAAAAAACAGGAATGGACTTCATCCACCTTTAAAGACCTGAACGTCGGTACGGTTGGTTTTGAACTTGTTCTGAACACCGAAGACGGTAAAGTGACAAGAAACTTCTCGTCATCAGCAGCCACGGCGGCAGATAAACTTGACGATTTTGTTACGCAGATAAATTCCGATTACGATCTTCAGCAGATGGGTGTGAGAGCTTATAACGATAACGGACAGCTCCGCATTGATACAAACTCAGGCGCAATGGAGATTGACGTAAATTATGACGATGACCTGTCCGCCTATGTGATGGGCATGGACGATGCATATCCGGCAAGAGCCGAGACCACTGCCGAGCTTGCTCTCAGCAATCTGGACAATCCGGTAACGCTGAATATAGACTACTATGACGGTGCAGCATGGCAGAACACCACAGTAACCGTACCGAATGTGGATTATGCGGACAGCTCGGCGCTGCTGGCTGTCATAACGCCTCAGCTTCCTGCCGGAGTCAGTGTTTCGCTTGATGCCGGAAATTTAATTTCATTTTCCGGTCCTACATCCGATATTATAGTTTCAGGTGATGAAACAGGCGCCCTCGGCTTTCAGAACAAAGTCGGAGCCGATACTGTCGTTAACAGATCCGCGGTAACAATGGATCTCAGCGAGAAGAACTCGGAACAGAGAACTTTGACCTTTTCATACAACGACGGTACCGACCACACTGTGAGCATTGAGGTTGATGCGGAAAACTTCATGACATATGAAGACATGATCGCAAATATAAACGAAAAGCTATCCGATGCCGGTATCAGCGGCGTTGTTCAGGCTGAACTGACAGGGACAAACGGAATAGGCTTCGTGTTCAATGGCGTAACAGGTACTGCCGTTTCCGGTGACTACGAAAGCACGCTTGGATTTGCCAAGGCGGGCGATTCTGTTAAGATAAAGGTCACAGGAGACGACGGCGAACTTATAAATACATATTCGATGGATACCGCAGGCGAGAAATATTATGTGGCGGATGGCGTTTATCAGTATTATGACGCCGGATATCTTTATGCCACGGATTCTTTCACTGCTGCTGTCGGTTCCGGTATCGAATATGAACTGGACGTGCTGGAACAGGCGGAATCTCAGGTTCTTTCCGCGCTTACTACCGTTGGTAACAGTACCAGTAAAGCGGAATCCGCAATAACGTTCAATCAGTCGCTTCAGCTCACAACAGAGGAGCTGAAAGCGAAATATACAGGATCGACACTCATAGACCAGACACAGGCTTCGGCGGATCTTACAGTTGCCGAAACGGCTTACCAGTATGCGCTGAAATCAACATCGCTGCTTTTAAATGTAAGTCTGCTTGATTATCTGTAAAAAGTGCCGATTAGATATACGATGCTAACGGAATACAGGAGAATTTCATGGGTGCAAATTCTGTCAATATATGTGAGGATACAATGGAAACCAGAAAGATAGTATCCGGTAAACTGGGAGAAATTTCCTTCACGGAGAACGACATAATCACTTTGTCGTCCCCTATGCTGGGTTTTCCCGATCTGAACGATTTTATTCTTATATCGAACGAAAAGTCTTATCCTTTCCTTTGGTTCCAGTCGGTTCAGGACAAGGATATCTGTTTTATCCTTGTGGAACCGGAACTTTTTGTTCAGGAGTACACACCCAGACTGAACAAACGCGAGCTTAAAATTCTCGGAGCAGAGGATGAAAGCAAGCTGAAACTGTTCTGTATCGTCGTTGTTCCCGACCAGCCTAAAAACGCCACAATGAACCTCAGGGCGCCGCTGGTAATGAACTCTGAGAAAAAACTTGCAAAGCAGGTCATTCTGGAAGAAGATAAGTGGCAGATCAAGACACCGATGTTCAATAAATAAACCGCAGGAAGGCAGATGCTTGTATTATCAAGGAAGATAAACGAAAGCATAATCATCGGCGACAATATCGAAGTAACCATTGTCGAGGTCGCAGGGCGAAATGTCAAGATAGGCATAGAAGCGCCCAAAGATGTAAGTGTGCATAGAAAAGAGGTCTACGAAGCCATTAAGGAAGAGAACCTTCAGGCTGTCAAAAAAGAGAACCTCGTCTCCCTTGTGGATTTCTTCAAACAGCACAATAAATAATATTCTATTATTCAGGTTGTTGACAAACTACATATTCATACAAAACCATTAGACTGCTTCGGGCTAAAGCCCTCGCAGAGACAGGTTTTTTGTCTTCGCGAGGAGCACATGCGACGACGCGATCCGCTCCTCCGGCATACCGAGTTATGCCTGACCTATACTCTGCTTAAAATTATCCGCGTCCTTCTCTTCACCCATCAGCATAAGTTCGTCCCTTTCATTAAGAACAAAATCACTTCCGGGGTTTGATATGGTATCCAGTCCGCGGTTAACAGCCAGCAGGTTCAGCTTGTATCGGAATCTGATATCCACCTCGCGGACGGTCTTTCCGGCAATGTGCGAGCCGACCGGAATTGTTACGTTGTTGACGCTCATGTTGGCTATGCTTATGGAGCCGTCCAGCCCGCCTGTTATCATTTCCCTCGGTTTGCCCATTATCTCCGTACGGATATTGTTCGCTATGTCCTCTATCTGTTCGCGCGGTATTCTGTATTTTTTCAGAACACGCGAGAAAGTTTCTATGGATGTTTCATATTCTTCAACAACTATTTCATTGGCACCCAGAGATTTGAGGGCTGTGTACTCCGTGAGGTACCTTGTGCGTGCGATTATGTATATCGTCGGGTTTTCCCGTCTCGCCGTTTCCACTATTTTACGCACGCCCACTGGGTCGGGAAGTGTTATAACCATAACCCGCGCTGTCTTAAGACATGCGTGTTCAAGAACGGCTGTCTGGGAAGCATCGCCGAAGAATATCGGAGTTCCGTTGTGTTTTTCTTTCTTTACGGTGTCAGGGTTCATCTCGATAACAACGTATTCTATATCGACTTCCCTTGCGGCTCTGGCAGTGTTGCGTCCGTTCATTCCGAAGCCCGCAATGATAATGTGGTCTATGAGTTCCTTTTCAGGTTCTTTCTGCTCTTCGGAGAGATACCCGCCGCGGAAAGCCTGCGGCATCGGCAGCTTTACAATCATTTCAGCCACATGGGGCGCTGCTATTATAAGGAACGGTGTGGATGCCATTGAAAGCACTGTGACGGCTATTAAGAACGAATACTGATCGGATGTGAGCAGACCGGACGTAGCGCCGACTGCACCCAGAATAAATGAAAATTCGCTCACCTGTGCCAGTGAAAGACCCGCAAGCACGGATGTCCGCACCGGATAACCTATTACGTTCACAACAAAGCCTGTTACGGCAAATTTTATAAGTGTAAGAAGCACAAGGCTTGAGATTGTCATTACAGGGTTATTTATGACAACCGACGGGTCAAGCAGCATGCCTATAGACACAAAGAAGAACCCTGCGAAGACGTCCTTGAAAGGAATTATGTCCCCGAGAGCCTGCTGACCGTATCCGGATTCGCTGACCACTATGCCTGCGAGAAAAGCACCAAGAGCCAGTGACAGCCCGGTTTTAGATGTCATCCACGCAACGAGCAGACAGACAAGAACTACGGTTATCATGAAAAGCTCGCGGCTTCTGGTCGCCGCAACCTGATAAAGGAGCTTGGGAACCAGAAATCTGGCGAATGTGAAAAGCAGTACGACAACGACAACCGCTTTGCCAAGGATGATACCGACATCGGATATGTTACCGCCCTGTCCAGCAAGGAGAGGAACAAGGAGCATCATGGGAATTACAGCGATATCCTGAAATATAGACACCGCAAGCGAAATCCGTCCGTGAAGCGCGTCCACCTCGCCTCTGGCGGCAAAAACTTTAAGCATGATCGCCGTACCTGAAACTGCAGCCATCATGCCCATTACTATTGCGGTGTTAAGTTTGTATCCGCCGAGATATGCTGCACCCGTAAAGGCGGCAACGCATCCGGCAACCTGTAAGCTTCCGCCTATGAGCGCCGGACGCTTAAGAGAGAGAAGCGTTGAAAGTGAAAATTCGATCCCTATTGTGAAGAGGAGCAGGACAACGCCTATCTCCGCCATCATATCAACCTGTTTGACAGCGTGAATCAGTCCCAGACCGTTGGGACCCACAAGTACGCCCGCGAGAAGATACCCCATGATTTCAGGTATTTTCAGTTTCCCGCAAATAAAGAGCGCCACAGCCGCAAACAGAAAAATGGTTGTGATATCAGCTAAAATAGGTATCTGCATAAATTATCCCCCGATGACCAATATTATCTATGTGAAATTCTAAATCAACATAAAATGTTTTAAAATTCTGACAAAATGTATAGAATGTTACAGGAGACTGAGAATGAAGATAAAAAGCGGAATCGGTTTTGATGCGCACAGGTTTGCAAGGGGGCGTAAACTCGTCATCGGCGGAGTTGAGATAGATTTTGATCTCGGACTGGACGGTCACAGCGACGCGGATGTTCTGATACACGCTATTGTTGATGCAGTCGCCGGACCTGCGCTTGGCAAAGACATAGGCAATCTGTTTCCGGATACCGATGGGGCGTACAAAGGCATAGATTCTAAAATACTCCTTGCAAAAGCAGTTGAAATGATACGGCTGGCAGGGTTTGATATATCTAATGTGGATGCGGAGATAATTGCGCAGAAACCGAAGATGGCACCGCATATTCCGCTGATGCGTGAAACCATAGCGGGTGTTATGGGGTTGAGCTTGGAGGATGTGACCATTAAGGCAACCACCACCGAAAAAATGGGCTTTACAGGCAGGGAAGAGGGCATTGCGGCTCTCGCAACCGCTATAGTTATTAAGGAGTGACCATGAAACTGCTGGTGCTTGGTATAGGTAATCTTGTGATGAACGACGATGCCGTGGGTGTCCTTGCTGCGCAGGAGCTCATGAAGGAGTTTCCTTCAACCGACACTTTGAGGGTTATGGATGGCGGGACGCTTGGACTTGATCTTCTCGTATATATCGAATGGGCCGACAAGCTTGTCATAGCTGATGCCGTGGATTTCGGTCTTGAGCCTGGGACTGTTGTGAAAGTCAACGGTGATGATATTGACGCAGTTTTTGAGAACAGACTCTCCGCGCACCAGATGGGTATGAAAGATATGCTGGCAACAGCTGAACTGATGGGTGTGCGACCGAAAGAGGTTGTGCTTTACGGCATACAGACCGGTTCCATAGAGATGGATATGACCCTGACCCCGCAGGTTGAAGCAGGTATGCCTATATTTGTAGACAATTTGCGCAAAGAAATTACATCATTTCTCCAATAAAACTGATGAACTTTTCCATTAAAAGCGATTCCTTGTTATAGCTTTGATATAAATAGTATGTTTTTGAGCAAATGCAGTCTTTTGAGTTGAATAATTTATGAATATACGTAATTATACACGGTTGTTTTGCGGCGGGTTGTTTAATGAAATATAATATTACAGTTTTAATTGTATACTATGATACTGATCTCAGTGTTTTTGCTGACACCATGAGGAGCCTGCTGAACAGAGAGTGTATATCCAAAATATATATAATAAATAATTCTGACACTGATCTTCATGATTACAGTGAAAACGAACGCATCGAAATCATAAACACCGAAAGGAATATTGGATTTGGAGGCGGGCATAATATTGTAATCAGAGATAGATACGATATTATCTCCGAATATCACATCATATGTAATCCTGACGTGTATTTTGAACATGATGTGCCTGAGCAACTTGCTGAATATATGGACAGACACCCGGAAGCAGGACTTATCGTTCCGAAGGTTCTGTCTGTCAACGGTGAAAATCAATATGCCGCAAAGCTTCTGCCGACACCGTTTGACCTGATCATAAGAATGTTTCATCAATATCTGCCTGAAAAACTTGTAAACAGGTATAATAAACGTTATGAACTCCAGTCATATGACAAAGATGAAAGCATAAGAACTGCAAATCTTTCCGGTTGTTTCATGTTTCTCAGAAAAACTGCCATTAAAAAAGCAGGATATTTTGACGAAAGGTTTTTCGTCTTCATGGAAGATGTCGATTTCTCCAGACGATTCAACAGTTTTGAAGGCAGCTATTATGTCCCTTCAATCTTTATTTATCATCACAGAGGACGCGGCTCTTATAAATATATGCGCCAGAGAATGATACATATCTCATCGGCTATTAAATATTTCAATAAATGGGGCTGGCTTTTTGACAGGGAACGCCGTAACATAAACAGTAGTCTCAGAAAAATACTTGCAATATAAAGGACGCAGGAACTGTTGATGTTGAAGACCGTATTGTCATTATTCTTTTTCATTGCCGATGTGTACAGGTCGAGAAATTTGCTTGTGCAGTTTGCAAAAAGAGATTTTAGATCAAAATACCTGGGGTCTCATCTAGGGCTTCTCTGGGCTTTTGTTCAGCCTGCCGTCACTATCCTGATATTCTGGTTTGTCTTTGAAGTTGGTTTCAAATCAAAACCGGTTGGTAATGTTCCGTTTCTCTTGTGGCTTCTTACGGGTATGGTTCCATGGTTTTTCTTTGCCGAAGGGTGGGGGAATGCCACCAACTCGATAATAGAATACAAGTACCTTGTGAATAAAGTGGTATTTCGTGTCAGTCTACTTCCTCTCATGAAGATTATGTCTTCGTTTGTGATACATCTTTTCTTCCTGCTTGTGATATTGCTGTTCATGCTGATATACCACACTGGTTTTTCCATTTATAATATTCAGATAATTTATTATATATTTGCACTTTTGGTGCTTATGCTTGGGCTTTCACTTCTGACATCAGCTCTGGTTGTATTTATGAAAGATGTTGGTCAGCTGATCAATATGTTTATACAGTTCGGTTTTTGGGGAACGCCCATTTTTTGGTCAATACATATAATTCCTGAACGTTATCAAATATATCTCAAACTCAATCCGATTTACCATATAACCGAAGGGTTTCGAGAGGCTCTGCTTTATAGAGTCTGGTTCTGGGAACATGGTTGGCTTACGGTTTATTTTTGGGTGGTTACCGTTATTATACTTTTAGCCGGAGCAACAGTTTTCAGAAAACTACGCCCTCATTTTGCGGATGTGATATGACAGACGACATTATCATTAGCGTCAGAAATCTGACCAAGAAATACAACCTGTATGATCGTCCGCTGGATATGATGAAGGAGATATTCCATCCTTTGCGCAAAAAATATCACAGAGATTTTTATGCACTGACAGATGTCAGTTTCGACATAAAACGTGGTGAAACTGTTGGTATCATCGGCAAGAACGGAGCAGGGAAGTCTACTCTGCTTAAAATACTGACAGGTGTTGTTAGTCCCTCATCAGGTATTGTAGATGTCAAAGGCAGGATATCGTCCCTTCTGGAGCTTGGTGCCGGATTCAATCCGGAAATGACAGGTGTAGAAAATGTATACATGAATGGTACGATCATGGGCTATTCTCAGGCGGAGATGGATAAGAGGATTGATTCTATTCTGGAGTTTGCCGATATCGGAGAGTTCGTTTATCAACCTGTAAAGATGTATTCCAGCGGTATGTTCGCACGTTTGGCGTTCGCCGTTGCCATAAATGTTGACCCTGAAATACTTATTGTTGACGAAGCTCTCAGTGTCGGAGATGTACGTTTCCAGCAGAAATGTTACAGAAAGTTTCGCGATTTGAAAGAGGCGGGTACTACGGTGCTTTTCGTTACCCACGACACAGGAACGGTCATAAATTTCTGTTCTCAGGTTATATGGATACACGGTGGAAGAAAGCATGATGAAGGCACGCCGGACATAGTTTGTAAAAGATATCTGGCGGCAATGGCATATGATAAGAATACAGATAAAGGTACAGAAACGGAACGAAAAAACAGTAATTTGAACTGGATAAGCACAGAACAATTTGATTCTTTCGGAGATAAGAAAATCATTATTGAACGTGTTTTTCTGGGCAATAGTGAATTAGTTTCTCAGACAACTTTTGAAGGAGGAGAAAAGGTTGTTCTGAAAGTTGTTATGCTGGCTGCGGAGAATGTCGATAGTGTCATTTGCGGCTTTGTTGTCAATGACAACCTCGGTAATCCGATATTTGGTGCAAACACTTATGCCCATTCTGATTTGCGACCTGACTTTGGAAAAGGAAAGGAGTATACTGTTGAATATCGTTTTGTTATGCCTTTACTGTGCAATGGCTTGTTTAGTCTCTCCGTTGCCGTTGCAGAAGGAACGCAGGAGATACATATCCAACACCACTGGATTCATGATGTTTTTATGTTCCGAATCACATCCTGCGATGTTAAAGCTACACTTGGGCAGCTTATTCGTGATGTAGGGTGTGAAATTGATTTGAAAGAATCTTGAAATAAGCAATGAGGATATATGGCTCATCCACAACAAAAACAGTACTGTCTCGATATAAAATCAAAACTTAACGGATATTTCAAAAACGGGCTCGTTCTGGATATAGGCTCTCTTGATATAAACGGAAACAACCAGTACCTTTTTGAAAACTGCGGGTATTTAGGAGTAGATATCCGTGCTGGTAGAAATGTTGATATTGTTTCAAAAGGACATGAACTCAAATTTCCCGATGAGACATTTGATGTTATTATTTCTACTGAATGTTTTGAACATGATAGATATTATGCAGAAACAATATTGAATTGTTATAGAATGTTGAAAAAAGGCGGATTGTTACTTTTTACCTGTGCAACCACAGGTAGACCTGAACATGGTACCAGAAGAACTACTCCTGAAGATGCCCCTTTTCTCCAGGATATAAACGAATGGGCTGATTATTATAAGAATCTGGAAGAGCAAGATATCAGGGATGTGCTTGATATTGAATCTTCATTTTCTATGTATGAGTTCGGAATTAATTCAATGTCCTTTGACCTTTATTTTTATGGTATTAAACAGGGGCAAAGAGATATCAGAAGTAATTATTCATTTCTTGTTAAGGATAAACCGTTACCTGTTTATGGGCAGCTTTTCTTTAAAAGTGACGACGTTGATTTTCGTGAAGAAGAATCCAGGATAATTGAAATTGAATATGAAAAAGGAGTGAGAATCTTCAGATTTGAAATAGGAGAAGAAGTCAAAGATCTCCGTTTTGACCCGATGAATGTCCCCTGTGTAGTAAAGGATATTCATTTTTTTGTAGAAACAGATTCAAAAACGATTGAACTTGACCACTCTTATTCAAACTCAACCTCTTATGACAGTGGGGTATACTATTTTGAAGTTGATGATCCACAGATTTATACCACACTAAGGGAAAGCACTTATGTGAAAAGTGTCGAAATCAGCATTGATTATATTGAATTCGGACACGAGGCTTCGGCACAGAGCATTTTAAAACGCAGAAAAGACGATACTGAAATAATTAATGAACTCAGAGATGAGTGTAAAACTCTGAAAAAGAATCTGGCGTCATCTATATCCGGCAAATTTTTATTAGCATCAGAAAATGTTGCCAAGATTATTAAGAGGACTAAATGATACAAAAAATCGTCTTTAACCACAAAATACGCAGTTTTGCCAAAAAAATCCCGTTAGTAAAGTCAACATACAGGTTTTACCAACACGGAATTAATTTATTGCGCAAATTACGTGAAGACGGCTTTTTTTATACTTCTTATTCGATTTATTACAGAATAAAAAGTGAATATATGCTTAGTAGGATATTTGATATATCAGGGTCTGAGTATTCAAGAGAAAATCGGGAATACGAGTTGGATGTCAGTGTAATAATTCCAACATATAACAGATCCGTACTCCTTCTTCCGCTCATAGAGTGTCTGCGTGAGGTACATAAAGCAACGGAATACAGATATGAAATCATTTTTTCCGACGATGGTTCCTCGGATGATACTGTTGCTGTCCTTAAAAATGTAATAGATCTGCCGCTGGTAGTTCTTCAGAATGAGCATGGCGGAGCGGCAAAGGCCAGGAACAATGCCATCTCAGTCGCTAGGGGTGAGAAACTGTTGATCATCGGTGACGATATTTTTCCAAATCCCCAGATAATAAATCAACATTACAGAAAACTGAAAGAGTTGCCAGTGTGTAAAGCTGTTCTTGGCAACATTATATGGCATAAGGATATAACACCTAACGTTCTTATGAAACACATCACTGAAATAGGTCAGGAACAGTTTAGCTTCTCTTCACTGAAAGAACATGGATATGTTGATTTCAGACATTTTTATACTTGCAACATAAGTATAGACAGAGATTTTTTGCTTTCTGAAGATATTATTTTTGATGAGAGATTCTATAAATATAATTTTGAAGACATAGAACTGGGTTACAGACTGGCGAAAAAGGGAATGCAGATTTATTTTTATCCTGAAGCTTGCGGGGAGCACCATCATTCCTACAGGGATGTTAGAAAATTCTGTACCAGACAGGAAGTCGCTGGTGAAATGGCGCTTGTCTTCAAGAAGCTGCATAATGAAGTGGAATATTTGGTTTGTACAGATTCCATTGTCCATAAATGGAAAAAATATTTAAATCATTTCAGACCAACAAACCTGAATATTGAAGATATCATCGCTGTGTGTCAGCACGTTGAGGACAGCGGTGTAAAAGGCAATGAGTTAGAAGAGCATCTCAGTGTAATATACAGGACACTATTCAGGTTTTTCTATGAAAAAGGTGTCGTTTCAAAGGAGATAAATCCTGACGATAAAGTCCTTTCATTCATTTTTGCGGAAAGATATTTGAACGATATCATATCTGCCCTTGCATTTATAAATTCTTTTGCGCCTTCTGCTGCTTTTGATTCTGTAGTGGGAGCATATGCAGAAATTGTTGGCGTAAGGCTCTATATTTCGTCAAAGGATGATATCTATCTGAATGAACTTAGAAAAGTATATAGCGGTTTGCCCGGAGTGTTGGTTTTCGGGGATGTTTGTGGGACTGGCTATGTTTACAGCCCACGTATAGGTTTTGAAATCAGCAGATTATCAATTATGCAACTACTCGTCTTTATTGGGTCAGGTGCTAGTGTTGGTCGTATTATCTTATCCAGAGGTCTGGGAAGTTTCAAAGAAACAGGCACGATAGGCGGCGAGGTAGATATTGTCTATAACACAGATGATACCATTAAATCCTTTAAAGTGTTACGATTGTTTTCCGAACAGAGAGACGGGACATCTGCCAATTATGCAACTGTCGACGAGCATGGCTTTTCTGTTGGTATAAATAAGAAAAAACTGTTGCCGCTACCATTGTCATTTCCTGTGAAAAGAGAGAAGCCAACTGTATTTGTTATCCCTTCAATTTTGGCAGTTGGTGGGGTTGAGCGAAATACCGCTGAAATAGTAAGTACATTAAAAGACAGATATAATTTTATAGCTATAACATTTGAAAATCATCGCCCTGAACAAGGTAGTCTTCACAGAGTTTTTGAACAGCTTTGTGATGGTGTTTTTGATATTTGGGAACTGGCACAAAGAGAAAATTTCATTACTGTTTTGAAAATGCTTAAAGACATATATAAACCTCAGATAGTCTGGATATGTAACGGCTGTCCATGGCTTGCAGAAAATACGGTAACTCTAAGACAACTTTTTTCTGATAGTGCTGTGGTTGATCAGCAGGTTTACGATACCGAAGCAGGATGGGTTCAGCTTTATAAAAGGAGAGATAAAGGGTTATTTTCTTTTGACAGGTATATAGCCATAAATTCAAAAATAAGAGAGACTTTTATCTCATGCGGGATAAAGGAAGAAGATGTAGATCTGATATATTCTGTTCTTGCCATGGAAAAAAGATCTTCCGCTCTTGAGCTTTCACGCGAGGAAAAATGTAACAAACTTGGATTGGATCCAGCTTATAAATATTTTGTTTTTATCGGTAGGTTAACTGCACAGAAAGCTCCCTTGGATATTGTTTTGTTATCTGCGAAGATTAAAGAAAAATTTGGAGATGACTACAGATTTATCATGGCTGGTAACGGAGAACTGAATGCGGCTGTCGACGAATTAATAAATGAGCAAGAACTTAGTGATTACATTATTAGATTCGAGTTCGTACAGAATACCTTTGAACTTAGTTCCATTGCAGAAGCAATAGTTTTTACATCTCTTTACGAAGGACTGTCGATAGCTCTTCTTGAAGCTCTCTCCGTTGGAACTCCTGGGATTTCCACCAATGTAGGGGATACCATGCTTGTATTTGAAAAATATAAAAACGGAGTCTGTTTTGAAAAAACAGGTGAAATCGATAGTTACTTGGACTCCTTTACCAAATTTATTGCCAACTATGCTTATATCAAAAAGAATGCTGAGATGAACAAGCATAGAATAGCAGAAGATTTTTGTACTGAAAAAATCTCTTTGCAGTATGTGCAATGCTTTAATAAGGCGCTTATACATCTGAGGAACACGGGGAAATGATAGTCGGTAAAGGACTTTTTGCTAATGCAATGAAAAGTATCGACAGAGGCGACACTATCTTTTTTTGTAGCGGCGTATCAAATTCTTCGGAAACGGACAAAAACAACTTTCTTAGAGAAGAGAATCTCCTTATGAGCTTTAAATGTACTGCAAACAAGCTCATATATTTCAGTAGTTATTTTGTTAATTTTGATAATTATACAAAACAACTTTATTACAGGCATAAAAAAAACATGGAGCTGCTGGTTGCTGAAAACTTTGAAAACTATACGATTTTTAGACTTCCGCAAGTCGTTGGAAAATGTGGTAACATACATACATTAACAAACTATTTGCATTCTAAAATAAGTGCCGGAGAAAAGGTTAATATTTTTAAAAATGCTAAAAGGAATCTTCTTGATATTGACGATGTGACGCTGTTTGTCAGTTATATCCTAGAGAAAGGACTATACGCAAACAATATAGTTAGTTTTGCCGAACCTGTGAGCCACAGTGTTTCAGATATTGTTGATGCTTTTGAAACGATTCTGGGTTTAAAAATTGAAAAAGATTTTGTTTCTTCTTTAGAAGAGCCTTATAGAGATGTTGTTGATAAAGATGTCCTTGAGATATGTAAAAATCTTGGCATAGTTTTTGACGAAACATACATTGAAAGGCTTTTAAAAAAATATTATGGAAAATGATATGAAATACAGCATTGTCATACCAAGCTATAACCATGAGAAGTATATAAAACGTTGCATCGATAGTGTCCTTAACCAGAGTTTAGGTGATTTCGAGCTTATTATTATTGATGATGGGTCTAAAGATGATTCTGATAGGATTATATCTGCATACACTGACAAAAGAATAAAATATATAAGACAAGAAAATGCAGGCGCCCATAATGCAATCAACAGAGGGTTGAAGATAGCACAGGGTGATTTTTTTGCCATTTTAAACTCAGATGATGAATTTGATCCCCATAGATTAAAAAAATGTCTTGAAGTGATGGAAAAAAATCCAGATGCAGGACTGGTTTCAACATGGATAAACGTTATTGATGCTGACAGTAAAAAGAAAGGTGTCAAAAAAGCATGGGAAAACATGTTGCCATGGGAATTCAATAAAGGTTTAACATTTGCCGATAAAAACAAATATGCTCTTCACGCCATTATGTCTAACTTTGTATCAACTACCAGCAATATGATTTTTAGAAAAGAGGTTTACGAAACAATAGGAGGAATGCGCAATCTTCGATTTGCTCATGATTGGGATTTCCTTCTACGTGTTTGTTCAAAATACAGATGTATAAATGTCGAAGAAGCGCTTGTTAATTACAGAATACACGGTACTAACACGATATCCACTAATAAAAAATGGATGCTTTTTGAGATTTGTTGGGTAATTGCAGCAAATATCGACAGATTTGCCGATATGATCATGACATCTTACGATTCAGATAGTATTGCCGAGAGTGCAGTGAAACTCATTAATTCTTTTAACTTTCAGGGAAACGAAAAAACGTTTTTTGCTCTTTATTGGCAAATAAACGCCCTCAGACAGAGAGGTGTTATTGCTCCTGAGGAAATTTACCTAGATGATGTCAAGATGCGTGAAAAAATTCTAAGCTGTATCAAGGAATAATAGTTAATGAGTTCGGTTTCAGTTCTTCTTGCGACATACAATGGAAGTAAGTTTATTTCTCAACAGATAGATTCGCTGCTTTCCCAGTCTTTTACCGATTTTAAGATGTATATTCATGACGACGATTCATCGGACGAAACTTTATGTATTCTAAAAGAGTACAAAGATGAAAGAATTATTATTCTTAAAGATGGCATCAAATGCGGCGGAGCAAAAGAAAACTTCGCTCACCTGCTTCAGTTTTGCATAGGAAAATCTGACTATTACATGTTCTGCGATCAGGACGATGTGTGGCTGGAGGATAAAATTGAGTCAACTCTTGCGAAAATGACAGAGTCGGAAGAATTGTTTCCGCATGTACCAATACTGGTTCATACTGATTTGAAAGTTGTTGGAAGTGATCTCAGTGTTATCTCGGATTCTATGATAAGATTTCAAAAGATAAAAGTCAGTAATAACTATAATATTATAAAACTTTCACTGGAAAATACTGTCACCGGATGTACGGTGATGATGAATCATTCACTGGCGGAGAAACTGACAGACATGCCGGAAGAAGCGATTGTGCATGACTGGTGGGCAGGGCTGACAGCACTGGCGTACGGAGGTAAGGTAGTTTATCTGGACAAGGCAACCATCTTATACCGCCAGCATGAAAGAAACACTATAGGCACGCAGAAAACAGATATTAGATATATGTTTTCAAAGCTTAAAAATTTAAGAGATGTTTTTGCACAGTTTCGCGCCGCTGTGAGGCAGCAGAAAAGGTGCGGAATACGTATTCCTTTTGTTTTCAATATTATACTTAAAACATATCTGATATTAAGAAGAGTATTCTCAAAATAAAAGGCAGGTCGGAGCCTGCCTGAATTATTAATGCTTAATTATAACTGCCAGAAATGTTACGGGGGTGTCGCCGTCGTTCACAAGGCAGTGTTCCTCGCCGTCTTTTGTTATCATCATATCGCCTGAAACAACCTCCATCTCCTGTCCGTTGTCGATGGTTTTTGCTTTGCCGTCCAGAATAAGATAGATTTCCATGTCGCCCTGATGCTGATGCATACCTATTGAGCTGTTAGGCTGGAGGGACATCATCGCAAAGTTCGTCACTTCACCTTTAAATCCGCAGGCGGCTTCGTATGCCAGTCTGAGCGCGCTGCCCTTTCCGCCTCTGGGTTTTTCCATTGTGGTTGCTTCAAGTCCTTCAACTTTAACTATCATCTATAGTCTCCTTATTTATTTTCAATTATATCTTTTGCCGCGATAAGCCCGGAAACAGAAGCCTGTATGATACCTCTTGTGATACCCGCTCCGTCCCCTGTGCAATAGAGGTTTTCAAGGCTGTGACATTTCATTTTAGCATCAACTTTAATGCGCACGGAATAGAATTTCACCTCAACGCCGTACATAAGCGTATTCGGATCCGCCATGCCGGGCATGACCTTATCGAGCTGTTCTATGGTTTCTTTCAGGTTGTGCAGATATCTGTAGGGCAGAACGAACGACAGGTCGCCGGGCAGAGCCGTTTTAAGTGTCGGCACAACGAAATTTTTGCGTATGCGGCTCTCTGTGGAGCGTCTGCCGCGGATGAAGTCGCCGTATCTCTGAACTATGACATTGTTGCCGCTGAGAAGGTTCGCAAGATTCGCTATGTATCTTCCGTACTGTATCGGCTCGTCGAAAGGCTCGGTGAATTTTGTGGATACCAGCAGGGCGAAGTTGGTGTTATCGCTCTTTTTATTTTTATAGCTGTGCCCGTTCACAGTGAGCAGTCCGCCTGTATTCTTTTCAACGGAGATGAATCCGCCTGGATTAACGCAGAATGTGCGTACCTCGTCCTCGAACTCGCTGGTGAAATATTTTATTTTAAACTCATAAAGGTTATCTGTGAATCTATCGGTGACTGAACGGGGAACTTCAACGCGGATGCCGATATCTACGGGGTTGATGCCGTTCTCTATGCCGTGTTTGCGTACTATCTCCTGCATCCATTCGTTTCCGGAACGTCCGACACCAAGAATAACCTTATCATAGTATTTGCGGACTTCCGCACCGTTTTCAACAGCCACTATGCCTTTGACTTCGCCGTTTTCAACTATAAGGTCAGTGACGGGTGTTTCGCAGTAAAGGTTGATGTTTTCCGACTGCTTTATCATTTCGTTTATGCGTTTGATGAACAGAAGGCAGTTGTCGGTGCCGAGGTGTCGTATTTTCGCGGGGATGAGTTTCAGCTTATGCCTGCTGCACTGATATTGCAGGTCTTTTGTGGTTTCATAATCGAAACCGGAGTCTGTTTCAAGCACACCGCTGATGGTCTTCCACATGTCGTCCGCTTCGTCGATGTATTTTTCCAGAACGTCGTCCGGCATGTAATCCGTCAGCCAGCCACCGTACTCGGTGGTGAGCGTCAGCTTTCCGTCCGAATAGGCTCCTGCGCCGCCGAATCCTTCCATCACCTCGTTTCTGTTGCGCTGTTCGATATCCTTGCCTTTTTCATATATGTCCGCGTGGATATCGGGATGTTTCATAAAATTATATGCGGCGGTCATGCCTGCGCTGCCCGCTCCGATTATAGCTATTTTCATAATTAAATCCTTTTTATCTCGGCGCTGAATTCGCCGTTGTCTATAGTTAGAACCCCGTAGGTGTGAAAGGGTTCAGTTCTCTTGTTTGTGGGACTTCCCGGATTCAGAAACCAGACCCCGCCTATCTCGCCCCAGAAGGGCTTGTGAGTGTGTCCGAACACTATGATATCCGCATCGGGAAATGTGTACAGAAGTCTGTTCTCTATGCCCGCAGGGTTGCCGGAACCGTGGGATATCCCTATCTTTACACCGTCAAACTCAAGCATCCGTTTTTCGGGCAGACGTTCATCGTTGTAATAAGGATCCATGTTTCCCTTAACCGCATACACAAGCGGACAGGCGGTCATAAGTTCGTTTATAAGCTGAAGGCTCACTATGTCTCCCGCATGGATGATCGCGTCGCACTGTTTTGCTTCTTCAAGCACAGCCTGAGGAAGTTTTGCTATTGAATCGGTGTGCGTATCTGATATGATGAGTATCTTCATTTGGTAAATATCTCTTTGAAAAATGTTGTTGTCAACACATAAAAGATTTATGATACCGCTTAACTATTTATATATTATTTTGGGATAAGGGATGAGCATACCTTTCTTTTCAGAGCTTAGGGCATTGGTGAACGAGGGCGGTTTCAGGGCATATCTGGTTGGCGGATGTGTCCGCGATGTCATTTTGCAAAGACCGGTTGCCGATGTCGATCTGGTGTGCTTTTCGCATGACTACAAAGACTTTGCATCAGCAATCCGTGTTCTTTTGCCCTCCGCATGGGTGGAGTTTAAAGACAATATCCGTCTTGTATGTCCGAACACAGAGTTTGACATTTCAAAGCCGAGAGGCGAAACCATAGAGGAAGACCTGCTGATGCGGGACTTCACAGTCAATAATCTTGCGATGGATTTTGAGGGGAATATTATAGGCGACCCTGCGGACGTTTATGCGGGGGTGATACGTCACGTCTCGGAGCGTACTTTTTCCGACGACCCGTTGCGGATGCTCAGGGCGTTCCGTTTTCAGGCTCAGCTGGGGTTCGTCATAGCCGACGAAACCATGACCAAGGTTGCCGCAGAAAAACGCATGATAGAGCGTTCCGCATCCGAAAGGATACTGCAGGAGCTTTCAAAACTTCTTTGCGGTCAGTACGCGGGGATTGCCGTTGCCGCCATGAACGAATGCGGGCTTTTTCCAGAGGTTTTCAAAGGAATAAAACTGACAGCCATGACGGTTGAGGCGGCGAAACTTTCCTATGGTGCGGAGTTCTTCTTCGCGGCGATGGTTGCTGACCAGCCTGCCGCCAGAGATTTTGTGAACTCGGCAGGGCTTTCGACACGCGCTCTCAAAAACGTTCTGCGAACGGCGGAACTGGCAGGTAAACTTGCAGATAGCAGCACAGCAGGCGACACGTTCGTTCTGCGAAGGCTTATATACGAATACCCTGACGAGGTTCGGGACGCGCTGCAGATATACGGTCTTCTTGCCGCACAAAAAGGCACAGAAGTTTGGGATATTGAAACTTACGTTCACCGTGTTATGATAGAGATGGGCTATGTGGACTTTGAAACGCCCATGAAGATAAACGGCGGTCTGCTGATGGCTATGGGTGTACCTGCGGGAAAGCTCATGGGCGAGATAATCGCAGACGTTCGCCCTAAGCTTGCCTCGCGGGAACTTATGACCCTTGAGTGTGCAGAAAAATATATTAAAGATAAGTATTTATAGAGGCTATTATGAAATTTTGCAGATTTCTGGACGGGCTTGCAGAGAAGAAAGGGATAGTTGACGGAGACCTCATCCGCGAGATAGAGGGTTCATTCTTCGGCGAATATGTGGTGACCGACAGAGTGCGCGACGCGAAGACAGCACAATATCTGCCGCCTGTTTACCCTTCAAAACTGGTCTGCGTTGCACGCAACTACACAGAACACGCGAAAGAACTGGGCAACGAGGTTCCCGAAGTGCCTATGATATTCATAAAGCCCTCCACTGCTGTAACAGGTCAGGGCGGCGAAGTTTTCTTCCCGCGCACCAGCCAGCATGTGGACTATGAAGGTGAGCTTGCGGTTGTGATCGGTCAGAAATGCAGAAAGGTCAAACGGGAACAGGCAGAGAGCGTTATCTTCGGCTACACCTGTATAAACGATTACACAGCGAGAGATCTGCAGAAGCTTGACGGCAAATTTGCACGCGCCAAAGGTTTTGATACCTTTGCACCCATCGGTCCCGTCATAGAGACTGATTTTGACTGGCGCAAAGCGCGCATAAAAACGTTTGTGAACGGCGAATTGAAACAGGACGGCACCGCCGACCTGATGATAAACGATGTTCCCGCTCTGATAGAGTTCATGAGCGAGATAATGACCCTTCTGCCGGGTGACATCATTGCCACAGGAACTCCCGCCGGAGTTGGCAGTGTTAAAATCGGCGACACGGTTGACGTTGAGATAGACGGCATCGGAAAGCTGACCAACAGAATAGTGAAAGATGGAAAATAAGATAGACTGCCTTTTGTGCGGCACCTGCTGTACGGCATTCGATATTAAAGAGATAGAGAAGAAAGCGGGGGAAAGGTGCAAATATCTGTCGCCTGAAAACCTCTGCACCATATACGAAAAGAGACCGTGGGGCTGTAAAGGGTACAAGCCTGATGAGCTGTGTGTTCTTGTCAGCACCCTGAAAGACGAAGAAAAG
Source organism: Seleniivibrio sp. (assembly GCF_021209385.1). Classification (GTDB taxonomy): domain Bacteria; phylum Chrysiogenota; class Deferribacteres; order Deferribacterales; family Geovibrionaceae; genus Seleniivibrio. The sequence goes on along the minus strand of NZ_JAJOIL010000028.1, from coordinate 38,648 downwards.
GTCGCGGTCTACAGAAATATTTACGGGGTATAGATGTATCTTGGTCTCACAGGCAACATAGCCAGCGGGAAAAGTACGGCGGCGATGTTCTTTGAAAAACACGGCTGTTACTGTATCGACACGGACGAAATAAGCCGTATCGTTATGAGTCCCGGTGAAAAAGCGTATCTCGGCGTGGTGGAAGCGTTCGGGCGTGATGTTGTGCGTGAGGACGAGACCCTTGACAGAGCGAAGATACGCAATATTGTGTTCAATGACCCCGAAAAACGTAAAATACTCGAAGGCATAGTTCACCCCGCCATTCTGGAATATGAAACCAAAGCCGTGGGCAGGATAAAGGGCAAGGACGACAAGGCTATAATCATTACTCAGGCGGCGCTGACGGTGGAATCCGGCAGTTACAAACGGTTCGACTGGCTTGTGGTGGTCTATACGGATCCTAAGGTTCAGCTTCAAAGGGTAATGAAACGCGACAGCATCACTCAGGAACAGGCGAAAAAGATAATCGACGCACAGATGCCCATAGAGGAAAAACTGAAATATGCAAACTTTATTATAGATAATTCCGCAGACATAGACAGACTGGAACGCGAGGTCAGGCGGGTGATTGAACTCATTAAACTCATTGGAAAATGTACAAAAAGCAGACGGGAGAGGGTATGCACGAACTTGGGATAGCAAGCAGCCTTATCGAGATTGTGCTGGACACCGCAAACGCCAACGGCGCAAAGGTTGTCCGCAGCGTGACCGCGAAGATAGGCAGACTTTCCGCCGTTGACGGCGAGGCTCTTAAATTTGCTTTCGATGCCATCAAAGAGGAATACCCGCTTATCGCGGAATCCGTTCTGATAATCGACAGCGTCCCCGTTACAGGGAAATGCAACAAATGCGGAGCCACGGATACATATGACGAGATGTTCTTTGCCTGCTCGAAATGCGGGTCTTACGAGGTTGAACTCATTACGGGCGAAGAACTTACAGTTTCAGAAATTGAGGTAGATTAATGAAAACGGTTAATATTCAGGAAAAGATACTCACCAAAAACGAGATGAAAGCGGCGGAAATGCGCGAAAAGCTTAAGAATGTTGCGGTTCTTAACTTTGTTTCATCCCCCGGGAGCGGAAAAACGTCCACTCTTGAAAAAGTGCTGGTGATGCTGAAAGATAAATACAAAATAGCCGTTGTTGAGGGCGACCAGCAGACAACCCACGACGCGGACAGAATAAACGCCACAGGTGTTCAGGCATTTCAGGTGAACACCGGAAACGCATGCCACCTTGAAGCGATCGACATCGAAAGGGCGCTTAATACGCTGGGCTATGACCTTGACCTGCTGATAATCGAAAACGTGGGAAACCTTGTCTGTCCGGCGGAATACGACCTAGGTGAAGACGCGAAGGTTGTTCTGCTTTCCGTTACAGAAGGGGACGATAAGCCGGCTAAATATCCAGTTATGACACGCGCAGGTTCTGCGTATATCATCAATAAGATAGACCTGCTCCCCTATGTGGATTTCAGCGTTGAAAAATGCATTGCATACGCAAAGGGCATACAGCCGGAGCTTGAGTTTTTCACCACTTCATGCAGAACGGGCGAGGGACTTGATAAGGTGGCTGACTACATTGAGAGAATGATAAAGGCGAAGAAAGCGTAACATGCTCACTGTCGGCATAGACGAAGTTGGCAGGGGATGTCTGGCTGGGCCTGTGGTTGCCGCCTGCGTCATTCTGCCTGAAAATTTTTCTGATGAACGGCTGATTGATTCCAAAAAGATTCCGGAGAAACAGCGCAGACTTCTTGACGGTGTTATCCGTGCCAATGCGGTTGCAATCGGCATCGGTCTGGTGGATAACTCCACCATCGACGAAATAAATATACTGAACTCCACAAAGCGCGCCATGATGGATGCTTTGGGGCAGATAACTGTTGAATACCATAAGGTTATCGTGGATGCGGTGAATCTTGAGGGTGTGAAAGTGCCTATGGAACATCCTTTCAAGGCGGAGGACAAGTTTCAGTGTGTCGCCGCGGCTTCCATAGTTGCGAAGGTGTTCCGCGATGCGCTCATGACAAAGATGCACATAGAATATCCCGACTATGACTGGTATTCAAACAAGGGATACGGCACGAAGAAGCATACCGATGCAATCAGGAAATTCGGGCTGACGCCTCTGCACAGAATCAGCTTTTGCGGAAACTTCATATGATTTTGGGTCTGGGACAGAGCGGCGAGAAAAAAGCGGAAAAATATCTGCTGGCGAACGGTTACGAAGTGCTTGATAAAAACTACCGCTGTAAATTCGGCGAGATAGATATAATTGCCGCAAAGGAAGGCGTTCTTATTTTTGTGGAAGTGAAGACCAGAAGCAGCGGCGGATACGGCATGGGCTTTGAATCCGTAACTAAAAAGAAGCAGGAAAAACTTCTGCTCACGGCGCAGACCTATATGGTGGGAAAAAAGCCGATGCCCGCGAGATTTGACGTGATATCCATAGACAATGGGGAAATCACACATATTAAGAATGCGTTCGGTGTCTGACGGCATTTGTGCTTGAAAATTCGGGTCTTGATGATATAATCCTACACCTTTTATAGAACTACATTAAATGGATTAAGAAAATCCCCCTTAATCCCCCTTTGTTAAAGGGGGAGACAAAGCTCCCTCATTTATAAAAGGAGGGCTGGGGTGGATTTATAATAATTTGGAGAATCTCAATATGTACACACTGGCAGTTTCGGTTGCAATATCAACAGTTATCTCTCTCATACTCTACTTTCTGACATACAGCATCTTCTGGCCGATATTCCTGTTTGTTGTGTGCGTTTTGGGTATCAACTTTTTTGTGGGCAAAAAATTCATGAACAAGCTCACAGAACACTTTAAACTGGTCGAAAAAGATCTTACCGCAGGACGCGCCGACAAGGCTATCGAAAGACTTAAAGAAGCGTATCCCTTCGGCAAATGGCAGTTCTTCGTTAAAGAGCAGATAGATGCCCAGATAGGTATTATCCTTTATACAAATCAGAAATTTGATGAAGCGGAACCCTATCTGAACAACGGTTTCACTAAAAACTGGATGTCTATGGGTATGCTTGCCGCCCTCAGATTCAAACAGGGCAGATTTGAAGACTGTTGCAAGATTATGGACAAAGCTATCAAAGGCTCTCCTAAACAGGGCTTTTTATACAGCCTTTACGCTCATTTCCTTATGGAAAAGGGCGACAACGACAAGGCAGTGGTGATCCTTTCCAAGGGTGCGGACAAGAACCCTCTGGACGAAAGACTGCAATCAGCTATGGAAGCTGTTAAAAACGGTAAAAAACTGAAAATGCAGAACTACGGAAACCTGTGGCTCCAGATGCACCTCGGCGCAAAAATGCCTCAGGGTGCAAAACCTTATCAGCAGTTTCTTGCCAACCAGCGTATGGGCAAGAGAAGGTAATATTGAAAGATATTCAAAGCCAGAGGGATCACAGAAACCTTGATGTTGACAGAGTCGGCATCAAAGATATCAGGTATCCCGTTGTTCTCTCAGACCGCGACAAGGGCAAACAGAGCACTGTAGCCCGTATTAATATGTATGTGCGCCTTCCCCACAACTTCAAAGGCACGCACATGTCCAGATTCGTCGAGATTCTAAGCCGCCATTCGGACGACATAAACCTTTATTCTGTCGGGCATATTCTGGACGAGATGAAGGAACGTCTGGACAGCGAAGAGGCTTTCATCGAGCTTTCATTCAGCTATTTCCTTATGAAAAAAGCTCCCGTTTCAGGACAGGAAGCCATGATGGATTATTACTGCGAATATTTCGGTTCGTCAGGTCCCGAAGGTCGCGACGCTCTGATTTCAGTACGCGTTCCAGTAATGACCCTTTGCCCCTGTTCAAAAGAGATAAGCAAATACGGCGCGCACAATCAGCGCGGTTACATAACAATATCCGTCCGCATGAAAAAACTCATGTGGATTGAAGAGATAATAGAGATAGCCGAATCCTCGGCATCCTCCCCCGTGTTTCCGCTCCTTAAAAGAGAGGACGAGAAATACGTCACTGAACAGTCATACGAAAACCCCACCTTTGTTGAGGACGTGGTGCGCAATGCCGCAACGAAGTTGATGGCTGAAGATCGTGTTGTTTGGTTTGAGGTTTCAAGCGAGAATATGGAGAGTATACACAATCATTCGGCATATGCCATTATCACCCGCGACAAACGCATCTAGCTGATTGACTGTTATATTCGTCGCATTACGGCGTCAGCTGCTCTTCGGAACTGCTCACATACTAATATGTATGCTCGCAGCCCTCTCATCACATCTTCCTTGTACTGCTCGAACCTACCAGTCAATTAAAGGCACGTGAAATAAAAAAAGCCGCGAACCTTTCGGAACGCGGCTTTGTATATTATGTCGTCTGAGGTTTCAGGATGAAACCTCGTGAAACGAGTTCAGCAGACTTGTTTGCTGAACGATTGAAACGTGAGCGACGGGAGGCTTTGCCGACCAGCGCGTTTCATGAATTCTCCATGGATGGAGGAATTCATGCGTATAATCAGTCTATTCTCAGTACCATACCGGGGCGGATTCCTTTACCCACGCCGTTGATTCTTTTGATATCGTCAACAGTTGTGCCGAATTTCTTGGCGATTGCCCAGAGGTTGTCACCGCTTCTGACTTTGTATTTTGTGGATTTAGCAGACGATGCCTGTCTTGCCTTGCCTGATGTTGCGGGAACTGAAAGGGTCTGACCGACCATTATATTGTTGCCTCTGATGCCGTTGGCGTCTCTGATGTCGGCAACTGTTGTTCCGAATTTCTTGGCGATGCGGAACAGGTTATCGCCTGATCTTACTTTATAGCTTACTGATGTGTTTGCTCTTTCTGATTGAGATTTAAGGGGTTTTGTAATGGCGATGCGTTTATCTTTGTCGCTGTAGTATGTATCTGAGATAACAAGGGACTGTCCGCGGCGAAGTCGTCTGGGAGACATATCGTTGTTCATGGCGGAGAGTTCGTCAGCAGAGAGACCGTATCTTGCCGCGATGCCGTAGAAAGTTTCGCCTTTGCGCACGATGTGGATTTTCGGGTTGTATCTCTTAAGCTCCCCTGCAAAGTCGGAGTTCAGTTCCTCGTCGTACACATCGGGGATTGGAACGAAAACATATGTATCTTTCATCACACGGTTAAGTGTGAATCCGTTGGCTTTTTTAAGCTCTGCGGAGTTGAGACCGTATTCGGAAGCGATGGCGTCGAGGCTTTCGCCCGCCTTCGCCTTCACGACGTAAAACTGCGCAAGTTCCTCGTCTGTAACATGTTCAAGTTTGCTTTCAAGTTCAATCCGCTTGCCGTAAGGAACACGCAGAACGTATTCGCTGACGGGGGGAGTCATTGGTGTCATAAGTTCGGGGTTAAGCTCCCGCAGTGTTTCTATATCTGTTTCAAGAAGGTCAGCGATTACATACAGGTTAGACTGGCTGTACAGAGTGACCTTTTCATATAGCATGGGCAGACCGTTTGGCGTTTCAAATCCGAACTCCTGATAGTTGCGCGCAAGGTAGCGCAGTGCCAGAAATTTCGGAACGTAGTCCTTTGTTTCTGGTCTGAGATATGTTTTCTCTCTGGAGGAGAGTTCATAGAAATCGTTTGTACCGTAACGTTTTATAGCTGTTGTTATCTTGCCCTGTCCTGCGTTATATGCGGCAAGAGCCAGATACCAGTCGCCAAGGCTGTTGTAAAGGTCTTTCAGGTGGCGTGCGGCGGCTCTCGTCGCTTTCTCGAAGTCTCTTCGCTCGTCAACCCAGAAATTTGTGTCCAGACCGTACATTTTGCCTGTTCCCTTCATGAACTGCCACATACCGCATGCGCCTGCATGGGATGTTATGGAGGGGTTGAACCCGCTCTCTGTGAAGGGCAGGTATGTCAGGTCATCCGGCACACCCTCTCTGCGGAAGATGTCGCGGACGATGTATATATACTGATTAGAGCGGTTAAGCCATTTCTGAAATGTAGTGGCGTATCTGTCGGTGAAGAGCGTAACGTATGAATTGAATCTGTCCTCTTCAACAAGGGGTATGGTGTCGTATTTTCCGTATTCCGAATCGCTCTGGTCGAGGTGGAAATCTGTTTGTTTCTTAAGAACATCGTAAATAACGAGTTCTCTGGTATTTATGTCATCAAGGAAAGCCGGAACGCTGTATTTGTCAAAGCCGTCGGGTGCAGTTTCCTCTGGCTGATTGAGGAAAAGTGGTTCATCCTGGACTTTTGTTGATTTTGCTGTGGAGGAAGAAAGATCGTCGGAACCTGCGGGACGGGGTGTAAGCGGCGCACATGCCGCGAATGCGAACAGTGATAGGACTAAAACTATATATTTATTCATAGGGCTGCCTTTTTATTGTAGTGAATATTTCAGCATACATATAAACCCCCTATATTGCAAGAATTAAAACCGTTTTATACCGCTCTGCACTATATCGAATTTTCTGCTTATTTCATTCATCGCGGCTTTTTTCTGAGCCAGTGTCAGTTTTTTGCACCGCACAAGTCTGGCGAGAGAAACCAGTCTGATGGATTCTATAAACATTATATTTTTGCTTAACTGATCGTCAGTTACGGCTCTGCGGATTATCAGTTTTTCCTGAATGAAGTGGATGTGATGCTTTGCGGAGATGCGCAGCCAGAGGTCATAATCTTCACAGACGCGCATATTGCTGTCGAAAAAACCGCACGACATAAACACACTTCTGTGCATCGCTGTTGACGACGGGCTCATGCGGCACATGTCCAGAAGTTTTGAAAAAACCTGACCGCCGTATTTCGCGTGCTTGTCAGTCTGGTTCACGAACCTGTCGGTTTTGTACCAGAACTCGTCTGTGAAGCAGAACAGCCAGCCTTTGTCGAAAATGTCGTTCTGCTTTTGCAGTTTTGTGGGCAGCCATACGTCGTCGGAGTCCAGAAACGCTATGTAGTCTCCCTTTGCGGCGCGGATTCCTGTGTTGCGTGCGGCGCTGACACCCTGATTTCTGTCGTGTCTGATGTAGTTTATCAGTCCCATATACGGTCTGAGACAATGTGCAACGGAAAGGTCGGAACCGTCATCCACAACTATTATTTCATAGTCTTTGAACGTCTGACAAAGAACGGATTCAATCGCCGTGCGTAGCGTGTCTGTTCTGTTGTAAACGGGGATGACGACACTGAATCTCATACGGGTCTCTTTTTATCGAGCTTGGTGGAGAACACCAGAATTGTGTTTGTCTTGTCCACGCCCTGAACGTTGCGTATCTTTTTTATAAGGCGGGAGAGGGAATCCGTATTTTTTGTAACAACGTGCAGAAGGAAGGTGAAGTCGCCTGTGACATGGTGACAGCCGAGAATATCTTCGTCCAGATTCTGTATGGTTATCTCGAAATCGTCGATGTGTTTCGCATTGTCAATGGAGATGCCTATGAAGGCGATAACGTCGTAACCGAGCTGTTTATAGTCGATATCGACAGTGTAATTTCTCACTATGCCAAGTGTTTCAAGCCTTTTTATCCTGTCTATGACGGACGGCGATTTCATATCCGCCGCTTTTGCAATGTCCGCATAAGATGTTCTGGCATTCTTCACAAGCATGTTCAGTATCAGCTTGTCTGTTTCATCTATATTGTGCTGACGCATACTACCTCCGTGTTGTTACGCCGTTCTTATCACAAAAGCTGTCAAGCCCGCAAGCGGAACAACGGGGCGACACGGGTCTGCATATCTCCCGTCCGTATGCCACAAGTATCTCGTTTATGCGTATCCAGTACTCTTTCGGGAGATATTTGCGCAGTTCGGTTTCCGTTTTTTCGGGCGTTTTTGTCTTCACATACCCTAATCGGTTAAAAATACGGTGAACATGAGTATCAACACACACTGCCGGTTCGCCGTAACCCTCTACGATTACAAGATTTGCGGTTTTTCTGCCCACGCCTTTCAGGGTGACAAGGGTGTCTATATCGTCAGGAACTTTTGAATTGAACTCGTTTATTAATATATGACAAATGTTTATAATTGTTTTTGCTTTTGTTTTGTAAAACCCTGCCGGATAGATCAGTTTTGCTATTTCCTCTTCAGAAAGTTTAATCATATCTGCGGGGTTGTCCGCCTTTGCGAAAAGTTTTTCCGATGATGCCAGCGTCACTTCATCCTTTGTGCGCAGGCTGATGAGACAGCTCACCAGAACCCGAAACGGGTCACGTTTCGTCTGTTTGGATATTTTTGTAACGGAGGGTTCGTCCATCTCGATATACGCTTTTTCCAGAAGGTCGTATACCGCCTTTATGTCAGACCTCTTCATCAAGATACTCCCGCAGTTTCGGGCTTATGTACATGTTTGAAAGATCGAAAGTTTTTATGGCGCGCGCCAGCATAAGCAGTCGAAAATCCTTCGCCGCCTTTCTGTCCAGAATGAACTGAAATTTTCCGTCAACCTGACAGAGTCCGCCCTTTGCCCTGGTGGATTCGTACCGAAGGCGTATGCCAAGCTGCTGTGCCAGTGTTTCAAGCTCCGCAAGGAGCGTATCAACCTTGTTTGCTGCCATTTTTCTCCTCTATGCCCATGTACCAATATATTACAGATGCACCGGCGATACAAAAGAAAAATGCGGTGAAGAAAACAGGTTTCAATCCCATGTGATCATATACCATGCCGGATATGAACGACCCGATGACAGTTCCAAGCCCGTAGCCCACGCCGGAGTAAATTGTCTGCGCCTTAAGTCTCAACCCTTCCGGCAGTTTTGTGCGGAAAAATTTCATGATGCTTATGTGGAAGGTTCCGTAAGCGAACCCGTGGAAAGCGGAGAAGATGAACAGAAGGAAAAGCGAATCGGTCATTGCCGTTGCGAAATATCGAACGCCGCCCAGAAGCATGGAGATTATCATGATGTATTCCACGCGCATGACTTTCAGCACACGTTCCTGATTGTACATGAAGAACATTTCAGCAAGAACGCCCACCGTCCACATATATCCCGCATAGGTCTGACCGAATCCTGCCTCTGCGACCTTTATGTTGAAGAAATTGCTTAAAAAAGCGTATGACGACAGATATATGGTGACGCCTGCGAAGAATATTTTTAATTCAGGACTGAGGCGTTTTTCACTCCTTTCCCTCGGTTTGAAAAGGCTTGTGTCATAATCCGCAAGCAGTGCGGGAAAAACCGAAAGAAGACTGAAAAAAGTATAAAGCAGTATGAAAGCACCCGCGCCGAAGCTGTCGAAAAAGAAGCCTGTCGCAGTTGAAGTCAGTATAAATCCGGCAGACCCGTAAATGCGAACCCTGCCGTATGGCATACGGTCGTTAAGTGACGATGCGAAACTGTCTATAACCGGAAGTATTCCTGTGCGGGCAAAGGCAAAGACCGCCAGAAGGACTGCCGTCAGCGGCTTGCTGTGGATAAAGTATATGGGTACAAGTGCGAAGGAGGAAACCAGTATGCCTGTCACCATGAAGAGCCTGCGCCGTTTAACCCTTGTGAAAATGTCCGCCCAGAGGCTTGTGCAGGTGAAAGAGACAACAGGAAGAATGGACAGGAAGATTCCGATTTCCGTTCCTGTGTAACCCATTTGTTTGAAATAGAATCCGAAATAGGGATAGATTATCCCCAGAGTGCTGTAGTGAAGAAAATAATACGCGGCAAGCACGGGTATCAGATATCTGTCCCGCGCCGCCGCTTTATCTGTGGAATCGTTATTGAGCAAGGGGAGACATGGCGCGCAGTTTTACCACGCTGTCCTTTATCATGTCCACCGCACGGTTAACCTCTTCTTCGGTATTGAATCTGCCGAAGCTGAAACGGATGGAACCGTGGAGATCGACCGGATCGACTCCGATGGCGTAAAGAACGTGGGACGCGTCCACGCTTTCGGACGTACACGCGCTTCCTGTGGAACAGCATATCTCGTCAGCATATATCATGAGCGCTTCCGCCTCTATGAATTTAAAAGCGATATTTGAAACGCTGCAAACTCTCTTTTCTCTGCTGCCGTTCACATATGTCTGTGGAATTTCGCTGAGTATCCTGTTCTCAAAAAGGTCGCGCAGATGTCTGATGCGTGCCGCTTCTTCGTCAAGTTCCTCGGTGACTATTTCACAGGCTTTTGCAAGACCGATGATATTCGGTACGTTTTCTGTTCCGGCTCTCAGTCCGAATTCCTGACTTCCGCCGAAAACAAGGGGGATCATGTCGTCTTTCAGGTTTTCGTCTACATAAAGAACGCCGATGCCTTTGGGTGCGCATATTTTGTGTCCGGAAAAGGTGAGCAGGTCTACTCCGAGTTCGCCGACGTCGATTTTCATCTTACCCATCGCCTGAACGGCGTCGGTGTGGACGAATATCTGGTGTTTTTTGGCTATTTCGGATATCTCACGGATTGGCTGAACTGAGCCGATCTCGTTGTTTACAAGCATAATTGAAACGAGGATAGTGTCGCGTCTGATGGCACTTTTGAAATCCTCAACACTCACCAAACCATCCTTATCCACAGGAAGATAGGTCACTTCATATCCGTGTTTTTCCAGATACTTGCAGGTTTGAAGAACTGCTTTGTGCTCTATCGCGCATGTGATTATGTGCTTGCCCCTGTCTGCGAATTTCTCCGCTATGCTTCTGATCGCCATGTTGTCCGAAGAGGAACCGCTGGCGGTGAAGATAATTTCATGGGGTTCCGCACCGATGGATCTTGCTATTGTGGCGCGGGCTTTGTCCACATCCTCGCGGACGATGCGTCCGAGCGAGTGGATGCTGGAAGGGTTGGCGAATTTTTCTTTGAAATATGGGATCATCGCTTCAAAGACCCGCGGGTCTATCGGCGTGGTTGCGCTGTAGTCAAGATAAATTGACATTATTCCCTCCTGTTGCCTGTCTCTTTAGGTCATATATAGTAATATTCTCAAGGTAATTGTCCACAGTTTTTTTCAGCCCGCTCCAAAGCCAGTTTATGCCGCAGTTGTCGAAATTGCAGCATACGCTTTCGTTGGTGCAGTCGGATACCGAAACGGGACCGTCCATGGCGTATATGACCTCCTTGAGAGTGATCATTTTTGCCGGTTTCGCGAGGATATATCCTCCCTGTGCGCCCCTTGAGCCTTCAACAATGCCGCTCTTTTTGAGCTTTATGAATATCTGTTCCAGATATTTGCGCGAGATATCCTCGTGTTCTGCTATCTGTGTCAGGGTGACGGGTCTTTCGTCGCCGCCGAGCAGTACCAGCGCAAATATGGAGCGGATTGCATACCTGCTTTTAGTCGTTATTTTCATACAGTTCCAGCTTTTTTTTGAGATTGTTTATCTCGGATTCCATATGGCACATTCTTGTCGCCATATCTGTTATTGTTCTTGCCACCGGGTCGGGCAGAAGGTTGTGGTCGAACTTTGCGGACTGCTCTTTTCCGTTGGTGACGATCTTGCCCGGGATGCCGACAACTGTGGCGTCTTCGGGGACTTCCTTTACCACAACGGAGTTTGATCCTATCTTTGCGTTTTTATGTACTGTGAAGGAACCCAGAATCTTTGCACCTGAACCGATGACAACATTGTCTTCCACGGTGGGGTGGCGCTTCTTTTTTTCAAGGCTTACCCCGCCGAGTGTCACTCCCTGATATATTGTTACGTCGTTGCCGACCTCTGCCGTTTCGCCTATTACAACGCCCATTCCGTGGTCTATGAAAAACCTTTTTCCAATGGTTGCGCCCGGGTGTATCTCAATTCCGGTGAAAAATCTTCCGGTGTGTGATAATACTCTTCCTATGAGGAACATTTTCCGCATCCAGAACCAGTGCGCCGCCCTGTAAAATATCATGGCGTGAAGTCCGGGATAGCAGAGCAGAATTTCTATCTTGCTCTTTGCCGCCGGATCGCGTTCAAAAACAGTTTGTATCTCTTCTCTGACCGTTCCTATTATTCCCATATCCTAGCTGTCCTGTAGTATTTATATTTAAAATAAAGCCCTGCGTTACACAGGGCTATATGAAAATTCGTTTTTTGCCGTTAATTACGCGTCAATAGCGTCAACAGGGCATACTTCTGCGCAGGCGCCGCAGTCTGTGCAGGTGTCAGGGTCGATCATTCTTGCATCGTCGCCTTCGCTGATAGCACCCACAGGACATTCGTCTTCGCATACGCCGCAGTTAGTGCAGCTATCGTTGATAGTGTAAGCCATATCATACCTCCATAATGTCTTCTAAGGCTTTAATAAGGTGTAAGCAGGCTATTGTCAATAAGAAAAAGTCCATGTCCGCCTATTGAAAACCATTTTCAGAAAATATAAGGCTTTTTATCATATTTTCCAGTGTTTTGAGATATTTTATGCTGAATATTTTTTTTTGATGTGATACAGTATTTCTCCATTTGAAAGGCAAAAAAGGAGAATAGCAATGGTTGATAATATAATGTTTGCAAAACTGGTTTCAGGCGAGACCATAATAGGTATCAAAGACGAAGAGGCAGGCGTTTGCAAAGACGTTGTTCTTGTTCAGGCTATGCCCACGCATACAGGCTCGCTTCAGATAGCCATCGTACCTTTCGGTTTTCCCTTTGAAGACGAAGTGCGCGGCAGCATCAGACTTGACCATGTTGTATACGAATATAAAGATACTCCCGCAGACCTTGCGAACAAATATGTTGAAACAAAATCAAACATCAAAATAGCAGGAAACCTCGGCGGTTTCGGCGGCGGTTCATCAGACAGCGGACTTATACTCTGATATGAAACAGCACTGGACCCTGAAAGACAGACGTGAGAAGTTCAAAGACGTCGTTCTTAAGATAGAGCATCGCGACTATCACTTTTCAAAGAACGGACAGACGGGGACTTTCACCGTTGTCAGCATGAAGGACTGGGCTGTGATCATCCCCATCACGAAAGAGGGGAAGTTTATCCTTGTAAAACAGTTCCGCATCGCCACCGGAGAGGTCACATACGAATTTCCGGGCGGCGCTCTGGAAGCGGGTGAGGATGCCGATACAGGCGCCCTTCGCGAGCTGACGGAGGAGACAGGATTTGCAGGCGGTCTGACGCTTTTGTCAAAGATACGCCCTAATCCGGCTTTTATGGACAATTTCTGCTATGCTTATGTTGCCAGTGACTGCGAAAAGGTGAAGGAACTGAACCTTGACCCTTTCGAGGATATAGAGCCTGTCGAGGTGACAAGACAGGAACTGGATGCCATGATAGCCGACGGGAGGATCGCACACAGCATCCCTCTTGCGGCGTACGGCGTTTTCAGGGCAAAAGGATATTGATTAACAAATTTCAGATAAAATCCCTCCCGACCTCCCTTTTATAAGAGGTGTCTCCCCCTTTGACAAAGGGGGATTAAGGGGGATTTACATTAATCCTCTGAGGATATACATGCCTGATTATTCAAAAGAACTTAACAGTGAACAATATGCGGCGGTGGAACAGACGGAAGGTCCTCTTCTCGTTCTGGCAGGAGCCGGAACCGGAAAAACAAGGGTTATTACCTACCGCATCGCGCATCTTATAAACAATCTCGGTGTTGCTCCCCAGAACATACTTGCCGTCACCTTCACAAACAAGGCGGCGGGCGAGATGAAGGAACGTATCCTGAAACTTGTGGACAGAAGGGATTCCGACATATGGATAGGTACTTTCCACTCCATCTGTCTGCGCCTTCTGCGCAGGGACGGACATCTAATCGGTCTGGGTGCGGGCTTCGGTATTCTGGATCAGGACGACAGGCTTTCCGTTGTCCGCGATATAGTTAAAGGCTTCAATATCGACGTCAAAAAATACCCGCCGAAGCAATATATGTGGCGCATCAGCAACTTTAAGAACACCCGCGCCTATGTTGACAACCTGAAACCGGGAACTGATCCTTTCCATATGATGGATGATGTGTTCAAGGTCTATCAGCAGAAACTTAAAGAACAGAATTTTATAGATTTCGATGATATGCTGGCTCTGACTATCAGGATGTTCAGAGAAAACCCGGACGTTGCCCAGTATTACAGAAACATGTTCAAATATATTCTTGTGGATGAGTATCAGGATACGAACGATATCCAGTTTATGTTCCTTAATATCCTCTCAGGCACCGATGGCAACATATGTGTGGTGGGTGACGACGACCAGTCTATATACGGCTGGCGCGGTGCCGATATCCGCAACATACTTGAGTTCGACAGCGTCTATCCCACGGCGAAAATAGTCCGTCTTGTGGAGAACTACAGAAGCCGCCCAGTCATTCTGACTGCGGCGAACGAGCTCATCCGCAACAACAGTATGCGTAAGGGCAAAGACCTGAAAGCGTTCAGGGAAGAGGGCGGCATGGTGCAGGTTATGCCAGTGTCAAACGAAACCTCCGAAGCGGAATTTGTAGTGAGCAACATTCAGGAATATATCGACAAAGGAGTTCCTGCGGACGAAATAGCAGTTCTTTACAGAACAAACGCCCAGTCCCGTAACTTTGAGGTTTTTCTTAACAGATTAAACCTGTCCTATAAAGTAGTTGGCGGTATAAGTTTCTATCAGAGAAAAGAAATTAAAGATATTCTCAGTTATCTGAGACTTTACGATAATCCTTATGATTCCGTTTCATTCGCCAGAAGTCTGAAGGCGCCTCCCAGAGGCGTCGGCGAAACCGCAGTTGACGGGATAACCGCTTATGCCTCCGAAGAGGGCATAAACCTTATAGAAGCTTCAAAAAGATTTCTCCCGCAGATGCGCGGCGCCCAGAGACGGGGTATGGAACCCTATCTGATGATTTTCGAGGAACTCTCTGTTACTCCGAAGATCAGCGATATGGTTAAGCTGGTAATCACCATGACCGACTATGAGGCGTTCATTAAAAGATATGAAGACGAACACGAAGCCGAAAAGCGCATCGAAAACATAAACGAACTTTACAACGCGGCGGTTATGTTTGAACAGGCACTGACCGACGGAACCATATCCGATTTCCTTGCGGCAACGGCTATCACGACCTCCGTTGATGAGTCTGATACCGCGCCCGCCGTTAAGCTGATGACCATCCACTCGGCAAAGGGACTTGAGTTTGAAAGTGTGTTCCTGACAGGGCTTGAAAACGGTCTCTTTCCTCTTCAGGGCAGTCTGGACGAACCGGCACAGCTTGAGGAAGAGCGCAGACTCTGTTATGTGGGCGTAACCCGCGCAAAGCAGAATCTGCATATGACATATGCTTCCACCAGAATGGTATACGGAAACCGCATGCCTCAGCGCCGTTCAACTTTTCTGGACGAGATGGGTATAGTGGGTATGAAAGCGGCAGCACCCAAAAGACCTGCGCCTAATTATATCAAAGAGGAACGCAAAGCCTCCGCGGCGGCGAAAGAGGTTAATGGAATCAGAAGCGGCGGCAAGGTTTTCCATGAAAAATTCGGTGAAGGGATGGTTGTTGCCATTTCAGGCACCGGCGACACAGCAAACGCCGACGTCTTTTTTAAAGGTGCAGGCGGACTCAAAAAGATTCGTATAGGATTTCTGAGGCCATTATGAGACTGATACTTTCTGCTCTGCTGATTCTCTCCGCATCCGTATGCTTTGCTCTGCCTGACGGTTTTGTGTATCTGCGGGACATAGCGCCGGACGTGGCACACGATATCAGATATTTCGGATATCACAACTTTGTCGGTGCGAATGTTGACGGATATGAAGAACCGGAATGTGTGCTTACTGTTCAGGCGGCACAGGCACTTAAGAAAGTGCAAGCTGAACTTGTGGCTAAAGGTTTAAGCCTCAAGGTCTACGACTGCTACCGTCCGCAATCTGCTGTTGATCATTTCGCACGCTGGGCGGAAGACTTGCAGGATACGAAAACAAAAGCTGAATTCTATCCTGATGAGCCTAAAGAGACCCTTTTTGTGCGCGGATTCATCGCCCACAAGTCTGGACATTCCAGAGGAAGTACCGTTGATCTGACCGTTATCCCGCTTAACAGCAAACCGAAAGAGAATTTTATACCTTTCAGGAACCTGCGACGCTGCGATGCGCCCGCAGAAAAACGCTTTGGGGATAATTCTCTTGATATGGGAACAGGTTTCGATTGTTTCAGCCCTTTGTCAGCTACGGACAACCCGGAGATAACAAAACAACAGAGAAAGAACAGATATATTCTTAAAAACGCCATGGAAAAGCAGGGTTTTTATAACTACAGCAAGGAGTGGTGGCACTATACGCTGAAAAACGAACCTTTCAAAGACAACTATTTCAATTTTCCGTTGAAATAGACCCGTTATTTCATAGTTATTCTTAATAAATATTTTATGTTTCGATGCCAGCATCTTAGCGTTATCAGAATAACGCTTTTTGCGTTATTCTATTGATAAACAAGAAAAAACTTTATTGACGATGGATGGTTGCGGGATTATATTTTGGTATCAAATTCGATTCAGGAGGTTCGTTATGAAATTCAGCGCCAGAAACGTACTCGAAGGAAAAGTTAAAGAGATCAAAGAAGGAGCCATCAACGCAGAGGTTGTTATTGAGCTTCCCGGCGGGCAGGAGATTGTATCTGTCATTACAAAAGCGTCATGCGAAAACCTTGCACTTGCTAAAGGCAAAAGCGTTTGCGCAATTGTTAAGGCATCCTCTATCATAGTAGCAGTAGACTAATCGCTTACGCAGCTTATATGCTTCGCATTACGGCGTCAGTTTTTCCTCGCTCGCAACACATACACAAACGTATGCTTTTGCTCGCCTCTGAGCAGCGGTTATTTACAGTCTATCCATAACAACACAATATAAAAACTAAAAAGGCACGGGAAACCGTGCCTTTTTCATATCTTTTTAACCGATGGGTTGAATGCCTTTGTGTAGACCAGTACCCTGTCGCCGATGGATATATCGCGGGCTTCCGAGTGGGTTGCGACCACATGTCCCACCTCGGTTCCTATAGACAGGGTTAAAACATAAAGGCAGTCCGCTCTTTCAACTTTTAAAACCCGTCCGGTGAATTTAAACTTTCCGCTTATGGTGCTGTCAGTGAAGACCTCTTCCGGCGTGCCTATCTTAGTAATTACGCCGTCGTCCATGGCATACACCTTGTTTGCCAGCTTGAATACCTCGCCTTTGTCGTGGCTGACGAGGATGGTCGTGACCCCAAGCTTGTTATGTATAATTTTGAGTTCGTTTTGAAGTGTATCGCGCATGTCGGCATCAAGAGCTGCAAAAGGTTCGTCCAGAAGCAGTATTGCAGGTTCTGCCGCAAGCGCTCTCGCAAGGGCAACCCTCTGGCGCTGACCGCCCGAAAGATTTGCAGGTTTTCTGTCTTTCAGCTCGTGCATGCCCACCATGTCGATAAGCATGTCCACATTCGACTTGTTAACGGAAGCGTATTCTATGTTTCTGCGCACCGTCATGTTAGGAAAGAGCGCATAATCCTGAAAGACAAATCCGCATTTTCGTTTGTTTACAGGGACGTTTATTTTGTTTTTCTTATCGTACCATGTTTTGCCGTCTATTCTGATGACGCCGTCGTCAGGTTCCGTGAGACCCGCCAGGAGCCGCATTATAGTTGTTTTCCCGGCGCCTGATTTTCCGAACAGGGAACAGAAGCCGCCCTTTTCAATATCCACTTTGACATGCATATCGACCTCTCCGGAGGCGGTCTTGATACGTTTTACAACATCTATTTCAATCATATTATTTTTCCGCTTATCTTTCTGTTGACCATATTAACTGTGACAAGGACAGTGAACGCAAGCACAAAAAGCACCGCAGAATAGAAGTGTGCCGTGCTGTAGTTCAGAGCCTCCACCTGATCATAAATGGCTATTGAAGCAACTCTTGTCTGATCCGGTATACTGCCGCCTATCATAAGCACTACGCCGAACTCGCCAACTGTGTGCGCGAAACTTAGGACGATGCCTGTGATCAGCGACGGTTTAATATTGGGCAGAACCACACGGAAAAATGTCTGGAATTTTGATTTTCCAAGTGTATACGATGCTTCTTTAAGAGAGACAGGCAGCGCTTCAAACCCTGCCTGAACAGGCTGAACCATGAATGGCAGACTGTATATGACAGAACCGAGGACAAGCCCTTCAAAAGTGAAGACCAGCCTGATATTAAACTGTGCCAGAATACTTCCCAAAGCGCCGTGAGGACCCATAAAAACAAGAAGGTAAAAACCGAGAACCGAAGGGGGCAGAACGATTGGCAGTCCCGTTATGGATTCGACAATGGATTTTCCTCTGAAATTTGCAGATGCAAGCCAGTATGCAAAAGGAATGGCTGTGACAGCCAAAATAATGGTTGTCACAGCCGCCAGTTCAAAAGTAAGGATAAGCGGAGAAAGAAGCTCTTGCATCTAGTCTCTCCTGCCTATTGCAATCTCGTTTGCCTTCACAAGGGCTGTAACCTCAGTTCCGACCGCAAGTCCGAGCCTTTCAGCGGACTTTGTTGTTATCACTGATGTCATGCCTGTGCCGAAGTCAATGGCAAGGCTGGTGAAGATATCACCTTTCTCCATCGCCGTTATTTTTGCGCGGAACCTGTTATTAAGACTGAGCTGTCCTATCTCGCCCGTGGCGATGATGACCTCCGTCTCTTTGAACAGAATGTTCAGAGCATTTCCCTCTTTCAGATATTCAAGTTCGCCGGGGCTGTCAAGAATAACCGCCGTGACCTGCGCCCCGAAAGATTCGAGTTCGCAGAGAATAATCTGACCGGAGGTGCGGTAATGAAGAACCTTTGCCTCTAGCTGATTCATTTTGCGTAGCCGTATTTTTTCATGATATCTGCGCCTTTGCCTTTAGTCAGGAATTCCATGAATTTCTGAGATTCGGCAACGTCGCCTGCTTTAAGTATTACACCGCCCTGTTCGATGGGTGAGTAGAGTTTTCTGTCAACGTCAAACCATGCGCCTGCGTCTTTCACTTTGCCGCTTGCAAGGTGGGATTTAGCAGCAAAAGCAGCTTCTGCAGCGCCTGTCTGAATGTAAGTGTCCATAGTGGAGATGCTTTCGCCCTGAACAATTTTACCTGAAACAGCATCGTAAACGCCGGAGTTTTTCATGGCTTCAACAGCTGCTCTGCCGTAGGGTGCAGTGTTGGGGTTAGCTATGGCTATCTTCTGATATTTGGCGTCTTTAAGGTCTGCGATGGTTTTGATATCGTATTTTTTAGACCAGAGGACAAGAAGACCCTGAGCGTACATAACGGGTTTGTCGGTTGTAAGACCTGCTTCGTATGCTTTTTGTGCAAAACCCATGTCGGCGGCAAGGAAGATGTCGAATTTTGCACCGTTAAGTATCTGTGCGACAAGTTTGCCGGATGCGCCGTAAACGGCTTTCACTTCGGTACCTGTTTCAGCTTTGTAGGCTTTTCCTACCTCTTCCAGCGCGAACTGAAGGTTAGCTGCTGCGGAGATGTTGAGTTCTTTTGCAAAGGCGGTTGTTGAAAGCGCCAGTGCAAGGGCAAGGATCAGAAGCTTTTTCATATTTTCACCTCATTATTAAAGCGGAAGCGGTTTTGAAAAGTGCAAAAATCTCCATACCCGGTTTAATACCGAGTTTTTCAGAGCTTGCGGTTGTGATGCTGAGTTTCAGCACGGTGCCGGATGCCGTCTTCAAAATGACTTCCGTCATGTCCTTTTCGGGTAAAATCTTTTCTGTCTGGGTTTTCAGAATGTTTCTGGCGCTGGTTTTAAGCTTGTCACTGTCCACCAGAATGATGTCCTTGGGGTTGATGAAAATGGATACTGTTTCGCCCGGTTTGAGATCCGGGTCAAGCATTGTTCCGGCGATGGTATCGCCGTTGTCGGTTTCAACAAGCGCATAGGTGTCGGCGATGGATTTTATAACGCCGCCAAGCTTGTTTGATTCCGTGAGTGTTCCGAGATACATCATGTGCAGCCGGCTTAAGTGGTTGTAGGTTTTAATCAGTTCAAGTCCGGATTTGGTAAGGGTGGTTCCTCCGCCCCCTTTACCTCCGGTTTGCCTCTCCACAAGCGGCGTACCGTAAATCTCGTTAAGCAGGTTTATGCTGTCCCATGCGGCTTTGTAGCTCATCTTGATGCTCTCCGCCGCTTTTTTAATGGAACCAGTCGCCTGCACCAGTTCCAGCAGTTTAATTCTGCCGTGTCCTGCGATCCCGTTTCCGTTGATATCTATCCAAAGTTTACCGTCTATTTTCATAAGCGTTATGTAACACAGAACATAACGAACTTGCAAGAGAAAATGTCAGGATAAAATCAGTCGTCTTAGTCTGAAGAACGTTCGCTTATAAGAACGCGAATGAAAGCCGCCACAGGAAGGGCGATTATCATTCCGCCTATTCCGAATAACGAACCGCCAGCCATCAGAGCAAAAATTACAGCGGTGGGATGTAGACCCAGAGAGCCTCCTATGATACGGGGGGTTATGAAATTGCCTTCAAGGAATTGTACGATTGAAAAACCGATGATGACCATCAGCGGATGGAGCATGTCACCGTATTGAAGAGCGGCGAGAATAACGGAAGTGCCGAAACCGACGATGAATCCGAGATAGGGGACGATGCTCAGTATGCCGGAAATCGCCCCGATTATAACTGCCGGCTTTACACCGGATATGAGGAGAACAGCCGTATAAAGCACTCCAAGTATCATTGCTACGATTATCTGTCCCCTGAAATATTTGGAGAGGATGCTGTCAAATTCGGTGTAGTAACCTTTGAAGTCCATTTTAAATTTATGATTCAGAAACTCCAGCGCACGCGCCAGTATCTTGTCGAAATCCTTGAGAAAGTAAAAAACTAGGATGGGTATCAGAGCCACGTTCAGAATAACCCCCGTAACCTTTGTGAAGGAAGACATTATTGAGGACATGCTGGAGAATATCTCTCTGATATAGTCCGTACTGCGGGAAGCAAGGTGTTCTTTAACCGCTTCAACGTCAAGCTGGATGTTAAGCATTGCTGCCGAGTGCTGTACGAATCCGAACGCCGCATTTATATAGTTCTGTGAGTTGTTTGCAAGATATTGTATCTCCGATGCGGCAACGGGTATGAGCCATGCCAGAAAGAGAGCAATGAGCGCCGCAGCAATAGCCATCATGACCAGAATGGTCAGATATCTGGGGATTTTGCGAGCCTCGAAAATATCCACCAGCGGGTCGAACATGTATGCGATGAAAAAGGAGATTGCGAATACGGTTATTATGGTCTGCAGTTTGAAAAGCAGAACTATCACACCGACGCCTACGGCAGCTATCAGCAGGTTTTTGTAGTTTATCTCAAGTTTGATGATGCTCATGAAGCAATATATAGCACAAAAAAGTTAAGCCCGACAGAGAAACTGTCGGGCTCGTTTTCATCAGACCTCGCGGATACCCATTTTGCGCAGTATATCTTCAAGCAGACACCACTTTGTAAAAGCTGATTGGAGCAGGTTGAGCCCCACGAACGCTGCCAGCAGAAGCCACCATTTGTTGTCAGTGGCAACGGTCAGCCCAACGCTGACCAGTATGAATATTCCTGGTACAAGTCTTAAAATATCTTTAATGGACATTATGTTCCTCCGAAGTCAGACCGCCGCGTCGCTCACGCTCCTCGCGAAGACGTCTCTGCGAGGAGTGGTACGACGAAGCAGTCTCATTAGTTTGATTCTTTATGTTCTTTATCCCAAAACCTCTTATGGAAGAAATACATAAGAGGTATTATGAGCAGTGTCAGCACTGTGGACACCACGGCACCTGTTATGAGCGATACGCCAAGCCCCGCAAATATCGGGTCGGGGAGCATGAACAGCGCGCCTGTTATGACTGCGACGGTGGTGAGAACAACGGGACGCGTTCTGATAGCGCCTGATTCTATTACCGCCTCGCGCAGTGTTCTGCCGTTTGCCAGCGCATGTTCGATGAAATCTATCAGCAGTACGGCGTTACGCACCATTATACCCGCCAGAGCTATGAAGCCTATCATACTGGTGGCGGTGAAGAACTGCCCGAATATGAAGTGTCCGGGGATGATACCCAGCAGTGACAGAGGTATCGGCACCATCATGATGAGTGGTGTCACGAACGAGCGGAACCAACCCACCAGAACGAAGTACATCAGCACCAGCACAGCCGCAAAAGCCAGACCGAGGTCGCGGAATACTTCATAGGTTATCTGCCACTCACCGTCCCATTTCACAGAGGGCAGGTCGTAAGTATCCGGCTGTCCTGTCCAGTATTGCTTCACGTCCAGACCGTGCCATTTTATCTGCGACATTCTGTCTTTCATCGCCAGAATCGCATAAACAGGGCTTTCAACCTCACCTGCAACATCTGCCACGACGTATGTCACAGGTTTCATGTTTTTATGATAAATCGCTTTGTCTTTAAGCTTCTGCCTCACGGTCACAAGCTCTCCGAGGCTAACGGGCTGACCGCTCATGGAGATTATGTTTATCTCCTGAAGGGTCTCTATCACGTTCCGCCTGTCCTCAGGCAGTTTTACCACTATATCGACAGGTTCTCTGTCCTCTTCGGTGTGGAGTATGCCCACCTTAGCCCCTTGCAGAGCCATATAAAGGGTCTTTGAAACCATTTCCGAAGAGATGCCCATCACAGCCGCCTTCTGTTTATCAACCTGAAGGTCGTACTGCATCATGTCGTCCTCTTCGTAAGTATCTATGTCAACGACGCCTTTTGTACTTTTGAAAACGTCAAGCACCTGCCTTGATATATCTGCACGGGTCTTTTCATCAGGTCCGTAGATTTCTGCAACCAGTGTCGAGAGAACGGGGGGGCCGGGCGGAACCTCCGCTATCTTGATATTTGCTTTATATTTTGCACCTATCTCTTGAACGGGACCGCGAAGCTTTTTCGCCATCTCGTGGCTGTCCAGCTTTCGCTCGCTCTTATCAACGAAGTTGACCTGAATGTCCGCCACGTTGTGTCCGCGCCTCATGAAATAATGGCGAACCAGTCCGTTGAAGTTGTAGGGGGACGCTATGCCTGTATATATCTGATAGTCTTTGACCTCAGCCACAGTGGCGAGGTATTTTCCCACATCGGATGCCACAAGGTTTGTCCTCTCCAGAGGTGTCCCCTCCGGCATGTCTATGACTATCTGCACTTCATTCTTGTTGTCGAACGGAAGCATCTTCATTACCACGAGGTTCGTGGGGATAAAGACGAATGCGCCGAAGAACAGAGAAAGCATCACCACTGCAAAGATTATACGGTTGCGCGCGCTGTCTATAAGAGCGGAAAAGGTTTTATTATATATTCTGTAAAGTTTTGTTGTCTTAACGTATGCCGCTTCGTCCTCAATGGGCGCTTCGTTACTTTTAGCGGCGTGTCTAGCCAGCAGTTTATAAGCCAGCCATGGGGTGATGATAAGCGCCACGAAGAGCGAGAATATCATTGCCAGCGACGCGCCTATTGGCATGGGTTTCATGTAGGGACCCATAAGTCCCCGGACGAACGCCATGGGGAAGATAGCGACTATAACTGTCACAGTTGCAAGTATTGTGGGGTTGCCCACCTCGCCGACGGCGTAAATCGCTTTTTGCAGCAGATTCTTTGCACCCAGCCGGAAGTGACGTTCCATGTTTTCAACAACGATGATGGCGTCGTCAACCACAAGTCCCGCAACAAATATCAGGGCGAACAGAGTGACCCTGTTTAGTGTGTAGTCGAACATGAAATATACGAAAAAGGTGAGTGCGAACGTTACCGGCAGTGCCACGAAAACAACGGCACCCGCACGCCAGCCCATTGTTATGCTCATTACGAGAATAACGGCTATGATAGCGCCCACAAGGTGCTCGATGAGTGTCATTACCTTAACGAATGCGGTCTCTCCGTAGTTTCTTGTCACTTCGACGTTCACATCAGACGGGATTATATATCCTTTCATAGCGTCGAGTTTGTGAAGCACGGCATCCGAAACCACAACCGAATCGCTTCCCTGTCTTTTTGAGATGGAAAGGGTGACTGCGGGGTAGCGTTCCATATCTTTCGATGCTTTAAAGCCCATGAGGAGGAAATGATCGGGAATTTCGGGGCCGTCGGTGACGGCTGCAACGTCCTTCATATAGACGGCTTTGCCCTGTGCCACGCCCACAACCATGTTCCGCACAGCGTCTGCATCTTTGTAAAATCCACCTGCGCTGACATACAGAACTTTATTATTCTTGGTTATCTCGCCTGTGTTGAGCGACATATTGCTCATTTCGACAGCTTTGAACAGCCTGAACAGGTCGAGGTTGTAACTTTTCAGTTTCTCTATGTTCGGCTCGATGCGCACCATGCGCTTATAGCCGCCGATTATCTCTGTTTTTGAAACGTTATCCACTTCCTTAAGGTTCTTTTCAACCTCGGAAACGATACGCCTCAACTGGTATGAATCATATTTGTCCGACCAGAAGGTGAACGCCATCTGGGGAACGTCATCGATGGACTGTTTCTTTATAAGCGGAGGCTCCACGCCGTGTGGCATCCTGTCCATGTTGTAATCTATTTTGTCTTTCAGCTTGGTGATGGATTTTTCCTCATCCTGTCCGACTTTAAAGCGGACTATCACCATGCTCATGTCGTTCATGCTGGTGCTGTAGACGTATTCAACGCCGGGGATCTCCCAGATGATGTCTTCCAGCGGCTCCGTTACGGATTTTTCAACGTCCTTTGCCGTTGCGCCCGGATATGGAACAAGGATATCCACCATGGGAACAACTATCTGCGGTTCCTCCTCTTTCGGTGTCATGATGATAGACACCATGCCGATGAACAGGGTGGCAATGACCAGAAGGGGCGTTATCTTTGACGTTATGAACGCCGAGGCTATTTTTGACGCGAGATTCTTTTTTTCGGGATATTCCATCACTCAGCCTCTAAAATGTCGCCTGATTTAAGTATTGCGGCATTTTCAGTAACTACCTTTTCGCCTGCGGACAGACCGGAGAGTATCTCTGTGAATCCGCCGAAATCGCGTCCGGTTTTAACAATGCGCATGTCTGCCTTGCCTTTGTCGTCAACAAAGACCATCGTGAGCTGACCGCGTGTGACCATCGCTGACGCCGGAACGGCGATTACTTTTTCTTTTCCTGTGATGAAGCGTACTTTGGCAAACATTCCCTGAGCCATCTTTTCGCATCCTGAAAGTTTTACTTTAAAGTTGCCTGTGGCTGGGTCTATGTCGGGGCTTATCTCAAGCACAGTGCTTTCAAATTCGTCACCGAGTGAATCTATTGAAACAAGGGCTTTTGTGCCGAGTTTAACTTCTTCTATCATGTTCTGGCTTATGTAGGCTATTACGACCGGAACGTTGTTGCCGATTTTGAGGATCGGACTGCCGGGGTTTGCAAGGTTTCCCGCGTCCATATCCTTTTCAAGGACAATACCGTCGAAAGGTGCTTTAAGCTGTGTATATGAAAGATATGTATCCACTTCGCTTTTCATCGCGCCCGCCTGACCGGAGCGGATTTTTGCCTGCTGAACCTTTTCTGCGGCGAGGTCGAGGTTCTCTTTTGCCACATTGTACTGTGATTCCACCTGATCGAATTCCTGTTTGCTTACGCTGCTGTTTTTGATCAGGTTTGAGTATCTTTCATAGGTCTTCTGAGCAAGCTCAAACTCGGACTTAGCCATTTTGTAGCCTATCTCCGCCTGGCGGAATGCGTTTTTAGTTTCCATTTCTCCTGATGCGGCGAACGCCATTTTCTGCTCAAGCTCTCCGCTTTTTATAACGGCGAGAAGCTGTCCGGCTTTAACCTGCTGTCCGGGGGCAACAAGTATCTGTTCAACGTATCCGGTAACTTTGGGGATTATCAGTGCTGTCTTGTCGCTGGACACTGTGGCTGTGAACACACGGGTGGCATCCGCATCCGTAACTGTCACGGTATGGAGCTTAACTTTAACTGTTTCCGGTGCATGGGCGGTTTCGTCACTTTTCTTGTTTCCGCCGCACGCCGTCAGAAGTGCAAGAATTGCTGCCGTGGCAATGAACTTACGAAGCATTTTTTATCCTCTTAATTTTATTATATTCAAATATTATAATATATAGTGTGCAGTTTTCAAGCTGTTTGTTTTAAAAATGATAATGAGACTGCTTCGCTGTTGATGGGAAGCAGTCTCATGAAATTTTAGTGTAAATCTCCGGCGGCCAGATGAAGTCCGGCTTTCTCGACTATCTCCTGATATTCGGAGACATAGAGAGAAAGCTCTGCCTGTTTGAGGTCGACTTCCCTGTCCAGCAGTTCAGTAACCTTTGAGAGTCCTTCGTTAAATCTGTTTTCCGTGATTATGAGTGCGGTTTGTGCCGCCTCCACACGTTTTTTTGAAGCCTCGATCTGTTTAGAAGCGGCTATCACGCCGTAATAAGAGTTTTTTATCTCGGATTTGATCTCGAGTTTTTTGTCTGCGATCTGGTGCATAAGTGCTATCTGTCTGCTTTTGGTTTCGCTGATTTTGTTATAGTCTCCGAAACCTTTGAAAAGGTTCAGATCCGCCTGAATTCCGTAGGTTGTTCCGTCACCGTTGTCGCCCATGAATTTATCGTCGTTTCTCTGATAGTCCGCAAAAAGATATACAGAGGGCAGAAGGGCTGATTTAGCCTTTTTTGTCTCCAGTTCCGCTGAATCCAGATATTTCTGCATTGCGGCGAGATCCTGTCTGTTTTTCAGTCCCGTGTCGGTATACTTTGAAATATCCTCGGAAAATTCCAGTTCAGGTGTTGTCCATACAACCTTGATAGGTTCGTCGGTGTCAAGAAGCCTTTGCAGGTTGCTCATGGCAACCGCGTGCTGT
This sequence comes from Seleniivibrio sp., assembly GCF_021209385.1. GTDB lineage: Bacteria > Chrysiogenota > Deferribacteres > Deferribacterales > Geovibrionaceae > Seleniivibrio. The sequence goes on along the minus strand of NZ_JAJOIL010000028.1, from coordinate 11,928 downwards.
TTTTCCGCTTCTTTGACAGCCTGCTCGTTCATCAGCAGGTAGCTTTCGGATACCATCAGGTCGCTTTTAACGATGAGACCGTTGTTAAAGAAATCCGCAGCGTTCCTGTAGTATCTTTTTGTGCGTTCGTATGAGTGGTTTGCGGTGTCCAGCGCCTTTTCGGCGAGAGCCAGCCCGTAAAACGCCATGTGCAGGTTATACAGTGTGAACTGCGTAGCCCGTTCCGTCTGCATACGGCTTGCCTGATATGCCTTGTCAGCCTGTTTTATGCCGTAATATATCTGTCCCTGCATGAATATGGGCTGCATCACCTGCACCTGTGTGGTGTAGGTTGTAACGGTGTCCGGGCTTGCCATGCTTGCCATCTGGTTCATAAAATACGCATTGTCGAACCTGCCCTGCTTCGCTGTTGCGAATGCGGCGGTGCCCGGTTCGTCGGATTTCATGAGCGTCTGGTGCAGACTGATATTGGGAAGATAACTGCCCACAGCCTGATTTTTTGCATAGCCGGCTGCTTCTTCGTCTGCCCTGTAGGACTTTATGACGTTCGAATTTTTAAGAGCCGTCTCCTTTGCCTCTGCAAAGGTGAGCGCGGCCGCATTTGCCTGTGTTGCCGCCAAAAGCAGCGCAAGGCTTAGTGTGAACCCTCGCACGGGGAAACGCATCCTGTCTTCTCCATAAGTTCTTTAATCATAGCTTTGATGCCGTCGTCGGCGATGCTGTAGCAAATACTTGTTCCGGACCTTTTACCTTTGATCAGCCCTTTGTTCTTGAGTATTGCAAGATGCTGACTTGTTGTGGCCTGAGGAATATCAAGCCCTTTGCAGATTTTGGTAACGTTGCACTCGTTGCTCATCAGTCCGACCATAAGCTTGAGTCTGATGGGGTGTCCGATCGCCTTGAGCTTTTCTGAGTACAGTGCGAACCATTCTTCCATAATAAAACCTCCGCGAAAAATGAATATATGAATATTATGGACAAGATACTATTATGTCAATATTAAACTTACATTTAAGAGATTCAAAATGTTATATTTTTTTTATGTACGGTATTTGGTGAAAAAACCATGCAGAATTGATGTTTTTATGTCAAATTCTGATTGATTAAATTAATGTGTCTGGCATATTACATAGATGGAAATAATCAGAAATATATCCTCTTTTCAGTCGGAAAGAAATATGGTTGTCAGTCTTGGCAACTTCGACGGCGTGCACGAGGGACACGCACAGCTTATACGCCGCACGGTGAGTCTTGCAAAGGAGAAGGGACTTGAGAGCGCCCTTGTTACATTTGAGCCGCACCCGCTGAAATTTTTCGGTGCGGACATACGTCTTATATCCACACTTGACATGAAGATACGCGAGTTTGAAAAACTCGGCGCGGACAAACTTTTTCTTATGAATTTCGACGAACATCTGGCGGGCATCAACCCTGAGATATTCGTAAGCGAGTTTCTGGTGAAGAAGATGCGTGCATCATTCATCGTTGTGGGCTATGATTACCGCTTCGGGCGGGGAAGAACGGGGTCGTTCGATTTTCTGGTGCATCTCAGCAACAGGCTCGGTTTTACCGCCATTCAGGTGCCTAAGGTCGAGATAAACGGTATGACCGCGTCCAGTACGAACGTACGCAAATGTCTCACAGAAGGAGAGATAGACTGTGCAAACACTCTTCTGGGGCGTAATTTTGCAATAGGCGGAACAGTTGTAAAGGGTGACGGCATCGCAACCGGCATAGGTTTTCCCACCGCGAACATTGAACCTTTGAACGAACTTATCCCCATGAACGGCATCTATGCCGCAAAAGTGAACATTGACGGAACATATTACAACGGCGCGCTTTATATAGGCGAACGCCCGACAGTTGGTTCCGGACTTAAAAAAAGGGTAGAGGTGAACCTGTTCGGCTTTTCAGGAAATCTCTACGGAAAATATATTGAGGCGGAGATAGTGCATTTCATCCGTCACGACAGAAAATTCGGATCGGTGGACGAGCTTAAGGCTCAGATAAAGACCGATTGTGACAACATAAAGGTGTTCTTTGAAAGACAAAAATAAAAAAATTTCATTCATCAGCCTCGGCTGTTCAAAAAATCAGGTGGATCTGGAATATCTTATGGGTTCCATCAAGGACGAAGGTTATGAGATAACCCACGTTCCCGAAGATTCCGACGCTATTGTAGTAAACACCTGCGGATTTATAGAGCCGGCAGTTGCCGAGGCAATCGACAACATACTTGAGATGAGCAGACGCAAACATAAGGATGCGAAACTTATCGTTACCGGATGCATGAGCGAGCGGTATAAGCTGGAACTGCTCAAAGAGATGCCGGAGATTGATTTTTTCACCGGAGTGGGCGAACTCGATAAAGTCATAGGTTTTCTGAACGGCACCGGCGAGCGCCCGAAAAATTACGGTACCGCGCGCCTGATAGCTAATACCCCATATTTTGCGTATCTTAAGATATCGGAAGGATGCAACAATAAATGCTCTTACTGCGCTATCCCCGGAATCCGCGGACAGCTCGTCAGCCGTCCCGTTGAGGATATTCTTGCAGAGGCTGAAAACCTTGTTAAACAGGGTGTTAAAGAGATAATAATCATTTCGCAGGACAACACGAAATACGGAACCGATCTTTACGGACGTAAAGAGATAGTTCCGCTTCTGAAGAAAATAGAGAACATTGAGGGCGATTTCACTGTCAGAGTGATGTACATGAACCCCGACGGAGTGGACGAAGAACTCATAGATACTATCTGCTCTTCGGATAAGATACTAAGCTATTTCGATATTCCGGTTCAGCACTACAGCGCTAAGATGCTTAAGGCGATGAAACGGAAATCGAATCCTGAGATGATAGATAAGGTTTTCACTGCCATACGCAGAAAAGACCCGAAAAGTTTCCTGCGCACCACTATGATAGTGGGTTTTCCAGGGGAGACGGAGGCGGATTTTGATGAGCTTATCGCTTTTCTGAAAAAACATAAGCCGGATTTCGCGGGATTTTTCCCTTATTACAGAGAGAAGGGAACTTCCGCTTATAACCTCGGACAGCCTGTGGGCAAGCGCGAAGTGAACAGACGCATTAAGGTTTTGCAGAAACTGCAGAAAGAGAACACCAATACCCGCTTGAAATCAATGAGAAAAGACGACATAATCGCGTGGGTCGAAGGCGAAAGCGAAGAGTCGGAATTCATTCTTCAGGGCAGGGCGGTTTTTCAGGCTCCGGAGATCGACGGGCGCACCTATATAATAGGCGGGCTTGCCGACAGAGGCTTCGGTCCTTACAGATGCAGAATTAAAAGGATAGTTTATCCCGATATTTATTGCGAAATAACTGACAATACATGGTGATATGATGAAAAAGCTTTTTGTTTTCATGCTGGCAGCCGCCGCACTTTTTTCCTGTACAAAACCCCAGCCGCATCTTACGGCAGATGAGAGTATGCAGAAAGGTCTCGCTTATTTCCAGAAAAAGAACTACGACGAGGCTATCCCGATGTTCGAGAACTCCATTATGGAGGCTGAATCTCCCGATATGGCTGCAAAAGCACAGCTTTTTCTTGCGGATTCATATTTCATGAGCAAAAGATACCCCGAAGCGATACCCGCTTATCAGCAGTATCTTGATGTTTACAGTACTTCGGAAGATGCCAATACGGCAATGCTCAGACTCGGTCTTTCCCATTATGCTCTGATAGACAAAGTTGACAGAGACATGGCCGCCGCAGAGGGAGCGCTTAAAAGCTTCTCGACACTGAGGGAGAAAGACCCTGCGTTTGCAAAGGAATACGATCTGACCAAAAAGATAGTTGAACTGCGCAACATGCTGGCAGACAGAGAACTTTATGTCGGAAAATTCTATATCCGCATAGGGGAGCCGCAGGCGGGCATCAAAAGACTTGATTACATCATCGAAAGATATAAAGACACCAACGCATACGAAGACGCTCTTTACGAATACGGCTTGTACTATGCGAAACAGGACGGTAAAGAGAACGAGGCTCTCAAATATTTCAACCAGCTTTTGAAAGAGAAGCCAGACACAAAATATGCAAAAGATGTTGCGAAACAGCTTGTTGTTCTTCTGGACAAGGTACAGAAGAGACTGGATAAAAAAGGAGCCTGACAAAATGCTTGACATCAAATATATAATTGCGAATACGGATATTGCCCGCAAAAAGACTGCCGACAGAGGAGCAAATTTTGACTTTGACGGACTTTTGGCTCTGGATGCGGAGCGTAAAAAACTTCAGGCTAAGAACGACGAGCTGAAGAGCGAGCGCAACACCGTAAGCAAAGAAATAGGCAGAATACGCAAAGAGGGCGGCGACATCTCCGAAATTCAGGAGAAGATGCGCCTTGCCGGCGACGAGATCGATGCCAATGACAAGACCCTCGGCGAGATTCAGACAAAGATGGAGGAGATGCTTCTCAATCTTCCGAACCTCGTCAAAGACGAAGTGCCTGTGGGAAAAGACGAAACTGAGAACGTGCTTTATAAGACATGGGGCGAACCCAAAAAATTCTCTTTTGAACCCAAAGCCCACTGGGACATTGCCGAAAACCTTAAAATTCTGGATTTTGAACGCGGAACGAAGATCGCGAAATCAAGATTCACCGCATATATGGGTATGGGCGCAAAGCTTGAAAGAGCGCTCATCAACTTAATGCTGGACACCCACGCAGAGCGCGGATACAAAGAAGTGCTTGCACCCTATCTTGTCAACGCGGACGCAATGCGCGGAACAGGACAGCTTCCCAAGTTTGAAGAGGAACTCTTTAAATGTGAGCGTGATGAACTTTATCTTATTCCCACGGCAGAGGTCTCTGTTACGAACCTTTACAGCGGAGAGATAATCCCCGAAAACGAACTGCCAATCCGCCACTGCTCATACTCCGCATGTTTCCGCAGGGAAGCCGGTTCACACGGAAAAGACGTTCGCGGACTTATCCGTCAGCACCAGTTCAACAAAGTTGAGCTTGTTAAGATAACAGCTCCCGAAGATTCTGATAATGAACTTGCGGAATTGCTTGATTCAGCAGAAAATATACTGCGCACGCTGGAATTGCCATACAGAGTTATGACCCTCTGTTCCGGCGATATAGGTTTTTCATCTGCCAAGACTTATGACATTGAGGTCTGGCTCCCGTCCGCAAACACATACAGGGAGATATCCTCCTGTTCAACATTCGTGGACTATCAGGCGCGCCGCGCATCAATCCGCCTTCGCAGAAAGGACGGCAAAAAGGTTGAGTTCGCTCACACCCTGAACGGTTCAGGGCTTGCAGTGGGCAGAACCCTTGTAGCCGTGCTTGAAAACTATCAGAACGAAGACGGTTCCATTACCGTTCCCAACGCCCTCAGACCCTATCTGGGCGGGCTGGAAGTGATAAAAGCATGAAGACGCTTTATATAGCAGGCACAAGCATCAGTGGCGAATATGCCGGTTCACCCGCATATCTGTTTGAAGTGGTTGAAAAATGCTCCCTTATAATAGGTGAGGACAAACGCAATCTGGGCAGGATGCTCGCTGCGTCAGGCTTTCGCGACAAGGAGCAGATGCTTCTGAACGAACATTCTCTCGACCGCGATAAGGAATTTTTGCTGGATATCTGCAAGGGACACGAGAATATCCTTCTTATGAGCGATTCAGGTACGCCCTGTGTCGCAGACCCAGGCTATGACTTTGTGAACATGGCTTGGGAAGCAGGCTTTAACGTTGTGTCCGTCCCCGGACCCTCGTCTATAACTGCCGCTCTGTCGATTTCAGGATATTTTTCCGAAAGATTCTATTTTGCGGGATTTCCGCCCAAGGACGGCGTTCTTCGTAAGAAATTCATGGATAGAGTTATGAACAACAAGGATACGGTTGTCCTGTTTGAAAGACCTTACCACGCAAACCAGCTTATAGAGGAAGTTTCATTCATAGACCGTCCCATGAGCATGTCTTTCAATTTGGGTATGCCTGACGAGAAGACATATCGCGGCAGCGCAAAAGAGATAGCTGCGGCGATACCTGATAAGGTTAAGAAACCGTTTGTACTTATTATTGCAGGTGAACGTCAGCATTGATGGTTGTCGCTCATATGCTTCGCATTTCTGCGGTGAATGTTTCAGGGTGAAATCCGCTTGCGTGAGTGAAGGGAGGCTTTGCCGACCGGATGGATGGATAAAATTTTGAAATTGAATAAAAAAGGCGACCTTTCGGTCGCCTAAATTTTTTAGCTTATCAGCAGTAGCTGCTTTCTAAAGCTGCCGCAGAGTGTTTGCGTCTTTCTATTCTGCTTTCAGGCAGATCCTGTTTGAAGACGCTGCATCCTCTTTCCTGAAACTGTACGTTTCCGCCGGAAATGTTCAGCTCGGAACCTTCGATGATGAAAGATGCAACTTTAATTCTTGCTTTCTCAACAAGTCTTGAGAAAGTGGGGCGTGAAATGTTCATAAGAACAGCTGCGTCCTCATGTGAAAGCCCCTGATAGTCCGCAAGGCGGATTGCTTCAAACTCGTCCAGTGTAAGGTTTACCGCTTTAAGTTTTTTTGCGGCTATACCTCTGGGTTTAAAACTTGAGATCTCGGGTTTTGCGCCTATAACTCTAGGCTTAGATGGTCTGGGCATTTTTCTCCTCCGTTTTTTTAAAATAAATTTTAATAGAATCACTGTATAATGGACATAAGTTAGCAGTATGTCCCAAAAAATGCCATAGGAAAATTGTGTAAAGTACACTAAGTATTAAAATCCGAATATGCGAATAAGGTGGCGCAAGGCTCTCTTAGCGGTTTTTACGCAGGTTCAGAATGTTTATAACCCGCACAGCCGCCATGGCGGCACCGAAGCCATTATCTATGTTTACCACTGTAAGCCCTGCCGCGCAGCTTGTCAACATCGCAAACAGAGCTGTGAAACCGTTTAATGCCGTTCCGTATCCGGCGGAGGTTGGAACCGCGATTACAGGCTGGGGGAAAATTCCGCCTGTGATGGAGGGCAGAGCGCCTTCCATTCCCGCGATAACGATTATAACGTCCGCTCTCAATATATCATCTTTGTGGCTTAAAAATCTGTGTATTCCTGCCACGCCGATGTCTGCATAAAGTTCAGCACGAACCCCGCAAAACTCCAGAATTTCCTGCACCTCTTTCGCTACTTTCAGGTCACTTGTTCCGGCGGTTATTACGGCGACAGAACCATCTTTTGCATCAATAGGTTTCAGAAAACGCTTCATGATACCGGCTTCCGGAACGAAAGTGCAGTCGGGGCATAGTTCTCTGAGTTCGTTCAGCTTTTCATCAGACAGTCCCGTGCAGACTAAGTTCAATTCTTTTTCAGCATATGTTTTTGATATGGAAACTATTTGCGCTACGGTTTTTCCCCGTCCGTAAACCACCTCTTCAAAACCTACGCGGTTTTTTCTGTCGGTGTCTATTTTAAATTCGCTTCCGTTTGTGAATCCCTGAATCTTTTCAAATGCCTGTTCAGCGTTCATAGATCCTTCGGAAACGAGCCTGAGTACTTCTAAAAGATCATTGTTCATTTTTCGGCAGTCCTTTGAAACCTTTAAGGATTATATACATCTCAAACGAGCCTTTGCGCGTGGCTTCGGGGCGTATATGCTTGCAGAAATCGAAATGCACCTTCATCTCTTTCACAAGAGCATCCCTGTCTTCGCCCTCGAATACTTTACAGATGAAGTTTCCGCCGGGTTTCAGCACCGAGCAGGCGAAATAGAATATCTTGCGCACAAGCTCTATGGAGTTCACATGGTCGAGAAGCTTTGAGCCGGATGTATTCGGCGCAGCATCCGAAATGACAGCGTCGTAACCGGAGCAGGCGGCAAGAACCTCATCCACAGTCTCCTGTGTTGTGATGTCGCCGAGAATGAATTTGAAACGTTCCATTTCCATGTCGCCGGTTTCCAGCAGGTCGACACCGACCACGCGGGTCTTTGACATTTGCAGAACGACCTGTGTCCATCCGCCGGGCGCACAGCCAACGTCCAGCACGTTGTGACCGTTGCGGTATATCTCGTATTTCTTGTTAAGTTCAATAAGTTTATAGGCGGCGCGGCTGCGGTAGCCTTCGCGCTTTGCCTTTTTGTAAAATGCGTCCTGTCTGTTGTACATTATTAGTCCATTGGTGTTACTTCGTAATCGTGTATGTGGAAGGTCTCGTTAGGCATGACCTCCACCTCTATGCTCATCATAAGCTCTATTTCATCCAGCGATTCCTTTTCGTCGTCCAGCAGAAGGTCAACCACATCGGGATGCGCCTCAATATAGACTTTTTTGTCGCGGAAGAAAGGGGCTATCCTGCGCACTTCGCGCAGTATGTCATAGCAGACGGTGAGCTTGCTCTTAACAATTCCGCGTCCCTCGCAATAGGGACAGGGTTCGCTAAGCGAACGGGAAAGGCTCTCCTGAACGCGTTTTCTGGTTATTTCAACCAGTCCCAGCGGTGAGATGTTCACAACGCTTGCTTTGGCTCTGTCGTTTTTCAGCTCCAGATCCATGGTTTTAAGAACCTTCTGACGGTTTTCCTCTTTCGCCATATCGATGAAATCGACGATGATTATGCCGCCTATGTTGCGCAGACGCAGCTGCCATGCTATCTCTTTTGAGGCTTCGAGGTTTGTTTTCAGGATAGTGTCTTCAAAGTTTCTTTTGCCGACAAATTTTCCGGTGTTAACGTCGATAACGGTGAGGGCTTCCGCCTGATCTATTACTATGTATCCGCCGGATTTCAGCCATACCTTTTTGTCAAGTATGCGCCCTATCTCTATTTCGATGTTGTAATAGTCGAATATCGGGATGTCGTTGTTATACAGCGTTACTTCAATGTTCATGTCGGGCATGTATTCCCGAAGGAACGATTTAATTTTAAGGTAGTCAGCCTTATTGTCGATGATTATGCGGCTCACGTCCGCTGTGGCGGTGTCGCGCAGGATGCGGAATATGAGTCCGTGATCCTCGTAAACCATGCAGGGCGCTTTTGATGCCGCCATGTTATCCATTATCTTCGACCAGAGACGTTCCAGATAGTCAAGGTCGGCTACTATCTCTTCGCGGTCGTGTCCTGCAGAGACTGTGCGGGCAATAAGCCCCATGCCTTCTTTCTTTATATCTTTAAGGATAAGGCGCAGGCGTTCCCGTTCCTCTTCCTCTTCAATTTTGCGTGAAACCCCGACATGTTCGTATCCGGGCATGAGAACGATGTAACGTCCCGGAACCGTCAGGTGGGTGGTAAGCCTTGCACCCTTTTGTCCGATGGATTCTTTTGCCACCTGAACGACGATCTCCTGACCCTCTTTAATGAGCTGTTCGATAGGAGGAATTTCTTTCGGTTCCGGCGCAATTGTGTCAACTTCCGCCTCGTCCTGCATTCCGTCCATAGCCTCCAGAAAGCTGACGCGCTCCCCGTTTTCCACATAGACGTCTGCTGCGGGCAGAAATGCCGCCTTTGAAAGACCTATGTCAACGAATGCCGACTGTATGCCGGGCAGTACTTTTATGACACGTCCTTTATATATATTTCCTGCAACGTTCTTGTTGTGCGCGCGCTCAATCAGTATTTCGGCAGGGTTTCCGTTCTCCAGAACCGCCACGCGAGCCTCGCTGAGCGTGGAGTTTACTATTATTTCTTTGGACATTTATGTTTATTCCGTTTTTATTCATGGATTTCGGTGCGCTGTTCCATTGCTTTAAACAGCGTCAGCTCATCCGTGTATTCAAGGTTTGTTCCGATGGGAACGCCGCTTGCAATTTTTGTAACACGGACGTTTTTGTTTTTCAGGATTTTTGAAAGGTATATTGCCGTTGTCTCCCCTTCAATGTCAGGGTTCGTGGCGATGATTACCTCTGTTATGTTTTCTTCAGGTATGCGTTCAATAAGCCTGTCTATGGTGAGATCCTGCGGACCTATACCGTCCAGAGGCGAGATGCGCCCGCCAAGAACATGGTAGCGTCCGCGGAAAAAACCGGTGTTTTCGAGTACAAAGATATCCTTAGCCTCTTCAACGACGCAAAGCTGACCGTTCTGGCGGTAGCTGTCGTGGCAGATGTGACATATCGGCTCTTCGGAGAGATTTCCGCATATTCTGCAGAAAACGGTCTTCTCCTTAAGCTCTGTCATACTCTCGGCAAGGTTTTTGACAAGCTGGGCGTCGGATTTCAGAAGATGGAGTGCAAGACGCACGGCAGTTTTTCTTCCTATGCCGGGCAGTCTTGAAAGTTCGCCCACGCAGCGCTCAAAGATCCTGTTCTTCATATAGTATTATGGGTGCTTAGAACATGCCGGGAAAATTGATTCCGAGGTTGCCCGTTACGGCAGACATCTTTTGCTGAACAACTTCCTGAGATTTTTTGAGTCCCTCGTTAACTGCCGCAAGAATGAGATCCTGCAGCATTTCAACGTCTTCAGGGTCAACAACGTCCTTTTCGATGGCTATGCTGACGATCTCCTGCTTTCCGTTAACTTTGACGGTTATCATACCGCCGCCGGCAGTGGCTTCAACAACTTCCAGAGCTGCTTCCGCCTGCGCCTCTTCCATTTTCTTCTGCATTTTCTGCGCTTGTTTCATCATTTGCTGAATGTTCATATATATTCTCCATAAAATTATTGACTGAGTAAGTTAATGTAAAAACAATTAAGAACTTATCATTATGATATATTATTCGCTTATGTCAATATGCAATGTAAATATTGACAGTATAACCTATGTAATACTATTATGCACACCTGAATAAACGCTCATATGATGTCTTGCACCCTCCTTTAGTGAAAGGAGGGCTGGGGTGGATTTGTATGATAGAGATAAAATCCCCCTTTATCCCCCTTTGTCAAAGGGGGAGAGGAAGGTCTAATGACTGACGACATTTTTCAATTATCGGAACCGATGGAGGATATGCTCCCTAATATGAAGGACAGGATGCCTCCTGAATCCGTCACATTAAATATGTCCGACGTCTTTAAAATATTAAGCGACCATACCAGAGTCAAGATTCTGTACGCGCTTTCGCTGTCGGAACTGTGTGTTGCGGATATAGCTGAACTGGCGGGCGTTTCACAGTCTGCCGTTTCACATCAGCTTCGCATTCTCCGCAATTCAAAACTTGTTACATGGAAAAAATCCGGAAAACAGGTCTTCTATGCTCTCCAGAGCGAAGGAGTGCGGGTGCTTATAAAAAAAGCTATGGAACATTCTGCCGGATAACGTATAATTATGTTTAAAGTCCTGTTGTTACGGCGTTTCAGGTCAATTTAAAAAACTTTAATTTTTTTTCAACAAAACTCTTGACATCCATAACGTTAAAAGATAATATTCACCTCCGTTTCACGGTAAGCTGGTGTAGCTCAATCGGTAGAGCAACTGACTTGTAATCAGTAGGTTGAGGGTTCAATTCCTTTCACCAGCTTTTTTTTGTTTCACGGACTCTGTGTGCAGCTCTCAGCTGCCACGTGAGGGGAGATACCCAAGCGGCCAAAGGGGGCAGACTGTAAATCTGTTGTCGAACGACTTCGAAGGTTCGAATCCTTCTCTCCCCACTTTTTGACGAAAAAATGCGGGTGTAGCTCAGTTGGCTAGAGCATCAGCCTTCCAAGCTGAGGGTCACGGGTTCGAATCCCGTTACCCGCTTTTTTTTACTCAGAAAACAAGCTGTATGAAAGACGGACGATACCGTTACGTCTGTTTTTTTTTATATGCCCACGTGGCTCAGGTGGCTAGAGCACGTCCTTGGTAAGGACGAGATCACCGGTTCGAGTCCGGTCGTGGGCTTTATCTTCTTTTCAGGAGGACAGATTAACAATGGCCAAGTCTAAATTTGAAAGAACAAAACCTCACGTTAACGTCGGAACAATCGGCCACGTTGACCACGGTAAAACATCACTGACAGCAGCAATCACTAACATCCTTGCTAAGAAAGGATACGCA